>SVRI01000011.1 GCA_015064895.1 Oscillospiraceae bacterium | reverse complement strand
TTACCGAGCTTTTTGATAATGTTAAACGTATACCCTGGGAAATGATTGTCGGAAAAGACGATGCTTTTCCCGTTAAAGGTCATTCGATTAAATCAAAGCTGTTTTCAATACCCGACTGTCAGAGTATTATTAAGAAAGCAGTTGTTCAGAGACTTTCCGAAAAGTACGGCATTGAATGGTTTGAGGAAACGGGCGTTACCTATCAGATAGAGTTCTTTATACTTAATGATAAAGTGTCAATTATGCTTGATACAAGCGGTGTTGCACTTCACAAAAGGGGCTACAGAACAAAGGCAGGCGGTGCACCCATGCGTGAAACTCTGGCGGCAGCACTTGTGAAACTATCTCGCCCTCGTGAGAATGTTCGTCTTTGGGACCCTTTCTGCGGCTCGGGAACTATACCGATTGAAGCGGCTCTCATAATGACTAATACCGCACCGGGACTTAACAGAAGCTTTGCCGCCGAGAAATATGCTTTTCTGCCAAAGAAAATCTGGTCTGAGGCAAGGGAAGAGGCAAAATCTAAAATCGACCTTGATACAGAATTTTGTGCATTTGCATCGGATGTTGACCCTGAGGTTTTGAAAATCGCAAGGGCAAATATCAAGCGTGCAGGAATGGAAAAATACATCAAAACATTTGTTAAAGATGCAACCGAGATTGCAAGCGACGATGTCAGAACAACTATCGTTTGCAATCCTCCATACGGCGAAAGACTTGAAACCATAAAGGGTGCAAGGGAACTATATAAGAAGCTCGGCAAGATTTTCCCCAAACTTTCACCTTGGCAGATTTACATTATTACATCAGAGGAAGAGTTCGAGAAGCTGTACGGTGTTCGTGCCGATAAGGTGAGAAAGCTCTATAATGGTATGATTAAGTGTAATTTCTATCAGTATTTTAAGAGGAAGGACTGATTTTGATGTTATTTGATATGCACGTACATTCTGCCAAAGGCAGTCCTTGTGCGTCTATAAAAAATGAAGAACTGGTAAAGGCTTACAAATTAAGAGGCTTTGACGGATTTGTTCTTACAAACCATATGTCAAGATGGTCTATGGAATGTCACTATAAACTTGGATATCCCGACTTTTGTAAAATGCTCCATGATGTTTATCTTGAAGCTAAAGAGCACGGTGATAAAATCGGTCTTACCGTTCTTTTCGGGCAGGAATTAAAGCTCGACTGTACAGGCGGTAATGACTATCTTTTGTACGGTGTCACTTACGAACAGCTGTTAGATTACGGCGATATGATGGCATGGACTCCTGAAAAATTAAAGGATGCTTCAGAAAAAGACGGATTTCTGTATTATCAGGCTCATCCCTTCAGGGAGCACATGAGAGTTGTTTCGCATGAACTTTTATACGGTGTCGAGGTGTTCAACGGCAGCCACGACGACCACTTTATTGACAGTATTGCAAATCTTTGGGCTGATAAATACAAACTTCACAAAATAGCAGGCTCTGACTGTCACGAAATAACACATGTCGGTGTTGCAGGTGTCAGATTTATGTCAGAAATTAAAGACAACAATGACCTTTTGACCGCTTTAAAAGAAGATAACTACTACCTTGTCGAAAAGGCAATTACCGCAAGGTGACACTAAAGTGAAACATTTGTTAAAATAATGTAAAAGCGACAAAAAATACTTGATTTTTGAAATATAAGGGTATACAATATCTCTTGTGATTAGCACTCGATGCTTTAGAGTGCTAATGTAAAAACAGTTAACAATATCTCTAAGGAGGATAAATATTATGAAGCTTAAACCACTTGCTGACAGAGTTGTCGTTAAGACAATCGAAGCAGAAGAAACAACAAAGAGCGGCATCATTCTTACAGCCGCAGCACAGGAAAAGCCCAGCATTGCTGAGGTTATCGAAGTAGGTCCCGGCGGAATGGTTGACGGCAAGGAAGTTGTTATGACCGTTAAGAAGGGCGACAAAGTTATCACAAGCAAATATGCAGGAACAGAAGTAAAGCTTGACGGTGTTGAATATAACGTAGTTCGTCAGTCCGACATTCTTGCAGTAGTTGAAGACTAATTCTCACGTATTGGAGGTAAATAATTATGGCAAAGGAACTTGCTTACGGCATTGAAGCAAGAAACGCACTTGTAAGAGGCGTTGATGCTGTAGCCGATACAGTAAAAATCACACTTGGTCCTAAGGGCAGAAACGTAGTTCTTGATAAGAAGTACGGCGCACCCCTTATTACAAATGACGGTGTTACAATCGCAAAGGAAATTGAGCTTGAAGACGCTATGGAAAACATGGGAGCACAGCTCCTTAAAGAAGTTGCAACAAAGACAAACGATGCTGCAGGCGACGGTACAACAACAGCTACTCTTCTTGCACAGGCTTTCGTACATGAAGGTATGAAGAATGTAGTTGCAGGTGCTAACCCCATGGTTATCCGTAAGGGTATCTCAAAGGCTGTTGACGTTGCAGTTGAAGAACTTACTAAGATTTCCAAGAAGGTAAACGGCTCTCAGGATATAGCCCGTGTAGGTGCTGTTTCTTCCGCTGACGAAGTAATCGGTAAGCTTATTGCTGACGCTATGGAAAAGGTTACAAGCGACGGTGTTATTACTGTTGAAGAATCTAAGTCTGCTGAAACATACTGCGAAGTAGTTGAAGGTATGCAGTTTGACAGAGGATATCTTTCTCCTTACATGGTAACAGATACAGATAAGATGGAAGCAGTTATCGACGATGCTGTTCTTCTTATCACAGACAAGAAGATTTCCAATATTCAGGACATTCTTCCTCTTCTCGAAAAGATTCTTCAGGAAGGCAAGAAGCTTGTTATTATCGCTGAAGACATCGAAGGCGAAGCACTTTCAACTCTTATTGTTAACAAGCTCCGCGGCACATTCACATGCGTAGCTGTTAAGGCTCCCGGCTTTGGTGACAGAAGAAAGGAAATGCTCACAGATATTGCCATCCTCACAGGCGGTGAAGTTATTTCCTCTGACCTTGGTCTTGAACTCAAGGACACACAGATTTCCCAGCTCGGTAAGGCTAGACAGGTCAAGATTAATAAGGAAAATACAATCATTGTCGGCGGTGCAGGTGATCCCGAAGCAATCAAGGGCAGAATTGCTCAGATTAAGTCGGGTATCGAAACAACAACGAGTGAATTTGACAGAGAAAAGCTCCAGGAAAGACTTGCAAAGCTTTCAGGCGGTGTTGCTGTAATCAAGGTTGGTGCGGCTACCGAAACCGAAATGAAGGAAAAGAAGCTCAGAATCGAAGATGCTCTCAACGCAACAAAGGCTGCAGTTGAAGAAGGTATCGTTCCCGGCGGCGGAACAAGCTTTGTTAATGTAATTCCCGCTGTATCTAAGCTTCTTGAAACAGTAGAAGGCGACGAAAAGACAGGTGTATCTATCGTTCTTAAGGCGCTTGAAGCTCCTGTTCGTCAGATTGCTTCCAATGCAGGCATGGACGGTTCTGTAATCCTTGAGAAGATTAAGACAAGCAAGGCAGGCGTTGGCTATGATGCAGCTAACGACAAGTATGTTGACATGGTTGAAGCAGGTATTGTTGACCCCACAAAGGTATCAAGAAGTGCTCTCCAGAATGCAGCTTCCGTTGCTTCCATGATTCTTACAACAGAAGCACTTGTTGCGGATAAACCCGAACCTCCCGCACCTGTAGCTCCTGCTGCACCCGGCGGAATGTACTAAGCGGTGAGCCACCGCGGGCAATTTCGCGGGCAGTATTAAATTGATTTCAATTATTGTTATCGCGCAAATAACTAAATCCGACCACCAAACAACGGCGGTCGGATTTTTATATTGAACTTTTTACAAAATTGTGATATAGTAGATTCAGAGGTGACATATATGCCCAAGAAAACCAATGCAACGAAGAGCAGAATAGTCAATGCCGCATGGAATCTGTTTTATGAGCAAGGCTATGAAAATACAACAGTTGACGAAATTATTGCCCGTTCGGGCACTTCAAAGGGGTCTTTTTACCACTATTTCAGCTCAAAAGATTCGCTTCTGAGTTCGCTTTCCTACGTTTTTGACGAAAAATATAAAGAGCTTGAGCCAAATCTTACAAATGATCAGACTTGCTTTGAAAAGTTGATGTACTTGAATCAGGAAATGTTCAAGATGATTGAGAACAAGGTTGACATTAATCTTTTATCAGGGCTTCTTTCTACACAGCTTATTACAAAAGGCGAAAAGAATCTTCTTGATTACAACAGATATTACTATAAGCTTATACGCAAGATTGTTGAAGAAGGTCAGGACAGGGGAGAGATAAAGAGTGAAACCGGCACAAATGAGATAGTAAAGCTCTATGCTATGTGCGAAAGAGCTCTTATGTATGACTGGTGTATACGTGACGGTGAATATTCGCTCTCAAAATACGCAAAAAGTGTTCTTCCCATGCTTTTTGACGATATTATGAAATAATTGAATTTAACTTTATAGTTTACATTGTTGTACACACAGAAAACTAAATAATAACTTAAAAATTTGCTAAGCAACAAGAATGTAGTATAGACTTTAGTCTAATTTATACATTTTTGTTGCTTTTTTCTTTTTGTTGTGTTATACTCAACAGGTATTTTAATTAAAGCGAGGTAATTTTATGGAAATTTTCTCATTTGTACTCTACTTTGTTGTAGTGTTGGCAATCGGTATCTACTTCTTTGCAAAATCAAAGAATGAAGACGAAAAAGATTATTTTTTGGGCGGTAGAGCCATGGGTCCTTGGGTTACAGCGATGAGTGCCCAAGCTTCCGACATGAGCGGATGGCTTTTAATGGGTCTTCCTGCCAGCATGCTTGCTGTCGGATTTGGACAGGCATGGGTTGGTATCGGTCTTGCACTTGGTACGGCTGCTAACTGGATTTTTTGTGCAAAACGTTTGCGTTGTTTCTCAAAAGAATCTAATGATTCAATAACTCTTCCACAGTATCTTTCCAACAGATTTCTTTCAAAAGGAAAGATGCTTCAGGTATTCTGCGCTGTAATCTTCTTGGTGTTCTTCACGTTCTATGTTGCTTCTGCATTTGTTGCGGGAACTGAGGTATTTACCGCTCTGTTTGGAGATTTGAATGTTGTTGCTGCATTAAGTATCTTCTCGGTTATTGTTATTGTTTATACTTTCCTTGGTGGTTTTAAAGCTGTATGCTGGACTGACTTTTTCCAGGGGCTCATGATGTTGATTGCGCTTCTTGCGGTTCCGATTGTAATTATTCTTTCAAAGGATGCAGTGCTTAACTCATCACTTTTAAACAATCCGATTAACGGTGAAGTATTTGTTGCAGATTTCTTTGATGCAACACCTGTGGATATTTTATCCGGTCTCGGTTGGGGCCTTGGCTATTTTGGTATGCCTCACATTCTTGTAAGATTTATGTCTATTAAAAAGCCTTCCATGATTAAGAAAAGTGCAACAGTTGCGATTGTTTGGGTAATTCTTTCTCTTGGAGCGGCGATTTTACTTGCTTATCTTGGCAGAATGCTTGTTGTTGACGGTGTAAATGTGGGCGAAGAATTACTTATTTCCGGTAAAGGCACTCATATATTCATTTCTGCTTCCAGACTTTTATTCCCCGGCATTATTGCAGGGTTTCTTCTTGCTGCCATTATTGCTGCATCAATGTCGACGGCAGATTCCCAGCTTCTTGTTGCATCATCTTCCTTTACAAGTGATATTTATAAGCCTATTATCAGAAAGAACGCTTCTAATAAAGAAACACTTTGGGTTGGTCGTATAGTAGTTCTTATTATTTCTGTTGTTGCTTTCTTTATTGCACTTTCTGCACTTCTCAGTGAGAGTGACAGTAATCCGATAATGTCTCTTGTTGATATGGCTTGGGCCGGTTTCGGTGGGTCTTTCGGCCCGGTTGTTCTGTTATCTCTCTTCTGGAAGAGACTTACATATAAGGGTGCTTGTGCAGGCGTTTTGGTTGGTGCTGTAGTTGATATCGTATGGATGATGGCTCACAAGTATGCAGCTGAAGGTTCTGCTTTATATAATGTAACATCTCTTTATGAAATTATACCTGCGTTTATTTGCGGATTATTAGCGGCAATTGTTGTTTCACTTATTGACAAAAAGCCTTCTCAGGAAGTTGAACAGCTCTTTGACAATGCTGTTGCTGAATGTAAAGCAAAATAAGATTTTTAACGGGTGGTTTTTGCCACCCGTTTTTTGTATATAAAAAAGGTGGCATATTTCTGCCACCTTGAATATTATGTAATTAAAGTATGCTCTTTAAATATGCGGCACTGTCAAGAAGTTCTTTTTCATTGGTACCGTGGTTTTCGTTTTCAACTACATAAACATTAATTCTGCCTGCATTCTTAAAAACAGAAGGAAAGTCGATGTTTCCTTCGCCCAGTGTACAGTCGTTACCGTCTTTGTTTTCTTTTACATGAATAACGGGGATTCTGTCTGCGTACTTTTTTGCATACTCAACAGGAGACTGTTTGCCATTGACAACATGGTGTGTGTCCATCTGGAAAAACACATTTTCTTTGGCTGAGTTTTCCAATATAAGGTCAATGGGAATTTGTCCGTCAATGGGCGTAAATTCGTGCGCATGGTTGTGATAACCGAAAAGAATGCCTGCATCATTGAAACGCTTGCCGTATTCATCAAGTTCCTTTGCAAGGTCGAGCCAGCCTTGTACCGAGTCGGAATTATAGTAAGGTACGCAAAGACTGTATGCACCAAGTTCTTTTGCGATTTTAAGAACATTGTCAAAGTCCTGTCTTAAACCGTTAATGTCCTGGTGTATACCTGCAACCTCAAGCTCGTTGTTGTCGAGAAGTCTTTGAATTTCCAAAGTTGAAAGCCCGAAATATCCTGCAAATTCCACACAATCATAGCCAAATTCGTGAGCCTTTGCAATAGAAATATCAAGACCTTGCTCTGCAGAAGTTTTGTGCATTGAATATAATTGAACGCCTATTTTCATAATTTAACACTCCTTTGTTTCTTGATTATAGCATTTTAGATATAATTAGTCAATTGTATTTATAAAAAAGCATTTGACAAAATAAATGTTTTGGAGTATAATACCGTTCATTAATCGGAGGTGGTTTTATGTTCGATATTTTTGATTTGGAATGCATAGTAAGGATTCTTATTTCCGCAATTTGCGGTTCATTCATCGGTATCGAAAGAAAAGTGCGTCTTAAAGAGGCAGGAACAAGAACACATCTCGTTGTTGCTTTTGGCTCGGCTCTTTTTATGATTGTATCAAAATACGGCTTTGAAGATATGATAGTTAGAGCCGCAGACAATCCCGCAATCAGCTTTGATCCTACAAGAATTGCTTCAACAATTGTCACAGGTATAGGTTTTCTCGGTGCAGGTACTATATTTGTAAGACGCAATGTTATAAACGGTCTTACTACTGCGGCAGGTCTTTGGTCAACGGCGGCGGTCGGTATGGCTATTGGAGCAGGGCAGTACATAATTGGTATTTCAGCTGCGGTGATTCTTACATTTTTACAGTGGTTTTTGCATTCATCAAAGCTTATTGCAAGAGCATCAACAACTCTTATGATATTCAAACTTGCACCTTGCGAAAAGCCGTTTGATAAATTGGAAAAGCTTCTGAATCAGTATGGAATAATTGTTAAAAGTGTAAATTTTGAAAAGAACTCGAACAACGAATGTAAAATTGAATGTGTTGTTAAAATGCCTGCAAAGTTGTCTCACATTGAACTGTCTGATGAGCTGTGTGCCAACGATTTTATTCTTGGTGTTGAGTTTTAAATATAATTACTAAAAAGAGGGTGTAAAAACATCCTCTTTTTTATGTCAAAAACTCCCATAATTCCTTGACAATTTTATCAAGATATGGTACTATATATTATAATTATAATTATATTTATATATTTAGGAGGACTATGATGAAAAAAGTCGGCATTATCATGGGTAGCGACAGCGATCTTCCTGTTGTTGAAAAAGCCATAAACACACTTAAAGAATATGAAGTTCCCTTTGAAGTTCATGTGTTTTCTGCACACAGAACTCCTGTTGAAGCTCGTGATTTCTCTGTAAACGCAAGAAAGAACGGCTTTGGTGCAATTATTGCGGCGGCAGGAATGGCAGCACACCTTGCGGGTGCGATTGCGGCAAACACAATACTTCCCGTTATCGGTATTCCCGTAAAGAGCAAGAACCTTGACGGCTTGGATGCTCTTCTTTCGACTGTTCAGATGCCCACAGGTATTCCTGTTGCAACCGTTGCAATTGACGGTGCGGCAAATGCTGCTCTCGTTGCTATTCAGATTCTTGCGGTTTCTGATGAAACACTTGCAAAGAAGCTTGATGATGCAAGAAAATCAGGTGCTGAAAAAGTCCTTGAAAAGAATAAAGCTATAGAAGAAAAATTCAACAACTAAGATATAAGGAGAAATAAGACAATGAAAAGTTTCAGCGAAAGTTATAAGGACGCTGGCGTAGATATTACTGCCGGCTATAAGGCTGTTGAGCTTATGAAGGCTCATATTGCAAGAACTATGACAAGCGGCGTATGCTCCGGTATAGGCGGATTTGGAGGTCTTTTTGAGCTTGACCTTACAGGTATCAGTAAGCCTGTTTTGGTTAGCGGTACGGACGGTGTCGGTACAAAGCTCAAGATGGCATTCTTGGCAGATAAGCACGATACTGTCGGTATTGACTGCGTTGCCATGTGTGTAAATGATGTTATCTGTGCAGGTGCAAAGCCCTTATTTTTCCTTGACTATATAGCAGTTGGCAAGAACTTCCCTGAAAAAATCGCTCAGATTGTTTCCGGTGTTGCTGAAGGCTGTGTCCAGTCGGGTGCGGCACTTATCGGCGGTGAAACAGCTGAAATGCCCGGTTTCTATCCCGTTGATGAATATGACCTTGCAGGCTTTACCGTGGGTGTTGTTGACAAAGACAAGATTATCGACAACACAAAGATGAAGGCAGGAGATGTTATTATCGCACTTCCTTCCAGCGGTGTTCACTCCAACGGTTTTTCTCTTGTAAGAAAGGTATTTGATGTTGAAAATGCTGACATCAAGACTCCGCTTGAAGAACTCGGCGGAAAGTCTGTTTGCGAAACTCTTTTGACACCTACAAAGATTTATGTAAAACCCGTTCTTGCACTTCTTGATGCTGTTGACAGCGTTGTTGGTATTTCTCATATCACGGGCGGCGGTTTCTATGAAAATATCCCGAGATCGATCCCTGACGGACTCAGTGCAAAAATCGACAGAAGTGCCGTTAAGGTTCTTCCTATTTTTGAGCTTATTGCAAAGACAGGTAATATTCCCGAAAGAGATATGTTCAATACATTCAATATGGGTGTCGGCATGAGCATTATTCTTGATAAGAAGGATGCGGACAAGGCTCTTGAAGTTCTCAGAGCAAGCGGCGAAGATGCTTATATCATCGGTGAAGTTGTTGAAGGCGATGAGGGCGTTATCATATGCTAAAGAATAAAGCAAGAATCTGTGTGTTTGTGTCGGGCGGCGGAACTAATCTTCAGGCTCTCATTGATGCACAGAACAGCGGTATTTTAAAGAACGGTGAGATAGTTCTGGTTCTTTCAAGCAACAGGGAGGCCTATGCTCTTGAACGTGCAAAGAAAGCCGGCATTAATGGTGTTTCTGTGGTTAAGAAGGAATTTGCATCACAGCTTGATTTTGAAAATAAGGTTATTGAAATCCTTGATGAAAACAAGATTGACCTTATTGTTCTTGCAGGCTTTATGACAATTCTTACAGAGCATTTCACATCAAAGTACCCTAAACGTATAATCAACGTGCATCCTGCACTTATTCCGTCATTCTGCGGCAAAGGCTTCTATGGCCTTCATGTTCACGAAGCGGCTCTCAGTTACGGAGTAAAGGTAACGGGTGCGACAGTTCACTTTGTAAATGAAATTCCTGACGGCGGTGAGATTATTCTTCAGAAGGCTGTTAAAATCAGAAAGGGTGATACACCCGAGGTTCTGCAGAGAAGGGTAATGGAACAGGCAGAATGGAAGATTCTGCCAAAGGCAGTTGAGCTTGTTTCAAAGGATATAGCTAAAAACAAATAAAGGAGAAATCTCATGAAGGTAATGGTAGTCGGTGGCGGTGGCCGCGAGCATACAATTATCAAGAAAATCAAGGAAAATAAAAATGTTTCCGAAATTTTCGCGCTTCCCGGTAACGGCGGCATGAAGGATGATGCCGTATGTACCGGTATAGGTGCAAAGGATATAGATAAAATTGTTGAATTTGCCGTAGATAATAAAATAGATTTTGCAGTTGTTGCACCTGATGATCCGTTGGTGCTGGGCTGTGTTGATGCATTGGAGGAAAAGGGCATTAAGTGCTTTGGACCAAGAGCCAATGCGGCGATTATTGAAGGCAGTAAGGTTTTCTCCAAGAACCTTATGAAAAAGTATAATATTCCTACTGCTCAGTATGAAGTGTTTACAGACAAGGAATCTGCATTGAAATATATAGAAACCTGTCCCATTCCTACAGTTATTAAGGCTGACGGACTTGCACTCGGTAAGGGCGTTGTAATTGCCATGACAAGAGACGAGGCAAAGAATGCAGTAATATCCATGATGGAAGACAAGATATTCGGTGACAGCGGAAGCAATGTTGTTATTGAAGAATTCCTTGAAGGTCCTGAGGTATCTGTTCTTGCATTTACCGATGGAAAGACACTTTGTCCCATGGTTTCTTCTATGGACCATAAGCGTGCACTTGACGGCGATAAGGGACTTAACACAGGCGGCATGGGTACAATAGCTCCCAATCCTTGTTATACAGACGATGTAGCAAAGGTTTGTATGGAAACAATCTTCCTTCCCACCATGGAAGCTATGAATAAAGAGGGTCGAACCTTCAAAGGCTGTCTCTACTTTGGTCTTATGATTACAAAGAACGGCCCCAAGGTTATCGAGTATAACTGCAGATTCGGCGATCCTGAGACACAGGTTGTTCTTCCTCTTCTTGAAGGAGACCTTCTCGAAATTATGCAGGCGGTGGCTGATGAAAGACTTTCTGAAGTAGAAGTTAAGTTCTCTGACAAGAGTGCCTGCTGTGTTGTAATGGCATCAAACGGATACCCCGGAAAGTACGAAACGGGTTTTGAAATCAAGATTGATGAAAAAATTGAGGCTGAGGTTTTCGTTGCAGGTGCAAAGCTTGTTGATAACAAGGTTGTAACGGGCGGCGGACGAGTACTCGGAGTCGTTGCTGTTGCAGATTCACTTGAAAACGCTGTTGCTAAGGCATACGAAAATGTTAAGTGCGTTACTTTTGACAATGCCTTCTACAGAAAAGACATCGGACAGAGAGCACTCAATATCATTAAGGAGAAATAAGTAAAATGGTATATAGAATTTACGTTGAAAAGAAAAATGAATTTGCTCACGAAGCAGGATCACTCCTTTCTGATATTAAGGGTTTTCTTGGCATTTCGGGCGTTGAAAAGGTAAGGGTTATCAACAGATACGATGTTGAAAATATCGATGAAGCTCTTTTTGAAAACTGCATTAATACGGTTTTCTCCGAGCCTCAGCTTGATAACACATCAAAAGCACTTGAAACAGATGGTGCTGATGTAGTTTTTGCCGTTGAATTCTTGCCCGGTCAGTATGACCAGAGAGCCGACTCTGCTTCCCAGTGTATCCAGATTATCTCTCAGGGTGAAAGACCTCTCGTAAAGACTGCAAAAGTATATCTTCTTTCCGGTAAGCTTTCCGATAAGGATGTAGCTGAAATCAAGAAGTATGTAATCAACCCTGTAGAAAGCAGAGAAGCAACACTAGAAGAATTTAAGACACTTGTAACAGAATATGATGTTCCCACAAGCGTTGAAACACTCAGTGGCTTTACAAAGCTTTCGGAAGACGAGCTTGATGCTTTTGTAAAGAATTACGGTCTTGCAATGGACCTTGATGATATCAAATTCTGTCAACAGTATTTTATTAAAGAAGACAGAGACCCCACAATCACGGAAATCAGAATGATTGATACATACTGGTCTGACCACTGCCGTCATACAACATTCCTTACAACAATCGACTCTGTTAAGTTTGAAGACGAGGTTCTTCAGAAGGCTTATGACAGATACATTGCTACCCGTAAGGAAATTGGCAGAACAAAGCCTCAGAATCTTATGGATATCGGTACCATTGCCGCTAAATACTTAAAGGCAACAGGCAAGCTTACAAAGCTTGATGAGTCCGAAGAAATTAACGCTTGTACCGTTAAGATTAAGGTTAATGTTGAAGGTGAGGAGCAGGATTGGCTTCTTCTCTTCAAGAACGAAACTCATAATCATCCTACAGAAATCGAGCCCTTCGGTGGTGCGGCTACCTGTATCGGCGGTGCTATCCGTGACCCTCTTTCAGGCAGAAGCTATGTGTATGCTGCAATGCGTGTAACAGGTGCAGGCGATCCTACAAAGGCTATCGAAGAAACAATGGAAGGTAAGCTTCCTCAGAAGAAGATTGTAACAACTGCGGCGGCAGGCTACTCCTCCTACGGTAACCAGATTGGTCTTGCAACCGGTATTGTTGATGAACTCTATCACGACGGTTATGTTGCAAAACGTATGGAAATCGGTGCTGTTATTGCGGCAGCTCCGGAAGAAAATGTAAGACGTGAAGTTCCCGAAGATGGTGATATTGTAATTCTCCTCGGCGGCAGAACAGGCAGAGACGGTTGCGGCGGTGCAACAGGTTCTTCCAAGTCTCACACTCTCGAATCACTCGAAAAGAGCGGTGCTGAAGTTCAGAAGGGCAACGCACCCGAAGAAAGAAAGCTTCAGAGACTTTTCAGAAACAAGGAAGCATCCCGTCTTATCAAGCGTTGTAATGACTTCGGTGCAGGCGGTGTTTCTGTTGCAATAGGTGAGCTTGCAGACGGTCTTGAAATCAACCTCAACGCAGTTCCTAAGAAGTATGAAGGTCTTGACGGTACTGAACTTGCAATATCCGAATCTCAGGAAAGAATGGCGGTTGTTGTTGAAGCAAAGGATGCTGAAAGATTCATGGAACTTGCTTCTACAGAAAACCTTGAAGCAACAATCGTTGCAACAGTTAAGGCTGAACCCAGACTTGTAATGAAGTGGAACGGTGTTAACATTTGTGATATCTCAAGAGAGTTTCTTAACTCCAACGGTGCAGAAAAGCATATAGACATTGCACCAAACAAGGTTAAAGAATTTGCAAAGTGCATACCTTCCGATTTTGTTGAAGGCTATAAGGCACTTGCTTCTGACCTTAATGTTTGTTCCAAGCAGGGACTCGGTGAAAGATTCGACTCAACAATCGGTGCAGGTACTGTTGTAATGCCCTTTGGCGGTAAGAATCAGAAGACACCTATCCAGGCTATGATTAACCTTGTTTCTGTTGAAAAACAGCATACAGATACTGTTTCCTTTATGTCCTGGGGTTATAATCCTTATATATCCGAAAAGAGCCCTTATCACGGTGCATATCTTGCAGTTCTTGAATCTGTTTGTAAGCTTGTTGCAAGCGGTGCTTCTTTTGAAGACGTATATCTCACATTCCAGGAATATTTTGAAAAGCCCAAGAAAGATGGCGCAAGATGGGGTAAACCCATGGCGGCGCTTCTCGGTGCTCTTGAAGCTCAGCTCGATTATGAAATCGCGGCTATAGGCGGTAAGGACTCAATGTCGGGCACGTTTGAAAACATCGACGTTCCTCCGACACTTGTTTCCTTTGCTGTTACAACAGGTAAGACAAGTGACGTTGTGACACCTGAATTTAAGGCGGCAGGTCATAAAGTTGTGCTTGTTGCTCCCGAATATGATGAAAAGGGACTTCCTAAAAAGGATTCCGAAAAGGAAATCTTCTCACTTGTTACAAAGCTTATGAGAGAAGGCAAGGTTGCGGCAGCATATACGCCCACATACGGCGGTATTGCTGAGGCAGTACTTAAGATGTGCCTCGGCAACTCTATCGGCTTTAAGTATGACGGTGAATTCTGCAATAATGCAATCTTTGATTACTGCTACGGTGCTTTTGTACTTGAACTTACAGAAGACGTAAATGTCGGTACGCTTCTCGGTTACACAACAGAAGAAAAGTGCATAGCACGCGGCGAAGAAAAGGTTTGCCTTTGCGAGCTTCTTAAGGCTTATGAAGAAAAGCTTGAAAAGGTTTATCCTTTCAATGTTGAGCAGAAATTTGCCGGCGATGTTCATTCTATTTCCTACGGTGTATCAAAGGTTGCCTCTCCCAAAGTTGGTGTTGCAAAGCCAAAGGTACTTATTCCCGTATTCCCCGGTACTAACTGCGAATTCGATACTGCAAAGGCATTCGCTGACGGCGGTGCAGAGCCTGAAATTTTTGTTATAAAGAATCTTACTGCATCTGCTATTCAGGAATCTGTTGATGTGTTCTCGAAGAAGCTTAAAGAAAGCCAAATTGTGTTTATCCCCGGCGGTTTCTCGGGCGGTGACGAACCCGAAGGCTCTGCAAAGTTTATTACTGCATTCTTCAGAAATGCGGCAATTAAGGATGCTACCCACGATCTTCTAAAGAACCGTGACGGACTTATGGGCGGTATATGTAACGGATTCCAGGCTCTCATTAAACTCGGACTTGTTCCTTACGGTGAAATCATTGATACAGACGAAAACTGTCCTACACTTACATTCAATACAATAGGACGTCACCAGTCAATGATTGTAAGAACAAGAGTGTGCTCAAATCTTTCTCCCTGGCTTCAGAATGTAAATGTCGGTGATATTATTAATGTTCCGATTTCCCATGGTGAAGGCAGATTTGTAGCTCCCGAAGAACTTATTAAGAAGCTTATTGAAAACGGTCAGGTTGCTACTCAGTATGTTGACCTTGACGGCAAGCCTACTGCTAACATTCACTTCAATCCCAATAACTCTTACTATGCAATTGAAGGTATTACATCGCCCGACGGACGAGTTCTCGGTAAGATGGGTCACTCTGAAAGAATCGGAAACGGTCTCTATCAGAACGTTCCCGGCAATTATGACCTTGGTCTCTTTAAGTCTGCGGTTAAGTACTTCAATATCTAATCAAAATTTAAGACCTGCCGTCCGGCAGGTCTTTTTTGTTATTTAATTAAAAACACTCTTTCGATGCTTTTTGCTTTATACGACACATTATCAACATCAAGGATAACAGCATTGAACTGACATTCACCTTCTGCCTGCTCAAAACGAGTGGGCATTTTTGTTAAGAACTTATTGATAATTCTGTCGCAATTTACGCCGAGAATCGATTCGTATGCACCTGTCATACCGAGGTCGGTGATAAATGCTGTACCGTTAGGCAAAAGACGTTCATCTGCGGTTTGAACGTGGGTATGTGTTCCGACAACCGCTGTGAGCCTGCCGTCAAAGTATCTTGCAAGTGCTGCTTTTTCACTGGTTGCTTCTGCATGTATATCAACTATTGATATATCATAGTTTCCTTCTTCTCGATTAATGATTCTTTCAACTGTCTCAAAAGGGCAGGAGAGACTCTCAAGGTAAACAGTGCCGAGTACCGAAATGACAAGCACCTTGACTCCGCCTGCGTTATAAATGACATACCCGTTACCCGGACAGTTGCCGGGGTAATTTGCTGGTCTGAGTATGTTCTCATAGTCATCAATTATATTCTGCATCTCAAACTTATGCCAGATGTGGTTACCGCTTGTAATAACGTCTACGCCTGAAGCAAAAAGCATTTCTGCGGTTTCTTTATCAAGACCGTTATTCTTCGCCGCATTTTCGCCGTTGGCAATTATCATATCAATTTGTCTGTCTTTTGCGAATGAGTGGAGGTTCTGCTTTAAAAATTCTGTACCGCAGATTCCTACCACATCACCTATAATCAGGATTTTCATTTCTTTTCGGCATCCTTCTTTTCAATAAAATCAACACGTTTGAATTTTGTGTTGGTAGCAACATAGCAATTGTCTTTTGAATCGCAGGTTATTGCATTGTACTTTTCGGGAATTTCACGCACATTTGTAACAGAGAATGCATTTTCTGATTTAGAAATTTCAAAAATATTATCCCATCCAAGAGCAAATAACTTGCTTTCACCTATGGAAATGTCAACAATTTTGTCAGGAAGATTTAATTCGAATAATTCTTTGCCGTCAAGAGAAATACCTGTGAGTGTAACTGAATTGCCTGATAAATTGTTTTTTTCTGTAATAACTAAAATGTTGTTTTCAATAAAATAGTTTTCAACCTTACTTTGATTGAATTTATATGTATGCTTAAGTTTAAGGTTCGAATCAAAAAAATGAATTGCAGAATCGGTGACGGCATATATGGATTTTTCGTCGTCTGAATATCCGACTCTAACGGGAAATTCGTTTAAGAGCTTATATGTCTTTATAGGTTCAGATGTCTTTTTTGTAACATCATTGATTGATAATGAACAGTTATAATTTCCTTCATGAGAGGCAACTGAGGAATAAAGAATGTAATTGCCGTTTTTTGAAAGTTCAATTGAATTAAAATGCTTGTTGCCGGAAGAAAGCTTGTATTTTTGCTTGTAATCGGAATCATATACAAATATTGCAGATTTCTGGGATTCTTCATTTGATATAATAGCTACGCCGTTATCGTTTATGTGAGCATCGGCAACTCCGCTGGAAAATTCAAAAGATTTAATTTTTGAAAATGTATTGAAAACAGATGCTTCGGTTCCCGATATGTCTCTGACAATTATGTTTCTGTCATCAAAGTCGCAGGCAGGAGAAGAGTATGCATAGTCGTAACTGAAAAGCTTTTGACCTGCAAGATCATAAAGACTTAAATTGTTTTTTCTTACAACTGCAAGGTTATCGTTGACGATAAAAATATCACTGTTCTCATCAGCGGTTATGGAAAACTCGTCTGTATAAAGAGAATATGAACCGTTGTTTAAAGTTATATACTTTGCAAGAAGTCTGACGTTTTCAGCAGTAATATCTTTGCCGAATATAAAAATGCACGCAAGAAGAAATAAAAGAAACACAAGTGTTACTGCGTATCTTGAGATTCGCAGAGCAAATGCGGATTTTTGATAATATGATGATGGAGATTTTTTAACTGTCATATCTGACTCCTGTTATGAAAAAATATTAACCGAAGATATTTTCATTGACAACCCTTCGGATGCATCTTTCGATGCCTTGCAAAGAATGAGCTTGCAATTGGAGGGTAAATTTTCTGATGATATGCAAACCATATCTTTGATTTCAAATCTATTGTTATGAGCAGCTTTAAAAAGGGAAGAGAGACGGTCAGATCTGTACACGATAAATAAATTACCGCCGGTTCTCAACAAATAGAAAGCAGCTTTAAACACGTCATCTATGTTACATAAAATTTCGTGTCTCGCAATTGTTTTGTAATCGGCATCACACATATAACCTGAGTTTACAGTCATATATGGAGGGTTGCATGTAATAAAGTTAAAACTTTCCGGTTCAAAATAATTCTTTACTTCTTTGATGTCAGCATAAATTTGTGAGTACCTGTTCGAAAGACCGCTGACAGAAGCACTCATGACGGCAATTTCACATGCCTCTTTGTTAATCTCAACGCCTACAGCGTTTATGTCCTTGTTATTATCACAAATAAATAAAGGAATGATGCCTGTGCCTGAACACAGATCACACATTTTCATGTTCTTCATGGATTTGAAATTATTAAGAACGTACTTTGCAAGAAGAACCGCATCTGTGCCATAGCAGAATACGCCTTTTTTCTGATAAACAGATAGGGTAGGGCTGATGACTTCAAGCTTTAAATCTTCCATAGTGCTCTCCTTACAAAATAATACATTATAATAATATCACAAAACCGTTGTCATTGCAATAATGTTTTAAATATATATGTTGTTTATTTTGCATAAATCCTGTTAAATTTTCCATGACAATAAAAAATGTGTTATTATTTGACTACGATATGTAGGTTGAAAAACGATGTCCGTACACATTATATTGATTTACATAATTAGGTTTACAAGTTTACATAATATAGTTTACATAATACGTAGTCAAGATTTACAAAAATTATCAAAATTCTTTTTATTACTTGAAATAATCATCAAAATGTATTATCATATATAAGCACCCCAATGAGAGGAATGTTTAAAAAATGATTATATCTTTTATCGGTGCCGGTAATATGGCATCGGCAATTATTAAATCTGTCACGTCATCAGGCAGAGTTAATGCATGTGATGTATATGTTTATGATAAATTCGAAGCTAAATCGGATGAACTTGCAAAGCTCGGTATAAATAAATGCACATCGCTTTCGCAGGCATGCAATAGTGCTGACTACATTTTGCTTGCGGTTAAGCCGCAGGATTATCCGAGTCTACTCGAAAGCATTTCGTCTGTTACTGATAATCTTGATAAAAAGACCTTCATTTCGATTGCTGCGGGAATTTCCTGTGAATATGTTTGTTCGAAGCTTGGAGTCGAGTGTCCTGTTGTCAGAGTTATGCCTAACACACCTCTGATGATTGGTGTAGGTGCTACTGCCATTTCGAGAAATTCGCTCGTTTCTGATAAGACTTACTCAAAAATCTGTACTTTATTTGCTGCTTCGGGATGCGTTTGCTCGCTTGATGAAGAGCTTATGAATAAGGTTATTTCCGTTAATTCATCGAGTCCTGTTTATATTTATTTGCTTGCAAAAGCTATGATTGACAAAGCCGTTGAGTACGGCATTTCGGAGAAAAATGCCTCCGAGCTTGTTTATCAGACCATCAAAGGTTCTGCCGAAATGCTCATCAAGAGTAAAAAAACACCCGATGAGCTCATTTCAATGGTTGCTTCACCGGGCGGTACTACACTTGCCGCTATTTCTTCTTTTAACGACAATAACTTTAATGATGTTGTTTCAAAGGCTATGGATGCCTGCACCGACAGAGCAGGCGAGTTATCTAAATAAACGGAGTTTTTATGAATAATATTGAAATAATTGAAGCCTTTTTAACTTATCTGAATGATAATAAAAAGGTTTCTTCAAATACGCTTTCTGCCTATAAACGTGATATTGGCGCTTTTGGCGATTTTTTGGAATTGAATAAAAAAAATTTTGATTGTGCTTGTTTTGAAGATATTTCTTTGTATAAGGACTTTCTTGTAAATCAGGGGAAGTCTGTTGCTACTGTATCCCGCTGTATGTCTTCGATACGTACGTTTTATAAGTTTCTTGTTGCTACTAATCAGTGTAATTCTAATCCTGCGGCTGAAGTAAAAAACGATAAGGTTGAAAAGAAATATTTTGAAATACTTACCGAAGATGAAATTGACAGACTTCTTGCAGCTCCTGATTCTTCCGATTTTAAAGGGAAACGTGATAGAGCCATGCTTGAGCTTCTTTATGCTACCGGTATGAAGGTTAGCGAACTTCTCAGTCTTAATGTTTCGGATTTTAACGTAAGGATGCACTGTATCAGTTGTAAAGGGTCCACCTCTGCTAATAACAGAGTTATAGTGTTGTACCCCGAGGCTGTTAAGGCGATTGAAGACTATATCAATAAAGCACGTTGTTTCTTTGTTCTTAATCCTAACGAACAAGCTCTATTTGTCAATGTTAACGGTGAAAGAATGACACGTCAGGGCTTTTGGAAGCTGCTTAAGATTTACGCTGATATATCCGGAATACGAAAATCCATTACACCACATACTCTTCGTCATTCCTTTGCAACACATCTTCTTGAAAACGGTGCCGATATTAATGATATTAAGAAGATTCTCGGTCATGCCGATATTTCTTCGACTATGGTTTATACAAACTTTATCAAAAGTAAAACCGATACTTCATATATCAAATTTAATCACCGTGCCAAGTAATTGTGTTACATTTATTTGCAACAAATTTCATTACAAGTTAATATTATTTAATTATAATAGGTATGTT
This sequence comes from Oscillospiraceae bacterium, assembly GCA_015064895.1. Taxonomy (GTDB): domain Bacteria; phylum Bacillota; class Clostridia; order Oscillospirales; family CAG-382; genus UMGS1387. Next base: position 48,907 of record SVRI01000011.1, on the reverse strand, counting down.
AATTTGCATATCTATTATTTTTTTATTCTTTTAGGGTGGTTTTTAATGAAAGACAGTAATAAGAAGAACCGATTATTTAAATTATTTACTCCCAAACCTATCACAAAAGATGATGAATTTGCGGAAATTCCAACCAATTTCAAAGGCTTTTTTGTAATGCTCGGAAGAAAATTCTGGAACATTTCAAATTTAAGCTTATTATACTCCTTTGTTAATTTGCCAGTTTTGTTTTTGTTTTTAGCTTTTGCGTTAAGAACTCCTGTTTCAGTTGTTTCTTCTCCGATGAATGCAGCTTTCTATGGCTTTTGGCAGGTTTCCGAGTCACCGGTTCTTTCTTCTATATATCCTTTTGTCAGCAATATTAATGCTGATGCTACAGTTCCTTCGGTTGGAACATATATTTGTTTCGGCATTGCTGCATTGTTTATTTTAACCTTTGGTATTTCAAATGCCGGTGCAGCTTATGTAATAAGAGCTTATAACCGAGGAGATCCTGTTTTTCTTATTTCAGATTATTTCGGTGCAATTAAGCGTAATTGGAAGCAGGCGACTCTTCTCGGAATCATAGATTTATTGTTCTGCTTTATTCTGTTCTATGATTACACTTTCTGGCTTAGTATGCCCGGATTCTTCAACAGTTTAATGACGTATTTTGCTCTGTTCCTCTGTGCATTATACTTTATAATGAGATTCTATATTTATACTATATCTATCACCTTCGACCTGTCTTTCTATAAGATTCTCAAGGACGCATTCTTACTTACTTTCCTTGGATTAAAGAGGAATCTTGCGGCATTTTTCGGTATCATTTTTGTACTTTTCTTGAATTTCCTGCTTCTTTTGCTTTATATCCCCATAGGCATTATTTTCCCGATTATTCTTACTCTGGGACTTGTAATGTTTATTTCGGGTTATGCTTCATGGCCTGTTATTAAAAAGTATATGATTGATCCTTTCTATCCCGAAGAAAGTGATGAAGATGATTCTTCCGATGATGACGAACCCGTCTTTGAAGACCGCGGATAAAAAAGAAAAGTGCCTTTTTGGGCACTAATCTTCATTATTGTCGTTTTTGGTATGAACCTTTTGTGGTTTAATTCCTGCAAGGGGATTTTCGTTGACGGCTTCACGTATCATTTCGTTGTTTACATGGGTATATATCTGTGTTGTTGACAATTGCTCATGACCGAGTATGTCTTTGAGTACTCTGACATCGGTTTTGCCGTATTGATACATGAGCGTTGCGGCGGTATGTCTCAGTTTGTGTACAGACATATTTCTGTTGCCGAGTCCTGCAGCTTTTAAATGCTTGTAAATCAAAAGCTGAACCGACTGAACACTTAGTCTGTTTTTGTTACGGGAAATGAACAATGCGTTTCTGTCCTTGTGCTTTGCATCCTTGGGACGAACCTTGAGATATGCTTCAAGTGCACTTTTGCATGCATCATTGAGATAAATAAGTCTTTCTTTACTGCCTTTACCGGTTACGTTGACTGTTGAAAAATCATCGCTGATATGAGATAGATCAATACCAACAAGCTCAGAAACACGCATTCCGCAGTTTAAAAACAATGTGATTATACAATAATCTCTTATAGCATTACTTCCGCTTACTGAAGATAAAAGCTGCTTTGATTCATCAAGCGACAGATACTTTGGCAGTTTTTTTGGTGTTTTCGGCGAATCTATTGCTTCAGCGGGATTCTCCTTGATAACAAGAAGAGTTTTTGACAGATATTTATAGAACGTTCTAATACATGACAGCTTTCTGTGACGTGCCGAAACGCCGTTATCGAGCGTTCTTGAACAGTATGAGATAAACTCATAAATATCGTTTGACGTAACCTTTAAAAGCATATCGTCAGTCATGTCCGAAAAAGGTATCTCGCTAAATTCGGCAGACGAGTACTTATCCGGTATTTTATAAACCAGTAAGAATCTCGAAAAGGTTCTCAGATCGTGATAATACTGGAAAACTGTTTTTTGTGAACGGTTTTGAGCCGTGTCCTTGTAATTCAAGTATTTTCGCACAAGGGACGGTGCATCACTGTAATCCTGCATTGAATACTTCCTTTGCGTTTTTTTATATTATAACACATATTTTTATTTTTTTAAATACTTTTTGGGAGGATTTTGTAAAATGAGAGAAATTATTAGACAGAAGAGCGGAATGATAGGGAAGTTGTTTGTCTATCAGTTTGCCATGTCTTTGCTCGGTTTGTTTGTTGTCAGTCCTTTTAAGGGAAATATGCTGATTTTTGCTTCGTTATTTGCAAGCTTGTTTTATTTTTCCCTTGTTGGATATGCCGTTATCGAAGACGGTCAGAAGGACTGCGTTTCTCATAATGCGGGACGAATTAACGGCAGTCCCATGACTGGCTTTGTTTATTCTCTTGTTTCATATATTCCTACAATTATTGTTGTTCTGATTCAGGTTATTCTTCAGTTTGTTACATCTCCTGCTCAGCTTCAAGGATTAAAGAGCGTTCTTACATTTATTATCAGATTTTTTCTTATGGGAATGTATCTTGGATTTGACTCGGGTCTTGTATGGCGCGGATATGATAAAGTTACACAGTCGTCAGTTGTACTTAAAGGTAGCGATGCACTTGTATTTATGAGTGACAAGTATCTGATTTTTGCGATTTGTCTTGTCTTTCTTCCATTGGTTTCGGGTATTGTTTATTATCTTGCGTTCAATGGCAAGGTTCATGTTAATACAGCACCGAAAGAAAAGAAGGGCAATAAGAAATAATTGCTTTATAAGTGAATAATATATTATAAAGGGTAAAAACAAAGGTCTGCTAAATAAGTTTTCAATAGGGTGATTATATGAAGAGACAGACCTTCGTTGATTATATCGGTGTTATCGGAATTGTTTTGTGCACATGCTTTGTTTGTGCATTCTACAGTATGATAATGTATTTCGTTTCGCCTCATGAAGAAACCTTCGTTATAACTAATTCCCATGATTCAGATGTAAACGATACCGTTGTTGTAATTGATCCCGGTCACGGTGGGGAAGACGGTGGTGCAGTCGGTGTGTCAGGGGTGCTTGAAAAAGATATTAATCTTGCTATTTCTCAATACATACACGATTTTTTTGTGTTTATTGATACCGACTGTGTGTTGACTAGGAAAGATGACATACTGTTATATGAATCCGGACAGGAAAACAGGAAAAAGTATCATGACGTGCGTAACCGTGTGAGAATTGCAAATGCGTACGATAATCCGCTGTTTGTGAGTATACATCAAAATAAATTTCCTATGGAAAAATACTTCGGTCTTCAGGTGTATTACTCATCAAACAATAAGAACAGTCAAATAATTGCCGACAGTATTCAGTCCAATAATAAAATGTTTCTTCAACCTGATAACAACAGAAAAACAAAAGAAGCGGTAAAAAGCATTTATGTTCTTGATGCTCTTAAATGTCCGGCCGTTCTTGTTGAATGTGGTTTTTTATCCAACAGTAGGGAAGAGGGACTTCTTTCAAATGAGGATTATCAGAAAAAAATTGCCTTTATAATATTTAAATCTCTAATTGAGCATTTTGCAACGGATAATACATCTCTTGCATGAAAGGAAAATAAATGAAGTCGAAAAGCGAATTTGTTTGTAACGAATGTGGAAATATTACGTCTAAGTGGTTCGGGAAATGTCCTGCTTGCGGCACATGGAACAGCATTGAAGAGCAGGTGATTGTTTCTAACAACGAGCCTGCTTTTTCAAAAGGCACCATTACAAAAAGAACACATGCCGAGTCCTTGTCCAAAAAGATTGACAGCATAAGCTACGATGACAGTGAACGAATCAAAACAGGAATGAACGAGTTTGACAGAGTTCTCGGCGGCGGCATTGTTGAAGGATCTGTCACATTACTTTCCGGTGAGCCGGGTGTCGGCAAATCAACTCTTTTACTTCAGGTTTGCGGCCTTTTGGGAGATAGCTGCAAGTTACTATATGTTACGGGTGAAGAATCTCCGTCGCAGATTAAACTTCGTGCAAAACGTCTTGGCGTAAACAGCGAAAATATTCTTATTTATTCCGAAACAGATGTTGACGAGATCATTTCTGAAGCAGATATTGTCAGTCCTTCTGTGCTTGTAATAGACTCGATTCAGACACTTACGGATGATAATTCTTCTACAGCACCGGGCAGTGTTACTCAGGTCAGAAATGCAGCTACAAAGCTTATAAGACTTGCAAAATCAGGCGGAATGTCTGTAATTATTGTCGGTCATGTAAACAAAGACGGCGGCATAGCAGGTCCTAAAATTCTTGAGCATATGGTTGACACCGTTCTGTATTTTGATGGTGAAAAACAGTATAGCTACAGAACACTAAGAGCTGTTAAAAACAGATTTGGATCTACAAATGAAATCGGCATGTTTGAAATGGATTCCGAGGGTCTTTGTGAGGTTGATAATCCATCTGAATACCTTTTGTCACAAAGACATATTAACGCATCGGGAAGTTGTACTTTCTGTGTAATGGAAGGCACAAGACCAATACTTGCCGAGATTCAGGCACTGGTTACAAAAACCACATATCCTGTTCCCAAACGTTCGGCGACAGGCTTTGATTATAACAGATTATCGCTTTTAAGTGCAGTTCTCGAAAAAAGATTGGGTATAAATCTTTCGGCGAGCGATATATTCCTGAACATTGTCGGCGGACTCAGAGTGGATGAGCCTTCCAGCGACCTTGCCGCCTGTCTTGCAATAGTTTCGAGTTTTCGCGATATTGTAATCGAGGATAAACTTATAGCCATTGGCGAAATAGGTCTTGCAGGCGAATGCAGAGCCGTAGGAAACGTCGAACAGAGAGTCAGAGAAGCCGTAAGACTTGGATTTACAAAAATAGTAATTCCTATGAAGAATTACGAACGTTCAAAATCTAAAATCGAACAGCTTAAAGGAAAGGCGGAGATTATTCCTGTAAGAAGTCTGTTTGATTGTCTTAAATTGTTTGGTAACAACAATGGATAAAAAAATTCTTATAGTAGACTCGCGAATTTACATAGAAAGCGAGATTAAGCTTAATGAATTAGGATACAAGCTTATAAAGTTAGATAAGCAGAAAGGATTTGATGAAGCCGTTTCTGCACATCCGGATATGTTTGCACTTAAGGTTAAAGATACCTGGTTTGTTGATTCGTGTGTTAACAATATGTTCACATTTGCTGATTCAAAAACTGTCTGCATCAGAGATGACACAAACGGTTTTGTTTATAAATATCCGTATGATATAACATTTAATTGTGCCGGCTTTGGAAATTATCTTGTGTGTAATAAGCGTCATACGGCTAATGAAATTATTAGATTTGCCGAAGAAAACGGGATAAATGTAATTAATACAAAGCAAGGATATGCCAAATGTTCAATTTGCATAGTTTCAGATAATGCCATAATTACAGAAGATGAGGATATTTTAAAAAATTGCAACAGCAAGGGGATAGATGTTCTTAAAGTTCATAAAGGATATGTCAAGCTTTATGGATATAATTACGGTTTCATCGGCGGTTGCTGCGGACTTATAGAAAAAAACATTCTTGCATTTAATGGTAATGTTAAAAAACATCCCGATTATAAATCAATAAAAGAATTTTGTGATTTTCATAATGTTGACATTATCAGCTTGTGTGATAAAGAACTGTACGATATCGGATCAATTCTCAGGGCATAAGAACAAAGGGGATTGATTGTAGTTTGGATATAAATACATATCTAACTATATAAAATAAAAATTTTATATAGTTGAGGGTATATAAAACATAGGAAAATGCTAAATTAGCATAAAAATTCAGAAAGAGTGATAAAATGAGCATTTCAATTAAAATGACAGTTGAAAGCTATGATGTACAGCCTAACGGTAATATAAAGATATCTTCCTTATTAAAATATTTTCAGAAAGCTGCCGGTGATGATGTTAACAGAACTTCGCTCGGTTATTTTACTCTTGCTGATATGAACATTGCATTTGTTCTTACAAAAATTAATCTGAAGATTTATAAGGATATAAAAATCTATGATGAACCTGTCATAATAACTCATCCCAGAAAAACTCGCGGAGCGTCGTTTCCAAGAGATTTTATTGTTAAGGTTAATGATGAAGTTGTGGCAGTTGCACGTTCAATGTGGGTTTTGATAGATCTCGAAAAACGCTGTATTCTACGTCCCTCTGTTATTGATAATGTCGGAAGTCTTGATATTTCAGACGATGATCTGTATGAAGTTGATGATATCCGCAGAAATATAGATGTCAATTCCCTACTCGGAACGGATGTTCTGAAAGTGGCATTTTCTCATCTTGACATGAACCGTCATCTTAATAATACCTTTTATTCTGATTTTGTGTTTAATTGTATCGGTGATCATGACCGTAACAGCGATGCAGGTATGTATATGCAGATTAATTATAAGTCAGAAGCACTTCTCGGCGACACTTTGACTCTTCATTTTACAAAAGATTGTGTTGGGTCTGAGTATGATGTTGTTGCCAATAATGGTGATAAAACCTGCTTTACCGCTTTTGTTTCTTTTCCAAAAAATAATTGACATGGCAATTATCATATGATAGAATATTTATATAAAAGAAATACAAATATGGAGGTTTTTATATGAAATCTGTTATAACAATCAGCAGACAGTATGGCAGCGGAGGCCGCTTTATAGCAAAGCTTCTTGCAGAAAAGCTCGGTATCCCCTATTATGACAACGAACTTATCACTATGGCTGCCAAAGAAAGCGGATATTCTGAAGCAATTTTTGAAAAAGCTGAGCAGTTATCTACGCACAGCTTCTTATATTCACTCTCCATGTTTGGTTCTACTGACGGTATTTACGGACTTCCTCTTGCGGATAAGGTTTATATTGCGCAGTCTGAAATTATTAAAAAATGTGCTTTGGAAGGTCCTTGCGTAATTGTCGGAAGGTGTTCTGATTATGTGCTTAAGGATTTTGATAATGTTCTTAATTTCTTTATTTATTCTGATGAAAAGAGCAAAATTGAAAGAGCTGTAAAGTACTATGGACTTGACGCAGATAAAGCTGCCGGTGAACTAAAAAAGAAAGATAAAAAGCGTGCCAATTATTATAACTATTATACATCCCAGAATTGGGGCGGTTATGATAATTATCACCTTTCTATTAATTCTGATGCTGTAGGCATAGAAGCTACTGTTGAACTCCTTGCTTCATATGTAAAAGCATACGATAATAAATAAAAATTACAGCCTGTGCTTAGCATGGGCTGTGTTTATATGGAGATTAAATTATGTACGAGCTTTGTAATGTAAAAAATAACACTTATTATATTAACTGTCCTGCAAAAATCGGTCTCTATGTTGATGGAACAGATGTTTATCTCATAGACAGCGGTAACGACAAGGATGCAGGTAAAAAAGTAAAACGTATTCTTGATGAAAACGGTTGGACTCTTAAATGCATAATCAATACACATTCCCACGCTGATCATATTGGCGGTAATAAGTATCTTCAACAGCAGACAGGTTGTGACATTTATGCTAAGGGCATAGAAAAATCCTTCACCCTCTTCCCTATTCTTGAGCCTGCTTTTCTTGGCGGTTCTTATCCATCAAAGGATTTACTGCATAAATTTCTTTATGCTCAAGAAAGCTGTTGCAAAAGTATTGAAGATTGCTGTTTGCCTAAAGGCTTTGAAATCGTGGAGTTACCGGGTCATTCATTTGAGATGATTGGTGTAAAAACTCCCGATGGTGTTTTATTTGTTGCAGACAGCGTTAGCAGTCCGTCTACTATAGATAAATACGGTATTTCATTCTTATATGATGTGAAAAAATATCTTGAAACACTCGATTTTCTTGGCAATTACAGCGCCGATTATTTTGTGCCGTCACATGCTGAGATTGTGTGTAATATGGATGAACTTGTCAACATTAACAGAGATAAAGTTTTTGAAATATCCAATGTTATTAAAACGCATCTTAGAGAAGAAAAAACATTTGAAGATTTACTTTCACAATTATTTGATAAGTATAATCTCATAATGACCAACGAGCAATACGTTCTTATCGGTAGTACAGTTAAATCCTATCTGTCATATTTAAAGGATGAAGGCGAAATTGAATCATTTTTCTTAAACAATCGTATGTATTGGAAAACTGTATAAAAAAATACGGTATAGCATTCAGGCTATACCGTAAATTTGTTTTATGATTATTTAGTGCCGAAAATTCTGTCGCCTGCATCTCCAAGACCGGGAACAATGTAACCGTTTTCATTGAGCTTTTCATCAATGCAACCGCAGTAAAGCTGAATGTCGGGATGAGAAGAAGTGAGCTTCTTAATTCCTTCGGGTGCAGCAATAAGGGACATGAACTTTATGTTCTTACAGCCTCTTGCCTTCAAGAAATCAACAGCAGCAACAGCAGAACCGCCTGTGGCAAGCATGGGGTCGAGTATAATTACAATGCTGTTAGCAATATCGTTGGGAAGCTTGCAGTAATACTCTTGTGGTTCAAGGGTTTCTTCATCTCTGTAAAGACCGATGTGTCCAACTTTTGCGGTGGGAATAAGAGCAAGGATACCTTCCACCATGCCGAGACCTGCTCTGAGAATTGGAACTATAGCAACCTTTTTGCCTGTAATCATCTTTGATTTTGTTGTGGTTATTGGTGTTTTAACTTCAACGTATTCTGTGGGGAGATCGCGAAGTGCTTCATAACCCATAAGCATTGCAATTTCTTCCACGAGCTCTCTGAATTGCTTACTTCCCGTGTTAACATCTCTTAATATTGAAATTTTATGAGAAATAAGCGGATGGTCGAAAATTACTACCTGATTGTCCATTTATCTCTTCCTTTCTTTTTTAGACATTAAGTCTTACTTTACATACATTGTACTAGATTTTTCCTTTATTTGCAACAGTTTTTTGAAAAAAATTATCATTGACAAAAAAATACATAAAATCTATAATAAATATATATTTTTATTATGCGGAGAATGATTGCATGAGACTTGATTTATTCTTGTTTTCGAACAATTTTTCAGACAGTAGAAATAAAGCTCAACAGCTTATTTTAGATTCAAGAGTTACTGTGAACGGAAAAGTTGTCACAAAAACTTCTTTTGATGTGTCAGAAAATGATAATATAGAAATAACCGCCTGTGATGAATTTGATTTTGTCGGCAGAGGCGGAAAAAAACTTGAACATTCATTTAAGTGCTTTGATTATGATGTAAAAGATAAGATTTGCCTGGATATCGGTGCTTCCACAGGCGGTTTTACTCAGTGTCTTTTACTTCACGGTGCGGGTTGCGTTTATGCTGTGGATTCCGGAAAGGATCAGTTGGCAGCGTCATTGAAGGAAGACAGCAGGGTTATTTCAATCGAAAGCTTTAACGCTAAGAACCTTTCGTGCGATGTTCTAAACGGCACTATGATGGATATAGTTGTAATGGATGTGTCATTTATTTCTCAGAAACTTCTATATCCTGCAATTCTAAGAGTTGCCAAAAAAGGTGCTGATGTGATAACTCTTATAAAGCCACAATTTGAAGCAGGAAAACAAAATATAGGCAAAAAGGGCATTGTAAAAGACGAAAAAGTGAGAAAGAAAGTCATTGAAGACATTATAGAGTTTGCAAAACAAAGCGGTTTTACATATATAGCTCATACTGACTCCCCTATTGCAGGCGGAGACGGAAACAAAGAATATCTTTTGCACCTGAAGGTTAATTAATAAAAACGTATTGAATATTTATACAGTATATGATATAATATATTCATTAAATTTGTTTGGAGATTGATTATGCTCAAAATTATGATTTGCGTCAATCCTAACAAGGATAAGGAATTGACAAATACAAAAAAACTTCTTGATTACTTTAAGCAATTTGACGTTAAAGTGATTATGTCTGATATTTTCAAAAGACCGTATTTTGAAAACGAACCTCTTTCCGATACATTGCTTTCGGGTTATGATATAGAGTATATACCTGAATATGCGGCGTTTAAAAAGGCCGATTTATGCGTTGTTTTCGGCGGCGACGGTACAATACTTAAAATTGCAAAAAAGGCATCTCAGGGCGGTGCTTATATTCTCGGTATGAATATGGGCAGAGTCGGATATCTTGCTGAGCTTGAAATTAATGAAATTGAATTGCTGGATCCGGTTTTAAAAGTTAATTCTGCTGACGAAATAGAACATTTGCCTGATATTACAGTTGACAGCAGAATGATGCTTAAATGTGAAATTGTTCGCGGCGGAAACACCGTATTTACGGCAATGGCACTTAATGAAGTTGTTATTTCCAAGGGTGCCGTATCTCGTATGGCTGGTCTTCAGCTTAAGTGTAACGGTAAAAATATTATATCCTACCGAGCCGACGGTATTGTAATTTCTACCCCGACAGGATCCACTGCATACTGCATGTCGGCAGGCGGTCCTATCATTGACCCGGGACTTGACTGCGTGTGTGCTGTTCCTGTGTGTCCGTATATGTGCCTTAACAGCGGTGCTGTTGTCTTCTCCGGCTCATCTGTTATTGAGGTTGTTTTCAAAGCAGACAAGCTTAACGAAGCCTTTTGTACCGTTGACGGAAAGTCCACAAAGTCTATATATGACGGAGATGTTGTACGCATAACCAAGGCACCGACAGAAACTAAACTTTTAAGACTTAAGGACATTGATTTTTATACGCGACTCAATGAAAAAATGAATCTTGCAAATAATTGACGGAGTAAAATATGAAGAATCAAAGACAAAAGAAAATTCTTGAGTTAATCGAGAAATATGATATAGAAACTCAGGATGAGCTTACGCAGTTATTGGTAAGCAACGGCTTTACCGCAACTCAGGCTACTGTTTCACGTGATATAAAGGAACTTAGACTTGTAAAAATCAGTACCGCCGGCAATTCAAACGTTAAATACAAATACGCTGCCAATAATTTATCCAGTGAAATCGACTCACGACTCGGTAATAAGTTCAAAAATATACTTTCCGAAACTGTAATCAGCGTAAAATATGCCATGAACATTGTTGTTCTAAAGACATATGCCGGTATGGCACAGGGTGCCGGTGCGGTTATTGATGCACTTGATGTTCCGACACTTATAGGTTCGGTTGCGGGTGATGACAATGTAATTATTGTTATGACAACCGAAGAAGATGCAAAAGATTTTACAAAGAAGCTTCAGAAGAGCATTAAATCATAAAATTTCGGAGTTGTTTTATGTTACAGTCAATACATATTGAAAATATTGCACTCATAAAAAAACTTGATATAGATCTATCACCTGCCTTTTGTGCTTTTACAGGTGAAACGGGTGCAGGTAAGAGTATCATCATAGACTCTATAGGTGTGCTTTGCGGCGGCAAAGTCTCAAAGGAGCTTATAAGAAACGGTGAAGATTATCTTACTGTTGAAGGTGTTTTTTGCGATGTCGGTGTTCGTGCTTGTGAAAAATGTCGTGAACTTGGTATAGAGTTGGATGAAGACGGCCTTTTATACATCTCACGTACTGTAAAGACCGACGGTAAAGGTGTTGTAAGAATTGGCACAAAACAGGTTCCTCTTTCGATTTTAAAGGAGCTATCTCCCCTTCTCATAAATATTCACGGTCAGCATGACAATCAGGAGTTGCTCGTAAAAGAAAAACACAGAAAACTTCTTGACTTTTTTGCAGAAAACGAAGAAATATACAATGAATACAACACTTTATTTGCCGAGTATTGTTCAATAAAAAGAAGTCTTGATGAGATTAACGTAGACGAAAGCGAAAAGCTTCGCCGTATTGAGATGTTGAAATTCCAAATTAACGACATTTCCCTGCTCAAGTTAAAGAAGGGCGAAGAAGACGAATTAATAGAAGAAAAGAAAAAGCTTCTCAACATTGAAAAGCTTGCAAAAAATGCAACGATTGTTTCAGAAAGCCTTTTCGGTTCAAACGGAGTTTCTGCTTGTGACTGTATTGACAGAGCAGTTGATGCACTTAGGAATCTTTCAAAAATATCGGATGATTATTCAAAGTATATAGATACTTTGAATGATATAAAGAGTGAGCTCATCGATATTGCGGAAACTGTTGATGACGGTTCGTATGAAGAATACTCAAATCCCGGTGCAGTTCTTGATAAAATTGAGAATCGTCTTGATGAAATAACAAAAGCCAAGAGAAAGTACGGCGGAGATATTGAGTCTGTTCTTGAATATCTTGATAAGGCTAAGAATGAACTTGATGAGCTTGAAAATTATGACAGACATTCGGAAAAACTTCGTATCAGATTGTCAGAATGCGGTGAAAAAGTAAAAAGAGCCGGTGCAAAGCTCACAGAATCAAGAATAAATGCCGGTGATAAACTTAAAAACAGCATTGAAAAGCAGCTGAAATATCTTGATATGCCGGGTGTTAAATTCAAGGTAAGCATTAACACAAAGGCGTTCTCAAAAGACGGTGCCGATGATGTTGAATTTTTTATAATGACAAACTCAGGAGAGGGATACTCTCCCCTGTCAAAGACGGCATCCGGCGGTGAACTTTCGAGAATTATGCTTGCAATTAAGAGTGTAATAGCAGAAAAAGACGGTGTTGATACCCTTATATTCGACGAAGTAGATACGGGTATTTCGGGAAAGACGTCAAGAAAAATCGGTCTTATGATGAGCGATATTTCTAAAGTTTCCCAGGTTTTATGTGTAACCCACTCTGCGCAGATTTGCTCTGTTGCCGACAGTCATTATCTTGTTTCTAAGCACACGGACAATGACAGAACAGTCACAAACGTAAATCTTTTGTCCTACGACGACAGAATACATGAAACCGCAAGGATAATTGCCGGTATTGATATTACAGAATCTTCGCTTTCGGCTGCCAAGGAATTAATAGACAGTAAAACACTGTAATATTTTGTCAAAATTAGTTGTTATTTATATTGACACTTTGTTTATAAAATGGTATAATTTTATAGTCAAATAAAATATAGCAAATACTGCTTTTCAGGAGGACAATTATGCAGGATTTATCAAAGGAAGTTGCCCTTAATCCCCTAGCTCTCATAGGTACTCGCGGCACAGAAAAAATGCTCAAGCGCATTGAAAAGTACATCGGTGAATGGAGAAAGGAAGAGAATCCCGACTACATCATCGAAACATCTTATTCAAGATTCGGCACGGGTGAAGCTAAGGCTATGCTCAAGGAATCTGTAAGGGGCAAGGATGTGTTTATCATTGCAGACTGCTTCAATTACAGCGAAACTTATAAGATGTACGGCATGGAAGTTCCCATGAGTCCCGACGATCACTTTGCCGATATTAAGAGAATTATTTCTGCTATTTCCGGTAAGGCTGCAAGAATTTCCGTAATCATGCCCATGCTTTATGAAAGCAGACAGCACAGAAGAACAGCCAGAGAATCTCTTGACTGTGCGTTTATGCTCCATGAACTTGTACAACTCGGTGTTGAGAACATTATGACATTCGATGCTCACGACGACAGAGTAAGAAATGCAATTCCTCTTGAAGGCTTTGATAACCTTATGCCTACATATCAGATGTTCAAGGCATTTATGAAGAACGAAAAGGACATTGACATCAAGAATACAGTTATTGTATCCCCCGATGAAGGTGCTCTCGGCAGAGGTATGTACTACTCGTCTGTACTTGGTATTCCTCTTGCTATGTTCTATAAGAGACGTGATTACACTATAGTTAAAGACGGTCGTAATCCCATCGTTGCTCATGAATACCTCGGTGATGATGTATCCGGCAAGGACATTATCGTTGTTGACGATATCATTTCTTCTGGCGACTCTTTCCTCCACATTCTTGATAAGCTCAAGGCTATGGGTGCAAAGAGAATATTCGGTTTCTTCACCTTTGGTCTCTTCTGTAACGGCTTTGAAACAATCGACGATTACTACAAGAGAAACATGTTTGATAAGATTTATGCTACAAACGCTGTATACAATTCCGACAAAGCTCTCAGCCGCGAATGGTTCACAGAAGTTAATGTTATGAAGTATGCTGCATACTATATTGAAGCTCTTAACATCAACCGTTCGGTAAGTGTTCTTATGGATCCTATCAAGAAGATGCATGCACTTTGCGACAAGTATAATATTGAGCTTCCTAAGTCTCTCTAAATTGCATAATTTAAGCCACTCCAAACGGAGTGGCTTTTTGTATCCTATAACATTGTCTTCCTGATTTCTTCGCCCGATTTTGAAGTAAGATATGCAGGAGCAACGTCAAATACGGTCTTACAACCGCTCATGCCTTCCTTATTCATTCTGTATGCAGCTCTTGCATAGCAAACAAGAACGGATGAGGTAAATTCTGGGTTAGAGTCGAGCTTTAAGCTATACTCGATAATGTGATTATTCTTACCGTTCTCCCCTGTTCTGCCGCTTCTGATAACAAAACCGCCGTGAGGAAGATTTTTGTGGTCTCTTTCCATTTCTTCTTTTGAAATAAAGTGAACTGTTGTATCGTAATCAGCAAAGTAGTTGGGCATGGTTACGATTTCTTTTTCTATTCTTGCTTTATCAGCACCGTCAGAAGCTACGACAAAGCACTCTCTTGTATGCTTCTGTCTTGTTGAAAGTGTGGGGGCACTACCGCTTCTTACAGCGTCAAGAGCTTCGGGAACGGGAATTGTATACTGTCTTGCATCAACAACGCCCTCAATGCGTCTTATTGCGTCTGAATGACCCTGACTTACTCCCTTGCCCCAGAACGTATAGTCTTCGCCGTCGGGAAGGATTGCCGAGGCATAAAGACGATTCAGTGAAAACATACCGGGGTCCCAGCCGCAGGAAATGATTGCAACCTTACCAGATTCTTTGGCTGTTTTATCAACATTTGCAAAGTGTTCGGGAATCTTTGCGTGGGTGTCAAAGGAATCTATACAGTTGAACATTGATGCGATTTCGGGTGTCTGAGTGGGAAGGTCTGTGGCACTTCCGCCGCAGAGAATCATTACATCAATCTTGTCTGTCATGTTTTTTGCGTCATCTGTATGGCATACTAAGGCGGTAGCTGTATTGATTTTAACGTCTGCGGGATTTCTCCTTGTAAATACCGCTACAAGCTCCATATCGGGATTTTGTTTGATTGCCGACTCAACTCCCCTGCCGAGGTTACCGTAGCCGTATATGCCTATTCTTATGCTCATATAGATGCCTCCTAAAATTTGCTGATTGAATTATATCACTTTTTGCGAAGATGTGCAATATGTTTTATAAAAAAATCCTCGGATTTCTCCGAGGAAATGTAATTAGAACTTATCAACAGGATAAAGAATCTTGAGCTGATTAATCTTGCTCTGGAAAGCATTCTGCTTCTTTTCCTGATTTACCATATCTGTAAGCTGAGCCTTGATTTCATCAAAGGCGTAAGTGGAAGCTTCGCTCTTTGAAATGAGCTTTATAAGGTGATAACCGAACTGTGTCTTAACGGGAGCTGAGATTGTGCCTACTTCCATGGAGAATACCGCTTCATCAAATTCGGGAACCATCTGACCCTTTGTGAATTCACCCAGGTTACCGCCGTTATCCTTAGACGGACAAGTGCTGTTTTCTCTTGCGGCATCTTCAAAGGAAACTTCACCCGCATTTATTTTTGCGAGAATTTCGTTTGCCTTATCTTCGCTGTCAACAAGAATATGAGAAGCGTTTACAGATTCGCCCTTCTGGAACTTATCCATGTTATCATCATAATACTTTTTAACTTCGTCTTCTGTTGCGTCCTTTACTTCATCAAGAACCTTGGATGCTGCAAAGTTAATAAGCATATCTTCCTTAACCTTTTCAAGCTGTGCTTTGAATGCGGCATTGTGTTCGTAAAGGTTCTTCTGTGCCTCAATAAGGAGGAGTTTGTTTGCAATCAGCTGTTCTAAAATCGCGGCTCTTCCCTGGGGATGATCGTAGTTCTGCCCCCTCTGTCTGAGAGTTATTACCATTTCTTCTACTTCACTTTCCATGATGGCAAGACCGCCAACTTTTGCTAAAATTCTGTTGTTCATTGGTTATTTCCTTTCGTATGTAAATATTATTTTTTAACATAATTAATTATATAATTGCAAATATCGCCGGATGAATTCCTATTAATATATTTCTTTTGATTTCTGATTGTCTGTTCTGATATTACATTGTCAATTACAAGAGACTCAAACGCAAGTATTGCATCGTCAATGCTGTTTCCTTCCAGAGCAACTCCGAGGCCGGTAAGACAATTATAGTTTTCCGTTTCACAGCCGGGTATGGGGTTTACAAGAACAAGCGGAACATTGCTGACCATGGCTTCGGTTGTGGACAGTCCTCCGGGCTTTGTAATTACCATATCAGATGCTCTCATATATAAATGCACCTTGTCCGTAAAGCCGATTGCGGCAACGTTATCATATTTTGAATATGTTTCATTAATGCTTCTTCGAAGCTTATTGTTGTTACCGGCAATGACAAGGATTTCGTAGTTTGGCAAGGGCTTTTTCAACATTTCATCAATTAGGGTGAAAATATTACCAAAACCCATACTGCCCGACATAATAAGACAAAGGAATTTATTTTGCGACAGTGCAAGCTTTGTCCTTGCCTGAGATTTTGTTATGTCTGAAACAAAGCGTTCGGAAATGGGGATGCCGGATGTTATAATTTTTTCTTCGGGAATTCCCCGTTCGGTATATTCGTGCTTTACTTCGGGCAATGAAACAAAAAATCTATCAACGTCAAGCTCATCGTAAAACGGAGAAAATGAGTAATCGGTTGCAACAACAAATACCGGTTTTTGCAGATTATATTTATGCCTTATGTGTGTCATGGCCTGTGCAGGAAACACATGACAGCAGATAATTGCATCATAATTATTCTGAACGACATCTCTGTATATTCGTTTTGAATATGTCATATTTACGGCATATACTGCAGATTTTCGTTTTCCGCCCTTGTAAACAATGCTTTTACTGAATCTGTATCCCACACCGAAAGCTTTGGGCGTATGAAGTACTATTTTGTCATATGACTTGCTAATACTTTTTGAAACAACTTTTGAGCAATATCTGAGTGTATCCTTAACAACACATTCATGCCCCATTGAAATAAATTTTTCGCAAAGAGCATTTGCAGCGGAATTATGTCCTTGTCCCGTATTACAGGATAAAATCAAAAATTTCATAACATTCTCCGTTCATTTTTCAGTTAAACGCAATATGCTTCCGATATTTAAAACATCGGGACTAATTACATTTAATCTGACATCATCTGTTCCGTCAAAATGTTTTAAAACTATGCAGTTACTGCTTTTTGAAACAACAATTGCAAAATCAGGCTTCTGCTTTTTAAAAAATGAGATTATAAAACCGGTATAAGCAAATGCAATAAGCGAAATTAACAGTATACAAGTTGCTATTATAGCAGAGCTTAAAACAAGAAAAGCAATTGCTGATATAAAAAATGACAAAGTGAACATTAAAGTACTTTTTTTGTCAATCAAGCCATACAAAGCAATAATCGGCAAAACGATGATGGGAAAAGTTAAATAATACAAATAATAATCAATCAACATGTAATCACCATGTTCTATTATTTCGTAATATTTGAAAATTATTCCTCATCTTCTACAGTATTATACAGTAAAGATTTAAATTCAAAAAGATATTTTCTGTAAACATTATAGCACTTTACTTTTTAACTTACATATGGTAAAATTAGTTATTAAAATAAAGAGGAAAACTTATGATTGATATTATTAAAAACACAGAGGATCTGTGGACAAGTCTAAAAAAATCAGGTGAAAGAATCCTTCTATACGGTATGGGTGACGGAGCCGATAAAATTCTTGATGTATGTAATGATAAAGGTATCGAAATTTCCGGCGTTTTTTCCAGTGACGGTTTTGCTAAGAATAAAACATTTCGCGGCTTTGAAGTTACAGATTACTCATCTGCAAAGCAAAAATTCGGAAAGTTTATCGTTCTTATGTCATTTGCTTCAAGCAGAGATGATGTGCTGAATAATGTCAATAAAATAATGTCGGAAAATAATCTATATGTTCCCGACGTTCCTGTATTCGGAAAAGGGCTGTTTGACAGCGATTTCGTTAATGAAAACTATGATAAATTCGCGTATGTTTATTCCCTGCTTTCTGACGAAATATCAAAGAAAAATTATGTAAATCTGATACTTGGAAAGCTAACGGGAAAAACCGAATACCTTATCAACTCCGAAACTCCAATCAGTGAAGCTTATAAAAACATAATTTGTCCGACGGCAGACTCGAATTACGTGGATGTCGGTGCATACAACGGAGATACGATACGAGAATACCTTTCATTTTCCGGCGGATACAAAACAATTACAGCGTTTGAGCCTGATATAAAAAACTATAATAAGCTTTGCCGCTTTGCAAATGAATACGGTATCGACTGCACTCATTTCCACAACGTTGCGGCATGGGATAAAAAGGAAACTTTGTTGTTCTATTCCCGTTCCGGAAGAAACAGTGCAAGCACAACAAGTCACAAAAATGTTAAAAGCATCGAAATACAAGCTGACAAATGTGATAATTATATTGACTACCTCGTCGATTTTATTAATATTGACGCTGAAGGATCTGACAGAAATGCGATTATTGGACTTGCGGATACTATATCAAAGTATAAACCGACAATTTCATGTGCCATATATCACCGAAACGAAGATTTTTTTGATATTCCCATCCTGTTGAAGCAAATGTACGGTAAATGCAAAATTTATATAAGACATTTCAGGTATTTTCCTGCATGGGATACAAATGTATACGTCAAACCACTCTAAAATTAACATTTAAACTCTATATATAAATGCATTATTGTTGTATAATTAAATAAATATATATTCATTGGAGAAAACAGCATGAAAAAGAAGTATCTTGAATGCGGCAGAATAATTAATAAAAGAGGCATTGGCGGTGAACTCAAGGTAGAGTGCTACTGTGATTCTCCGGCAGCCGTTAAAAATGTTAAGGTATTGTATGCTGATTCCGACGGCAAAACAGCTTACATTGTCAAATCGATAAAAGAATATAAAGGCTTTATATATGTAAAGCTTGATAAAGTTGACAGTGCCGAAAAAGCCGATGAAATGCGTGGACAGCTTCTTTTTGCAGACAGAGATGATATCATTGTTGGTGATGACAAATTTTTCATAGCTGACCTTATCGGACTGGATGTTGTTGACGCAGAATCAAAAAAAGTATATGGTAAGATAACCGACGTTATTAACTATGGTGCATCTGATATATATGTCGTTTCAGACGGTCACAAAGAGTATATGCTTCCTGCAATTGACAGTATTGTTCTTGAAAAAAAGCTTGAAAGCTATGTTCTTATTAAACCCATCCCCGGGATTTTTGATGATGCGGAGGAAATCAGATAATGCGTTTTGATGTTATGACTTTGTTTCCCGACATGATTCGTACAGTTACTGAAAGCAGCATTATCGGAAGGGCTGCAAAATCGGGTATCATTGAGATAAATATTCATAATATCAGAGACTATTCAGATAATAAACACCGCAAGGTTGATGACACTCCTTACGGCGGCGGTATGGGAATGCTTATGACGGTTCAGCCTATTGTTGATTGTTATAAGTCTTTTTCAAAAAAGCTTCCCGTAAATCGCCGAGTTGTATATGTATCACCCAAGGGCTCTGTTTTCAACCACAAGAAAGCAATGGAATTGTCACAATATGACAGTGTTGTAATTCTGTGCGGTCATTATGAAGGTATAGATGAAAGAGTAAAAACTCTTATCGTTGATGAAGAAATCTCAATCGGAGATTTCGTTCTGACCGGCGGAGAATTGCCTGCTTCAATTATAATCGATGCAGTTTCAAGACTCATCCCCGGTGTTTTATCGGATGCCGTTTGTTATGAAGACGAAAGCATCGCCTCCGGTTTGCTTGAATACCCCCAATATACGAAGCCTGCAGTCGCAGAAGGGCTTGAAGTCCCGTCTGTTCTGCTTAAAGGCAATCATAATGATATAACTAAATGGCGTCGTGAAATGGCACTTCAGGAAACACTCAGGCACAGGCCCGATTTATTAAAGGGAGACATTCTCACAAAAGAGGATATTCTCTTTCTTGAGTCATTAAAAGGCTAATTTATCAATAAGGATGTGGCAAAATGGACAATCGAATTAAAAACGATGAGGCGAATATCAGGAATGAATCCCTTGATTCTGCGGATGCAGAAAATAAAAGAAACTTCGCTCAGACTGTTTCTAAGTTCTTTAAAAACTTCATTAAAAAGATTCGTTTCTCATTCGCATCCGCCTGTGAAGAATCTGCCGTTGTTAAGATCATTGATAATTTATATAACGTGTTTTTGCATTGCAATACAAGATTTCTCGCTGTTTTTTTGACAGCCTTCAGTGTTTCTTCGTTGCTTGTTAATTATCTTCTTGTGTTCAATGGCATTGATTTCTTATTCAACACAGAAACAATTATAGCTCTTGCTTTATTGCTTATAGGTATTATCCTGTTTACAACAAAAAAGACAATCGGAGAATTGCTGTCATCCGGCAAGATTCTGTCACAACTCACGATTGTTTACAGCCAGCATGCCATTATTTCTTTTGACAATATAGAAAAAAAGCCGACAATTCATACATCAGCTATATTCTCCGGGATTATATTCGGCATACTTTCGGTTGCCTTTCCTATTTCAAGTATATTATTGTTTTTGACAAGTTTAATTTACTTTGTATTTATCCTTAACAAGCCCGAATGCGGTCTTGCACTTTCAATATGTGCATTCGCTTTTACAGACAGTCATTTCATTCTTATTGTTTCGGTTTTCACGTTTGTTGCTCTGATTTATAAGTACCTTCGTTGCAAACGCCATATCGACTTTAATCCGATGATTGCTGTAATGATAGTTACATCAATATATTTTGTATTCAGGGGGTACTTTACACAATCCGGCAGCCGAAGCATAATTGACACATTGTCATATCTTGCATTTATACTTACATGTATTGCAACCGTAAGTCTCATTACTTCAACCTCGATTATGAACAGGTCAATAAGGCTTATTGTTATTATTTCAAGGTTATATACAATCATCTTTCTTGGATATTATGTGTCATTAATTGTTTTTTCTCCGTTTAAAGTAAATGCATTTATTGAGCATTTTTATTTGACAGGCATTTCGGAAGCAATAACAAACATTTCATTCTTCGCACCGTTTCTTGCGTTGATGATTCCACTTAACTTTGCTACTATGGTAGCAAGTAAAAACGCAACCGGCTTTATTAAAAGTATCATTTATGTTATCTTGATGCTTTTGTGCACCACGGTTGTTTCTTCATTTGCGTATACGCTGGTGATGCTTGTTGCTTGTATAGTTATTCTCTTTGTTTATAACAAGAAGTTTCTTCTTTTATTGTTACCTGCTCCTTTTGCGGCATATCTGATAGTGAAATTCTACGAATTTCTTCCGGATGCCTATTCTGTTTCTGCGTTTACAAACAACAATACAGTTAGTGAATCATCAATCGAATTACTTAAGAATAATGTTGTATTCGGTGTTGGCATTGGCAAGCAAAATTTATATTCACTAATTTCTTCTGCAGAAGCACATGTTAATAGTTCGGTGCTTGATTTAATACTTAAAATCGGTATAATTGGTTTTATATTGATTATGGCAGTTATAGTCTTCATGGTAGTTAAAAACATCGTGTTTATTATTACATGTGACCCTGCTCAATCATACAAAGTAAGAATAATGTCAGCCGGCATATTGGCTTCCACACTTACTTTTGTCACCAATTGCTTTTACATGGACTGCCTGTTTGATTTCAGAATTGTGTTCTTATTCTCTCTTATAATGTCTCTTGGCTATGTGTCAGGAAAGTGTATTGAGTCTGACTATATTGATGACACAATGGTAAGAGAATATAAACAGTTTAACTAGAGGTGATACGTTTGAAAAAGAAAACATTTCATTTTAACAGCATTGATGTAGTCCTTGTTATTCTTATTTTTACTTGCGTTGCCTTGTTGTTTAATGGTTTAATTCTAAAAAACAGCAAAATAAGTTTACAAGAAAAACATAGCTTACGAATGTCTGTTATGGTGAAAGACGTACCGGATAATGTCAAGGGTGAGATTTCTCGCGGCGATGTTGTGCGTCTGAGTGATGACTTTTCAAAAATAGGTGTAATCAGTGACAATGTCACATATACAAAATCATATAAGTTTGAAGATTTCGATAATAAAAATATAAGTGCAAAAAAAGTATACTATTACCCTGACAGCAACATTATTAAATTTGATATAGAATGTGACTGGACTTTCAGCGGTGACGATTATTATATTATCGGGGATAATAAATATAATGTATCCGACACAGTTGACTTTTGTGTTCCCGGGTATTCGGGTAAATTCAAGATAACTGCCATTGAGGTGATCGAATGAAAAAAGCAAAGGTATCAAGAGTCTTTAATGTAAATGCTTTTGATGTTGCAGTAGTAATTATTGTTGTTTTTTTACTCTTATGTGCATATATAAAAGCAAATGAGCAAAAGATTTCAATGTTGTTTGTGCCTTATAGAGAAGTTGATATCGAAATGGCCGTAACTGATTCATATGATGATTTTTGTGAATCTTTAAAGGTCGGAGATAAGGTTTATTTAAAACACAGCGGTGCATATTTCGGAAAAGTTAAAGCGATAGAGAATATTTACGAATATGAATACCGTAAAAGCAACAATTCGGACATACTTAATAAGATAAAGACTGATAAAGTGATTGGCAAAAAAATAATTGTATATTCCAAACTCAAAAAGAATGAAGATGGGCACTTTACAGGTTCCGGTGTTTTTCTTTCCCCGGGACACAAAATTGAAGTATTCGTAAATTCACATGAAAACGATTTTGCAAAAGCTTCTGTTTTCAGTATTTCTGCGGTTTAATCAAATATAAATAATAAGATGGCATTTGAAGTTTAATAGATAATTGTTGTATAAATTGTCATTTTTTTAATTAAATGTATTTTAATCTTTGTTCAAAACATAAGTTTTTTATAAAATTTATACTTTGTTCTTGATTTTATACATTTTTTCTGTTAAAATAATTTCTATAATATGATGTTTATAGTTTTGGAGGAAAAATCCTATGTTTTCTAAGGAAATTGAAGTAAGAAATCCCGAAGGATTACATGCAAGACCTGCTACCTTCTTCATCCATAAAGCTAATACCTTTAAGAGTTCGGTTTGGGTTGAAAACGGAGATAGAAGAGCAAACGCAAAGAGCCTTCTCGGCGTGCTCTCTTTGGGTATTGCAAAGGATACCAAGATTACTATCATTGCTGACGGCAGTGATGAAGAAACTGCAGTTAATGAACTTGCAGCACTCATTGCAACAGGTTTTGCAGAATAATATTTAGATAAATTCGGAGTACTGCTTGCCGGTGCTCCTTTTTTATTTTTAAGGCAGGTGAAAATAGTTTGGAAAGAATCAATTCATTCAGGGATAAATTGGACACCCTTCCCCGCAGCCCGGGTGTTTATCTTATGAAAAATCAGACAGGAAAAATCATTTATGTCGGAAAATCGAAATGCTTAAAAAACAGAGTTTCAAGCTATTTTCATTCACACGGCTTAAGTATTAAAACTCAGAAGCTGGTATCCAATATTTATGATTTTGATATAATAGTAACTTCAAGTGAAGCAGAGGCTTTGGTTCTAGAAAATGAACTGATTAAACGACATAATCCAAAATATAACATCAAATTAAAGGATGCCAAAACATATCCTTATATTAAAATGACCTTTGAAAACGGCTTTCCTAATTTATCGCTTTCACGCAGACGATCTGACAACAATGCCAAATACTTTGGACCATACACATCTTCTTTTGCCGTGAATGATATCATCAAAACTATTCAAAAGACATTCAGAATACCGGATTGTGATAAGAAATTTTCATACGGCAAAAAGATTTGCAGACCTTGTTTATCATATCACCTCGATAATTGTCTCGGTCCTTGCTCAGGGACTGTAAAAGATGAAGAATATACAGATGCCGTAAAGCAAATTGAGTGTTTTCTCAGAGGAGACATAAAATCTGCCGTCGAAATGCTCGAAGAAAAGATGCTTAAAGCATCTGAGGATTTACGATTTGAGGATGCAGCTCGATTAAGAGACAGCATTAACAATCTAAAGAAACTGTGTGATAAGCAAAATGTTGTATCAACACCTAAAAACGAAGAAGACTTCTTTGGTTTTTACGAAACCGACACACTTTCTTGTATGACTGTTTTAAAAGTCCGTGGCGGTATTGTTTCTGATAAAGAAAGCATTTTTTTATCTTTAGATGAAATTAATGATAACGAGGCACTATGTGATTTAATTCTTCGCTATTATGACAACTTTGATATGATACCAAGGCGAATATATATATCTTTCGAAATTGGAGAAGAACTCGAAAATGAGCTATCCGAAACCCTTACTTCCCTTTCGGGACATACATCAAGTGTCCATCACCCCGAAAGAGGTGACAAACGTGCATTATGTAATATCGCAGTAAACAATTCTAAGGAATCAATAAACACAAGACTTGCAATTCTTTCTCATAACGATGAGTTACTTATCAATGTTGCAAATCTGTTGGGACTTGAGGTTGTACCGGAACGTATTGAGAGTTATGATATATCTAATTCCGGTTCTTCATCCATGTACTGCGGAATGGTAGTTTTAGAAAACGCCAAGTTTAAAAAGAGCGACTACCGTTCTTTTGCTATCAAAACAACTGACGGACAGGATGACTACGGTTCTATGTCTGAAGCTATACAGCGTCGACTGTTGCATATAGGCAAAGATGACGATTCATCAATGAATACTGCACCCGATTTGATTTTACTCGACGGCGGTGTCGGACATGTCAATACAATTAAAGCCTTAATGGGTGAATTAAATATTGACATACCCGTTTTCGGTATGGTAAAAGACGAACATCACAAGACAAGAACACTTACAGACGGCGAAAATGAAATCAGCATCGCCAAGAATCAGGAAATGTTCAACTTCTTTTATAAAATTCAGGAAGAGGTTCACCGCTACACATTCGGAAGAATGGATGAATCAAGAAGAAAGAGCGTTAAAGGTTCTTCTCTTGCTGAAATTGAAGGTATCGGGCAAAGCAAGGCAAAGTTGCTGCTAAAGCACTTTGGCAGTCTTAAAGCCGTTAAAAACGCCTCTCTCGAAGAACTTACGGCTGTCAGCGGTATAAGTAGTGCAATAGCGGAAAATATTATCAATCATTTTAACAAACAGGAGAATTAATATGAGAATTATTGCAGGTAAAGCTAACAGAAAGGCACTCGTAACACTACCGGGCGAAGAAATAACACGTCCCACAATTGAACGTGTTAAAGAAGGAATGTTCAGTGCAATACAGTTTGATATAGCAGGAAGACGTGTTCTTGATTTGTTTTCGGGCTGCGGTCAGATTGGTCTTGAGGCTGTAAGCCGAGGTGCTGAAAGTGCTGTTCTTATTGATGCAAGTGTTGAAGCTGTTGATATAATAAAACAGAATGCAAAAAGCACAGGTCTTATGAAGCAGTGCAGAATTTCAAGAATGGATTACAGCGAATACTTGAAGTCTGCGGCTAACAAAGAGAAATTTGACCTTGTTTTCCTTGATCCGCCTTATGCAAAGGATATGAAGGCTGAGATTTTAAAGAAGCTTACACGTGCAAACATTCTCAACGACGGTGCTATCGTCGTTTGCGAAACCAATGTTGATTTCTGTCAAGACGGCGAAAAGGTATATACGCTTGACTTTAAAAAGAAATACCGTTATGGAAAAGTATTCATAACTATGTTCACATACAACGAAAACAGTGAGGACGGTGAATAAAATGAGCAGAGCATTAATACCCGGAAGTTATGACCCAATCACGGTCGGCCATCTTGACATAATTAAACGAGCTTCCACGCTCTTTGACGAGGTTGTTGTTCTTGTTTCAAAAAACTCATCTAAGAATTATATGCTCTGTTCGGAAAAGCGTGCGATGCTTGTGGAGGATGCGGTCAAAAAGCTTCACAATGTCAGAGTTGCAATTTATGACGGTCTGCTTGTAGATTTTGCTAAAGCTAACGACATAGATGTTACGGTTAAAGGCATAAGAAACGACAAGGACTTTCAGTATGAGGAAAGCATGGCCGGTACAAATATGCTTCTTTCAAGAAAGCTGTACGGCAGAGATTTTGAAACCATGTATCTTCCCTGCTCCAAGGAGTATGCCGATGTCAGCTCAACCGTTGTGAGAATGCTTCTTTCAAATGACGGCAATATTTCGGGACTTGTACCAAATGCCGAACTTCTGATAAAAACAATCAAAGAATAAAACGACGGGCAGGTTTTCCTGCCCGTTTTCTATATAATAAATTTATTGCATTCTTCAAGACCGAGTAAGCTGATTGCTTTTTCAAATATAGGTAATGCGTTTACAAGCCGACTGTTATGATGTGCATCGCTTCCGAGATAGAATTTACAACCGCACTCTTTCGCGATTCTGAACATACGAAGAACGGTATCGGCTTCGTTGTCACTGAACTTGAAGTCGCCGGCATTAATCTCTATGCCTATTCCCTTTTCAGCAGCTGATTTGAAGATTTCCTCGTATTCGCTGTTTGTTATAACACTCAAGGTTTCAAGATAATCTTCTCTTGATTTCTTGTTCATCAGATAGCAAGCAGGGTGTGCAATGCCTGTCTTTTTGAAGGGTAAATCACTTTCAAGCACGGCATGCATACGCTTTATCCAACGGCTTGCTATAGCTTTGTTACTTGTATCCTCCCATTCACCGCCTGCCATGTGATGAAAATGTGTAGTAGATACAATTATGAAATCAAAGTCGTTATATCTTTTCCTTGGAAGACCGATTCTGTTATCGCTGTCCATATCCGCTTCGCAACCGAACAGGAATCTTACATTATCATCCTTCGGCAACGGAAGAATTTTTGATATATGGTCGAAATTCTGCTCGTCATACCACCAGTTAACAGACGTATTGCAAGGAACAGCACTGTCCCAATAATGGTCGGTGATACATATGGTTTTTAAGTTATTATCTTTGGCAATATCAAGAATAGCTCCCGGATTCTGTTTTTCGTCTTTAGAACAAAGTGAAAGATATGTGTGAATGTGTAAGTCATTGTCAATTATGTATTTCATTTCTTCTCCCCAAAAAAAAGCCTGCGGCAAAACCGCAGGCTTTTCTTTTATTCAATTACGGGTTCAATAACGCCGTATTCATCGTCTGCTTTCTTATAAACTACGTTAACACTATCGTTTTCTTCATTAAGGAACAGGAAAAAACTGTGTCCGAGAAGGTTCATCTGAAGCACTGCTTCTTCAACACTCATGGGAGAAATCTTAAACTGCTTAGTCTTTGTAATCTTGATTTCATCCTCTTCTTCTTCGGCCGGAATTGCCTCAAAAGCACCGGTCTTGAACTTCTTTTCAAGTCTCGTCTTATTCTTTCTTATCTGTCTCTCAATAATGTCAACCGACTTATCAAGAGCGTTTTCTATTTCTTTATCAGCCACCTCGGAGCGGAACATGGTTCCTTTATAGAAAATTGTAATTTCAAGGATTTCATCATTCTTCTGCGAACGCATTGTTACATTCGCTGTTGCTTCATCGCTGAAGAACTTATCAAACTTTGAGAGCTTCTTCTCAACCTTTGTTTTAAGGTCGTCTGTTACGTGAAACTTTCTTCCTACAATTGTAATCTTCATACATTTGTCCTCCTGTGCTTATATTCGGGATAGAGTCTCCCCTATCACTATGTACATAATAACACAATATATGGAATTTGTAAAGAGGTTTTTGTGCAGAAAATACAACTATTTGAAAATTTATATAATTACCGAAGCGTGTCTTGTTACATGACAGCCTATATTGACGGCAACAGGTAGTCCTGCAATGTGTGTGGGATACGTTTCGATATTAACGGCAAGTGCCGTTGTTTTTCCGCCAAACCCTTGAGGACCAATGTCAAGCTCATTGATTCTATCGAGCATGACTTTTTCCAAATTAGCATAATTGCTATCACTGTTTGAAACATC
This sequence comes from Oscillospiraceae bacterium, assembly GCA_015064895.1. Lineage (GTDB taxonomy): Bacteria > Bacillota > Clostridia > Oscillospirales > CAG-382 > UMGS1387. The sequence continues at coordinate 20,800 of SVRI01000011.1, read as the reverse complement.
GACATCTCTTGTTAATGCTTTTTTTGCAAGATAAGTACAGTACTCAAAATTACCGCCGATACCGACACCGACAACAATAGGTGGGCACGGATTTCCGCCTGCATTTCTGACGGTATCTACAACAAAACCAACTATATCATCCGGCGTTGCGGACGGTGTAAACATTTTAACTGCACTCATGTTTTCGCTTCCGAATCCCTTTGGTGCAGCTGTAATCTTTACGGTGTCGCCTTTAACAATTCTGGTGTGAATAATTGCCGGAGTATTATCGTTAGTGTTAACTCTGTTGAACAAAGGGTCAACGACTATTGATTTACGCATATAACCGTTAACATAAGCATCTCTTACACCATCGTTGACAGCATCCTCAAAGCTTTTGCCAATAAGTGATACGTTATCTCCGATTTCGACAAATAACACTGCCATTCCCGTATCCTGACACACAGGAACAGTGTTCTGTTTAGAAGCAATTATATTATCAGTTAACTTTGTTAATACCGATGAAGCAAGCTCGTCTGTTTCATTCTTTTGACATTCGGAAATCTTATTACATAAAGATTCCGGTAAAGTATAGTTTGCTTCAATAAACAATTCCTCTACGGCTTTCTGTATAGCCGACGTGTCAATAATTCTCATTATTTAATTCCTTATTATTCGCTGTAATAATATTCTTTATCGGGATCATAATAGCCCTGTTCGTTTGCTTTATCTTCAATATCAGGATTTTCGAGTTCATGACGAAGTTTATCATTTTCATACTTAAGATCGCTTACTTGCTGAGACAACTTTTCGTTTTCCTCTTTAATCTGATTAATTCTGACTTGACCGGCAATCGCTATTATCAGAATTAAAATAATAACTGTTAGAAATACTATTTGAAAAATTCTATTCATTAATTTCACTTCCTGATGGATATAAATCGGAAATACACCTATAAATCAAATTCTTGTGTTTATTAAGGAGCCTTTTGCTTTTTAGACAATAAAACACTCTGACAAAAGGCTTAAAAAGTAACATAAACGGAGCAAATAGAAAAGTCAACACCTGTTTTATTACACGTGAAAGCAACTTTAATAAAGGTATAACTAATTTGGAAAGAGTAAATCGATAAAATATAAAACCTATAACACAAAACAGCAATTCATACCATCGGAATATGCCGTTGTTGAGTATAAAAACACTGAAAAGAAATGTAATTGCGGAAAAGCACCAAAATAAAAAGTCGTCTATAAAAAGAGTTATAAAGCCAGCACCGAACAGCATATGCTTGAATTTAAATAAATCATACAGAAATGCCAGAAAAAATCCGACAATTGACATATTTAAAAAGGCTGTCGCCTGGTTTGGAGGAAACAGAATCTCCATTATTTTCCAAACAGTCCCCAAAAAGACTTTTTTACCGAAGTTGATTCATTATAATATAAACCATTAAAGACGCCGTTTGCTTCAATTACACCTTTTACGAGATTTACATCACAAACCTCTAAGCCGCTTCCTTCAACAATTAATGAAACATCATCTGCAGTTGTTGCACAAATAATATTTTCATCAAAGCTGTCAACTGATTTTATCCCTGTTATTAATATTTTACACCTGTTCAGTATAGAAATATTGTGGTCTGTTTTGTATGAATCCAAGTTCATAGTATCACCTCTATACAATACTATGAAAACAAGTATGTTTTAATGCTAATTCAGTGCCTGATACAATTCGCATGCCTCGTTTTTTGTAACATGCTCCTTAACATTGATAACCTTAACCTTTAAAACTTTTTCGCCAAAGGTGATTTCGATTATGTCCCCTTCTTTTACATCGTAAGAGGCTTTTGCTATCTTTCCGTTGACGCAAATGTGCTGTGCATCACACGCATCATTTGCAACAGTTCGTCTCTTTATAAGTCTTGATACCTTAAGGTATTTATCTAATCTCATAAATCTCTCCATACAAAGTTCAAAGGACTGCAGTTACTCAAAACAACGGTAACGCAAGGCCCCGGTATTTTTAAGTACTTTGCAGTCCTCTGAATATTAACCTAAGTTAAAAAATTGAAATTAGCCCTTGTACTTTGCAACAACTTCCTTGAGGCTTCTGCCAGCAGAGAAAGCAGGACGGTATGTTGCGGGAACCTTGATCTTTTCGCCGGTTCTGGGGTTCTTGGATTCCTTAGCAGCGCGATACTTAACAGAGAAAGTACCAAAGCCAACGAGCTGAATCTTATCACCAGCTGCGAGAGCTTCTGTCATTGCTTCGAGAACAGCGTTAACTGCACCAGCAGCCTGTTCCTTCTTGAGACCTGTCTTTGCGGCAACCGCATTTGTGAGTTCTGTCTTGTTCATTTTTAAAATCTCCTTAAATAAATTTGATTTACACATATAGTATATCATTTATTAAAAAAATTGCAAGAACTATTTTAATAAAAACGCCGATTTGTTGAACATTTTTACCATTTATTTACAATTTAAACAAAGAATAAGACGTTTTTCCACATAAATGTAATAATAATCAATAAAAACATCAATTATTGAGCGAATCTTTTGAGAAATTTCTCATTCTCAACATATAGTATTTCCTCGGCTTCCACATCCATGTAACGAGCCAATGAGCAAATCTTAAATAAAAGTTCGCCAAGGCAATCTCTGTCGTTTATGTTTTTCAGGTTGTCAAGACACTCTTTAACATCACTGACTGCTGAATCAAAATCGGCACATTCAATGAGATTATTCTTTTGTGCTTTGCCGATAAGCTTCTGAGCTCTCATAAGACTCGGTAGAGATTTTGCAACACTGTCCAGTTGCTCATAAGGAGTTTTACGCTTCTTTTCATCATTTTTAATATTTTCCCAATTAACTAATACTTCATCAGAGTTCTTAACATTCACGTCACCAAAAACGTGCGGATGTCTTATTATCATCTTTTTACAGATTCCGTCAATTACGTCATTCACATTAAACGCACCATTGTCACGTTTAATATCGGAATGAAAGACTATCTGAAAAAGAACATCTCCGAGCTCTTCACACATAAGCTCATTATCTTCATTATCGAGCCCTTCGATAAATTCATAAGTTTCATCGATAATACAGTTTCTAATGGATTTATTTGTCTGTTCCCTGTCCCACGGGCATCCGTTTTCTGAACGCAAAACGGTCACAAGGTCGCATAAATCATCAAAGTTGTAGGATGACTTTGACATAAGTCTTTCAATTACTTTATTTGCTTCATTCATTTGAACCACCCTTATCAAGCAAATTAAATCTGTCGAGTACCGAACACAGCTTCTGTCCTTTCGGCATCATCATAACATCATATCTGTTAATTCCCTTAAAAGCAATAAGAGAAACGAAATAAACAATTGCTGCAACAGCTATGGAAACAATAGTTCCGATTCTTCCGTAAAAAGGAGTTAACCCCATAATTAATGACGTAACAACAGCAGCCGCACCGCAAAGAATGCCCGAAATCAAAGGCTTCGCAAACACATTCTTTGCCTTGATTTTAAAACCGGTTTTACTGAACATAAAGTAGAGATTAAGGCACATAATGGTAAAATAACACAAAAGCGTTGAAATGGCTGCACCCAATAGTCCGAGACCGGAAATCCTTGGTAAAATAAGTGTACCTAAGAATTTCACGGCGATACCCGACGCGGTTGAAATGATGGTATAGCGTTCTTTGCTGCAAGCTTGCAAAACTGCATTTGTGATTGATATGATACCAAGGAATAGAATACCGATAGAAATTACAGATAACGCAGGGGCGGCAAGATTTACAGCCGATACTGCAATTTTTCTGTTAATCTCAATTTTTTCATCCTCAAACAAGAAGGAAATAACTCTCTCAGACAAGGTACCAAGTCCGATTGCACAAGGAATGGCAATTATTGCACAGTTTCTGAAGGAAGATTCTATATCCCTAGCAGCCTTCTTTCTGTCGTCAACAGCAATCGCAGCAGAAACCGCAGGAATTGCACTGATTGCAAATGTATAAATGAACGGCGGAACAAGATTGAATAAAGGGTAAACCATAGATGTGTATGTTCCGTAATAAGAAGTTGCTGCCTTTTCAGAAAGTCCTGTTGCCTGAAGTCCGTTTGCAAACAGCATTGTGTCAACAACATTTGTAAGTCCCATAATAGAAGATGCAAGTGTTATGGGGATGGCTATCAAAATAAGTTCTTTAAGTATTGCTTTGGATGAACGACAATTTGAATTACAGTTTTTTAAATTATTCTTATATTCACTGTTTGATGAGTACATTGCCTTTATAATGACACCATATACTACACCGAGAAAAACGCCGATGGTCACACCCAAAATGACAAAAGCCGCAACCTTGTGAACGGGATATCCTTTTTTTGTGAAATAAACTGCGGCAAATATACCGATGCCGCATTTAGCAAGTGCTTCTATTACCTGAGAAACGGCAGTTGGAGTCATGTTCTGAAGACCTTGGAAATAACCCCTGTATGCCGAGGAAAGACAGATAAAAAATATTGTCGGTGCAATTGCAAGCATGGCAAAATAAGCATCATTCATCTTGGCAGATGCGGAAAATTGTCTTGCAAACAGCATCATAACCGCAGTACCGGTAATGCCTATTGCAAAGAAAAGCCAAAAGGCAACATTAAAAATTTTTTTAATTTCCCTATGATTGTTTTTTGAATTGGCTGTTGCAATCATTCTTGACACAGCAACGGGTATGCCTGCCGTAGATATTGTGTAGAAGGTTACATAAATACTGTAAGCTGCATTATAATACGCCATACCTTCAACACCTATGATGTTTGTAAGAGGTATACGCAAAAATGCACCTATAAGCTTTACTGCGACGTTTGAAATCATCAGTATCAATGCACCAAACATTAATGTCTGACCCTTAATCTTTGCCAAAAATATCACCTTTCATTTAACAGTTTTGTGACCTTGTTGATATCATAACCCTTGTATTTTTCTCTATCGAGAAATTCATATGGATACTTAGGCGAAAATATTCTATCAACCTTTTCTCCGTTTTTTGAGACGATTTTAGTTACACTTCCCGCCCCAACGCCGAAAACGGTATGATATTCACCCATCATTACGATATTATAAACACTTTCCAAACCGGGCTTTGAAAAGCCTACATTTTCAAGGTTTCCTGTTGTGTTTTTTTGTCTGTAGATATAGTAAGGAGTATAGCCAAAGCTTTCAAGACAACCATATGCCTTACTTGTCATATCAAATGCATCACTGTCATTAAGAGAGTATTCCCTTTCTCCTGAAATGCGGTAATTTGATGACCTTTTCAAAGTGAACGCATGTATAGTAATATTTTCAGGAGAAGTTGATATAACGTCATTTACACTCTTTATAAAAGATTCGGGAGTTTCACCGGGAAGCCCTGCGATAATATCAGTGTTTATACACTTAAAATTGAACTTATGAGCAAGATCCATGCTGTTTAGATAGTCGGCAAAAGAATGATTTCTGCCGACATTTCTTAAAACTTCATCGTTTGAAGTCTGAGTATTAATGCTTATTCTGCTGACACCGTAATTACTAAGAACTTTGAGTTTATCGTTAGTTATGCAATCGGGCCTGCCTGCTTCAAAGGTAAATTCAACATTATCATCAACCTTGAACTTAGAGTATACTGATGAAAGCAAATAATCAATTTGAAAAGCATCAAGAATTGCCGGAGTTCCGCCGCCGATATATATACTTTTTAAATCTAATTTATGTAGATTAATAAGCTTTGAAACACTGTCGAGCTCCTGAATAAGAGATTTGACATACTCCGGAATTAAGGACAAAAGCCTCGGTGTAGTGCAAGAAACAAAGGAACAGTAGTTGCATTTTGTGGGACAAAACGGGATTGAAATATAAAGCGAACATGGATTACTGCCCATTTTTGCCATTAAATCATCTTCAAGAATACAGGTGTCAACTGCAATTTTTGCTTTATCAGGCGAAATCATGTATTCTTCACAAAGTATTCTTAAGGCTTCATCTGCACCGAACGGTTTAACAAACATTCTTGCAAGCTTTACCGGCTTTACTCCCGTTGAAATCCCCCATGGCGGTACAATACCGAACAGCTGCGAAGCAGCTCTTACTATCGTTCTGCCAATCAGATTTTTCATCTGAGCATATACACTGGGGGCATAATTCTGCTTATCGGATATTTCAACAGTCTTATCTCCAACCTGAAGTCTGACTAAAACATAATTACATCCACCTTCTCTGTAGGCAGATACAAAAAGTGTGTTTTCATTATCATTCTCACCGAATTTTTCGCATGGAAGAAACAGTAATATCAGAGACTGATAATACAACGGCTTTGCAGAATCGGTTTTATCATCAATTATAAGTTTCATTTCACAGTTTATCGGTATCAAGAATAATCGTGATAGGGCCGTCGTTAAGCAAGCTTACTTTCATTTCGGCACCAAATTCACCTGTATATGTGTTAAACCCTTGTAATCTAAGCAAATCAACAAACTTTTCATACAAAGGAATAGCCGCTTCGGGACGTGCGGCGTTTATGAACGAAGGTCTGTTCTGACCCTTACATTCTGCACAGAGTGTAAATTGTGAAACAACCATCATTTCACACTGCTCACCGCGTTCTAAAAGATTTAAAGGTGAAAGATTCATCTTTCCGTTTTCATCTTCAAAAATTCTGAGCTTTGCAATCTTTGAAGCAAGCATTTCTGCTTGCTTCTCACTATCATTTACAAATACGCCGAGAAGAATTAAAAAGCCCTTCCCTGCCTCAGAATAAATTTTTCCGTCAATAGTAACGGATGAATTTGTAGTTCTTTGTATTAATGCTATCATGAAGAAAAACCTCTTGTTACATCTATTACGTCTTTTATGCTCTTGATACGGGAAATTATTGAATTTACATGAGATGTGTTTCTGCAAGTAATATTAAGCATAATTATCATACCGTCATTACCGGACTCTTTGGAGTTCATTGAATGTACTTGAACTCGCATATCTGCAAATATAGAAGAAATCTCTGCAAATACATTAAAGGAATTGTGTGCAAAAATCTGAAGAAGTGCTTCAAATGAGCCTGTCGTGTTTTCGCCTGTTTCAAGGCTGCTCTTTGACCATCTTACGGTAACCCATCTATCCTTTTCATCTTCTTTGGCAATGCCTGCCTTGGCATTGGGGCAGTCGTATTTATGAACAGAAACACCGAAACCTCTTGTTACAAAGCCGATTATATTATCCCCGGGAAGCGGATTACAGCACTTGGCAAAACGTATCTGACAATTATCAATGCTGTCAACAATAACACTTTGATGAGCATCCTTTGCTCTCTTTACTTCGGCCTGCCTATTGTTGGAAACAATATCCTCAATGGGATTTACATTCTTTTCGGGTTCAGGCGAAACAATTCTGTCAAATTCATCTTTTAACTTTGCCGAGAATTTTGAGACAGAAACGCCGCCGTAACCGATATTGTTATAGAAGTCGTCTACATCTGGGTATCCTACACGTTTTGAAACATTTTCTACTATCTCATTCTTCTGCGCTTCTGTGTAGTTCTTACCGTAATGCTTAAATTCTTTATCGATTTCAAGCTTGCCTTCGATGATATTCTCTTCGCGTTTTTCTTTTTTGAACCACTGACGGATTTTGTTCTTAGCTTCACTGGTTTTAACAATCTTAAGCCAGTCTCTGCTTGGACCGCCCGAAGACGAAGATGTTACAATTTCACAGATATCGGCATTTTTAAGAACCGTATCAATCGGGACAATTACACCGTTGACCTTGGCACCAATCATTTTATTGCCGATTTGCGAGTGAATTGAATAAGCAAAGTCAATGGTTGTTGAACCGTGAGGAAGGCTCTTTACGTCGCCTTTGGGTGTAAAAATGAAGGTTTCGTCCTCGTATAAGTCAACCTTAAGCGGACGTAAGAATTCATCTGCATCCCCCGATTCGGTTTCGGTTTCAATAAGTGTCTTAATCCATTGAAGCTTTTCGGATATATTGGTTTTATCCTTTTCACCTGATTTATACATCCAATGTGCAGCGATACCGTATTCGGCAACATTATGCATATCCCATGTTCTAATCTGAACTTCAAACGGTATACCGTGTCTTCCAATAACAGTGGTATGAAGCGAACGGTACATGTTGGGTTTAGGTAAGGAAATATAGTCCTTGAAGCGACCGGGCATGAGGTTAAACATTTCATGAATAAGGCCAAGAACCGTATAGCATTCAAGCTCGCTGTCTACTATGATACGTATTGCATAAAAGTCATAGATTTCATCAAAGCTTTTACGCTGATTGAACATTTTTTTATATATACTGTATATTGACTTAACTCTGCCTGTCAGATTAAATTTTATACCGGCTTCGTCAAGTTTTTCCTCAACCAGCTTCTTTGACTGTTCAAGAAAATCCTTGTTTTCGCCGTATCTGTACTCGATGTCGTTGCGGACTTCTTCATAACCGATTGGGTCAAGATATCTCAGAGCAAGGTTTTCCAGCTCTGTTTTTATTTTCTGTACACCCAGTCTATGAGCAAGCGGAGCATAAAGATGCATTGTTTCAAGAGCTATGATTCTCTGCTTTTCTTCACTTTTTGCATCAAGAGTTCTCATGTTATGGAGTCTGTCTGCAAACTTTATAAAAATAACACGAATATCATGATTCATAGCAAGAAACAGTTTACGCGTATTCTCAATACTTGCTTCCTGCTTATCTTCAAAAAAGATGGTTGGAAGCTTGGTAAGACCGTCGACAAGCTCAAACACTTCATTACCGAAAAGACGCTTGATTTCGTCATCACAAGTCTTGTCCTTGCAGTCTTCGAGTACGTCATGAAGAAGCGACGCACAAATAGAATCGGTATCCAGCTTTAAATCAGATACAATCTCTGCAACATTAAGAGGGTGAGTAATATATGGTTCACCCGATTTTCTGAACTGACCTTCATGTAGAAAAGCAGCGTATTCATAGGCACGTTCTATCTTTTCAAAGTCATATTTGTTTCCTGAGTCAACAAGTTTCTTTTTCAGGTCATTGAATGTATAATAATCAGCCACTTTAAAATATCCTTAATTATAAATTTTTTATATAAGATAAAAATTCAGAATCTTCAAGATTAACTTTTTCATCTGTGTTTGATACAGAAATAACAGCAACATTTCCGTCACTTGAAGAAATTTTGATAAGTTTCATCTCATCGAATACTTTTAAAATAATGTTAAGCTTCAAAGATGAGCAACTAACATTATAGTTTTTGGAAATTCTCTTTGACGTGTGCCAAATATCAATAATTGCCGGAGAGTCATCGCTTGTGTTCAAAGATTTCAAATATAGAAAAACAGATCTGAAATCCGACATACACGGAACATCATTACAATTAATTTTTGAACAACGATTATCAAGTATGTCATTGAATTGCATAATGCTTACTTCTTTTTCAGCACATTCTCTTTCGCACATTCTGACATCCTTAAGCACAACCTGAACCGAAAGATTTCCTCTGAAATCATTCAGATCCATATTACACATAATATCAACAGTATCTCCTTCGGAAAAACTGAATCTGTCGACCGACATTCCAAAATACAAGGCAGTTGCAAGATAACCGTCTTTTTCGATAATCAACTTAAGATGCTTGCCTTCACCGATAGAGTAAATTTCATTAATTACAACATTTTTTATGCAGAAAAGCGGAAGAGGATTACTGAGTCCGAACGGCTCAAGCTCCTGCAATTGTTTTGCGTGCTCTACTGTAATATCTTTTACATTTATTTCAAAATCAGCATCAACATAATTACATACGGAGCTGAAATCAAAGGTTTTCTTTGCATATTCGTTAATGGCTTTTCTGAATTCCGACACATTGTTCTCATCAATGGTAAGACCGGCAGCCAGTTCATGACCGCCATACTTAATTAAAAGATGCTTACATTCGGAAATCGCCTCATTAATATTAAAGCCTTTAACACTTCTTCCGGAGCCTTTTCCGATTCCTGCGTCTATAGAAATAAGAATTGACGGGAGTTTATACCGTTCAGTAATCTTCGAAGCAACAATACCGATAACACCAAGATGCCAACAGTTTGATACAAGTACAATAACCTTATCGTTATCAAAATCGTGATTGGATTCAATTTGTTTGACAGCTTCTTCAAAAATCATATTTTCAACAAGCTGACGTTCTCTGTTAACCGAGCAAAGGTATGTAGCAATGCTGTCGGCTTCCGCCTTGTTTTCGGTTATAAGCAATTGAAGAGCCTTGTTTACATCGCCTATTCTTCCTGCGGCATTTATTCTCGGAGCAAGACCAAAGCCGATTGATGAAGCAGTGATGCTTCTCTTTTTTCCCGATTTCTTTTCAGAGAATGTCTGCTCAATAAGAGCACAAAGTCCCTTATTTTTGGTTGTCGCAAGAGAAGCAAGCCCGTGTTTTACAATAATTCTGTTTTCACCGATTATCGGCATAACATCGGCTACCGTACCAAGAGCAACAATATCACTGTATTTGGAGCATATGGTTGTTAAATTCTTATTTCCTTCGTATGCACATATTAATCTGAAAACAACGCCGACACCGGCAAGTTCACGAAAAGGATATTCGCTGTCAGCTCTGTGAGGATTGACAACAGCTTCTGCCGTAGGAAGCTCTTCCCTACATTCATGGTGGTCAGTAATTACAACATCTATACCTAAAGATTCTGCATATGCAATTTCTTCATGAGCAGTAATCCCACTGTCTACCGTTATGATGAGGTTAACGCCGTCGGCACCAAAACGTTCAATCGCCTGCATATTCAGACCGTAACCTTCATTGACTCTTTCGGGAATATAATATCCAACATCAGCACCCTTGAAAGAAAGATATCTCCATAAAGCAGCCACCGATGTTATGCCGTCAACATCGTAATCACCGTAAATCATTATTTTTTCTTTGTCATTGACTGCTCTTTTAATACGATTTACAGCTTTGTCCATATCTTTAAGAAGAAATGGGTCTGCAAGATCGGAAATATTGCTGCTGAGATAGTCCTTAGCTTTCTCGGAAGTATCGAAACCCTTTGAAACCAGGATTTTAGACAGAAATTCTTTCAAAGAGAGAGAATCAACAAGAGTATTTACTTTATCAATATCATAACTTCCGACAGTCCATATGTTTTTTATATTATTTTCCTTCAATCTAATTCGCTCTCCTCTAAAATTTCGGTAACAACAGGTTTTAAGTGTTTTTTAGCAAAAACATTCATAAGTTTTGATGAGGCAAGAAATGTGATAACAAGAGCTATTAATGTCAAAATTGCAGACAACTCTTGAGTAAAATAAGATGATGCAACAAGATAAGTTACAACAGCCAATATAATCGGAATAATAAACGTAAAAACAGAAGCAAAAAGTGTTTTGTCCGTGGCAGATTCAAGAGCAACCCTATTTCCGACACATGCACCGACACTATTATAAGCTTCAACAAAAACATCTTGCTTTTGATCACCGAAAATTAATTCTATATGACAGGATTCTTTTGCTTCGCAATTATGACAAGATGAACATGCACTGCTTCGTGTTCCTTTGACTAAAACCGTTTTACCTTTGACCTCTGTTACTACACCGATTGCCTTCATACAAACTTTCCTTATAATTCAAAATAAGCAAGAGCCGCTCTTAAACCGTCAACAGCAGCACTTGTAATACCGCCGGCATATCCGGCACCTTCTCCGCACGGATACAGGTTGCGATAACCAATAGCTCTATAATCATTACCTCTGGGTATTTTGACAGGCGATGAGGTCCTGGTTTCAGGGAAAGTTAATACCGCATCACCAACCGTAAATCCTGATATGTCGCGTTCAAACATTAATATTCCGTTTTTTAAGCTGTTTATAACAAAAGACGGAAAAACGTCGCTTGCCCTTCTCAATTCCGTATCGCCCGTGTAGGTTGGTATAATTCTTGTAGGTTCATGAACCGATTTATCATTCAGAAAATCATTAAGCAGTTGAATTGGTGCAGCACCATTGTTTCCTGCAACACTGTATGCTTTTCTTTCTATGTTTTCCTGGAACTCAATGGCACCGTCAATCGTGTTACCGTAATCCGAAGTGTCAACCGACACAGCAATCGCGGAATTCGCATTTAAACCGTCACGTGAATAATAACTCATACCGTTGGTAACAATCTGACCTCTGTCAGATGCCGATGCAACCACAACACCTCCCGGACACATACAGAAAGAATATACGGCACGATTGCCGTCTTTTCTTGACAAAGTATACTGTGCGGGACCAAGACATTTTGCACCTGCATAATTACCATATAATGCTTCATTTATATCTTTCTGAAGATGTTCAATTCTAACACCGACAGAAAAAGGCTTAGGCTCAACATTTACGCCGCATGAAATAATAGATTTAACCGTATCTCTTGCGCTGTGACCAATACATAAGAACAAACTGCTACATTCAATGGTTTCACCGTCTGTAAGTCTGACAGAAGAAACAACACCATTATTGGAAATAATGCTGTCAAGACAGCTTCTGAATCTAACAACACCGCCAAGTCTGATGATTTCTTGGCGTATATTTTTAACCACTTTTCTTAAATTGTCGGTGCCTATATGAGGCTTTGACAAATACATAATTTCGTCGGGTGCTCCAAATTTAGTAAACTGTGACAAAACATAGTTACATAATTTATCACTGATTCTTGTTAAAAGCTTACCGTCAGAAAATGTACCGGCACCGCCCTCACCGAACTGAACGTTGGAAGAACTGTCAAGCTCACCTGTTTTCCAGTATTTTTCAACAGCCGCGGCTCTTGTGTCTACATCATCGCCGCGCTCAAGAACAATTGGCTTGAGACCGGCTTTTGCCAAAGCAAGGGCACAAAACATACCAGCAGGACCAAAACCGACTACAACAGGCGAAGCCGTAAGCTTCTTTTTTGTTTTGAACAAAAGCTCGGCATCGGTTGTTTCAAGTACATCAACACCAGACGTTTTAAAACTTACGTTAGACTTTAGTTCAAAGGCAACTGTATAAACTAAAAATATGCAATTCTTATCACGGGCATCAACAGATTTTTTATAAATATAGCCCGAATCGTCAACCACCAAAGATCTGAGCTTTGACTTATTTATAACTTTTTTAGCCGAAGCAACAGCCTGAATATCAAATAAAGACGGTTCATCGAATGTGCATTTTACTTTGATATTCCTGACTAAAGCAAGAAATTTATTATGCATCGGCAATATCCTCTGAGGCCGCAAGATCTTTATCAACTTCTGTAGTAACAGGTTCCGCCACTGTTTTTGTATCCTTTTCGGTTACAGAATGAATTGTATATTCAACCTTATCAATCTTTTGCTCATAAACATTGAATATTTCAATACCATTAATTTTTTGAAGTTCAACCATATCTGTAACATTTGCCTCAGTTGTATCGATTTTCAAAGTTTTGATACTCGTTATACTGTCAACCAAAGCAGAGTCACCCTTTATTTTAACCTCTGCGGGATTTAATGAATAATCATATTCATATTCATCATTATAAAAATCTGCCTTTAAGGGAACAGTTTTTAACTTGTTGACATTAACGGTAACGGTCACACTTTGATTAGATAGAGTAACATACGTACTGTCGATAGGATTTCCTGATTCATCAACCGGAACCAATGCGACATTAGACTTAAAAGTAGACTTGATTTCTCCGGTTTTAATCTGAGCAGAAAGCTTAGAAATTTTTTCAACATCATCAACAGGTCCTGTTACCTGTACCTCATCAACAGATAATTCATAGTTTTTGATTTCGTATTGTGAAGCATCTAATTTATCATAATTCAGATCAACAGCTACACCTATGATTTTAGTAATACTCTTATCTACCTTCACAGAAACCTGGGATGCTGACTTTTCAACTATATCGACACCTTTAGGAGCAGAAATATTAATTTTCAGTGTAACGGAATCATCAGGGCTGTTAACTCCATTCATATCTGCAGTTGCTATAATATCGTCTTTTGTGATTTTGGAAAGTTCTTCCTTAGAGCCGCTTAAAGTAACATCGATTGAATGTTCCTTTCCCGAAACAATTTCCAATCCTGTGCTTCTGTCAAAGTTCTCAAACTTTATAGGCACATTGGTAAACACCTTTTCTTCGATTACAGAACGAGTATCATAAACATAAAACCAGAGTACAAGAGCAGCAACAACAGAAACAATTTTAGGAAACACGGATCTGAATTTATTGCCGCTGTTTTTTAGATTATCATCTTTTTTATGATTATTCTTAAAAAACATATCTTACCTCCGATTATGTATTTGAAGCATTTATATTTTTAGGACTAGCTTCATCACCAATTAAATACTTAACCAAGTCATTTCTTAATGTTTGCTCGGTATAATCCATCGTAAGAACTCCGTTTACTGCAATAGAAATCATGCCTGTTTCTTCCGAAACGACAACAACTATACTGTCAGAGTTTTCACTCATACCGATAGCAGCACGATGACGTGTGCCAAGATCCTTAATTATATCCTGGTTCTGAGAAAGCGGTAAAAAACACCCGGCAGAATAAAGCCTGTTGTCTCTTATGATCAAAGCTCCGTCGTGTAAAGGAGCTTTATTATAGAAAATGTTTTTAATCAAAAAAGCAGTGGGTTCCGAATCAATAACCGTACCTGTACGAATAACATCTCCAAGCTTTGTAGAACGTTCAAAAACAAGAAGAGCACCGGTTTTTTCTTCAGAAAAAGCAACACATGCTTCAACAACATTATTTATGCATCCCATGATCTTCTGCATATCACCGCTGTTGCGTTTGTTAAGATTCAAAATGCTGCTTCCGCCCATTTTTTCAAGAAACGAGCGTAGTTCTGCCTGAAAGACAATTACCAAACCGATGATACCAACCTGTACAAGATTTTCTAAAATAAAATTCAATGTACGCATATTGAGAACATCGCTGAGGAACATTGCTACGACAATAAACAGAATACCAACAACAAGCTTGCCTGCTCTTCTGTCACTGACAAATTTAAATAAATAATAAAAGATTACCGAAACCAAAATAATATCAATAATATCAAAGATATTCATGCTAGAAACATGATCCAAAAGATACGTTCCGATGCTTTTTATCATTTCCACCTAAACATTCCCCACTTTATAATAAAATTATCCTTAAACAGTATATCACAAGTTGAGTCTAAATGGAATAGTTTTTTATAAAAATATTTTTATTTACAAATAAAAAACACCACGGATTTCTCCGTGGTGTAACCTATAAAGCTATTACTTTTCAATAACCTTAATCTTTGTAACGATCCATTCGCCTGCACCGTCGCCGGGATCGAATCTAATCATATTAACTGTACCGTTCCACTCTGCGTTTTCAGAGAAGTCATAGTAAGAAACCATAAAGCCGTCAGCTACAGGAGCTGCATCAGCATAAAGCTGTCTTGCTGATTTTTCTTCAGAAACAGTATCAGAGCTGGTTGTTGTGAAGAATGCCTGAGAAGTATATGCCTTTGCAGCACTTACCTTCTTGAATTCAACAGCAACAGCACAATACTTGGAAGCGTCAAGGTTAAGACCGTTGATTATAACAAGCGGGTCTGCATTTTCTTCTGCTGCTTCGAATACAAAGCCCTTGTCCTTAACATAGGAACCCTTTGTAGAAGAAAGCTTTGAAAGGTCTACTTCAAGACCTGCTGCAGAATCGATGTCAAAGCCTGTAGGAACGCCTGCACCTGTGGGACCCATGAACACAGATGCATCCTTAATGCCATCTTCTTCTTCGCCATCGTAAGGAACAACAGAAATGTTGTCAACATAGAAGCTCCAAGCAAGGTTATGATCGTAACCTGCAACTTCTACAGGGCTTGCGAAAATACCAAATCTCATATCCTTTGCAGGATCAATGTCTTCGGGAATAGTGTAGATAACAGCAATGTTCTTCCAAGCGCCGCCTTCAGCAACATGGCTACCAACACCCTTATCCTGAGCGTTTGTACGTACGCAAGTACCGAAAGATGCCTGAACTACAGGGTTTCCGAAAGCATCGTTAGCGGGTCTTGCAGAGTATGTGATAAGATATCTCTGACCGGGAACGTATTCGCAGGAATACCAGAGATAGTTCCAAGCCTGTCTGTCCTGAACCTGAGTTTCAAGATAGAGAACCTTATCGCCTTCCTTATCAGGGTTTTCAACAACTGTGATACCTACATTGTTTTCGCCCCAAATACCTAATTCATCAGTGTAGTTTTCACCGGTCAAGTAAAGAATTGTACCTTCGGGAAGTTCAATTGTAGGAACTGCAGGGCTTGTGAGGACTACTGTTCTTGTAGCAGCATCCCATTCAACGCCTACACCGTATGCTTCTGCAATAGCTCTTGCAGGAACCATGGTTCTGTCGTTGATAATCTGTGCAGGAACATCAAGCTCAATAGGTTCGTCATTCTTATAGAATGTGTCAGCACCTACTGTAAGAGAGATTGTGTCTGCACCCTTTTCGGATGTAACGGTTCTTGTAACATTGTCCCATTCAACAGAAGCACCGAGAGCTTCGAAAATTGCACGGAGAGGTACAAGAGTTCTGCCTTCAACGATTGTTGCGGGAGAGCCGTAGCTTTCAACGTCAACAACTTCACCGTCGAGGGTAACGGTAATGTCTGCAGCAAGTGCTACTGTAGCGAGCATAAGAGCTGCAAGAACAATTCCTAAAAACTTTTTCATAGAAATTCTCCTTTTCTATTATTTTTTGATGAAACAATTTTAGCACATATAAACAAAAAAGTCAACAGAAATCGCATTAATACTAAAGAAAAAACAAAAAAATACCGCAGATTTCTCTGCGGTATTGTATAAGCATTACTTTTCTACTACAACAATCTTATCAATTGTGTAAACACCGTTGCTGTTACCGGGGTCTACTCTGAGAGCAGTAAGCTGACCGTTCCAGAATTCGTTTGTTGACATACCTATGAAAGCAACATAATAGCCTTCGCTGTCAACCTCGATGTTCTTATAATCAACCTTTATACACTTAGACTGGCTGAGCTCATCTTCTGCTACAGTAGCAAAGTATACACAGATATGATCCTGACCGGGTGTAACGCCCTCAGCCTTAAATCTAACTGCTACAGCATTGTATTTATCGGCAGAAATTGCGCTTACATCCTTGAAATTAATGATAGGGTCAATCTGAGTTTCTCCTTCAGATGTCATAACAAGATGTCCATCTTTATATTCGGGAGTACTACCTGAAACTCTGAACTCATCTTTATCTTCGTTAAGGTCAAAAACAATACCCTTGGCATTGTTAATATCAAAATCAGCCTTTGCCTCAGCTTCTTCAAAGCTTGCAGCTGTATGGAAGCCGTCTGCAGCAGCACCGGTGTAAACTGAAAGTGAAACATCATCAAGATAGAAGCTGAGAGCAATATTGTTATTAGGATTACCAAAAATTCCAAATTCACTTCCGACCTCAGGAAGAAGCGTCTCGGGAGCAGTGTAAACGAAAGCAACTTCAGTCCACTTATCATTAAACACCTTGATAGAACCGCCTACACCGTGATCCTTAAATGCGCCGTCTTCAGCGGAATCACCGAATCTGAAGCAGATACCTACAGTAGCTTCGGGAAGTTCTACATCATCTGCTCTCTTTTCAAGACGAGCCTTGAATTTTACAAGATATCTTTCGCCGGGCTTAAATTCAACATTTACGTGGTTTCTGAAGTATGTCCAAGAAGCCTTTTCTGTATATTCCGAGTGGATGAAAAGAACTTTGTCGGAAGCATCATCGGGGTTTTCAACCACCTGGGGTTCAGTGTTATGACCGGCAGTAAATGTATAGCCTTCCTTACCTGTATAGTTTTCACCTGTAAGTACAAAGAATGTACCGTCTGCTACTTCTTCCTCAACCACCTGTGTAAGAATAACAGTTCTTGTTGCCGCATCCCATTCAACGCCAACGCCGTATGCTTCTGCAATTGCTCTTGCAGGCACCATGGTTCTGTCGTTAATGATCTGTGCAGGAACGTCGAGAGTGATATCTTCACCGTTCTTGATGAGAGTTGTAGAACCTACAGCAAGAGTGATTGAATCATCGCCAAGTGTGGATGATACGCTTCTCGTAGCGTTGTCCCATTCAACAGTAGCACCAAGAGCTTCAAAGATAGCTCTGAGAGGTACAAGAGTTCTGCCTTCAACGATTGTTGCGGGAGAACCGTAGGATTCGCAATCAACAACTTCGCCGTTAAGCGTAACTGTGATGTCTGCTGCAAATGCTGCTGTCGTGAGCATAAGTGCAACAAGCATAATACCTAAAAATTTTTTCATAAAAATTTTCTCCTTTTCTATAATTTATTTGTTATGTAAATTTTATCACTATTACTCTGCGGTACTTAAAGATTATTTTTCTAAAACAGTAATTGAATCAATTGTGTAGAGCCCCATACTGTTACCGGGATCGATTCTGAGTTTAGTAATCTGTCCGTCCCATGCAGGATTTTCAGGCATAAATATGTATGCAAAATAATATCCATCTTCATCAACTTCAAGAAGATCATACTTAACTGTAATACTCTTTGACTGGCTGAGACTGTCGTCATATTCTGTAGCAAAGTAAACTACAATGTGTCTCTGATCTTCAAGCACACCTTCAGCCTTGAATCTTACGGCTACAGCATTATACTTGTCTGCTGTAAGCATGCCGCAATCTTTCAAAGTAATTGTAGGGTCTGCGTTTTCGCCTTCAGCAGTAACAATAAGGTTACCGTCAACATATTCATAAGCTGTTGCACTAATCGCGAACTCGTCCTTATCTTCATTGAGATCAAATACAAGACCCTGAGCTGTAGCAAAATCAAATGAAGCCTTATTTTCTGCTACCTTTAAGGATTCTTCAGTATGAATGCCATTTTCTGCAGGACCTTCATAGAGCTCAACAGAAACATTATCAAGATAGAAGTTAACCGCAAGTTTTTCAGCATAACCGTTAGCAACAACGGGATTAGCATAAATACCGAAATCCATTTTTGCATCAACGTTGAGTGTTTCGGGCATTTCAAATACATAGTAAGCATGTGTCCATGTCTTCACGCCGGGATATACAGAACTGCTCTTCTTGTCAATTGTACTGCCGTGGTGCTGAGTTTTACCTTCTGCGTTGTCGGGGTGATGAACGCAGTTTGTATCACCGTAAGAGAAGCAAATACCTACACTGGGGTTTTCTTCTGTAATTTCACCGCCGAGAGCATCTGTAGCAAGGTAAACATCAAAATCAACAAGATATTTTTCACCGGGCTTGAAGTTGCCGGGAATCCAAAAATAGTTCCAAGATGTATTTGTACCGGCATTAGATTCCATAAAGTAAACTTCATTTGAAGCATCAGCAGGATCAGCTACAGTCTGGAGTCCGTCAGAACCAGTTACGTATGCTTCTGAATACTTTACAACACCGTCTTTTTTAGCCTGCGCTTCTTTAGTGAGCACTACAGTTCTTGTTGCAGCATCCCACTGAACGTCAACACCGTACGCTTCTGCGATTGCTCTTGCAGGAACCATAGTTCTATCGTTGATGATCTGTGCAGGAACGTCGAGAGTTACATCTTCGCCATTCTTAACAAGTGTTGTGGAACCAACTGCGAGAGAGATAGAATCTTCACCGAGTGTTGAAGAAACTGTTCTTGTTGCCTGATCCCATTCTACAGAAGCACCGAGTGCTTCGAAGATTGCACGAAGAGGAACGAGAGTTCTGCCTTCAACGATTGTTGCGGGAGAGCCGTAGCTTTCGCAGTCAACAACTTCGCCGTTGAGAGTAACTGTGATGTCTGCCGCAAATGCTACTGTAGCAAGCATAAGAGCAGCAAACATAACTACTAAAAACTTTTTCATAGAAAAATACTCCTTTTCTAATTAATTTTGATAGTATAATTCTATCATTTATAATGTCTGATGTCAATATAAATATGTCTATTTCACTTAAAATAAGACAACAAAACAGAAAATGCACCGCATTTTACTGCGGTGCAAAAACATTTATGCTTCAACAAACATTGCCTGAGCAATTGTAAATGTTCCGGTTGAGTTTGCAGGGTCAAATCTTACGTGTGTTACCTTACCTGCCCACTCATCACACTGAGACATTGTAAAATAAGCTACAAGATAATCGCCCATCTTCTTACAGTTATCATACTTAACGTGAACAGACTTCTTTTCAGAAAGATCGGGATTTGCTTCAGTAGCAAAATAAATCTGGAAGTCAGTCTTTTCGTTTGCCAAATTTTCAATTTTAAATCTAACTGCTATAATAGGATACTTTTCAGCATCAAGTGACAAATTAGCAAGAGTTGCCTGGGGGTCGCCGCCTGTTGCTTCAAGCTTAAGAGCGCCGTCAGTTACTTCACCTTCGCATCCGCTGAGTGCAAGAGTAGCAAGGTCAATAGGAAGACCCTTAGAGGTATCAAAGCTGAAATTGTCAAGCTTTTCAAGAAGAGCGGCGTCTGCAACAACACCGTCTTCGAGTGTACCTTCATATGGAATAAAGGAAATATCATCAAGATAGAAACTCATTGCACTTGAAGTAGCATCATCGGGATTAGCAAAAATACCAACCTTGGAAGCCTTTGTTTCATCCATTGTTGCAGGAACTGTGTAAATCCAGTCAACGTGCTTCCATTCGCCGGGAACAAGCTCAACTCTGGCTATACCGTGATCCTTTACGTTGCCGTCATCAGCGGAATCTGCAAACTTAAAGCAGATACCTGTGCTGGACTTTGCAGGAACAGAACCGTCTGCTGCACACTTGTGCATAA
>SVRI01000034.1 GCA_015064895.1 Oscillospiraceae bacterium | reverse complement strand
TTTAGTCTCTGTCCTACATGAGTATTGGTGAACAAAAAATATACATTTTTTAAGATAATTATGCGTAAATAGATGACAAATAGGCAAAAAAATGCTACAATATAGTTAGATATTGAAACTTTTTACAATCTATATAGATAGAAAGAGTTCGACAAATAAGTATTTGACGGAGGTAATAATGTATGTGGTTTGTGCTCGCATTACTGTCTGCGATATTTGCAGCACTTACATCTATACTGGCTAAGGTCGGCATAGAAGGAGTCAACTCAAATCTTGCAACGGCAATAAGAACCGTTGTTGTAGTCGTTATGGCTTGGGGAATGGTGTTTCTCACAAATGCACAAAGCGGAATTGCCGAAATAAGCAAACGGAGTTGGTTGTTTCTGATCTTATCGGGCTTGGCAACGGGTGCTTCGTGGTTATGCTATTATAGGGCGCTACAGTTAGGTGATGCATCAAAGGTCGTTCCAATTGACAGATTAAGCGTTGTGATCACATTGGTTTTGGCATTTGTGTTTTTACACGAGCAATTTACAGCGAAGTCGTTGATAGGCTGCATACTTATCGGAGCCGGAACTATGGTAATGGTGCTTTAATTATTTATTGAGCAGTCAACTAAATTCCAATTTGTTGAACTAAACAGCACATATATTCTAAAAGGAGCAAGGTTGAAATACACCTTGCTCCCTCTCATTTTCTACTATGTATTCATAAAAAGGTCATTTATGCTTACCAATATTTATCTAATACAGAGACATTATTTATTATAATATTCCCTTTATTGTGTTCTTTTCTGTCATACTTATGATGGATAAGGAAGGTATGGATATGTCAAAGAAAATAAAGAAACCCACAATCACCCAACAATTGACGGCAGAAGCAAAAGAGTATTTTTCCAAGTACAAAAATGATGTCACTCGGAAAGCATACATCAGAAACTTCAAACGCTACATCAAATACTGTCGTGAGTGTCACAATGTAAAGACGCTTTGCGAGTGTTACAGATATATGCAAGAATACGCCGATTATCTTGTTTCCGTGAGGCAATTTACTCCTGCTACCGTGCACACATATCTTGCACCTGTCTGTGCTTATTTTGACACCAATATGGCGTGCGTTACAAAGCCTCTCAGGCACACCGCAGATTACAAAAGAGGCCGCAGCAACAATGGCAGAGCCGAACGTTCTGATAATGATTTCTCCAACCCCAAATTCAAACGCCTTGTGGAATTTGCTTTGAATACAGGTTTGCGCCGTGCCGAGATAAAGAGGTTGACCGCCGCCGATTTCTGCTACGACGAAAGCGCGGCGTTTTGTGTACTGGTTCAAAAAGGCAAGGGAGGAAAACGCCACGCCCAGAGGGTCGTCAACGAGGCGTTTGTCAAATCGTACTTTGAAAATAAAGACCCTACTGAAAAACTGTTTACACCAGAGGAAATGAACAACAAACTCAATATCCACAAATTACGTGCCCTATGCGCCCAAAACGCCTACAGATATTATGAAAAGCAGATAGCCGAAAAGGGAGATTCATTCCGAGAAACTATGGAAAAAGAATTACGGGCACGCTGGCAGAATTGCAATATTGATAAACGCACAGGCAAGCCTAAGCGTTTTGATGAAAGGCAGATACAAGGCTTTTATTTTCTGCGAGGCAAGAACAAGGAATACGCTATTGAAAACAACCTGCCTTTGAAATATGACAAACTAATTTTGCTTTATATATCGGTGTTTTTTCTGAGTCACTGGCGGCTGAATGTGTCGGCTGAAAACTACTTGAACGTGCAGATTTAGGTTTATCAAGAGTAAATTGCATTGTCAGAGTACTGCTTTGGACAAACCCGATACACTATAATATATTTGCCAAAACAGAGTATATTTGTCGATATTTATATTGTTTACATAAAATTTTGTTGACAAATTTGCCATTTTGTGGTATAATGTCGGTGTAGTCAAGAGAGACTGCACCGAACCTTTGACAATTTAATATGCTTTAAGTATTTCCGATAGGAGACAATTCGGAGAAGCAGATAATTTATACTTAGTATATTTTGATCGTTTAATACATATTTAGAGTCTTACTCATTGTTTGAGTTATGCTCTGAAGTATGTATGCAACGGTCTTTTTTTAATGCCGTAGCATTCATAAATGCTGCGGCATTTTTTGTTGCCGCAAACGGACCTTGACAACCGAATAGTTCACGGGCCGGATAACCCCGGACAGGTTTAAGTCCCGTGTTCTTCTGTCATAGTTAATATGAAACCTATGACACGTTTGGCGACAAAAAATAATAAAACAAAGAAAAGAGGAACAAATATGTTAAACAATTGCAAAAGACACGCAATAATTAAACTCGATGACGATGTATTGGTAAATGAAATTATGTGTTTCGGGTGCCCGGAATTTGATTGTCGTTATTACTGTGCGTATGGCGAAGAACCTTCAGAAAGAGAATGTTACTGTTGTAATATGAGCCATTACGGTATGGACTGCAGAAACAATTTGATATGTGATAATGAAGAAGAGGAATAAGAAAGGAGAAAAAACAATGTTAACTAACGAAAAAAAGACTGCCAAGAAGGCAGCAACAAAGGAAACCACAAGCAAGAAGACTTCCGCAAAGAAGGCAACCAAGAAAACAGTAAAAAGCAAAAACAGCGGACACCTTACAATACAGTATAAGGCAAGAGACGAATATTACACACCTCGAATCCTTGTAGAACCGATTATAGAATACATTCCGAAAGGTGCGACGGTCTGGTGCCCATTTGACACAGAAAACTCGGAATTCGTACATGTACTTAAGGAACACGGTTACAAGGTAATTCACAGTCATCTTTGGGACGGCAAAGACTTTTTTGAATATACACCTGCCGAACATTATGACTGCATTATAAGTAACCCGCCGTTTTCCCTCAAAATGGACGTGTTCAAACGCCTTTTTGAATTAGGTAAGCCCTTCGCAATATTGATGAATTCTTCAGCGGAACAATATCAATGCGTCGGCAGTCTTTTTTACGAAATGGCACAACAAGGAAAATACATTCAAAAATTGAATCCCGACAAAAAAGTGAGTTTTAACGGTAAAGGTTCGTCGTTTAACACCGCTTATTTTTGTTGGAAATTCCTGCCGTTTGACTACATTATGTGTCACTTGGAACATAACAATTCCGGCAAGCACTATGTACCCAGCAGAATGTATGAAGATGCAACAAACAACTTTGAATCTATAGCATAAGAGAGGAGAAATTATATGACCAACAATTTTTACGAAAACTTTTTAAACAACCACGCAGAAATCAAGTTTGAAGACATTATCCCTGAAAGCGTAAGGCTTTATACCGTTACACAAGCAGCGGGCATTTTACAGACAAGCAAAGAAAATGTTTACCGCTTTATAAAATCCGGACTGCTAAAGTCTGTAAAAATCGGAACAACAAAGATTAGACACGATGCAATTGCCGAATTTATAACCAACTCAGAAAGAATAGATCTTTCCGCTATCATTAAAAACAACCCACTTAAGACTGCATAGGAGGAATAATAATTATGTACAAGATTGAAATTAAAAAGTATACATCAAAGAAGGCAAACCGCAAGAATAGTGACGACACCTGGTATTACAGATTCCAAATGCCGGGCCTGAATAAAAACGGAAAAAGACAGTATGCCTACAAAGGCGGGTTTGCAACCAGAAAGGAAGCCGGAGATGCGGCTGAAAAAGCATATGTTGAAATATACGGAAGTCCGGAAACAACAGAAAACTATCCCAAGAAAAAAATGGCAAATATGCCGTTTTCCTCATATGTGAAAAATCACTGGTGGAAGGTATGTGAGCCGATGTGGAAACAAGGTACTATAAGAAATTACAAAAAATATCTGAAAAACCATCTTATTCCCCGTTTCGGTAATATGGCTTTATGTGACATAACTCCGGAAATACTTCAGGAATATTTCAACAATCTTTACATTACTTCAGACTTATCCGTAAACACCAGTGACAACCTGAGAACTCTGATGTCACAGATTTTGACTTTTGCTGCCAACAACAGACATATACTTTATAACCCAATGTCGAGTGTCCAAAAGCCTAACCTCAGAATTGCTGCCGCCGTTCCCAAGCACGAACAAGTGCGTGACGTTATAAGCGATGAAATACTGGAAAAGATTACAACACGTTTTCCGGAAGGTACTCCTGCTTATATTCCATTCGCACTTTGTCTTTATGCAGGACTTCGTGTCGGCGAAGCCTTCGGACTTGACTGGCGAGATGTCGATTTTGAAAATCACTGCATTTACGTAACCCGCCAACTTCAGAGACGAGAGCGCACAGCATCTCCGACATTTTACGAGCAGAAGCAGATAAAAAAATATCCTTCACTTGATAATGAGATATGGTGCACCTGTAACCCAAAGTACGAGTCAAAGCGTGTTATACCAATGTCAACGGAACTTGAATTTGTACTGAGTGCGGAAAAGAAGCGTCAGGAATATTACCGTAAGATCCTCGGAAGCAAATACAAAAAGTATTACTACACCCGCGAATTTGCTCCAAAGTATTTCACTGACTTCAACAGTTTTATTACATCAAAGTCGAAAATCGAGTACGAAAACGGCATTGTGAATCTCGACGGCATAGGATATGAAATTGATTTTGTAAACAGATATGAAGACGGCTCGGTTGTTACAGAAAGTACCCTCAAGCATTTATCGAGAATAGTTCAGGGTAAAGAAAAAGAACCCGCAATATGCGAATTCTACAACAATCATTCTTTACGCCACACATTTGCTTCAAGACTCAGAGCATCGGGAACAGAAGAACACATTGTACAGGCTCTTCTCGGTCACAAGTCAACAAAGGAAACAAAAACCTATCTTCACATCACCGCCGGTGAGTATGCTTCCATTTCTCTCAGTATGAACAGCAACATTTCGAAGGTAGATTTTCTTGTCAAGACGATACGCTCCAACAACCTCTCAGATCAGCAGATTGATATGTTGATTTCCAAATTAAAAGGCGATGTAGCATAACAAATCATCTCATACCCAAAAAAGCGTGCGAAGAAATGCGAAGAAATAACCAATTTTACGAAAAAACTCCACACCCGTCTCTTCGAGTGTGGAGTAACTTTTATGTCAAAAATGACGTATTTACGTGGGTTTCGCTATTACTTAGACGCTTCTTCAACAGCAACAGCCACAGCGACTGTAGCACCAACCATGGGGTTGTTGCCCATGCCGATGAGACCCATCATTTCTACGTGAGCAGGAACGGAAGAAGAACCGGCGAACTGAGCGTCACCGTGCATTCTACCCATTGTATCTGTCATACCGTAGGAAGCAGGACCTGCAGCCATGTTATCGGGATGAAGTGTTCTACCTGTACCGCCGCCGGAAGCAACAGAGAAGTAGTTTCTGCCGTTTTCGTTACACCACTTCTTGTAAGTGCCTGCAACAGGATGCTGGAATCTTGTGGGGTTTGTGGAGTTACCTGTGATGGAAACACCAACGTGTTCAAGTCTCATGATTGCAACGCCTTCGGGTACGCTGTCTGCACCGTAGCAACGAACGTTAGCACGAGCTGTGTTGGAATATGCGTGTTCATCAACAATCTTAACTTCTTCTGTAGCAGGGTCAAACTCTGTCTTTACATATGTGAAGCCGTTGATTCTGGAAATGATGAATGCAGCGTCCTTGCCGAGACCGTTAAGGATAACTCTGAGAGGCTTTGTTCTTACCTTATTTGCGTTAAGTGCAATCTTGATAGCGCCTTCAGCAGCAGCGAAGGATTCGTGACCTGCCAAGAAGCAGAAGCATTCTGTTTCTTCGGAAAGGAGCATTGCACCGAGGTTACCGTGGCCGAGACCAACCTTTCTGTTTTCAGCAACGGAGCCGCCTATACAGAAAGCCTGAAGGCCGATACCGATAGCAGCAGCAGCGTCAGCAGCCTTTACGCAGCCCTTCTTGATTGCGATAGCTGCACCTACTGTATATGCCCAAACTGCGTTTTCAAAGCAGATAGGCTGTGTTTCTCTTACGATTTTATCGCAGTCGATTCCCTTTGCGAGGGTGATTTCTTTACATTCTTCAACGGACTTAATGCCGTATTCTGCAAGAACTGCATTTATTTTGTCAATTCTTCTTTCGTAGCTTTCAAATAATGCCATTTCTATTTACCTCCCTCGATTATTCTTTTCTGGGATCGATGTACTTTGCAGCATCATCGAATCTGCCGTATGTGCCCTTGGACTTTTCGTATGCAGTATTTGCATCGTCGCCCTTCTTGATAAAGTCTGTCATCTTACCGAGGGATACGAATTCGTAACCGATAACCTGATCGTCTTCGTCAAGTGCCATTCTTGTAACATAGCCTTCAGCCATTTCGAGGTATCTTACGCCCTTAGCCTTTGTGCCGTACATTGTACCAACCTGGCTTCTGAGGCCCTTACCGAGGTCTTCAAGACCAGCACCTACTGTAAGACCGTCTTCGGAGAATGCAGACTGAGAACGTCCGTAAACAATCTGGAGGAAGAGTTCGCGCATAGCTGTGTTGATAGCATCGCAAACGAGGTCTGTGTTGAGAGCTTCAAGGATTGTCTTACCCTGAAGAATTTCAGCAGCCATAGCTGCAGAGTGTGTCATACCCGAGCAACCGATTGTTTCAACAAGTGCTTCTTCGATGATACCCTTTTTAACATTGAGAGAGAGCTTACATGCGCCCTGCTGAGGAGCACACCAGCCGATACCGTGTGTAAAACCGGAGATGTCGGCAATTTCCTTAGCCTGTACCCATCTGCCTTCTTCGGGGATAGGAGCGGGACCGTGGTTGGGGCCCTTGGCTACGCAGCACATTTCATTTACTTCTGATGTGTAATTCATGTGTGATACATCCTTTCTTTATCCATAAATCTTTTATTTCAATTTAATTGAAAACTCATTTTGCGGACGACCAAATGTCGCCTCTACAACAAAGAATTCATACAAATTCTTGATTTTCTTGCCGCGTGCCTTATAGGCGGCAAGAAAAGGTATGTTTCGCGGTTGATTTATATGATTGGCATTAACACTGCCCGCGAAATTTGCTGTCGGGCTTTCCCGACTTACTTAATTATTTCGCCCATCATACCGGGTGTGCAGCCTGCTGCATTGGATTCATCTGTGTCGATGTGCATTGCGGGAGCAAACTTTTCGCTTACTCTTACTACTACGTCGCCAAAGATGTTGCATCTGCCTTCGGAGCAAACCTTAACACAAACTATCTGCTTATCTTCAACTCCCCACTCCTTTGCAATTTCGGGAGTTGTATGTATATGTCTCTTTGCTGCGATAACGCCTTCGGAAAGTTCAACTTCACCGCAGGGACCAACAAGCTTACATGCACCTGAGCCTGCTACGTCGCCGGATTCTCTGATGGGTGCGTTTACGCCGATGCTTCTTGCATCTGTAAGGGAAATTTCAACCTGGGATGCGGGTCTTGCGGGACCAAGGATACTAACGCCTGCAAGTTCCTTCTTGGGACCAACTACCGTTACTCTTTCTTCGCAAGCAAACTGACCGGGCTGAGAAAGGTCCTTCTTATGTGTAAGTTCATGACCCTTACCGAAAAGAATTTCGATGTGTTCAGCTGTAAGGTGTACGTGTCTTGCGCTTGTTTCAATTAATACCTGTGCCATTTTGTGACAGCTCCTTTATTATATGTTTATTTTTATTTATTATTCAACAGGGTATGCAACGGTTGTCATAAGTGCCATTTCAACTTCGCTTGTATCGAGTCTTGAATACTGGCATACAACCTCTACGTCGGATTCAACGAGGATTGCATAAGGAACATCTCTTGCAATTTTATTACCGCTCTTACCGACGATTTTATCAAGTCTTATATGGTGTGTTCTGCCTGCTCCGCAGAAGGAAACGAAATCACCTTCAATCTTATCTCTGTCTTCATAAAAAAGTGTAAGATTGATTGTTGCGTCCTTATCTCCCGTATTGAGTACGCAGATTGCTTCGTGGCTTATGCTTTCATTCTTGGATACGGAATTAAGAAAGCAGTCGGGTATAAGCCATGTCTTTTTACCGTATGTCTTTCCCATTTGGGTACACCTCCATACAAATTTCGTTTTAAACCAATTTATTGTACCATATTTTGTATGTACAGATATGTATTTTTTGTAAACTTCGGAGTTATTTGTGAAAAAATTATCGCACTTTACAAAAAGCAACGGCACTGCAAAAGCAATGCCGCACAATGTATATTTATTTTTTTGTTCCGTTTCTGTACTGAACAGGTGACATGTCATAATAACTCTTGAAGGCTTTACTGAAAGCATAGACGCTGGAATAATTCATTGTTCTTGCTATTTCCGATACCGACATGCTTTTATCCTGAAGCAGTTTTTTTGCTTCATCCATGCGTTTGGTCTTGAAATAGGAATTAAGGGTTATACCGCATGTTTTACGGAAAAGAGTTGATATATAGCTGTAATTATATCCCAATTCCAAAGCAACCTCAGAAAGACTTTTCATTGAATATATACGGCTGTCAATATAGCTCATAACCATACTGCAAATCTTAAGATTTGCGTTATTTGAATCATAAACATCATCATATCGGCTTCCAAAACAACGAAGCAGATAAACAATAAGCTGACTGCTTAAAAGACCTGTAAGCTCTCTGTAGAAGACGCCGGATTCCGCTTCAAGCTCTTTACACAAATCTTCAGCCGTATGTCTTATTGTTTCATCGTGCAGCACCGGGGAATCTTCATTTCTGAAGCTATGTCTTATTCTGCCGAGTGCATCGCTGTATTTTGACGAATCAACCGAAAAGAAAAGGTATGTATACTTAGTAGCAGCACCCGAAATAAGAACCTCATACTTCTCATAAGGAAAAATCAATATGCCTTCTCCGTTTTTAAGAGTATAATTCCTTCCGTTTACGGCAAAACCGATGTCTGATCCTTTGATAAAAACAATTTTATAAAGCCTTTCGTCAGTACTTTCAGGCAATACGTCACATTCATATCCTGCTCCGCAAATGCTGCAATCGTCAAACTTTATCGGTTTTTCACAACCAAGCACCTCAACACACCCCTTTCAGCAACTTACATGTTTAGATTATCACAAATTCTTTACATCATCAATGACTTATAATTGCACATTTTTAATTTCTCTTGACTTTTTGTTGCACCGAATATATAATATCTTTATAGGGGGTGAAGGTGTGAATAAACACTTAAATATCAAGCTCGGTACAGATGCAAATTATGAAGAAGAGCTTGTCAAAGTTTTTGAAGACTGCTCAGCTTCTTCAAATCACGTTGCCTTTTATTATGAGGACAGAGACACAAATCCCCTTAAAAACATATCGATATTTGCCATTGACAACCAGGAAATCACCAGTTACCACAAACACGATTTTTACGAAGTCAACTATGTAATGTCGGGAATCCTTCATGAAATTATTTCCGGCAAATGCATAACTCTTACGGCAGGAAACATTCTTATAATGGCTCCCGGTGTTTTTCATGCCTGTGTTCCCGAAGAGGGTGCAAAATGCTATAACATTCTCTTTAAAAAAGACAATTTCGAGCGTATTTCCGATGGGTTCAAAAAATATGACCCCGACAACTACCTGACTCATCTTGCAGAAAACACAATATACACAATCATTTCCGCAGGCGAATACACACAGCAGATTGAAAGCCTTGCAAATGAGCTTCTCAACTCCTCACACACCATTGTTCATCACTCGGACTTGTACGAAAATCTCAGCCTTGAAAATACCGCAGTTGAGCTTTTACTTCTACTCACAAAAATACCGAGACACGAATACAACTTTGAGTCCGGGAAACAGCAGCAGCGTGAAAATTTTTCTCCCGATGACATTGCAAGGTACATCAACGACAACTTTGACAAAATAGATCTTTCCGATACGGCACTGCGTTTCGGCTATTCAAAATGCCAGCTTCACCGAATAATTAAAAAGCACACGGGGTATACCTTCACCGAGCTTATACTCAACATGAGAATGCAAAGAGCAAGGCACTATCTTTTAAACACTCATCTTCCCATCAAAAACATTGCCTATCTTCTCGGAATTGACAGTGCCGAGCATTTTTCCCGAATGTTCACAAAGCACAGAGGAATGACACCTAAGGAATACCGGGATACTTATATGCGTGTAAGTCTCAAAAACAAAAAACAATAGCACAACAAAGGCGGTCCGTTATCGGACCGCCTTTGGCATTATCTTAATATGAATTTTCTGATATAATCTCTTGTGAATGCAACGCCTGCATCGCCGAGTTCTCCCTGCCATGTCGGTGAATGAGGTTCGATGCTGAGGTCTCCGTCATATCCTCTTGCATAGAGAATCGAGAAGATTGAACCCCACTTCAGGTCATCCATTCCTGCCGGCGGATCGTCAACGTGATTCTTGCCGGCAATAGTTGTACCCTTGATGTGAACATGGGCAAATCTGTGCGCCCAGTCGGATATTTCGTCGAGGTAGTTGTCACCTCTGTTATATGCGTGGGAAGGGTCGTACTTGATGCAAAGCTCGGGAAGCTCACCAAGGATTACCTCCCATTCACGGGGCGAAACAACGTAATTGTTCCAGTCGCAGTTTTCTACGGCAACCTTTATATTCTTTCCCTTTGCGTGGTCAAGAAGCGTGCCGAAAACTTCGATTGTATTCGTGTAGTTCTTATAAAGACTTATGCTGTTATCGTAGTTACATCCGCAGACAAAGGTTCTTGAACCCAAGTATATGGCAGCATCAAGAAGTGCTTTGTAAGAGGAGAGTTTTTCATGATCAATTCTGCCGTCTTTGAGAAGCTCGTGATTCCATTTTCCGAGACACGCAATCTCAACGCCGCTTTCTTCTATTACAGATTTAAATCTTTCTTTTTCGCCTACAACGAAGTCTATATCCTTGTCATAATTACAACAAATCTCAACAAAGTCAAGTCCGTTTTCCTTTAACTTGCGATAGCCTTCAACGGTATGATCAAAGTAGATTCTTCCGAGTTTCATAATTAGTCCCTCCGTGGGTGTTTTGATTACGTGAATATTTTAGCACCTGAGTCTGTGCTTGTCAATGGATTCGGGTGGAATTTGTCACATTTTCCGTGAAAAAGGAATAGCATAGGCAGGCTTCACATAGGGAATAGATTAAAGTCAGTGAGTTCTATGCTTGCCGGCTTTTTTATATTATTCTTTCTGTACTTTTGTATCGACAAAAGTACCAAAAACGCCCACTCAAAAAGAGGGGATGGCTCATTCGGGATAAATAAAGTACTAAAAGGCAAATTTTGACTCGGACAAACGAAACAAGCTACTTCTACGAAGCCGTCAAAATTTGGATTATACCAATTTCAATGATACTGCCGCCCTCATTCCGCTGACCTCCCCTCTTTCGCCGTGGAGGCTTAACTCCCCTCTCTTGGTGTTTGTGCCAATTGCGAGTGAATACCGTTGATTGGATTGAAAGTATTCAAATCATGTATGCAGGAATAAGCTTTATAGCTTTTCGCGGAAATGAAAGTTTGAATCTATGCAAACGTTTTCCCGCGTTGTGAGAGGTAAGGCACCGTGCCAAAGGAGAGAGGTCAGCGCAGACTCGCTGATGCTTTGGTTTTGTCTATGAATGGTGTCGAGCCATCTCTCCTTTTGAGCGGAGCGTTTTGGTTACTTTGTCGCGGGACAAAGTAACTCGTCACCGCAGTGACGAAACACTCCTATAAGCACAAAGAAAGGCGTACCGCAGTACGCCTTCTCATTTAATTATTCGTTACTAGGGAAACACCCCTTAAAACCACTCTTTTTTCTGTTTCTTTTTCAAAATCACTTTGCTTCCGCTTCCCACTTCTTCATGATTGCAAGGCTTTCGGCAAGGTCAAGTCTGGGATCCTGAAGGTGTGTGTCCTGTTCAATAAAGAACCAGCCGTCATAGCCCTTCTTCAAAGCATACTTGAATACATATTCATTGTCAACATTGAAATCACCCTGACCGAGACCGCAGAAGTGACCGCGTCTGTCCCAGGCGGGACTGTCGGGTGTATCGCTGATTTTCCAGCCTTTGAAGTGGAACGCCGCAATTCTGTCGTAGTATGTTTCCACCATGTATCTTACATCGCCGCCGGCTACTGCACAGTGTCCGACGTCGAAAAGAAGTTTTGTATCGGGACATTCTCTGAGAATTGTCTCGATTTCTTCCTGGCTTTCGGCAGGCTGACCGAGATGGTTGTGAAGGACTGCATCAATGCCGTACTTATTACATACTCTTGTCATATCATTTATCTGTCTTATGTAGTCTTCGTGTCTCCTGCCGTAGTAGTCTCCGCCTCTGCCGCAGTTTCCGCCCATGACGTCAAGCCACACGTACTTTTTACCCATGGCAGCCGTCCACTTTATTGCGTGTTCAACGTCATGTGCACGCACTGTTGCAAAATCCATGCCGTTCTTCTTGAGGAATGCTGCTCTTGTAAGCGCTTCTTCGGCTGATGTGGTATAAAGTCTTTCCAAGCCGTCAAAGCCGATTTCCTTAACCATTGTAAGTCTTTCTTCGTAATCGTAATAATTGCCGTACCAGACTAAAAGTCCGTAGTCGGCTACACCGTATTTAACCATCACTTATCACCCTCCTACGGCTATTATACACCTACACCAAAAAATGTCAACATCTATTTTGTATTATCCTTCGGTACGGTATTAATCCTTATCCTTATATGGTTTGTAAAGTTTAGCAAACGCCTATACATCATAATGTCATAGATTAACATAACCGACCATCTATTTGTCTTATTTTAACGTATCATTTGTCATTATTCACGAAATTACGTATTTTTTAAGCAAAAGTGTTGATTCCAATTAATTTTTGTGGTAAACTAGTCAAAAGGAAGTGAAAAAGTGAATTTACTTAACATCGAAGGTGTAGAAATTTCATATTTCAATTATGCAAAAAGAATAGGCGGTTTTTTCATGCCGTTAAACGAAAGACCTTTAACGGTACTTGATTTAACTTTTTGCATAGAAGGTGAAATGCACTACATATACAACGGCGACCACATCATCCTCCATCCCGACGACGGCATCCTGATGCTTCCCGGCTCTTTTCGCGAACGTTATGAATCAGACATTCCTATTAGATATGCCTCAATAAATCTCATTTTTGAAAACGAGCAAGTTTTCGATTTTGACGGTTATCTTCCAAAAGTTGTCAATTCCGACATTCTTTTTATGCTGGATTTAATGAAAAAAGATTTTGCCACCGTTTCACCCTGCAGAAAGCAAAAGGGGCTATCATCTTTTTCATACATATACAATCATATTTTCGATAATCTGTGCAATGTTGAAAACAGTCACATAAGAGCATTAAAGCAATATATTGCCGACAATCTATGCAACAATATAACCCTTTCAGAGCTGGCAAACCACGTTCATCTTGCTCCGCAGTACATAAGTTTGCTTTTCAAGAAAGAAACAGGTCTGACAATCACACAGTTCATACTCAATCGGAGAATAGACAAGGCAAAAATGATGATTATCACCACAAACGATCCCGTTCAGGTAATTGCAGAAAAGAGCGGTTTTACCGATTACTGTTATTTTTCGCATGCCTTTAAGAAGGTTACGGGTATTTCGCCAAGACAATTCAGGTCTGATAATTCAAAAAAAAGTGAGCTCCGCCAAGGGTTCTTTCAATAGGGAATAAATAAAAGTCAGTAAGTTTTTTGCTTGCTGACTTTTTGTTATTTTTCTGTACTTTTGCCCCGATGCAAAAGTACCAAAAAATCTCCACTCAAAAAGAGGGGATGGCTCATTCGGGAAAAGCAAAGCGCAAAAAGGCAAATTTTGACTAGGACAAATGAAACGGGATACTTCTACGAAGCCGTCAAAATTTGGGTTCTACCAATTTCAAGGATACTGCCGCCCGCCTTGCGCTAACCTCCCCTCTTTCGCCGTGGTGGCTTAACTCCCCTCAACACGGGCAAGAAAATTTTAAAATCCAAGCATTTGGTGTCGCGTAAAACATATTCTGAAACAACGATGTTTGAAATTCTATAGCTGAATCGATTAAATACACTTAAAATTCGCACAAACACCCTTGTGAGAGGTAAGCCGCCGCGGCAAAGGAGAGAAGTCAGCGTAG
>SVRI01000010.1:49796-75211 GCA_015064895.1 Oscillospiraceae bacterium | reverse complement strand
AGATTGTAAAAAGTTTCAATAACTAACTATATTGTAGCATTTTTTTGCCTATTTGTCATCTATTTACGCATAATTATCTTAAAAAATGTATATTTTTTGTTCACCAATACTCATGTAGGACAGAGACTTATCATAAGACAAAATCCGTGTATAAGGAATTGCAACTGCTGCTCTTACCATTACTCCTCTTGCAGGCGGAACACGGCCTGTGTCTGCGCATCTTGTGATTACGCAGATTGGGTAATGCTTTAATTTACGCCTGTCAGCAGCAAATCAAGCTGACAGGCTGTTATTCTTCTTTTAAGATTTCAAGACCACTTGTGTCGTACAGAACACTTGCGTGGTTTTTTCTTATAAGATGACAAAACACCTGATTCCCATTTGCTTTATCAACACATCTTCTGTAAACCTCGCCGTTACGGTAGACTATGCCGTTCTCTCTTGAAAAATATTCATTTTTTGCCTCAATGTGAAATTTTACATCCAGCGGTTCTATCGATCGGAGTTCTCCGCAAAGATGCGTTTCGGTTACATATACAACAATTTGAAACGGCTTATCGGTCGTATTCCTGAATCGGTAATCAAGATAATTGTAACAGATTGATGTTCCTGTGCCGAATGGAATCTGTCTGCCGAAATCGGGAAATAAATCAAAGCCGTCGTGGTGATGATGCTCTGTTATCTCAAGAGGCGAATGAAGAATCATCCAGTGAATAAGATTTGTAAACTGGCACATTCCGCCACCGATGCCTGCCTTTGTTTCGGAACCTGAAATTGTAAGTCCCTCTTTATATCCGAGGGATTTCTTTACCTTTCCCACAAGATGCCAGAAGGAAAAAGTTTCGCCGGGATTTATAACAATTCCGTTTACCTTGGGTGCGGCAATGGAAAGATTTACCGCCTTGTTTTCCTGAAGCGTCATATCTACATTTCCAAGCACCCTGCGTATTAAGGAATTATGGCTGTAAATGACAACGGGCAGTCTTTCCGAAGACCTCGTTTTTGCAAATTTTGTACCCGAAAAAACATCCGACATTTTTCGAATCAGAATGTTTTTTAAAACGGATATTTTATATGTAAGCGGAGATATTTCGCAAAACAGCTTTTTACCCACGCTTCAGTCACCTCTGTATAATAATTTTTTATCTTCTCTTGAAGTTCAGGCGTGTTCAATCCGTCAGCAGATTACAGCTTCAACACATAGTAATAGTAATCCGAAGGCTCTTCTTTTTCGTTTCTCTGCACTTTGAGAAAGGTTTTTATATACTCAAAACCAAATTTTTCAGCCAGATGCCTGCTTCTCTCATCATCCACCTTGCAAAACCATGAAAACTCTTTGCCCTTGTTGTTTGCAAAAACCTCTGTCAAGGCTTCGGTCATAAGACCAACATTTCGGTATTGCTCTGTGATTCTGACACCGACATTCCTGCGTTTCTCATTGTCGTCTGCATCCTCATTAAGACCTATTGTGCCGATTACCGCACCTGTTTCTTTAAGCACTACCGCATAGTTGTTTTTGGCTTCTATTAAATATTTTATAATTTCGTCGGTGTGTATTCCGCAGCCTAAATCCTTATCCGCCCAGTCACGGAGGATAAGTCTTGTTGTTTCAAGTGTCTTCACTTCAAATACTCCTTACAATTTCACTTCCATATACCCACAAGTAAACGGAAAGAAATCAAATTTTTCTGTATCTGTATGAACAAATCCGAAAGACTCATACCAACTGCGAAGCACAATATTTTCTTCAACAATACCAATTTTCATTTGAGTACAACCCATTTTCCGAGCCTCATCAAAAGCGTGAAGCAACAGTGTTTTGCCTATACCATTATGTCGGTATTCTGGCAAAACAGCAAGGTTATTTAACTCGCATACTCCGTCTTTTGGCAAGGTAAGAGAATAGTATCCCACAATTTTATCGCCGTCAAAATATGCGAACATAGGTCTTTTTTCATTTGCAAACTGCCACAAAAGCCGTTCTTCACTCATTGCAAAGGCGGTAAATCTCGGTGCGTTTTCGGGCGTAAAGCCGAACTCGTCTGCGACAGTTTGAAAGGCACGCTTTATTACAGAGACACATTTGGGGATGTGGGATTGATTTATTATTCTAATCATTTCACTGCACACAATACCGAATACCTCTCTGCACAAATTTCCAAGCCACACTTTTTTGCAACCCTCTCGGAGGCCTCGTTTTCAGCAAAAGAATAAAACATTGTTTTACCTTCTACGGACAAAGTGCTTTTAGCATAGTCGCACAGCAATGCCCCATAACCTTTTCCGCGATACCTTTCATCGGTAAATATATATGATACATCCATAAGGTTTCCATACTGCGTTGTCAACGCAATGTATGATACAACTTTACCATCTATTACGAGATATATCACAGGGTTGTTTGTTTTATCCTCTTCGTTTATTCTTCTGATAACATTGATATGATTTCCTTGCTGTGAAATAAAAGAGCTGTCAAGCATTTCATCATTAACTTCTACTGTAAAAGCAACACCGGAAATATTATCAATAATTCTCGATGATTTCTTTGCATAGTAACTTTGATAGTACTGTACATCGTTAACATCAAACAAAGCTTTTAAGTTTTTTTCAAAGTTATTATTCTTATATAACAGTACATAAACTGTTCCATCTATATCACCATTATTAACAAGAGATAAAATAACATTTTCTACTTCAATTGTATCCTTGTCAGC
Source organism: Oscillospiraceae bacterium (assembly GCA_015064895.1). Lineage (GTDB taxonomy): Bacteria > Bacillota > Clostridia > Oscillospirales > CAG-382 > UMGS1387. The sequence continues at coordinate 72,497 of SVRI01000010.1, read as the reverse complement.
AACATTCATTTCCACGGCAATGCTGTCATCGGGATGCTTGATATAGCATAAAAAAGTTTCTGTATCTGTATCTGAAATATAGCAGTGACACTTTTTACATTGATAAGATTCTTCCAAAAACGGAAGGAGCATACAATAATCGTTTATGTTTTCTAAAAGCTTATGTTTCAATTCATTTCTGCTGATTTCTTTCATTATTACACCTTCTTACAATCTAAATACTCCTTAAAATCTCCCGTAAACTGATTACCGCACCTTGCAAGCTCGCCCATAACCCTGTCTACGCCTTCTTCGGTTTTGTACCAGTTGTCCTTTGTAATATTATAGCAAGAAAAGGGACAGACGGTAAAGCTGACATCGGGAAATGCCATCTGATAAAGCATAAGACAACGGCGTGCGTGAAAAGCCTTGCAAACGATGATTGCGGTTTTGATTTCGATGCATTTTTCGTCAACTGCCTTTCTTGAAAGAAACGCATTGTCACGGGTATGTCCCGATTTATCCTCACCGACAATTGCTTCGGCAGGTACTCCGTTCTTTATCAGCACATCGGTGAAAAACTCGCAGTCGGTCTTGTAGTCTCCGTTATAAACATCAGCCTTTGAACGGACACCCGGCCATTTGTCACGCTTTACGCTGACACCGCCGGATGGTACAATCCATTTTGCAAAGCTTTTTTTGTAAAGCTCGGCTGCATACTCCGGCTGTTCGGGATGTGAACCGCCGGGCAAGAATATGGCATCGGATTTTATAGGGGTGTCGGATATGAATATGAAGTTTGAAATGTCAGTTATTATTCTGTTATTCATTTGTTTTCCTCTCAAAAACCATCCTCAGTTCCGTTTGTTCAGTCCCAATCAAGACTTTCTTTTCGGTACCATCAAATTTGAATCCATATCTTTCGTAAAACCTGATAGCTTTATCGTTCCCTTTGAGTACCCAAAGGGCGTTTTTTTTATAATCAGACAGCCTCTTTACCGCTTCATTCATAAGACCAAAGCCTATCTTTTTTTCGTGGTATTCTTCAAGGACATACAGACCTTGTATTTCGCCCATATCTGTGTCCTTTTCATCACGGTATGTACCGAAACCGACAAAGCCTATTACTGTTCCGTTTTCAACAGCAACCAAGGAATTGTCCTTTTGAAATGAAGCAATTTTCTCACACTTTTCAAGGGACATTGTGTTCAAATAACTGTCATCGATAAGTCCCGTATAGGTTTCTTGCCAAGATTTGTAAAGGACATAGCCCATGCCGTTTACTTCAGCTTGGGTTGTAACTGGTTTTATCATAAAATCACCTGCAATCATATACATAATTCAAAAGATCTTCCTCCTGCGACACACAAACAAATCCGCATTTTTCAAACAATCTGATTGAAGCAGTGTTGTCTGTTGCTATGGAAACCTCAATTTTATCAAACTTACAAGGCAAAACACCGCTTTTAATATCTCTTATCGCCGCTGTTCCATAGCCTTTGTTCTGATGTTCGGGGAAAATCAAAATACTTAAATATAAAGTATTTCCGTCAAACTCGGTGTGAACAGTTCCGACTAAAGTGTTTTCGCTGTAAATTTTGTAGTATGAAACCTTTTCCTCAGTAGTAATATAATTCCAATAGTTGTCGCTGATGCTGATAAACTTTGATATTTCGGGAAGTGAGTGCACAGAGGCAAGATGTGGGATATCAGTATCCTTTGTATCTTTAATCTCAATATATTTCATTTTCTTTCACCATTTCAATTATACCACCACCCTCTCCACCTGTCAATCAACTCATAGTTTACACAAACCCCTTTACTTTTTCACAATAATAATGTAAGATGTTTCTTGGAAATCACGTAAGGAGGGAAAGTATGTTCACAAGAAACGAAAAGAACGGCGTTTGTTTTTACACAAGTCCCATACTTGAAAAGTACGGCATAGTCCACGGCTTTTTTACCCGACACGGCGGTGTAAGCGGCGGCGACTTTGATTCCCTCAACGTAAGTACGGCAAGAAAAGACAAGGGCGGAAGCCTTGACAGTCCCAAAAACGTACTCGAAAACTACCGTATTGCCCTCTCGGCGCTGGGCACAGTACCCGAAAGAGCAGTCGGTGCAAAGCAGGTGCACGAAAACACGGTTTTAAGGGTAACAGACGGAGATTCTGCAAGAGGTATAAATCCGAGTCTTCCCGAGATGTTAGGCTGTGACGGGTTGTTTCTTGACGGCACGGCACACGAAATTGATGCTCTCTGTGTCAAGACTGCTGACTGTGTACCCATACTCCTTTCATCAAAGGACGGAAAAGAGGTTTCTGCCGTTCATGCAGGCTGGAGAGGAACTGTCGCTGATATTGTAACAAAAGCGGCAGAAAAATTCACCTGCGAAAAAGATGATATACTCTGTGCGATTGGTCCATGCATCGGCGTTTGCTGTTATGAAGTGGGCGAAGAAGTATATGAGGCTGTAAAAAAGTTATTTGCTTTCAAGGGCATTGGTGACAAAACAGACAGCATGTTCAGAAATGTCTGTACCTGCTCGGCAAACACCAAGAAAAAAGCCAATCTTTCAGAGATAAACAGACAACTTCTTATTAACTTCGGCATACCCGAAGAAAATATTGATGTTTCGGGAATCTGCACGGCATGTCACGAGGATGAATTTTTCTCACATAGGGCAAGCGGCGGATTTTCGGGGACGTTTGTGTCGATTATAGCAAAACGTTTGTAGCATAAGGCTTCCCCTTTGAAGGGGGAGCTGTCAGCAAAGCTGACTGAGGAGGTCTAACATAGCTTCAACCTCATCCGAGTTGCTGACGCAACCCACCTTCCCCACACCCTCGGGGAAGGCTTTGGATATCATTTTCAAAAAGGAATCGGTATGAAAGACATATACAACAAAGCATATCTTGAGATAACAAATGTATGTAACCTTTCCTGCTCATTCTGCAAAGGCACCGACAGGGACAAATGCTTTATGTCGGAGGAAAATTTCACGATTGCCGCAAAGAAACTGCGACAGGTTACATCATATATATATTTCCACATTCTCGGCGAGCCGACACTGCATCCGAATCTTGACAGATTTTTGGAGATTTGCCATGAGCTTGATTTCAAGGTTATCATAACCACAAACGGCACACTTCTGTCAAAGGTCGGGGATGTTTTGCTCAGTTCCCCTGCCCTTCACAAGGTAAACATATCCTTGCACGCATTGGAAGCAAACGAAAGACTTTCCTTTGACGAATATCTCGACGGCTGTGCCGATTTTGCAAGGAAAATGTCGAAAAAAGGTAAAATATGCGTACTTCGACTTTGGAACGGAGATTCTGACGGGAAGTACGGCAGCGGAAAGCTGAATGACGGCATTATGTCACGGCTGGAAATCAACTTTGACAGAGCTTTATGGAAGCAAAACACAAAAGGCTTTCGGTTGTCGGACAAGCTGTTTTTGGAGTTTGCAGAACGGTTTGAATGGCGTGAGAATGACGTCGATGAACAGGTGCGCTGCTACGGTCTTCGTGACCAGATAGGCGTGCTTGTTGATGGCAGAATTGTTCCCTGCTGTATTGACTGCGACGGTGCAATAACTCTCGGCAACATATTCACGGACGATATAATGAATGTAATAAACTCACCTCTTGCCGTAGAAATGGCAGAAGGGTTCAGAAACGGAAAGGCTGTACATCCATACTGTAAAAAGTGCGGATTTGTAAGAACCAGACTGTAACGAGAATCGAAATTGCGTATAAGCGGTTCTAATAAAGGTGCTAAATTAAAAAGGTCTTTGCTTACTTTCTCCTCAAGAAAGTAAGAACGAGGTTATGAAAATGAACATAATTAATTCAATCTACATATTGCTTGCAGGCATATTCTGGGGAAGCATGGGACTTTTTGTTCACGTGCTTACAGACACATTCGGATTTTCTTCAATACAGGGTGCGGTTATAAGAATAACAACCTGTGTGATAATCCTTGGCATTTTTCTTTTGATTAAAGACAGAAGTCTTTTTAAAGTGAATCCCAAGCACCTGCCTCTGCTTGCGGCAAACGGACTTATAAGCGTTCTGCTTATGACATCCTTTTACTTTGCTTCGGTAAGTGCGGGAACATCCATGTCAATTACGGCAGTGCTTGTGTATACTGCACCTTTTATAGTGGTGCTTGTATCCTGTCTTTTCATGGGTGAAAAGTTTACGCTTCAGAAGGTCTTTTCTCTTATAATTGCATTTGCGGGATGCTGTCTTGTTTCGTTGACAGATTCAGGAAAATCAACTCCATTGGGACTTGTTTTCGGTGTATGCTCGGGCATTTCCTACGCCCTTTACAGCATCCTTTCCACGGTTGCACTCAGAAAGAACATTAACTCTTTTACGGTAACCTTTTATTCCTTTGTTTTCGCTTCTGTCGGCTGTATTTTTATAGCCGTTTTCACCGATATGGGTGCTGTTTTCGCAGTTGCAACGGATATTCCAAAGCTTATCCTTGCAATGCTCGGCACAGGTCTTGTGACAGCCGTTCTCCCTTTCACCCTATACACAAAAGGGCTTTCGGGCACAAGTCCTGCAAAGGCTTCGATTATGGCATACATTGAACCTATTGCCGCCTGCGTTTTCGGTTATTTCAGAGGCGAAACTCTGACTCCCTTGATGATTGTCGGCATTATACTTACGGTTACGGCTATAGTATTCCTCAACGTAAAAATCCCGCTTCTTTCGGGTAAGGAAAAACAATGAAAAAACTGCTTATAAGTGCCTGCCTGTACGGCGAGAAGTGCAGATATGACGGAAAAGACAATATGTTGTCCTGTCTGGATTTGTTGAAAGACAAATTCACGCTTATTCCTGTCTGTCCCGAGGTTTCGGGAGGTCTTGAAACGCCGAGAAATCCGTCGGAAATTATAGGCGACAGGGTTGTTATGAATAACGGCAGAGACGTAACCGCAGAATATACAAAAGGTGCTGAAATTGCACTTGGAACGGCTATTGAAAACGGCTGTGACGTTGCTTTGATGAAAGCAAAAAGTCCATCATGCGGCTCGGGGAAAATATACGACGGCACATTTTCAAGAACACTCACAGACGGCGACGGAATTACGGTAGGATTATTAAAGAAAAACGGAATTAAAGTATTTAATGAAACGCAGATAAAAGAGCTTGTGGAATATATGGAGTTGCAGAGATAATCTGCGATTTTCCGCATTCTCCCTCAGTCGCTTTCAGCGACAGCTCCCTCTCGGAGGGAGCCTTTGAATATGCAATACAAAGGCGGTGTTAAAATGACAAATTCATCACTCATCTACATAAAAAAAGACGGCAAATACTTAATGCTTCACCGTGTCAAGAAAAAGAACGACATGAACCATGACAAGTGGATTGGTATCGGCGGAAAATTCGAGCATGGCGAAAGTCCCGAGGATTGTGTGAGACGAGAAACCGCCGAAGAGGTGGGACTTGTTTTAGGTAAAGTCGAATACCGCGGCATTATCACTTTTGTTCTCGGTGACGAAACTGAATATATGCACCTTTTCACATCAAGCGACTTTTCGGGAAATCTCAAGGAAGTATGCGATGAAGGTGTCCCTGAATGGGTGGATATAAAAGAGGTTTACAATCTGCCTATATGGGAGGGCGACAAAATCTTCTTGAAATTGATTGAAAATGATGACACGCCGTTTTTCTCGTTGAAATTAGTGTACGAAAACGATGTTCTGGTTGAGCATATTTTATACTGACAAACAAAAAGCCTTGCAGAAGAAAATTCTGCAAGGTTTCTTTTTATATGATTTCAAACGGCACTGCACTTCGGAAAGAACAACAGGATTTTTATCCAAAACTCCCCGAAAATTAAAGTTCTTTGCTTCCTTTCTTACAAGAAAGGAAGAATGTTCCCACATCTTTCCCCTCAAGCAAATCATACAGCTTTTCGGGTTTGTTGCCGATGGTGACATACATATCAATACCTCTGTCTGTAACATACTTTGCCGCCTCAAGCTTTGTTGCCATACCGCCGGTGCCTCTGTTTGAGCCTGCGCCATTGGCAAGAGAAATAATACTGTCGTCTATCTTTTCGACCTTATGTATGAGCTTTGCATTCGGATTTGTTCTGGGGTTATCGTCATACAGTCCCTCAATATCCGACATTATTATGAGCTTATCTGCCTCAACAAGTCCTGCTACGATTGCAGAAAGCGTATCATTATCGCCGAACACCTTTTTGGGCGACTCAATCTGATGATGGCTTACCGAGTCGTTTTCGTTTACTATCGGTATAATGCCGTTATCAAGCAGTGCCGAGAAGGTGTTTTTCAGGTTATTTCTGCGGTAGTCGGATTCGATATCCTCCTCGGTAAGAAGAATCTGTGCCACCATATTGCCGTATTCCGAAAAGAGCTTATCGTACATATGCATAAGCTCACACTGACCGACAGCTGCCGCCGCCTGTTTCATTTTCATATCCTTCGGTCGCTCGTTAAGTCTCATTTTATTGACACCCACCGAAATTGCACCCGACGAAACAAGTACAACCTCGTACCCTGAATTTCTCAGGTCCGACAGCACCTGACACAGCTTATCAAGTGTCTTTATATCCACCGAGCCGTTTTCATGTGTGAGTGTCGATGTGCCGACTTTTACTACTATTCTTTGCATTTTTATTCCCTACTTTCTTGCAAGAAAGTAGGCAAAGAACTTTTAACTTGGCTACTTTCCACAATTGGTTTAACCGTTATACTGTTTTCTCGATTGGTGTTTCATTTTGCCGTCAATAAGGCAGACGGCAAAATGAGTGCTGAAAAATCACTCATTCATTAACTTCGGATGTAATAAAAATATTTGATTTGGGTATCCAAATTCTACTACCAGTTTATTCTCAACAAAACCGAATTTCTTATATAGTGCTCTTGGTGCAATCCCTTTTTCGTCTTCTTCTCGGAAAGTTGATACAGATATATCTTTCGTTCTGTCAAGATACTCCAATGACTTTCTAAGCAAGCACGAAGCAACGCCCTGTCTTCTGCATTCGGGTGAAACACCCAAACAACAAATCATATTATGACCACGTGAAAATAAAAGCACTCCAATAATTTGCTCATTATCATCCTTTGCACACAATGCCTGTGATTTGCCCATGAAACGCAAAACCGTGTTACGATGCTCTGCAATCTTTTCGTTCGTCTCTAAGCCGGGGAAGTTCCAACTGATTTTTTCAACAAGACTCATCCAGTTATCAATATCATCAATTTTGCCAAATTGAATCATCATAGTAGCTTTCTCCGAATTCAAATTTATCTGTTTCGACAGTTTTTAACGTCATTCATATAAAGGGATATACAGTTTCGTTTAAAGGCTCCCTCCGAGAGCGCGACGCGTTAATAAAACAACCCTGTGTGGTTGTTTTTAGCCAAAGCGGATTGTAAGCTGTGCTTGCAATCAGAGCAAAAGCTGTCAGCCTATGCTGACTGAGGGAGAGTGCGTATAATCCGTGCTTTTGCAGAACCAAATGCAACGCAGGCTCCTTCCGTCATTTTTTTCGAAAATGCCACCTCCCTCTCGGAGGGAGGCTTTTATGTGCTCTACGTTCTTGTTTGACCCGTTCCAAGCACCACATACTTCGTAGTAGTCAATGCCTCAAGTCCCATAGGGCCTCTTGCATGCATCTTCTGTGTGGAAATGCCGATTTCCGCACCGAGACCGAATTCTTCGCCGTCGGTAAATCTCGTTGATGCGTTGACATACACCGCCGCCGAGTCGATTTTTGTCGTGAAATAGTCGGCGTTTTCGTGTGTTTCGGTAATTATGGCTTCGCTATGCTTTGTGGAGTGCTCATTGATATGCGTAACTGCTTCGAACACGTCTTTTACAACCTTGACAGACAGGATATAGTCGTTATATTCGGTATAAAAATCTTCCTCTGTGGCAGGGGTTATATCGGGAAGAATCTTCAAAGTCTTCTCACAGCCTCTGAGTTCTACGTTCTTTTCCTTCATTTTTTTCTGCATCATAGGCAGGAACTTTTCAGCAATCTTTTCATGGACAAGCAAATTCTCCGCACTGTTGCACACACTTGGTCTCTGTGCCCTTGCGTTGAAAGCGATTTCGTTTGCCATATCAAGATTTGCCGACTCATCCACATACACGTGGCAGTTGCCTGCACCCGTTTCAATAACGGGAACGGTTGCGTTTTCCACAACCGACTGTATAAGTCCCTTACCCCCTCTCGGAATAAGCACGTCAATCTTGCCGTTTGCCGTCATGAGTGCTTTTGCGGAATCACGGGAGGTGTCGGAAAGCACGTTTACGCAGTTTTCGTCAAAGCCGCACTCTTTAAGTGCTCGTCTTATGGAGTTGCAGAAAGCAAGATTTGAATTTATCGCCTCTTTGCCGCCTCTGAGCACGCAGACGTTGCCGCTTTTAAGACATAGGCAAGCCGCATCCACCGTAACATTGGGTCGGGATTCATAGATAATTCCCACAACGCCGAGGGGCACGGATACCTTTCTTATTTCAAGTCCGTTGGGGCGGATATTTGTCTGTGCCTTTCCTATCGGGTCGGGCAAAGCTATAACCTTGCCGATAGCATTTATAATTGCATTCACCTTGCTTTCGGAAAGGCTTAGTCTGTCAATCATGGACTCAGACATACCGTTTGCTCTTGCATTATTTATATCCTCGGCATTGGCATCGAGGATTTTTTCCATATCCTCGCCAATTGCCTTTGCAACTTCGGAAAGGATATTGTTCTTTTCGTTTTCCGATGCCGAAGAAAGCTGAAAAGAAGCTTTTTTTGCACCGTCAAAAACAAAGTCCAAATTACTCATTTATATCACCTGTTATAAGCTTATAAAGCTCGTCTGTATTATCTATATAAAAGTCGGGAATTGTATCCTTGAAGCCGTCTTTTCCGTGAAAACCCCAGGTCACGCCTGCACAGGGTACGCCTGCATTGTGTGCCGTTGTCACATCCACGTGTGAATCCCCCACATACAAGAGGTTTTCGTGTTTTTCACCCATATATTCAAGTGCCTTGTCAACGCATTCACGCTTGGGCTTTACGGGTTTGTCTCCGCCTGTTCCCGAAATGTAGGAAAATGTTCCTTCTCCGAAGAACATATCACACAGCATTTTTACGTGCCTTTCGGGTTTGTTTGATACGACGGAAAGAACAAATCCCTCATTTTTGAGCCTTTTTACCAAGTCGACAATTCCGTCATATGCCGTTGTTTCGACACATACGTTTTTGTCATAGTTTGAAAGATATATTTCGAGGGTATCTCTTACTGTTTTCTCGTCCTTTTTGCCCTCCGGCAAGGCTCTTTCTATGAGCTTATACGCACCATCGTTGATAAAAGTACGTGTTTCTTCATAGGTATGCTCGGGATAGCCGAGGGACTTCATTGTCAGATTTATATTGTGCTTTATGTCGCCTATGGTATCGAGAAGCGTACCGTCAAGGTCGAACATGACACATGTGTATTTCTTTGCCATAATAAATTAAAGTTCATCCAGCGGCTTTTCAAAGCTTGGAGCAACATTTTCCATAAACCACTTAACCTCGGGAAGCGTGTATCCAAGTTCCGTTACTGCCTTTTCGGTGGTTTCAAGTGCCTTGCCGAATTCGTTGTTGCCGTTTTTGTATTCTTCAACGCACTTAAGATATGCACAAAGCTTATCCGCAGCCTTTACGATTTTCTTTGCATCCTCGTCAAGCTCCTCAAACATAAGAACATCGGTATAATCGCCTCTGAGCTTTTCGGGAAGCTTTGAAAGAGCGTTTTCAAGGGCATTTCTTTCAAGAGATTTATAGCTGTCACGTATGGAGTCGTTGAAGTATTTTACGGGTGTCGGCAAATCGCCTGTGAAAATTTCGCTCATATCGTGGTACAAAGCATATACCGCAATTTGGTTTTCGTCATAGTTTTTGCCGAAATATCTGTTGCCGATAAGGGCAAGTGCGTGAGAAAGCATTGCACATTCCGCCGAATGTTCAGTGAGGTTTTCGTTTCTCAGGTTTCTCATTAGTCCCCAGCGGTTTATATACTTCATTCTTGAAGCCAAAGCAAAAAAGGAATATCCTGCCATATATATCATCCTATACTTTTTTTAGTATAGCAATTCTAACACAGTTCGAAAATAAAATCAATACCCATTATAATTATTATATAAACTAAAATAATATGTTAATTTAGATTGAAATTGCTTTACTTAAAGGCACTTGTGATGTATAATAGTGTGAATTATAATTTATTATAAGGAGGAGTATTGCAAATATGAAAAGAATAATATGCGCCGCTCTTGCGGTATGTACTATAGGACTCGCGATGGCATCATGCTCTGCTAAAAAGCAGGATGTACAGACAGTTAAGGACCCGTCCTGCAATTTCAGGTTCGATTGCCCTGAGAACTGGGAGGTTACTCACACAAACGGCATGCTTTCCGCCATTAATCCCGAAGATGTATCAAAAGCAAATGTTACGGCATTTTGCTTTGACCTTGGAAAAGACAACGAGAACAAATCGGCTCTCGAATACTGGGAAGTATACAAAAAGCAGCTTTCCGACACCTTTGGCAAAATAGATGAAAAGAGTGCCAAAGAGGTAGAATACAAAGATACAGACTATATTGATTCTGCAATGCACGCAAAATACAATACAACCATAGGCAAAGATGTTTTCTGCTGCGAAACTCGTCTTATCATTTTTGACAACAAGGTATATACCCTTACTCTTACACAGGGTGCTCAAACAGAAGAAAATGAGGAAAACTACAATAATCACACCGATGAGTTTGCAAAGATTGTAAAAACCTTCAAAATCAAGTAATACAATAACGAGGTAAATTCAGAAATGTCAATAATAACAAAAATCTTCGGCACTTCCAGCGAAAGAGCCGTTAAGAAAATAACCCCCATAATAGACAGCATAGAAGCTCTTGACGAAAAGTTTTCGGCAATGAGTGAAAAAGAGCTTCGCGGCATGACTCAGGTATTAAAAGACCGTCTGGGTGCAGGCGAAAGTCTTGATGACATTCTTCCCGAAGCCTTTGCGACAGTCAGAGAGGCGGCTTGGCGTGTTCTCGGCATGAAGCACTTCCGTGTACAGCTTATCGGCGGTCTTATTATTCATCAGGGCAGAATCGCAGAAATGAAAACGGGTGAAGGTAAAACGCTTATGGCTACCCTTCCCGCATATCTCAATGCCCTTGCCGGAAACGGCGTTCACATTGTAACGGTAAACGACTATCTTGCACGTCGAGACAGCGAATGGATGGGCAAGGTATACACATATCTCGGCTTATCGGTAGGTCTTATTGTACACGGTCTTACCCAGGCTGAAAGAAAGCAGGCATATGCCGCTGACATAACCTACGGCACAAACAACGAATACGGCTTTGACTACCTCAGAGACAACATGGCTATCAGCAAAGAAAATGTTGTTCAGAGAGGTCATGCGTTTGCCATTGTCGACGAAGTTGACTCAATTCTCATAGATGAAGCAAGAACGCCGCTTATTATTTCGGGTCAGGGCGACACCTCCAGTGAAATGTACGAAAAGGCAAACAAGTTTGCTTCTGGTCTTACGGTTCACGTAATCAAGGAGCTTGACAGCAAAGAGGATCAGGACAACATTTCCGGCGACTACATTGTAGATGAAAAGAAAAAGACGGTTGTTCTTACCGCAGATGGTGTCAAAAAGGCAGAGAAATACTTCGGTATCGAAAACCTTTCGGATGCAGACAACATAGTTGTATCAAACCATGTAAACCTTGCAATACGTGCACACGGTAACATGAAACGTGATGTGGACTATATAGTAAAAGACGGCGAGGTTATCATCGTTGATACCTTTACGGGCCGTACCATGCCCGGCAGACGTTTCTCAAACGGTCTTCATCAGGCAATAGAAGCAAAGGAAGGCGTAAAGATAAAGAACGAGTCAAAGACACTTGCCACCATCACCTTCCAGAACTTCTTCAGACTTTACAAAAAGCTTTCCGGTATGACAGGTACTGCCCTTACCGAAGAAACAGAATTTCAGGAAATCTACCGTCTTGACGTTGTGGAAATACCCACCAACCGTCCCATGCAGAGAAAGGATCACTCCGACGTTGTTTACAGAACAGTCAGAGGAAAATACAATGCAATTGTACAGCAGATAAAAGAATGTCACGAAAAGGGACAGCCTATACTCGTAGGTACAGTTTCCATTGAAAAAAGTGAACTTCTTTCCGAAATACTCAAAAAGAACGGCATCCCCCACACAGTACTCAATGCAAAGTTCCACGAAAAGGAAGCTGAAATCGTAGCACAGGCGGGTAAATACGGTGCGGTTACCATTTCTACAAACATGGCAGGACGAGGCACCGACATCATGCTTGGCGGTAATGCCGAATACCTCGCAAAGAACGAAATGAAAAAGCTGGGATATGAGCCCGAGCAGATAAATGTTGCAACAAGCTTCTTTGAAACAGACGACGAGGAAGTTCTCGCACTCAGACAGACATACAACGATTTGTATGCAAAATACAAAGAAGAAATCGCACCCGAAGCTCAGAAGGTTATAGAAGCAGGCGGTCTTTACATTCTCGGCACAGAACGCCATGAATCCCGCCGTATTGATAATCAGTTAAGAGGACGTGCCGGACGTCAGGGCGACCCCGGTGCTTCCAGATTCTTCCTTTCGCTCCAGGATGACCTTTTAAGACTTTTCGGCAGCGAAAGAATAGAAGGTGTTGTCGAAAGACTCGGTCTTGACGAAGAAACCCCCATTGATGCGTCAATTCTTTCAAACACCATAGAAGGTGCTCAGAAGCGTCTTGAAGAAACAAACTTCCAGAGACGTCAGAATGTCCTTATGTATGACAACGTAATGAACCAGCAGAGAGAAATCATGTACCGTCAGAGAAACGAAGTACTTGCCGGAAATGATATACATGAAAAGATTCTTGCAATGATTGACGATTATGTTGAGGGCGGATGCATGAATTTCCTTGCAGGCGACACATACGAAGAATGGAATCTCGACGGATTAAGAGGTTATTTCTACGGTTTTCTTACAACTGATGACGATTTCAAGTATGACGAAAAAGAACTCAACAAGCTCAGCGTTGAAAAAATCACGGACGAGCTTATTGAACGTGCACGTACAAAATACGCAGAAAAGGAAAGCTTATTCCCCGAAGGCGCACTCCGTGAAATCGAAAGAATCGTGCTTCTCAAAAATGTCGACAAGCACTGGATTGAACACATTGATGCAATGGACGATCTTGAAGACGGAATAGGTCTCAGAGCTTACGGTCAGAAGGACCCCGTTAAGGAATATCAGTTTGAAGCAAGCATCATGTTTGACGAAATGAACGAAAGCATCAAGGAACAGACCGTAAAGACACTTCTTTCGGTTGTGCCTGCAAGCACAATAAAACATTCTGAAGCACCCAAGACAATGAGTGAATCCCACAAGGAATCGGCTTCCCCCATGTCTGCACCTTCAAAAAGAGAAAATGTATACGGCAGTGCGGCGACTCCCGACAAAAGAACAAGTACACCATATGTCAAGTCAAAGAGTGAGCAGGTAGGCAGAAACGATCCCTGTCCCTGCGGCAGCGGTCTTAAATACAAGAAGTGCTGTATGCTCAAGGACGGCTCGGCAAACGAATAATAAATTTACGGAAAGAGGCTTATTATGGGCTTTGGACTACTGTTTTTGGGCTGGACAACTCTGCTCGGTCTGAGAATGATTCCCCCTTTGAACATAATCGGATGTCTTGTTATGCTCAAAGGACTTACAAAACTTGAAACATACGGTTTTCAAAAAGCAAAGATATCATGCACGGCATTGCTCGGATATCATGTCTTATACACAGTTTTATGGCTGCTTGATCTGACAAACTTATTTAATGTTTTCTCGTTTTCGGCAGCAGTATATGCGGATGCCTTGCTTTATCCCGCTTTTCTCATAACTTATGCTTTGTTTCTGTACAAGGCATTGGGCGGCATTTCAAAGCAGGTGGAATTTGAAAAAGGAATCAAAAGAGAAAAAAGTTGTACATCGCTTGCGATTGTTCTTGCCTTTTTCCTTATAGTACAAATTGTTATCCCTTTCATTAACCCCTTGCAGGCATATTCGAGATATCTTACATTTGCCGTTACTCTTTTTCAATACGTGTGGATTATATTCAGCGGAATCTACATCTACTCCTGCTATATGATGATTGCGACGCAGGAAATAATAGATGACGAAAACAAGAAAATCCGGGAATACGATCAGAAAAATGCTTTCAAAAAGCTTAAGAACAAAAAATAATCATCGGAGGATAAGACAATGTTAAAAAAAGGGATTTTGGGCAAAGAACAGGCTATTGTAAGCCACAGCAACAGTGCCGTTTCCATGGGAAGCGGTTCGCTTGAGGTGTTTTCTACTCCTTCAATGATTGCCCTTATGGAATGTGCCGCAGCAAACAGCGTAAAAGCTCACCTCGAACCCGGCAAAACAACAGTCGGTGTGTCCATCGAGGCAAAACACGTGTCTGCAACTCCTTTGGGAATGACGGTATACTGTGAAAGTGAACTTCTTGAGGTTGACGGCAAAAGACTTGCCTTTAAAATCACAGCATTTGACAAGTGCGGTATTATTGGAACGGCAACACACGAAAGAATGATTATAGATGCTAAGCGTTTTATGGAAAAGGCTGCATCCAAAAAGGAAATAAAGGCATGAGTAAAAAAACAAAAGTGCCGTCAAAAACGGTAAAGGCTGTGCCTGCCGAAAAATCAAAGCTTGAAAAAAAGCAGGCAAAGCTCAAAAAGAAAGAGGAGAAAAAAGTGCGTATTGCACAAATGACCCCTTCTCAGAGAAAAAAACGCAAGCTGAAAATTGCACTTATCATAATCGGCTGTGTGATCGTTTCTCTTATAATTCTGTATTTTGCAGGAATGTTTATTCTCAAATGGCTTATGAAAAAAGAAGAAATCGTTCAGCCGCCGATTGATCATGACACATACAATTTCTACGAAGCACCTCAAGACAAAGAAGCTTGGTCGCTGAATATTTCGGAAATAGTCGAATATCTCCATCCCGATAATGAAGAAAGAAAAGTTTATGCTTCGGAGAATGAACTTAAGGCGGATTTATACGCAAAATTTCCGGTCTTAAAAGAATACCGTGAGGATTATCCGTCAGAGCTTTATACCTATTCCGCCCTTTCCCACAAGCCTTTATATTATTCCGACAACCTTGGCGGAATCTTCCCTCTTGAGGATATTTTTGAAGCAAAGGTTGACCACGAGGGACACAGATTCTTTGAAAAGTATTTCAACATGCTTTATACGGGCAATTATGAAATCTATCCTACCTTATTCGGAAAGAATTATGATCCCGAAAAAGCATTTGAAAAGAACATCAACAGAGAGTTTCCTCCCCAAATGATATACGATATAACCGTCACGGAGCTTGCAAAAGCGGATGCTGTTGTTGACAACCAAAGCACAATAGTAGGTCTCTACGAGGTATCCTTCCTTATTTACGGAAATGACGGTCTGTTCAGAAATGACATAGGTAAGAACATAGACCTCGGTCTTGACGTTGCCCGTCCCTTATACTTTGAACTGCACACTACCGGTGCAGGCACAGGCAACGAAAAAACTTATATAAATCACATTTACACCGAGGACGCCCTGGCAGCAAAAACGGAACAATAAAACACCCTTTACGGAGGTTTAAACATGAGATTGAATCTCAGCCTGATTTTCGCAGGTCTTATATTCTTTTTTAACCCAAACTTCAACATGTTTGACATACTGCCCGACTTTGTGGGTGCAATACTCATAATGACGGGTCTGTCAAAAATGTATGTATATGACGCAAACTTTGAATCTGCAAGAAAAAGTGCACGTTATCTGCTATGGATTTCGGTACTGAGACTGGCATTTACTCTATGGGCAGTTTCTTCGGGAAACAGGGATTACCTTGTGGCATTCACTTTTATCGTATGCGTACTTGAGGCAATCTTTATGATTTCCATGTTCAGAGGTCTCTATCTCGGTCTTGAATACACCTCCATGAGAGCCGACTGCGAAAAGCACTCAAGAGCTATAAGCGATGCTTTTACAATGTCATTCATTTTCACGCTCGGTGCAAAATTTCTCGAGTTTGCACCCTGCATTTGTGACATAGTAAAGCAGGATAACGAGCTTGATCTTTCGGCAGGTGCCAGCTTCAGAATGTCGATGGCACAAATGAAGGTATACGTTCTCGGCGTATGTCTCATATGCGGTCTTATTCTCGGCATTATATATGTTATCGTCACGGCAAAGACCTGGATAAAAATCATCGCAGACAAAAACTATGCACATTTTCTCAAAGAAAAGTTTGACAATTACGTAGTACTTGACAGAGACGCATATGTTGCAGGAAAAATCGAAAAGGTATATTTTCTTGTGACATTTGCCTTTGTGTTCTTCTTTGATTTTTATGTAGACGGCATAAATGTTCTTCCGTCGCTTATCGGAATACTTCTTCTTGCTGCGTCGTCGCTCTATCTCTCGGAGCTTAGCGGACAAAAAAATCGTCTTGTTCTCATATTCTCGGCGGCGGCAGCCACAAGCTCTGTTATAAACTATTATTTCATGACAAGAGTTCACCTTGGAATAAACCATATATATTCCCTATCATCATATTACAAAAGCGAATTTCCTTTGCTGGAAAGCAAGCTTTCGGTAGTACTTGCAGGATTTTTCTCCCTGCTCGAGCTTTCCTGCACCACACTTTTAATAATATTCCTGATTATGCAGATGAAAAAGCTGTTTTCTCAGGAAAGAAGAACCGTTGCTCTGCCCATGCTTACATTCGTATCGGTTCCGGCAATAGGTTCTCTGACCCTTGCTGCTGCAAGAAATATCTTTACGACACTTGAAGGGCATCTTGCCACAGACGATTACGTCAAGGGATATGTACAAAACAAAGTTTACATCACAAACGAAGAAAACTACAAGGCATTTATGAGCAATCCGCTTGTTGCGCAGTATGAAAAAATAAGCATGATTTCTTACGTGCTTGCATTTGTGGCAGTGGCATTTGTGCTTATAAGTGTGCTTTACATGATAAGAATACGCAGATTTACTGACAAAATTGATTAAACTATGGAAATTAAAGTATTTACGGTTGGGGACACACTCAACATGAAAAAGAACCACGCCTGCAACAAAAACGCAAAGCAGATGCTTGTGCTCATGGCAGGCAGTGACGTAAAAGTGAAATGCATCTCTTGCGGACGGGAAATGATTGTTCCCAGAGTGAAGCTTGAGAAAAGTATAAAAAACGTAACCCGAAAGGAAAATTAAACCTCTATGTTTGAAAACTTAATGGAAGCCGAAAAGCATTTTGAAGAAATAAACCAAATGCTCATGGACCCCGAGGTAATCTCGGACAACGAAAAGTACAAGAATCTCATGAAGGAGCACAAAAATCTTTCGCCCATCATTGAAAAGTACCGTGAATACAAAACCGTACAGAACAATCTTGAGGGTGCAAAGCAGCTTATCGACGAAAGCTCGGGCGACCCTGAAATGAGAGAAATGGCTGAAGATGAATATAAGGAATGCAAGGAGGCCATTGAAACAATCACGGACGAGCTCAAAATCCTTCTTCTTCCCAAGGACGAAGATGACGACAAGAACGTTATCATAGAAATCAGAGCCGGAACCGGCGGTGAAGAAGCAGCCCTCTTTGCTCACAGCGTATACAGAATGTACTCCATGTACGCAGACCGCAAAAATTACAAAATTGAAGTTATGAACATCAACGAAACAGAGCTCGGCGGTGTAAAGGAAATTTCTTTCATGGTCGAAGGCAACGGTGCATTTTCCCGATTTAAATTTGAAAGCGGTGTTCACAGAGTTCAGCGTGTTCCCGAAACCGAAACACAGGGACGTGTTCACACCTCTGCAATTACGGTTGCAGTTCTTCCCGAAGCAGAAGAGGTTGAAATTGACATAAATCCCGCAGACCTTGAAATCGATACCTTCCGAAGCGGCGGTGCCGGCGGTCAGCATGTCAACAAGACAGACTCGGCTATCCGTATTACCCACAAGCCCACAGGCGTTGTTGTTGAATGTCAGGATGAAAGAAGCCAGTTCAAAAACAGAGACAAGGCTATGAAGATGCTCAGAACCAAGCTTCTCGATGCGGAAAGAGAAAAGCAGAGAGCCGAAATCTCCTCCGAGCGTAAGAGCCAGGTAGGAAGCGGCGACAGAAGCGAAAGAATCAGAACCTACAACTATCCTCAGAGTCGTCTTACCGACCACAGAATAGGTCTTACCCTTTACAGTCTCGAGCAGATTCTCGACGGCGACCTTGACGGTGTAATCGACGCACTTATTACGGCTGACAGAGCAGAAAAGCTCCAGAACAGCCAGTTCAATTAATCATGATTTTAGACGAAACAAAGATACTCAAAGTCAGTCCCGACCTTTCGGGTGACGGTGACATTGAAAAACTTCAATTTGCGGCAGAAATCATCAGAAAAGGCGGTCTTGTTGCCTTCCCTACCGAAACGGTTTACGGACTGGGTGCAAACGCCCTTGACGAAAAAGCTGTTAAATCAATCTTTACTGCAAAAGGCAGAGCACAGGACAATCCTCTTATTGTCCATGTTGCAGACAGCAAAGACATAGACAACTACGCCTTTGCCGAAGGAAACGAAAAAGCTGATATTTTAAAGTCGCAGATGCCTGCACCTCTGACAATTATACTTCCCAAAAGAGACGTTATTCCTCTTACGGTAACAGCAGGTCTCGACAATGTTGCACTTCGCGTGCCGCAGAATATTATTGCAAGAAAACTCATTGAGCTCTCGGGCCTTCCCATTTCTGCACCCAGTGCAAATCTGTCGGGCAAACCCAGCCCCACAAAGGCATGGCATGTCATTGCCGACATGACGGGGCGTGCCGACGTCATAATCGACGGCGGTGACTGTGCGGTAGGTCTTGAATCAACCGTAGTTTCCCTTTGTTACGATGTGCCAAGGCTCCTTCGTCCCGGAGGATTTACATACGAAAGGTTATGTGAAGTGCTCGGCAAGGTTGATATTTCGGATGCTGTTCTTGAACAGCTCAAGGAAGGTCAGAGACCCGAGTCCCCCGGCATGAAATACAAGCACTATGCACCCGATGTGAGTGTTGTGCTTGTCAAAGGAAATGCACAAAAGGTACGTACGTTTATTATTGAAAAATATAAAAGTGAAAACTGCGGCATAATATGTTTTGACGAGGATATTGACCAAAGAAGCAGCCGTATTCTCAACATGGGAAGCCGCAACAATGAAGATGAATATGCCGAGAAAATGTTTGATGCCCTGCGTCTTACCGACACGGTAGAAGGAATAGATACGGTTTATGCCGTGCTTCCCGAAACTACCGACGGCATCTCCCTTGCAATCTACAACAGGATGTTAAGGGCGGCGGCTTTTAACATAATCGAACTGTAAAGTGTGGTGATTTTTTTGCTTACTGTCGGACTTACCGGTCAAAGCGGTGCAGGAAAAGGCGAGTTTGCACGCATTTTCAAATCCTTTGAGGGTGTTTATCACCTTGATACAGACACAACTGCAAGAGAAGTTGTCGAAAAAGGAAAACCGTGTCTTGAGGAATTGTGCGGTTATTTCGGTAAAACAATACTTAACGAAGACGCAAGTCTCAACAGAAAAATGCTTGCCGAAATTGCTTTTTCCGATGAAGAAAAGCATGAAAAACTCAACAGCATCACCCACCATTACATTATGGAAGAAATAAAAAAGTGGCTTTATGACGTAGAAAAAGACGGTGCAAGGGTTGCCGTAATCGACGCACCGCTTCTTTTTGAAAGCGGCGCCGACAGTCTTTGCGACATAACGGTAGGAATTACCGCCCCGTATGCCACAAGGCTAAAAAGAATAATGAAACGTGACGGCATTGACAAAAAAAGCGCTTGTCTTCGTCTTGATTCACAGCCAAAGGATGACTTTTTTGAAGAAAAGTGCGATTTTATCCTTGCCAACAACGGAAGTCTCAAATCATTCTCTACCAAAGCCAATCTTCTTATTGGCGACATTTTATCAAAAACATAATTCCCGAAAGGTTTTTTATGAAAAAGACAATTATCATCATTTCCATTCTGCTGATTGCGGCACTGGTTGCATCACTGTGGGTATATCTTGACACCTTCATCACCAAAAAAATGTACCCGATTGAGTACAGCGAAACGGTAGAGACCTGTGCTAAGGAATATTCCGTTCCGAAAGAGCTGGTTTATGCCGTCATCAAAACCGAAAGCAATTTCAAAAGCGATGCGGTTTCAAATAAAAATGCAATAGGTCTCATGCAGATACAGCCCGACACCTACGAGTGGCTTTGTCAGAAAAATTCCGACACAGAAAACGACCCCAATCTGCTATACAAACCCGAAGTAAACATAAAATACGGCGTTTATTATCTCGACATGCTTTATTCCGAGTTCGGCTCATGGGAAACGGCACTTGCCGCATACAATGCGGGTCCCGCAAATGTACGCAAGTGGCTTGAAAATCCCGAATATTCTCAAGACGGTGTTCTGACAAACATTCCCTTTGAGGAAACAAAAAATTACGTAGAAAAAGTAATGAAGGCAAAAGAAACCTACGTAGAGCTTTATTTTGAAGAAAAATAATTTTGAATATATACAACAAAAAGGAGATTTTTACTATGGCTACAAAGAAAAAAGATCAGGCTCCCGAAAAATCCAAGGGCGAGCTTTTAAAGGAAAGCCTGTGCATGACAAAGAAGTATTCCTACGACATCATGACAGAAGAACAGATTAAGGAATGCTACGACTACTGCGAAGGCTACAAGGAATTTCTTGACAAGGCAAAGACAGAAAGAGAATCAGTAACATATGCTGTTGAATATCTCGAAGCACACGGCTTCAAGCCCTTTGAATACGGCAAGAAGTACAAGAAGGGTGACAAGTTCTACCTCAACAACAGAGGCAAGGCAATCTACATTGTTGTTGTCGGCAAAAAGAGCTTTGAAGAAGGTGTTCACATTGCAGCGGCTCACGTTGACACCTCAAGAATTGACTTGAAGCAGAACCCTCTTTACGAAGACAACAATCTTGCCTTCTTCAAGACACACTACTACGGCGGTATAAAGAAGTATCAGTGGGTGACACTTCCCCTTGCACTTCACGGCGTTATTATGAAGGCTGACGGCACAAAGGTTGAAGTCTGCATAGGTGAAGACGAAAGCGATCCCATCTTCTACATTACAGACCTTCTTCCCCACCTTGGCAAGGACCAGGCAGGCAAGCCCCTCTACAATGCGTTCTCGGGTGAAGACCTCAACATCCTTTGCGGCAGCCGTCCCTTTGCCGATGATAAGGTAGGAGAAAAGATAAAGCTCAATGTTCTCGCACTTCTCAACGAAAAGTACGGCATTACGGAAGAAGACTTCCTTTCAAGCGAACTCACACTCGTTCCCGTTTCCAAGGCTCGTGACGTCGGCTTTGACAGAAGCCTTATCGGTGCATACGGTCACGACGACAGAGTTTGTGCATATCCCATTCTCACAGCTATTGCAGATGTTGCAGGCAAGAATGAACACACATCAGTTACCATCTTTGCCGACAAGGAAGAAACAGGCTCTGACACGAACACAGGTATGACATCCTTTGCATTTGAAGATATGCTCAAGGAAATGTGCATAAACGCAGGTCAGAATCCCAGAAAGATGTTTGCAAACTCCAAGTGTCTCTCTGCCGACGTTAACGCAGGCTTTGACCCCAACTTTGCAGGTGTTTACGAAGCAAGAAACTCTGCATTCCTCAACAAGGGCGTATGCGTAACAAAGTTCACAGGCGGCGGCGGTAAAGGCGGCACAAACGATGCTCACGCAGAGTTTGTAAGCTATGTAAGAAACCTCTTTAATGACGCAGGTGTTATCTGGCAGATGGGTGAACTCGGCAAGGTTGACCAGGGCGGCGGCGGAACTGTTGCAAAGATTCTTGCAAAGCTCAACATAGACGTTATTGACGTTGGTGTTCCCGTTCTCTCCATGCACGCACCCGTTGAAGTAGTTGCAAAGACAGACATCTGGTCCTCCTATAACGCATTCGTTGCATTCTTCAAGGACTAACTTACTTTCTCTTTGATAAAAAGAGAAAGTAAGCAAAGAGAAAATAATTCGGGACTATATTTCAAAATTTCACTTAATGTCTTATGCCCGAATGAAGCAACGTTTGACCGCCATAGGCGCAAGCGGTCAAACTCATCTTTGCTTTTAACAAAAAGAAAAGTAAGCAAAGAGAAAATAATTCGGGACTTAATTTCGAAATTTAACTCAAGTCTACAGTGCCCGAATGACACCCCGTTTGACCGCCATAAACGCAAGCGGTCAAACTCATCTTTGCTTTTAACAAAAAGAAAAGTAAGCAAAGAGAAAATAATTCGGGACTTTATTTCGAAATTTAACTCAAGTCTACAGTGCCCGAATGACACCCCGTTTGACCGCCATAAACGCAAGCGGTCAAACTCATCTTTGCTTTTAACAAAAAGAAAAGTAAGCAAAGAGAAAATAATTCGGGACTTAATTTCGAAATTTAACTCAAGTCTACAGTGCCCGAATGACACCCCGTTTGACCGCCATAAACGCAAGCGGTCAAACTCATCTTTGCTTTTAACAAAAAGAAAAGTAAGCAAAGAGAAAATAATTCGGG
>SVRI01000010.1:0-49786 GCA_015064895.1 Oscillospiraceae bacterium | reverse complement strand
ATTTCGAAATTTAACTCAAGTCTACAGTGCCCGAATGACACCCCGTTTGACCGCCATAAACGCAAGCGGTCAAACTCATCTTTGCTTTTAACAAAAAGAAAAGTAAGCAAAGAGAAAATAATTCGGGACTTTATTTCGAAATTTAACTCAAGTCTACAGTGCCCGAATGACACCCCGTTTGACCGCCATAAACGCAAACGGTCAAACTCATCTTTGCTTTTAACAAAAAGAAAAGTAAGCAAAGAGAAAATGTTTTAGCACCAACACTTTATCGGTATTAAATATATCTTTATTGCACAAATACAGTTTTTCCCGGCCACCAAACAACGGCGGTCGGGAAACACAAATCAAATCAGCACTCACACCAATGGAGAGAGTTAAGCCACCGCGGGTCGGGAAAGCCCGACAGCAAACACGTCATTTTGACGGCATACCGAAAACCGTCAAAATGACAAATTGTCAGCGGCGACTCGCCGCCCATCTCTCCTTGTTGAGCGGAGAATTTTTGGTACTTTTGTTTCGGGACAAAAGTACAGACCTTCATCATATGACGGAAAAATCCCTAAAACGGAGTGAATCCCAAATGAACATCAAAGAACTAAAATCCGCCATTCTCGGCGGCTTATATGACAAAGCCTTTTTTGAGCTTTACGGCTCCGACTGCGACATTGAAGCTGTAAAAGCAAGATACATATCCTGTGCAGACGGCTTTGAAAACACATACGGCGGCAAAGCTTACGGCGATGTACGTCTTTTTTCTGTTGCGGGCAGAAGCGAAATCTCCGGCAACCATACCGACCACAACCACGGCAAGGTTCTTGCAGGCTCAATAAGTCTTGACATCATATCCGTTGCCGCAACAAATAATGACGGTGTTGTTGCCATCAAGTCCGAAGGCTTCCCTGAGGATATCGTTTCCCTCTCTGACGTAGAAAACGTCAGAGAAGACGAAAAATACAAGGCAAGTGCCATCATCCGCGGTATGTGCGACGGTTTCAAAAAGAACGGCTACAATGTGGGCGGATACTATGCCTACACCACATCAAACGTGCTCAAAGGCTCGGGGCTTTCATCCTCGGCGGCGTTTGAAGACATGGTAGGCAACATGCTGTCCCACTTCTACAACGACGGCAAAATCGACAATGTTGAAATCGCAAAGATTGCACAGTATTCCGAAAACGTACATTTCGGCAAGCCTTGCGGTCTTATGGATCAGGTGGCATGTGCTGTCGGCGGTTTTGTTGCAATAGACTTCAAGGATCCTAAGAATCCCATTGTAGAAAAGCTTCCTTTTGATCTTGACAAATACGGCATCAACCTCTGTATTGTAAATACGGGCGGAAACCATGCCGACCTCAACGAAGATTATGCATCGGTTCCCGGCGACATGAAAAAGGTTGCAAAATACCTCGGTGTTGAATTCTTGCGTGATTCTTCAAAAGAGAAGCTTTTAAGAAACGCAAAGGCAATAAGAAGTGAGCTTGGTGACAAATGCCTCATGCGTGCCATGCATTTCTTTAACGAAAACGAAAGAGTAACAATGCAGAAGGATGCCCTTGCAAAGGGTAACCTTGATACATTCCTTAAGGGCGTCAAGGCATCGGGAATTTCGTCATTTACAATGCTTCAGAATGTATACACGGTTAAGAATGTTGACGAACAGGGCTTATCCCTTGCCCTTGCCCTTGCGTCCGAAGTTCTCGGAAATTGCGACAAAGCGGCATGGCGTGTACACGGCGGCGGCTTTGCGGGTACTATCCAGAGCTTTGTTCCTCAGGATTTGGTACAGGAATACAAAACCACACTCGAAAATGTCTTTGGCGAAGGCTCGGTTTACATTCTCAAGGTGAGAAAACACGGTGCCGTTTGTCTTGACAGACTTATGTAAATTATGAAAAAAGGCACTGCTTTACTTTTATTTTTTCTTTCCACATTGATTGTGGCGGCAATATACATTGTCGGAAACATATTCTATCTTCCCGTGTTTTTTGTTTATGCAATCATTGCCACCGTTGCTGCATGTGTATACATAGCAATGTTCTTTCACCACAACAACGAAATCGGTATTGCAAAAATGAACGGCAGAGAAGTTCCCGAATATCTTTTGCAAAAGAGACGCAAAAGGATGAAGATAATGATGATTGTTTTCTTTCCCTTTTTGCTTGTTGTTCTTTGTGACAGCATATACCTTATGCTAATCAAGGACAGTCCTCTGTTTGCTCCTTTGCTAAATCTTTTCAAGTAGGTAATTCATTCTATGTTCAAAGCAATTCCTCTGTTTTCCGGCTCATCCGGTAACTGCGTTTATGTAAAATACAAAGACGAGGAAATCCTCATTGATGCAGGTGTTTCCTACAAGCGTATATGCAGTGCTCTTGAAAAAGTCGGGACAAGCATGCAAAATATAAAGGCCGTATTCGTAACCCACGAGCACAGCGACCATGTTCAAGGACTCGGTGTATTGTCAAAGCACACCGACATTCCGATTTTTATCAACAGAAAGTCAGCGTCATACTATGACATGCCTCTTGATGAGTTATTTTGCGGCAAAGCAAAAATCAAAGACCCCGGTGACAGCATTACATTCGACGGTTTTGAAGTTGATACCTTTGCAACACCTCACGATTCTATCGGCTCATGCGGATATCATTTTACGTTTTCTGACGGAACACGTTTTGCATTGGCCACCGACATGGGACAAATTACCCCTGAAATTGCATCATATCTATTAGGATGCAAAGCTGTAGTTATTGAATCAAACCATGACACAAAAATGCTCAAAAACGGACCTTACCCATATATACTCAAAAAGAGAATACTGTCGGACCACGGGCATCTTTCAAATGAAGATTGTGCCGCTTTTATCCCAAAGCTTGTGGACATGGGTGCGGAAAAGATAATTCTTGCCCACCTGTCAAAAGAAAACAACACACCCGAGCTTTGCTACAAAACCAATGCCGAAGCACTTGCAGAAGCGGGCTTTACACCAAACGATGTAAGACTTACAATTGCAATGCAGTCTATAATATGACGGAGGAATACATATGTTTGATACAAAAGTTATAATGGTGCGTCATGCTCAGGGTGAAGGAAATCTGAAAGGCGAATTTCACGGTCAGTATCCGTCAGACCTTACGGATTTGGGAATAAAACAGGCAGAATGTACTGCTGAATTTTTAAAGGATTTTCCTATAGACATCGCCTTTGCAAGCGACATTCCAAGAGCCTATTCCACGGCAAAAATAATTGCCGAAAGGCACGGGATTGATGTTATAAAAGAGCAAGGACTCAGGGAAATAAACGGCGGCGTCTGGGAAACAATGAAGTTTGACGACATTGTGGTGGAATATCCCGATGAGTATGCAGTATGGAAGTACGATATGGGCAACTGCACATGTCCGGGCGGCGAAAGTGTAAGGCACCTTGCACAAAGGGTAGTTTGCACCGTCGAAAAACTTGTCAGGGAAAACGCAGGCAAGAACATACTTATAGGCTCT
Source organism: Oscillospiraceae bacterium (assembly GCA_015064895.1). GTDB lineage: Bacteria > Bacillota > Clostridia > Oscillospirales > CAG-382 > UMGS1387. The sequence goes on along the minus strand of SVRI01000010.1, from coordinate 46,289 downwards.
CATGCAACACCGGTTCGTGCCATGGGCTGTAAATGGAAAAACATAGACATTACTGACATCGGAACTCTTTCCTGGGTTCCCAATGCCTCTGTATGTATTGTAAACTACGATTCAAAAACTCTCGAATTTGAGGTTGCAGGATATGCATTATGCGACCATTTATTAAAGAAAAACCTTATTACAGAGCTTCCGAAAAACATATAAAAAAAACAGCATCCTCATGGATGCTGTTTTAATTTGCCGTATATTTATTCGGTAACGGTAGTTTCTTCTACTACATCTTCAACGGTCACCTTTGTTTCCGCCACCTTTTCATTTACGAAAAGATCTTTGATTTTGGAAAGAATTCCGGGCACGCTGTCAAGTGCCTTATCGATTTCATTTACTGTTCCTGAAATCTTTGTGGAATTTTCCGAAGTATTTATACCTACGTTAAGCAAGGATGTTCTGCCGTTATCATCCACAACGATAAAGGAAACCGGTGTTATGGTTACGCCTGTGCCGCCGACACCTGCATTATTTGTCTTTTGCTTTCCGTATGTGCCGCCGCCAAGACCCACGCCGATTGAAATTTTGGACACGGGAATAATTGTTGTAGAGCCTACAACTATGGGCTCGCCAATAATAGTTTGGGAATCCGCCATGGTACGTGCCTCATTAAGGGCATCCTTTATTGTTTCAGCTATGTTCTGACCGTTTGTCATTATTTATATCCTCCATCCTTTGGGATTTTCTTTTCTTGGCTTCATGTATCATATAAGCTTTCAGCAGACACGAATATACAACTATTACACGTGCTGAAAGGGTTATATCAATATCAATGCTGTTCTTTCCTCCGATGAAATCGGCAGTAACACCAACATTTTTTTCGTTGATTTTACATTTCGAAAAGTTTGATGCAACTGCAAGTGCTGTAGAAATCATGCCTCCGCATACACCGTAAAGCACGGCGGTATCTGCCGCATCCGGCTTTGACACGATAACGCTAAGTTTATTTATTTTGATTTTTGCATCTTCTCCGACAATGTCAAAGAGCTGTTTAAGCAATTCAATAAACAGTGCCAGTGTGTCCTTTACCGACTCGACCGACTCAAACTCATCCTCTTCATCGTCGTCATCAGAGATGTCGGGCAACGGTGAGCTTTTTGCCTCGGTCTGTCCCGTTACCGATGTGTTCGGAGAAACGTTTGCCGCAGATTTCTTCTTTTTACGCTTTTTCTTTTTCTTTTTGTCGGGATATTCTTTTATCTTTACAAAGTAGATACGTTCATATAGCCGCAGCATGTTATCATAACGTATCTGCAACGAAATGGGTGCGTAATAAACAACCAGAATTACAAGAGCAACTATGGCAACAATGGCAAGGAATATATATAAAAATATCACTGCCATCCCTACCTTCCGTTTATTTATAATCAGTATAACACACATTTATGTATATTTCAAGTCATAGTTGGTTTTATAGTTTCACTTTTTTATGACATCGGTTTATGTCTGATTTTATCAAGATTATACAAATATAATTAACATATGGTGAAATGTGCAAATTTTCTATTGATATAACCCGAAGTTTATGATATACTGTATGCAGTGAAAGTTTTTGCTTTTCAAAAACGACTTTATTTGTTCCCTTACCAATGTATGGGAAAAGGACTGGTTTTATGAGTTTTAACGAATACAGTGCCACAAAAAGCACTAAAAACGTACTTGGCGGAGTATACGACGTCACTGTCAACGGTACATACTTTCTCTATTCCGAAGGCAGACGTTCCGGTACGCTTAACTGCGGAAATATTCTTTATCAGGGACAATCTGTAAAAGCATTTGTTATCGGTGTAAATGAACCTGTTGCAAAATTTCGCGGTCAGGTGGTTGCCATAGCAAAAGACAGGCTTGAAGAACAAGAAGACGTGTGGATTCTTGCTCCCGAAAGAACAATTCTTTATGAGCCGAGACTAATATCCCTTCTTGACAAGTACCTTCCTGCAGACAGATACAAGTATGTGTGTTACTACGAAAAAAGCTGCGGGGCTGTTATGTACACACAGTCTGAGGGTGTTAGAAAATTTATTCTTATTACCAACATTTCAGGACACATCGGTTTTCCCAAGGGCCACATTGAAATAGGTGAAGATGAAAAACAAACGGCACTCCGTGAAGTATATGAAGAAACGGGTGTCAAGACTCATCTTATTGACGGTTTCAGAGAATCCTACAACTATCTTATCAACGGATTTATAAAGAAAAAAGCCGTTTATTACCTTGCTCCTTTTGATGAAAAGGACATCAAGATGAACATCATGGAAATCTCGGAATACAGGCTTGTTACCTTCGAAGAAGCTTTGTCCATTCTCAATTTCAAGCACGACAGAGACATTCTTACAAAGGCAAACGAATTTATTGACACGCTTTAATATTAGGACGGCTTAATCAGCCGTCCTTTTTCGTTCTTCTATCATAGAATGCAGCTCTTTAAGTGCTTCGCCAAGACCGCCAACCTTATCAATAAGTCCTATTTCCACAGCTTTCAAACCGTCGATGACAGTACCTATATCTGCCGCAAGTTCATCCGTTGCGAGCATGAGAACATCAAGACATTTCTTTGGCACATTTGAGTTTTTCACGATAAAATCCGTTATTCTCTCCTGCATCTTAAGAAAATAGGTAAAGCTTTGCGGCACACCTATAACAAGTCCGTTTGTCCTTACGGGATGTATTGTCATTGTGGCAGACGGCACAATAAAGCTTTTCTTGGCACAAACTGCAAGAGGCACACCAATTGAATGGCCTCCGCCAAGGACAAGGGATACAGTCGGCTTTGTCATGCCCGAAACAAGCTCGGCAATGGCAAGCCCTGCCTCGACATCACCGCCAACAGTATTGAGAATCATGAGAAGTCCGTCAATTTCATCACTTTCCTCAACCTCTACAAGCTGCGGAATTACATGCTCATACTTTGTGCTTTTTGTCTGGCTTGGCAGCTCATAATGTCCCTCAATCTGACCTGCAATAACAAGGGTATGCACCCTGGAGCTTCCCGACACAATCCTTATTGCACCCATCTGTCGGATACTTTCAAGATTATCGGCAAGGTTTTCGTTTTTATTATCATCTCTTTCGTTATTACCCATATCTGACCTCGTTATCTTTTTTATATAGTATCCTGACATTTCACTCTTTTTATACATAAAAAAGCCATCCCGAAAGGGATGGCTGACAGTTTTAAATCCGTTTAGCTGAAAATCAGACTCACTTAAATTACAAATGCCGTGCAGAGTCCAATCTCCGAAATACGAAAATAACACCCGAGGGCAAAATAACAAAAGCAAATACAATAATAAGCTTTTAAGTATTTATTCCTGTTCTTCCTTCATTGCTGCGAAACAGTCGCTGCAATATACAGGTCTGTCACTTGTGGGCTGGAAGGGAACCTTGGCTTCCTTACCGCAGTTTGCACAAGTTGTTGTGAAGTATTCTCTCTGGGGCTTTCCTGCATTCTTTCTCTTATCACGGCAAGCCTTGCATCTCTGGGGTTCGTTCTGGAAGCCCTTTTCTGCATAGAATTCCTGTTCGCCTGCTGTAAAGATGAATTCTTCTCCACAATCCTTGCAGACCAGTGTCTTGTTTTCGTACATTTCCTTTTACCTCGCTTTGAGTATTGATATAATTTTGCTGCATAACGGGGACAACCCGATGTCTTTTAGACCGCTTTTGCGATGCAACATATATGCGTTACCCGTCAATATGTTTCTTTAGCTTTTGTCTTGCTCTGAAAAGAGTATTCTCGATTGACTTTGGCATCTTTTCCAGTTTCTTTGCAATCTCCCCGACCTTATAGCCTGTGAGCTTCAGGCTCATTACCCTTCTTTCGTATTCCGAAAGACCGGCAAATCCGTCTTTTGCAAGCAGTTCGTCAAGCTCTATTGCCGAAATCACGCTCTGTCCCGCTTTGCTTTCATACTCCTCGGGAGTTACATCATACGCCTTACCCATGTTCTGTGCCGCATACTTCTTTGCAAAAGTAATCATGGCGTTTGTCATGCAGGTAATTGCATAGGTGGAAAACTGTGCACTCTTTCCGTCATAGCTGAGTGCTGCACGGTAAAGTGCCATTCTGCCTTCCTGACACAAATCCTCATGCTCCGATGACGGAAGAGAAAAAGAGTTGGAAAGAACCGAAATGGTGCGGGAAAAATGACCGAGAAGCTTGATAAATGATGCGGTATCGTTGTTCTTTACTGCAAGCACAAGACTGTTTATTTCTTTATTTGCTTTTGAGTTTGTCTGCATACCGCCCATTGCCCTTTGTCATATCTTTTTTGTCGCAAGCGCCAAGTACCAAAAAAATATTATAAACAGGTACAATAACAATTATACCAAAATATGACTCTTTGTCAATGGTTTTTTCGAAAATAAACAATTATTGTACAATTATACAGACAAATATTGTGTAATTTGTGCAAAAGTGACTATGTTTTATACATTTATACACAAGAAAATACATTTTATATTTAAGTTCTGCAAAAATCGACAAACAAAAAACCGGAGGTGCGTATGTATACCTCCGGTTTAACTTTATTCAGCTACTATGTATTTTTTCAAAACCTTTGCAACAATAAATCCACCGACGCTGGTCAGAATTATTTCCGGAATCATATACAATCCATTGTATACTACCGAATAAAACCATGCCAGACTTGTTCCGTTTATATTGTTTATAACCCAATTACCAAATGCTGTTCCGACAAACGGTCCCCACTCTGCAAAGAAGCCCTCTGCCCAGGTGCCAAAGAATATGGCACCTGAAATAATGTGACATACATATCTCAAAGTTACGGCAACAGCCGAGCCTGCACATAACGCAACCGGGGCACTTTTAATCTTTTTTGCAAATATACCCGAAAAACCAATTACAGTATACGCCAAAATGTAATCAATAAAGCAAACGATAACCGCCTTAAACCATACCATTTGACTATCTCCGGGCATAAAAAATGCCGCAACGGTTTTTCCACCGAGCAAAATCTGTATTACAGAAAAAACAAACGCAGAACCAAGTCCCCATTTAATTCCAAACATATATGCAATTACTGCTATGGGAAGCATACTTGCAAGAGTAACACTTCCGCCAAACGGCAATTGAAGCGGAATAACCATGGAAACCAACGCAAGCGCTGTTGCTAAAGCCACAAGCACAGCACTCGTGGCAAGCTTTTTCGTTTTTGTCATAAAAACAAACCTCCAAAATAAAAAATACCGCACACAATATCGGTGCGGTACATACGCTTATTTTCAAGCTAATCTCCCTACGCCGGTATTATCCGAACAGGTTTAAAGGGTTCGAAGCCCAATGCTTCATCTCAGCCGTTTTTCAACAGCACCCCTGATATTGTATTTTGCGGTTCGGCTGTATTATAGCACACAGCAAAGCCGTTGTCAACATCTTTTAAGAATTTAATTTTACAACCACAACTATCACAAACAAAAGAAGTACTCCTACCGTAAAGGGCGAAAGCATAATTCTTCCAAATCTTTCGGGGGTGTTTCCTTTGGGACATGTAAAATATCTCGCATCGTCAGGCTCTGAAACAATTTTCTTTCGTTCGTTCTGCTTGGATTTACCGCCTTCATCTACATTCTTACGACCGTCTTCTGCCATATCATCCTTTGATTCTTTATCCTTAGGCTTTGAGGCAAGATATGCAGCAGCTCTTTTTCTGCTCATAAGCTCTGCACGTCTGAGAAAAAGTATAAGGAAAACAAAGCACAGGGAAGCAAGAATTATCATAAGAAGTGTTCCGCTTATTCTCCAAAGCGCTATATACGTCAGTTTATTAGAAAGAAGAATCGAAATGGTATTATTGAGAAAATGAACAATCATGGCAGGAAAAACAGAATGGGTCACATGAGTAAGTGCACCAAGTACAAGTCCTGCAGCAAGATATACCGTAAAAAACTGCAAATCAAAATGCAAAACAGCAAAAACAACCGAGCATGACAAAATACCCGTTATTCCGCCTGCATATTTTGAAATTTCATACTGAAGTATGCCTCTTACAAATACTTCTTCGCAAATGGCGGGCACTACCGCACCTGCAAGTATGGCAAGAACAGTATTTCCCGGCGGTACTGCCTGTAAATCGCTGTATGAAAAGGTGTATACTATAAAATACTTCTGAAGCAGAGTAAGGCATGTGACAAGTCCGAGACCTGCCGCCGCAATTGACAGTGCCGATGGTGAAAATGCACAGATATTATACCATCTTCTTCTGTCACGGGATGAAAAGACATATATACATGCCGGCACAAGATATACAAGTGCCATAACAACCATTTTTATTGTTGATGACTTTTCATAATTCAATGCCGAAAAACCTTTTCCCGACATAATAATATTTGCTATCAGCACCAAAACCGTAACGCTTGCCATAAGAACAAGGGGTGCCATGGGAGGAGGCAAAACCGTTTCTGACTTTGTGCCGTCTTTGACAACAGTACGTTTTTCCTTTTTATAGGTAAAACGGCTGGGCGGATTCATCTTTTCGGGCACTTTTTCCGAATTTATATTAAAAATACCCGATAGTTTTTTCTTTGCGGACGGCTTTTCTTTTGTTTTATTTATACCGTCGGTTTCTTCGCCGTGTATTTCGAAGTATGCGTCATTACGCTCGAGCTTCTCAAATTTTCCCCTTTTACCCAATCACGCACACCCCGCTTTCTGTTACAAGCACGTCGAATTTTTTATCGTATCTTTTTTCCTGAGGCAAATCGTCGGTTACAAATTCATCGTACTGAACGCACATGGAAATGCCCTCAAACTTATGCAAAAACCTGTCGTAAAACCCTCCGCCGTAGCCGAGTCTTGTACCTTTCTTTGTTGCTGCAAGGCAAGGAACAATACAAAGGGGATGAACTGAAGTATCAAACTCTTCTCCTTCATCGGGTGCCTTTATGCCGTACTTTCCCTCTTTCAGCATTGTCCGGTCGTCTACATAATAGAACTTCATTATGCCCTTTCCGAAGCATTTAGGGAAAGCAACACGTTTGCCGTTTCTTTTTGCCGCATCGAACAAAGGCATAATGTCAATTTCTTCGTCGGTGGGACAAAACATAAGAAGTACGTCGGCATACTTAAAGCTCATGGAGTTTATGATATAATCACAAATCTTCCCGTCACGCTCTGACTTTATGCCTTTGTCCATTTCGGCACGTTTTTGCTTATTTATTTTTCTGATTTCTTTTTTGTCGTTTCTGATTTGCTCTGTACTCATCTTGCACAAATGCTCTTTCTTACTTCTTCAGCTTTATCTTTGCCGCAAAGAACACGGATAAGCTCGAAGGAAAATTCTTCGGAAGCACCTGCAGCTCTTGCGGTAATCATTTTGCCGTCTGTTACAACCGGTGCATCTGTATAAATACCGCCTGCTTCTATAAGCTCATCCTCCATACCGGGATAGCATACACACTTCTTACCATTTACCATATCAAGGTGGGCAAAGATTGTCGGTGAAGCACAGATGGCAGTAACATATTTGCCGTCTTTTTCTGCCTTCTTCACGATTGAACAAGCCTTTTCGCTCGACTTTATTGCATTCATGCCGCCAAGTCCGCCGGGAAGAATTACCATTTCAACGTCATCGGTATAGTCGATTTTATCAAGGGTTGTATCAGCCTTAACAATTATTTTTCTTGTGCCTGTGGCATATTCGCCGTTAAGACCCACGGTTACAACTTCAACACCTGCACGGCGAAGATAATCCACCTGCGTGAGTGCTTCTATTTCTTCAAAACCGTCTGCCAAAAATAAAAGTACCATTTAAATCTTTCCTTTCTTACTTTTTCTTTCGCAGAAAAAGTAAGCAAAAAGAACTCACATCCGAGTCTTGATTGGGTTTTAATTCCCGCTCTTTTGCCCGATAGGAGTTCCGTTTGACCGCCATAAATCAAAGCGGTCAAACTTATTGCCTAACCTAGTTTTTTCTTTACTGCGTTATATATTTTCTCGTGTATTTCGGAACGGCTGAGCATTTCGCCGCCTTTTGTACAGCTTATTCTCTGCCAGTTCCACTTTTCGCTTGCATATTTGCTTGCTTCATAGCATTTTTTGAGATACTCCGTATCAGCCTCGTGGATATCCGTCTTATGGTTTTCGTCTTCCTTTGCACGTTTATCCATAAGAACCTTTGAAACCTCAGGCGGTACATCAAGTGCTATTGTTATATCCGGTACGGGAAGTGCCATCTTTTTGAACTCGAAATCATACAGCCACGAAAGGAATGTATCCCATTCCGATTCATCGAGCTTTACAATCTGATGCACCGCATTGCTTGTGGTGTATCTGTCAAGCACGATTACCGTATTTTCTTCATCGAGAAGCTTTTTCCACTCTGTTCTGTAGGAGAAAAATCTGTCTACCGCAAAAAGAACCGATGCGGAATATGCATTCGTATCCTCGGGCTTGTTACCAAGCACGCCGTCAAGATACATCTCGACGGGTCTGCATGCATCGCTTCCGTAGTTGGGGAATGCAAATTTATAGGTTTTATATCCCTCTTTTGTGAGTCTTTCGAGGAGCATTTTTGTCTGGGTTGCCTTACCCGATGCATCGGGTGCCTCAACCGTTATTAAAAATCCCATTTTTGTTTTTCCTTACATATTTTTGAAAAATTCACGCATTTCTTTTGCCCTGCCGCAGGTCATTGCGCCCTCTTTACAGCCGCCCTTTACGCAGGAAGGTCCTGAATTTGCAAAAAGAATAGGAGATACGCCCTTGACGAGTCTTAACATCTCTGTTGCAAGCTCTCTGATTTCCCACTGAGCTCTTGTGCAGGTTCTGAGTGCAAAGAAATTATATAGCGAGCGAACATTCATTGTCATTACAATCTTTGTGTCGCAGGCATTGGAAAGGACATATCTTGCGTCTTCCTGAGCCTTTTTCTTTGAATTCTTCTCTGCTGTCTTTTCGTCAAGTCCTTCACTGAGCATTGTTTCCTTATGCTTTGCCGAAAGGATTTCGTTAAGCTTTTTATACGTTTCTCTGTCGCTTTCCATAGCCTTGATGAAAAGCTCCTTTGCTTCGGGAACAGCCTCGATTTCCGGAGGAATTATGTAGTCAAAGTTTTCTTTTCCCACATATCTCTGGCTCTGAACGCTGTAAGAAGCAATTCTGTGACGAGTAAGCTGTGCAAGAAGCGAGCGTGAAACACCCTCAATTGCAAATGTAAAGCATACGTGCTCAACGGGGCTTTCATGTCCGAGGGACATAAGCATATTTATAAAGCTCTCGCACTTTTCGGGAGTCATTTTTTGAAGTATATCGTCAACGCCGACCTCGGAGTAGCAAAGCTTTGCTGCGGCAGCTATAACTCTCTCGGGTTCGGGTGTGTGTTCAAGAAGTTCTACTTTCATTTTACCTCTTCCCTTTCACTTATTACTTAGAAAAGTCCGGGCATACTGAGATTGCCTGTAACCTTGCTCATTGCCGCATTGCTCTTTTCGTCAACGGTTTTGATAGCTTCGTTAACTGCCGCAACAATAAGGTCCTGCAATGTTTCGATATCATCGGGATCAACTACGTCCTCGTCAAGCTCGATGGAGAGAATTTCTCTGTTACCCTTAATTTCAACCTTTACGGCACCGCCGCCTGCTGTAACTTCTGTTACTTCTTCTTCAAGCTCTGCCTGCACTCTTTCCATGTCTTCCTGCATTTTCTGTGCCTGCTTGATCATGGACTGCATATTCTGGGGACCGCCGCCCATACCCTTGGGAAGTCTTGCTTTCATAATTAATTACCTCTCTTTTTATACGAAAATATATTTAACTGACTTATTGTACCATAAATGCAACGCTCTTTCAAGTGCCAACAAGCAAATTTTACTGTTTGCCGCCTTTAAGAGCAATGATTTTATCACGAAGGGCTGCCGCAAGTTCGAAGTCAAGACGTTTTGCTGCATTCTTCATCTGAGCTGTTAAGCGTTCAACCGTTGTTTCAAGCTCCTTCTTTGACATCTTCTTAGGCTTGCCGTCTTTAGTTTTGTCTTCCTTGATGGCAATATCAAGAACGTCTCTGATTTCTTTTTTGATTGTCACGGGAACAATGCCGTTTGCCTTGTTATAGTCATCCTGCTTTTTACGGCGTCGTTTTGTTTCGTCAATGGCTCTTTGCATTGAGCCTGTTATTGTGTCGGCATACATTATAACCTTACCTTCGGCGTTTCTTGCCGCACGGCCAACTGTCTGGATAAGAGAAGTTTCGCTTCTGAGGAACCCTTCCTTATCTGCATCAAGTATTGCAACAAGCGACACTTCGGGAAGATCAAGACCTTCTCTTAAAAGATTGATGCCGATAAGCACGTCAAATACACCCAGTCTCAGGTCTCGAAGAAGTTGCATTCTCTCAATGGTATCAATGCCAAAGTGCATATATCTGCACTTTATATCGTGGGAGCTGAGATATTCCGTCAGGTCCTCTGCCATTGTTTTTGTGAGGGTTGTAACAAGCACTCTTTCCTTCTTTTCAACTCTCTGTCTGATTTCGCCTATAAGATCATCAATCTGTCCCTTTACGGGTCTTACCTCAATATCCGGATCAAGAAGACCGGTGGGTCTTATTATCTGCTCGGCAATACGTTCCGCTCTGTTCTTTTCGTATTCCGACGGGGTTGCAGAAACATATATTACCTGATTTAATCTTTCCTGAAATTCCTCAAACCTAAGCGGTCTGTTATCATATGCCGAGGGAAGTCTGAAGCCGTAGTCAATAAGGTTCTTTTTTCTTGCAAAGTCGCCGCCGCTCATGGCCCTTACCTGTGGAAGCGTTACGTGGGACTCATCGACAAGAAGCAGGAAATCCTTGGGGAAATAGTCAAGAAGTGTATATGGCGTGCTTCCTTCGGGTCTGCCTGATAATACCCGTGAGTAGTTTTCAACGCCCGAGCAGTAGCCAAGCTCAGACAGCATTTCCATATCGTACTTTGTTCTTTCCTCTATTCGCTGTGCCTCGATAAACTTATTCTCACTCTTGAAATAATCAACTCTCTGCGACATTTCCTCCAGGATATCATTTATCGCCTTTTGTCTTTTATCATCACTTGTTACATAATGGGTTGCAGGCGTGATTACGGCACGGTTGAGTCTGTGAAGAACCTCACCTGTAACCACATCTATTTCCGAAACCTCATCAATTTCATCGCCGAAAAACTCAACCCTTATGGCATTCTTTTCTGATGCCGAAGGGTACACCTCGACCGTATCCCCTCTTACTCTGAATTTATTACGTTCAAGACTCATATCATTTCGTTCATACTGGATTTTTACCAAATCCGCAATGAACTGATTTCGGCTTATTTCAAGCCCCCTCGTTGCCGATACCGTCATATTCTTATATTCAACAGGGTCACCGAGGGTGTATATGCACGAAACGGATGCCACAATTATTACGTCACGTCTTTCAAAAAGTGCACTTGTGGCACTGTGTCGCATTTTATCTATGTCATCGTTGATTGAGCTGTCCTTTTCGATATAGGTATCCTTACCGGGAATATATGCTTCGGGTTGGTAATAGTCGTAATAGGATACAAAAAACTCTACTGCGTTTTCGGGGAAAAACTCCTTGAATTCCGAGCAAAGCTGAGCAGCAAGCGTCTTATTATGGGCAAGAACAAGTGTAGGTTTATTTGCCTTTGCAATAATATTTGCCATGGTAAAGGTTTTACCCGAGCCGGTAACGCCGACAAGCACCTGCTCCTTTAGTCCTTGATTTATACCGTCTGCCAAAGCGTCAATGGCCTCAGGCTGGTCGCCCATTGGCTCAAAATCTGATACCAACTTGAAATAATCCACTTATTCTCACCGCCTTTCATTTGTTATAAAGTTATTTTATCATATTTTTTTATGATTTACAATAGTATTTATAGGAAGGAGTATGTTTATGAAATACCACACCGTTATTTTTCAATGCTTTTTATGTGCTCTTTTACTGGCGGCACTTTTAATCATAAAATCGAAGGTGTCAAACAGAGCCGTTGAGGCAGGTACTTTCGGAAAATCCGTTTACAACGAAACACTCTCCGACTTTTGCAATAATATTTACGGGGATATATTCCATGAGTGAAAAAGCATCACCAATCAAAAGTACAGGTATGATAAAGATTTCAGAAAAAGTATACATCAGCATTTTTTCGCTCGTTTCGTCAATTCTCTTTGTGTCAAGTCAAGGGCTTGTTTCCTCATTGATGTTTGCATCTGCCATTGTTATTCATGAGCTGTCCCATTTGTTTTTTCTGTACCGTTTCAATGCAAAAACAGAAAAGATTACTATTTACCCCTTCGGAATTGACATTTGTGCCGACACAAGCCGCATTTCGTATAAAAAAGAGCTGATTATAACGCTTGCAGGAAGCGTTGCAAATATTCTATCGGCACTTTTTGCAATTATCATTCTACGCAAAACACCATCGCCCAATCTGCTGTTTTTCATTATCTGCAACCTGTTTCTCGGTATTCTAAATCTCATTCCCCTGCCCTGTTTTGACGGCGGCAAGGCTGTTCGGCTTATTCTGTACGACAATCTCGAGATAGATCGTGCCTTTTATGCCGCTCGTTTTTGCAACATGCTTTCATCGGCAGCTGTTCTTTTTGCATGTTTCTTTTTAATATGTTTTTCCCGTTTCAACATTTCTGTGATTATGCTTTCTGTCTATGCATGTGTGTCTCTTTTTTATCTTTGTACAACAAAAAGGAGCAGACATAAGTCCGCTCCGTAATATATTTTAGGGCATCATAGTATCAAGCAGTTGTCTTGCACCGTCTGTTGAAAGCGAGAATGTATAGCTTTCAATAAGAAGGTCATCGACATTATGCTCTTTGCAGAAATCTCTGATATCACCGTGTGCCGTTCTCGGGTCAATTACATAGATTGTCTTATAGTGATTTACAAGGAATGGTGTCAGTGCATTGCCGAAGGAATCCTTGATGACAACAAGGGTTCTGTCGGTATCCCGGTTTGTGACAATACGTGTAAGAGGATGGTCGCCGCCCAAGAATACAAGATATTTGTTTTGTACATCACCAAGATTCCATGTTACAAACAAATCAGTGTCATATGACGTTGCCATATCCAAGTCTGTAAATGCCGTCACATCCTTTGTTTCGGGCTGGAGATAATACTCAATATAATCGGGATTCTCGGTTATATCGGTGTTTTCAGTAATGCTTGTAAATGTACCGTAAAAGTCATCAACATATGCCTTTTCCATGTCCTTGAGAGGTACGGCGGTAAATCCGGCTTTTTTGCAGAAGGCGGCATATCCTTCATAGGCACCCTTTGCAGTCCAATGGTGGTCGGTTCTGAAATAAATGTAATTATCCTTATTCGCTGTCTGCTTTTGGAGTCCCGAATATACATCTACTCTCTTTACTTTACTATTTGTTTCTGCATATACGGCATCTATTGCCTTCTTCTGAGAGCAGTCATCGTTTCTGAATTTTTCGGGAAGATAAAACTCAGCAGACGTCGGGACAAGCATGGAATACACATTCACATCGGGAAGCTCGTCTGCATACCTATTAAGCGATTTTGCATAGGCTGACAGATAAGAGGGCTCAAAGCTGTAATATTCCATCGCCATACCCTTATCTATTACAAGTGTTGTTCCGCCGGGATTATTTTCAATTACTTCCTTGGACTTAAACTCGATATCGCTCGGAGCAAGTCTTTCACCTGCACCGCCGCCCGCATTTACAGCCGGCTTTTCGATTTTTATGCCGTCGCCTGTTGAAACATCAAGATGCATAACATCATTGAACTTATTTCCTATCTTCATAAAAGTATTTCTGAAGGGAAACTGGTCATTCATGTATTTTATCATGCCGGATGTAAACTCTCCCGAGAAAACCGATTCTTTTGAAACTTCGGGAAACTGCTGAGCTGCTCTGTTTTCCTTGGGGAAAGTCTTATTGTCTTCAACAATTATATAACTTACCGATACAAAGAGAATCATGGCAAGAAACAGTGCCGGCACAACATATTTAAGAATTTTGTTCATAGCATTGCCCCTCCATATTCATCAGAATTTAAAGTACAAAAACGGATTATATGTACTGCTTATGGTAAATGCAGTACAAAGCACAAACATTACTACAACAAACGCACACATAACAAGTGTTCTAACAACTTCGGGAACCTTTACCTTTACTTTATTCACAACAGTTGCATAAAGCGGTGTTGCGCAGACTGTACATACTATAAGTGCGGGTATTGCACTCTTTACGATTGCCGTGGAAACAGGGTCCGAGAAAGCAGAACCCATGCCGAACATAATAGACAGTGCTCTTAAGCATTCACCAAGGTCTTCGAAGTAGAAGAGAACCCAGCCTATTATTACAAGCACAAAGGTTATGGGAAGCGTTATTACTTTAGGGATTTTCACCTTTTTGAGTATTGCACCTTCAATTACAAGAAGTACAAAGTAGTAAAGTCCCCAAAGAACAAAGTTATATCCCGCACCGTGCCAGAGACCTGTTGTCGCCCATACAACAAACATGTTGAAAATACGTCTTTTTCTGTTGCCGCCGAGGGGAATATAGATATAATCTCTGAAGAAGGTGCTCATGGAAATATGCCATCTTCTCCAGAATTCCTTGATTGACGAGGAAATATAAGGATAGTTGAAGTTTTCGCCGTATGTAAAGCCGAGCATTTTACCAAGACCTATTGCCATATCGGAATAGCCCGAAAAGTCAAAATAAATCTGGAAGGTATAGCAAAGCATTGCACCCCATACGCCGACAGTACCCACATTTGCCGCAGAACCGTTCGCAAACACGTCGGTTACAACCTTACCCACCACATTTGCAAGCAAAACCTTTTTGCCCATACCTATCATAAAGCGATAGATACCGTTTGTGACCATTTCAGGTTTGATACGTCTTTGACGAAGCTCATTTTCAACCTCGGTATATCTTACGATAGGACCTGCAATAAGCTGAGGGAAAAGAGATATATACAGCATGAAGTACAAAGGATTCTTCTGTACCTTAGCTTCTCCCCTATAAACGTCAATTACATATGTAAGTATCTGGAAGGAGTAGAAAGAAATACCTATCGGAAGTGAAAGCTCGGGCATGTGCAAATCAACCCTTGGGATAAGATTTACAATGTCGAGAATCATCTGACCGTACTTGAAGAAAAGAAGCGGTATAAGCGATACTACAACCGCAACGGCAAGAAGGCTCTTTTTATTTCCCTTGTCGTGCATGATTTTTGTAAGCGTCCAGCCAATAAGCGACACACCTATCATCAAAAATACATATACAGGTTCTCCCCATGCGTAAAACACAAGGGACATTGCAAGAAGAATAACATTTCTGGCCGCGATATTTTTAATAAGATACTGAAGAATCAGACAAAGCGGCAGGAATATAAACATAAACACGGGTTCTGTAAAAAGCATATTCTTCTCCTTTCCAAATTAAAAGTTCACCGAATAGTAGTATAACACAAATAAAGCAAAAGTCAAGTATACGGGCATACAAAAAGACTGCACGCAAGGTGCAGTCTTAATTTGTTATCAGAGTTACTTTTTGATAATCTTAACCTTTTCGCCGTTCTTCAAGCCGCAAGCGTTTGCATCGTCTGTATCAATGTGCATTTCAACATTGAAGTCGTCTCTTACTCTTACCTGAACGTCAAAGAACTTTGTGGGCTTTATGCTTTCAACAAGTACGTCTACATAGTCGCCATCCTTGATGCCGTTCTTCTGAGCATATTCGGGTGTAAGGTGGATGTGACGGTTGGCAATAATTACGCCCTCTTTAAGATATACACTGCCCTTAGGACCCACAAGTACAAGCTTTTCACTGCCCTTAATATCGCCCGAAGGTCTTACGGGAGGACTTACTTTGAGAACAAAGGTATCTGTTCTTGAAATTTCAACCTGTGTGTTCTTTCTGACAGGACCGAGAACTCGAACACCCTCGATTGCTCTGAGTGAAGGACCTACGAGAGTTACAAGCTGATCCGAAGCGAATTCACGTCCCATAAGTGTCTTCTTCTTGGTAAGCTCAAAGCCTTTGCCGAAGAGTGTATCAAGGTCTTCACGTGAAAGATGCACGTGTCTTGCCGAAATACCAATCTTTATATCGTTATCATCGCCGCTTTCAGCCGCCTGCATCTGTTCTACAGCCTTTTTGACAGCCTCGGCGATTACCTTTTCATCATACATATTCTTTCCTCTTTTCTCTTACGGGAAATGGATATTATTCTCTTTCAAGACCCTGTGTCATGTCGAAGAACTTGAGAATTTCAACGTGGGGATTTGCAATAACTTCACAGCCATATGTCTTGGAGTAGGGCTCTGTTTCAGTCTTACCTCTTTCAAGCGCCGCAGTTACTGCGTCAACCTTACCTGCAACAATTAAAGTTACAAGTCGTCCGCCGAGTCTCTTTTCGGTATGTACAAGTCTTACATCTGCCGCCTTTACCATGGCATCAAGACCAATGATTGCAGCGGTATTTCCCTCAACCTCAAGGAGACCGATTGCCGACGCACCTTCTACTTCGTATACGTCCTCGGCACCTCTTAAGTTCTTGGGAAGCTTCTTGTTGAATTTATCCTTATTGATATCCATAAGGTATGTCATGTTCTCAACACCTTCGCCGGGGTTGGGAATAACATGGGATACGATATAGTGTCCCTTACCTTCTGCATATGCCTTTGCCGCTTCAACAGATGCCTTTACGTCCGCAACATTACCCATAATCTTTGCACCCATGATAAGGGGTACGGGAAAACCGGGGTTGAAGGGTCTGTTTCTGTCAAAAGCAACAACCTTTACATTACCTGTTTTTGCCATGGTATCAGCCGCGACAACTGCAGTTGTAAAGCTGTATACCTCAATCATTCCAAATGCATTATTCATATATCTTTTCCTTCCCCCCTACTTTTCTTTCGGAAAAAAGTAGGCAAAAGAACTCGCCGCTTTCTTTCGCAGAAAGCTTGGCAAAGAACTCGCAATTAGCACCATTCTGTCGGATTCTAAAAACGATTATTCATTGCTCGATTGGAGTTTCATTTTGCCGTCAATAAAGCAGACGGCAAAATGATTGCAAATTTTTAGTTTATTATTGCCATACACAGGTGCATCTTTTCATTCCGAATTCCGCACTCCGCATTCCGCGTTTATTGTTTGATTTCTGAGAAATCAGACGATATGGAAGCCGTCAACAAGAACGCATCTTCTCTGACGTGTAAAGGAATGAGCAGCTGTCAGACCTTCGCCTGTAGGACCTGCGATTGTAAATGTAGTATAACCTTCGCCGCCTGCACCTATACCTGCATAGCTGGGTGCGTTCTTTACAAAGATTGTTGTTTCAACAGCCTTTGCAAAGCGTGTAAGGTGGTCAACATTCTTGGAATGGATATGTGCAGAGTGGCGGTTGCCGTGTTCTGCCTTACATGCAAGCTCAATTGCTTCATCTATGTCCTTTACTCTGACAATACCAAGTACGGGCATCATCATTTCAACATATACAAAAGGATGATCCTTGGGAACTTCTGCAATGACAAGTCTTGCATCTGCTTCAATGCCGATTGCCTTCAAGAACTTGGAAGCGTCTCTGCCTACCCAGTCCTTATTAATGCAGTACTTACCGTTCTTTTCAACAAGACATACCTTCACAAGCTTATCAATCTGGTCGCCCTTGATGAGATATGCACCGTTCTTCTGCATGGAAGCGATAAGCTTATCTGTAATATTATCGAATGCAAAGCATTCCTTTTCAGCAATACAAGGAAGGTTGTTATCGAAGGAAGCACCGAGAACGATGTCTCTTCCCGCCTTTTCAACATCGGCTGTGTCGTCAACAATTACAGGGGGATTACCTGCACCTGCACCGATTGCCTTCTTACCTGAAGAAAGAAGAGCCTTAACAACACCGGGGCCGCCTGTTGCAACAAGCATCTTAACGATGGGAGAAGCCATCATTTCGTCAGAGCTTTCCTTTGTGGGATTTTCAACCGTAACAACAAGATTTTCGGGGCCGCCTGCCTCGAGGATTGCTCTGTTTACAAGGTCAACAGCATAGTTTGCAACCTTGCATGCGTTGGGGTGAGGATTGAATACAACACCGTTACCGCCCGCAATCATACCAATGGAGTTACAGATAACCGTTTCACTGGGGTTTGTCGAGGGTGTGATGGAACCGATAACACCATAGGGTGCCATTTCTATAAGGGTAAGACCTGCGTCGCCCGACATTGCTGTGGGGTGCAAATCTTCTGTACCGGGAGTCTTATTGGCAACGAGCTGATGCTTGATAATCTTATCCGCAACTCTGCCCATGCCTGTTTCTTCTACACCCATCTTAGCCATAACTTCAGCTTCTGCAAGTGTGAGTTCTCTTATCTTTGCAATCATCTTTTCTCTCTGCTCGATAGAGTAGCTTCTGTACTGCTTGTAAGCCTTGTCAACAGCTGCGAGTGCTTCGGACATTGTAGGGAATACGCCCTTCTGCTTGTTAGGGCTGCCCATTGTGGATTTTACTACGCTTGCTACGATTTCGCTAATCAATCTTTCGTCCAGCATGTTTTTTCTCCTCTTTATATGAAGTGTGTTTATAAACCTTTTTACGCACAGTTTGGACAGCCCTGCCCCTGTTTTTCGCAGTTCTGCCCTCAAAATGTGGTTTTATGTCAAAGTGTTTGGTGATTTTTGTGTGGTTTTTTGTTGTTTTCGTATCACAAACCGCCAACAAAAGTCAACATCATTCAACATTACAACATATTATAACATGGATACGCAAATAAGTCTATAAGCAGATTGCACAAAATTTACATCTATTTAGGTGCAATATAAACAATTTTAGCCATATTTGGGTCATATGGGTGTTGTTTTATGTTGTAATTGCCTTATTTTAAGGATTTCAGACATAAATTACTGCAGTTTGCACAAAATAATCCCCGGGCAAAGCAAAGACATGGTAAAAGTCGGCAATTTACCAAAAATCGTAAAAAAAGACTTGACAAACATTTTTTTATGTGTTATCATATACAAGTCGCAAGAGCGACCGATCCTTTAATGCGGGTGTTGTTCAATGGTAGAACTCCAGCCTTCCAAGCTGGCAGCGAGGGTTCGATTCCCTTCACCCGCTCCAATTTAATTTACTTATATCTGTGCCTTTAGCTCAGCTGGATAGAGCAACTGCCTTCTAAGCAGTAGGTCAGGGGTTCGAGTCCCTTAAGGCACGCCACTGTGCTCTGAAATATCAGAGCACAACACTTATGGTGAGATTAGCTCAGTTGGTTAGAGCGCCAGGTTGTGGCCCTGGAGGCCATGGGTTCGAATCCCATATCCCACCCCATTATGAATATTAAAAGCAGTCCAAAAGGACTGCTTTTTTTGTTTATTTATATTGGTTGTGTGGCATTTTCGTTTGCATCTTCGCAGCTCTCAATCTTTAAGAGGATGCAAAAGAATCATTCGCTTTCACCAAATCTTAAAACCGCACCATTATCCTTGTCGAAAATCACGAAGTTACCTCCGCCGTATGTCACATATTTAATATCATCATAGGGATCGGGATCTATATACCGAGGTTTAGAATAAACCAACCACCAATTCAGATAATCAACAGCATCGAGCACTAAAATATATTCTGAACTATCATGTTCTGTATAAAGATTCGGGAAATGATTCTCCAATAATTTCACGCCATATTCCAATGCGGCATCGTAATTTCCATAAGTTTTACTGTTATTTGCTTCGTCAACTTTATCCTTGGTTGGTTTTATAACTGTTATTTCTTTTGTTTCGGGATTGTATGATACGTTAGCACCAAAAGCCTCACAAATAAATCTTAAGGGCACCATAGATGTTGAATTTTTAAGTTCGGGTGCTTCGGGTAAAACTTCTGTTTCCCAAGACATAATACTGACAGTTTTTCTGCCAATCCACAGTTCAAGGCATTCACCCATTTTGCCTTGAGTATATAGAAATATTTTTTTCTCCGATGAATCCCAACCAACTTCGACGCCAAAAGCTTCGGATATAACTCTTACTGGAACAAGAGTTGTACCTTCACCAACGATATATGGCTTTTCGACTTTTGTTTCTTGGTTGTTTATGAATATAGAATCTTGTCCTACAGTAAAACGTATTTCAACCTGTTCATCTGTGATTTTAGCACACACAAACAATGATAATACACACATTAAACACAAAATCGCAAAAACAAATCTTTTCATCTCAATACAATTCCTTTCTCAGTCTATACTTTCATTATACTTCCTCCCCCGCTTTTTGTCAAGCATAGCAAAAAACATCCCGACCGCTTGCCTTAATGGCGGTCGGGATAAATTGCAATCGGGATATTATGTTGAGATTGTGTTTAAAATCGTGTCGGTGCTAAATCAAAAAGGTCTTTGCCTACTTTCTCCTCAAGAAAGTAGGTCAAAGAGAAAGAACGGGATAGCCAGCCTTTTCATGTGCTTCGTAAAGCTCGTCGCACATCTTGATGATGTCGTCTACCGAAAGCTCAGCGGATGTGTGAGGATCGAGCATCGCCGCATGATAGATATGTTCCTTCTTGCCTGTAACAGCCGCTTCAATTGTAAGAAGCTGAGGATTGATGTTTGTCATGTTCATTGCCGCAAGCTGAACGGGAAGTCTTCCTACGTGACAGCCCTGAATGCCGTTTCCGTCAACAAGACAGGGTACTTCTACGCAGGCGTCGGCAGGAAGGTTTGTGATAAAACCATTGTTGATAACATTACCGCCGATTTTGTAGGGTTTGTTTGTTGTAATAGCTTCCATAATCCGGGATGCATACTCGTGGGAACGGGTGTGTTCAATGTCGCCGCCGTTAAGAATTTCTTCCTTCTGCTTCTTCCAGCCCTCAATCTGATTCACACAACGTCTGGGATATTCGTCAAGAGGAATACCGAATCTGTCGATAAGCTCGGGGTACTTTGACTTTATGTAGAAGGGATTGTATTCCGCATTGTGTTCGCTGGATTCTGTCACGTAGTAACCGAACTTGTTGATGTAGTCAACACGAACCATATTCCAGTGCTTTTCGTCGTTTCTTGTTGCAGCTCTTCTTCTGATTTCGGGGTAAAGGTCGTTGCCGTCCTTGTCATATACTTCAAGAAGCCATGCCATGTGGTTGATACCTGCAATAAGCTCTCTGCCCACTTCAACATTTTCCATCCCAAGTGTGTCAAAAAGGCTCTTTGTACAAACCTGTACACTGTGGCAAAGACCGACAGTCTTGACTCCTGTGTATCTCTGCATATAGCCCGAAAGAATTGCCATGGGGTTTGTGTAGTTAAGGAACCATGCATCGGGACACACTTCTTCCATGTCTCTTGCAAAGTCCTTGAGGACATGAATTGTACGAAGACCTCTGAAGATACCGCCTATACCGAGGGTGTCGGCAATTGTCTGACGAAGACCGTACTTTTTGGGGATTTCAAAGTCAAGGATTGTACATGGGTCATAAAGACCTACCTGAATTGCATTTACAACAAAGTTTGCACCTTTGAGAGCGTCCTTTCTGTTGGGAACGCCGTGGTACATTTCAATCTTTGCCTTGCCGCCGTTGTACTTGTTATTGATGGCAGTCAGCATTGCATAGGACTCTTCGAGTCTTTCTTTGTCAATGTCATAAAGTGCGATTTCGGAATCGTGAAGTGATTCTGTGAGCATACAGTCGCCGAGAACGTTCTTTGCAAAAACGGTGCTTCCTGCACCCATAAATGTAATCTTTGGCATAAATTAACATCCTTTCGTTTGTTGTTTTGTGTCCTTACAATCAAATAATATCACACAAACATCCAAAAATCCATTGATTTTTGTAACATTCTCATGTTATAATAAAATTACAAAAAGACATTATACTGAGAGGCGGTGCCAACATGCCACAGATGAATTTGACACAGGGCGTTATGAAATACAGCGACATAAAGCCGATTTTTGCAGGATTTTCCCAGTGCAAAAGTCTGCACTCATACGGACCTGCCGTCCGCCACCATTGTATCATTCACTACTGCATACGCGGAAAAGGCATGTTCAGAAACAGCGGCGGCTCTTATGAGGTATCGCCGGGTGAAGCTTTTATCATAAACCCCGATGAAATTACCTTTTATCAGGCTGACGAAAACAATCCGTGGATGTACATCTGGATTGCATTTTCGGGAACGGTCTGCGAAAGAATCAAGGAGATTTCGCCCGTAATTCAAATTAAAAACCCAACAATATTCGAAGAAATACGAGACCTTGTTTCACAAGGAATATGTCTTCCCGAAAAATATCTTATATGCTTGCTCAAGCTGTTTGAAGATATTGTACCCCCGTCACCCGACAACATGCCGGGATATGCTTTGAGAACAAAAGATTATATCAAGCTTCATTATATGGAAGACATCAGTGTTGAAAGCATTGCCGCCTCGTTCAATGTTGACAGACGTTATCTGCTTCGGCTTTTCAAACGGGAGTTTGGCATAACAATTGTAAACTTTATAGTGCGTACCCGTCTCAATGCCGCCTATGACTTTCTTGCATCGGGTTTCCCCGTAAACAAGGCTGCCGTTATGTGCGGATACACCGATGCCTACAATTTTTCAAAGATGTTCAAGAAGTATCACGGAATATCTCCGTCAGAAGTAAAACCGGGTGATAACATGCACATCACCTCAAAAGGCGACAGCGACTACATATACTGTCAATAATACAAAAAAACAGTCAAGGGTGTTCATACAGGGAACAAATTAAAGTCAGTGAGTTTTATGCTTGCTGGCTTTTTTGTTATTTTTTATGTACTTTTGTATCGACAAAAGTACCAAAAACGCCCACTCAAAAAGAGGGGATGGCTCATTCGGGAAAAGCAAAGCGCAAAAAGGCAAATTTTGACTCAGACAAATGAAACCAAACGCTTCTACGAAGCCGTCAAAATTTGAGCATATTCAAACTTTAACAACACTGCCGCCCTCACTCCGCCGACCTCCCCTCTTTCGCCGTGGAGGCTTAACTCCCCTCAACACGGGCATGAAAATTTTAAAATCCAAGCATTTGGTGTCGCGTAAAACATGTTCTGAAACAACGATGTTTGAAATTCTATAGCTGAATCGATTAAATACACTTAAAATTCGCACAAACACCCTTGTGAGAGGTAAGCCGCCGCGGCAAAGGAGAGAGGTCACGCAGACTCGCTGACATGATGGTTTTTGATGAGATTGGTGTCGAGTCATCTCTCCTTTTGAGCGGAGCGTCTTTGCCTTCTTTCGAGGCGGGTCGAAAGAAGGTCGACTCCGCAGAGTCGAAACTCTCCTATAAGCACAAAGAAAGGCGTACCGCAGTACGCCTTACACTTTGATACATCACAATAAAAGCCGGGATTTTTCAATTTGCAATTGTAAAAAACATGTTTTGAAGTGTCGCCGCCGAAAGCAGGTCGTCAATGCGGTCAAGCATATAATCCGTTTCGGCAAATGTAATCTTTTTCTTCTTTGTGTTTTCAAGAACAAACTCCATGCCGAAGTTTTCGTCTTTGCGGCAGGAAAAGCTTATGTTCAATCTGTCAAGCAGGCTGAAAACGGCACTTTCAAAAACGCTTGTGTTTTGCTTTTGGTTATTGATTGTACTTTGAATTTTCAACATAGACTGCGTGTCCGAAACACGCTCTGTTTTTACATATACCGTTTTGTTTTTACAAAGCTTCAAGGCAAGGGCCAGACACAGAATAAACATTTCCACAAAAGCGGCGGGTATGTCAACCGTCTCGTCTTGTTCCATATCATCGTTTTCGTATACAATCTTTGCACCGTTACCGCATGACAGAACAAAGGCAGATGTCTTTTGAACAAGAAGCCCGCAGGGTACCGAAAGCGTACCTTTATAATCGAATTCCGCGGCATCCTTTGACAGTCTGGATAAATAAAACGCACCGTCTATTCTTGCTTCAAATTCTCTTTTGAGAGGAAGACCGCACCCCTCAGACAGTGACATGCTCGAAAACGAATCGAGAAAATCTTTAAGCGTGCCGAGCTTTTCTATATATTCGTCCATGCCGTTACAGTCATCCTCGGAACAAGAACAAATGACACCGCCGAAAAAAGGGCTTTGATTTTTTGAAAGAACAAGAAATTCGCCGCCGTAATTATCCTCCATGCCCAGCGTCATACAGTCGCAGACATCCTTTTGCGACAGATAAAAATTCCTTTCCTTTTCGGATATTATCTGAAGGACATTTTCGACCTTTCCGTGAGAAAAACCGAGATTGCGTTCAAAACAAATCTTGCCGTGTCTGTCGGATATAAGCAAAGGTGTGCCTTTGGGAAGTCTTCTCATTTCATAAACAAAATTATTTGCAAGCTTTTCGGCTCCGCTAAATGTCAGAAACTCATTTTTCTGCATTTTTCAAGAACCTCCCTTGCTTGTCTTGAGAAATTATACCTGCAAAACGCCTTTTCATTCTTTCTTATATCGGCAACTCTTGATGCGACGGTTATTTTTCTGTCCTCGGCATATTCCTTGAGCTTTTTTCTTCCAAGCTCGCTGCATGCAAGTATATTTGTATATTCGGGAACAGATATCGCCATGTCCTTTTTGACGCCGAAAAATGCAAACAGAAGCATACGGCGTATTTTGGCATCGGTGAGAGTTTTTGATGAAAGAAGGCCTAAAAGCTCATCATAGCTTTCAGCTGTTTGTGCACATTTGATTATGGAATACTCACAGCCTACGGGGATTTCGGCAACATCAGAGAGATATTCGGGTGTTTTCTGAACAAGACTTAAAAGCATGTGAGCATAAAACACTTTGTTGTCCGGGTAAATACCGTCAAAGCTGTATTCATCAGGCAGATATTCCACAACATTGGTAAAAGCACCCTTATCATCAAATAGGTTATTTCTTATGTAAGATGATGAGGCAAACTCATCATCAAAACCGCCCCTCGGGGTTTTACGTGATACGGCAATGGGACAAAGGGATTTGTTTGCCCTTATATATTCCACGCCGAGAATGTCGTTGGGGTTTTTCAGCAATTCGGAATACTCTTTTCCGAGCTTTTCGCACACCAGCATTTCACGTGCCTGTGCATAGCCAAGATTGGGTTTTGTCTTCTGAAGATTTATGGCTTCTTTTCTGAAACTGTCATCAAGAATGCTTGCAACCTTTGTCAGCTTATCAACATCACCGCATTCCGAACCGAATGCAAAGCTGTCACAAAGACCGCTGTTTTCGAGAATGGAAATGCCTGCTTTCGCAAAGCCTTCCGCAGACATGGATGAAAACGGAAACGGTATTTCAAGCACTATGTCCGCACCGTTCTTTACAGCATTTTCGGCACGCACCTTTTTATCCTGAAAGGCAGGCTCTGCACGTTGGGTAAAATCCCCACTCATGGCACAAACCACAAATGACGCACCCATTTGCTTCACACGTGCTATCTGATAAGCATGTCCGTTGTGAAAGGGGTTATATTCACACACAATGCCGGTACCTTTTATGAATTTGTCCACAAGCTCACCTTCTCAGTTAAAAATTTCTGCAAATTTGAATCTGATATTGCAGCCAAACACCTCGAAACCGTTTTCGGAGTTTTCTTTCTGCAATTTTTTTACACATTCGCCGTCGATGCCGTAGGATTCAAGCACCTTGCCCTCATCTGTCCCCTGATAGTTACAAAGCGGCGGAAACAGCACGCACCACCAGTTTTTGCCCTTTCCCTCTCCTATCAGCACTCTTACCGACAAGTATTCTCCTTCGGGGAATGTAAGACTGCCGTATTTTTTCTTGGGATAGGTTTCTTTTCCTATGACTATATCAACATCGTCTTGGATGCCGTTTTTCAAAAGCACGTCTTTTGCCGTCTTCCTGAGAACATATTTATTCTTTCGGGCAACGACAAGTGCGTCATCCACATTTTCACAGTCGGCAAACAGCTCTCTTGTCTTTTCAAGCATTCCATCACGAACCATAAGCTTTATGTTCTGGTCTTTATCCGAGTCGGAATTTGCAATTACGTGAAGCCGTAATACACTTGAATACAAGCATGCCGACATGTCTCCAAGACTCGATACACTCATGCATAACATAAGTGCAAAAATGCAAAAAAGGGCAAAAAAAGTCGAATAATATTTCTTCAAAATGACCACTCTCCTTAAAACGTATGTCAAAAGGATTATGGTCATTGTTTTTATTGTTTATTCACCTTTATACATTTTCTGAAAGTCATCGTCATTAAACACATACACCTGTGTAAGACCGTCTTCTTTCAGAACTTCAAAGCAAGCTCTTGCCGTTTTTTCGTCATCAAACAAACCAAAAACCGCAGAGCCCGAGCCCGACATCTGACAGCAAAGTGCACCCCGCTTTGACATTTGCTTCTTTATTTCATCTATGGCAGGAAGTCTCGGTATGCAGACACATTCAAAATCATTTACAAGCTTTTTCGAAATTCTGCGAAGATTTCCGCTTTCCAAAGCCGTTATCATTTCTTCTGTTTTTGATTTTGAATAATCGTCGCCGTATATCTTGTCGTACTCGCCGTATATTCCCTTTGTGTTGATACCCTCCAAAGGCTTTGCAACTACTATACACGTTCCTTTGGGAAGAGTCGCAATATTCTCGCATTTTTCTCCCCTGCCCGTACATAATGCACTCATGTATCTTTCAAGGCAAAAAGGCACATCACTTCCAAGACTTTCTGCCAGCCCTAGAACTTCCTCGTCACTGACACCGCCGAGCTTTTTATAAAGCATGTCAAGCACCGTCGCAGCATCGGCACTTCCGCCGCCGAGACCTGCGCCTGCAGGAGTTATCTTGCAAAGCTTTATTGTAACATCGCACGCCTTGTTGCCGCCGATGATATAGCTTGAAAGATATGCCTTTGCCGCTTTATATGCAAGGTTATCCTCGGCTTTGCACAAATCTGCATCGCAAATCAGGGTGACATTCCCCTTTCCTTCACAGACATCAAGCTCAATGACATCCCCGAGGGGAATTTTATGCATAACCGTTTTAAGGTCATGAAAGCCGTCATTTCTCTTTGTGCCGAGTATTTCAAGGGTAAGATTGATTTTGCAATAGGCTGTCTGTTTCAAGATGTCACCTCATATCTGCAACAATTTATGTAGACAGTATATCACAAAACCCCGCCTTTGTCTATAGAAATATACAATCAGGATGCGTTACTCTTATTTTTTAGTCTCAGGCTGTCAGCAACAAGGGCGATAAATTCAGAGTTTGTCGGCTTTCCGCGGGTACTTTGAATTGTATATCCGAAAAATGAGTTGATTACATCTACATCGCCCCTGTCCCAGGCAACCTCAATGGCATGTCTGATTGCACGTTCGACCCTTGATGAGGTTGTGCCGTATTGCTTTGCAACACCGGGATAAAGCTGTTTTGTTATGGAGTTTATAAGCTCGGTATCGTGCATTGTCATGATAATGGCACTTCTTAAGTACTGATATCCCTTTATATGAGCAGGAACGCCTATCTGATGGATTATCTTTGTCACCTGCGTTTCAAGGTCTGTTTCGGGATCGGTTTCAACGTTCTTTTCGACAACCTTGCCGGGGTTATCCCTGTCTCTGAGTGCACTTTCGAGCCTGTTTGAAAGTGCCGAATATTCGCAGGGCTTGATAATACAGTAATGAGCACCTGCGTTTGCCGCCTCGGTCAACATTTTCGGGTTGCTGACACCCGTAACCACAACAAAAACAGGAGAATATGCGGCAATACGGGTTTTGGTTTCGTTGATAACTTCGATCCCGTCAAATCTCGGAAGAAGAATATCAAGAACA
This sequence comes from Oscillospiraceae bacterium, assembly GCA_015064895.1. Taxonomy (GTDB): domain Bacteria; phylum Bacillota; class Clostridia; order Oscillospirales; family CAG-382; genus UMGS1387. The sequence goes on along the minus strand of SVRI01000010.1, from coordinate 18,480 downwards.
ATTGCATCGGGTTTGGTCTGTTCGATAAGCCTTAATGCTTCATATCCGTCTGAGCAATCGCCCACCACCTGATAGCCTTTCTTGACAAGATAACTCTTAAGACCAATTCTGAATTCGGGGTTGTTGTCTGCAATGACAATTCTCTTTGTGTTCATTTTACATCACCTTTCTTTGACTCTTATTCGTCAACCTATGTTTGTTTTGTGACTGTATTCTACCATTCGTATGGCGACGAATGTAGACAACACACAAAATGTTAATTGTCTTTCATTTTCCATATTTTTCTATTATAAAATATACCGATTATGCCGTAGATACGTGCTTTTTTCTGTCGAGAGGGCACGAAAAAAGTACACCCTTATTCACTTTTTTCATCCAAATACAAACAAATATCCGAAAAAACTACGGCAGGCGACAAGTCACTTTCCGTCGAATAATCCATAAGTATGCAGATTGAATACTTGGGATTTCCCAAAGGATATACACCGCAAAACCATTTATGCACCAATTCGACGCCTTCTTTGTTAAAACGACCTGTTTGTGCAGTCGCCGTTTTTCCGCCCGCTTTTACCGAATCTGCCACAGTGCCTCTTGCCGTTCCCTCACTGACGCATTTTTCCATCATAATAAGCATTTTTTCACAGGTGTTTTCTTTGAATATTCTCGTTTTTTCGTATTGGTCTTTATATACATATTCCCCGTTTCGTATTTCTTTGTCTATTACCGACAAGGGTGTCATATATCCGCTTGTAACGGCACAGACAATTCCCGTCATGTCGAGAAGCGACAGGCAAAGATCTCCTTGTCCGAAAGATACCTGGGCAAGGTATTGGGGCTTTTGCGAATCTTCATTTATAAAGAAATTATTTGTCTCCCAGAGAAAATCGGCATTGGCAGGTACATGAAGACCCAGTTTTTTTGCCGTATTTACAATGTTTTCAAGCCCGATTGTCATTCCGAGATTTATGAAATACGTATTACATGAGTTTGCAAAGGCATCGGACATTGTTTGTATGCCGTGTCCCGAGTGCTTATGGCATCTGAAAACACTGCCGCCAGCCTCGATTGTTCCGCTACATTCATATTCCATATCCCACAACAAAGAGTCGTATTCAAGCGCCGATGCAGCAACTACGATTTTAAACACAGAGCCCGGTGTAAATGACTGAAGGCATCTATTTACAAGCTCGCCTTTATCTGAGGCCAGCACATCTCCCATATTATTATTGTCATACCCCGGCATACTTGTCATGGCAAGTATGTCTCCGCTTTGAATATCTGCAACAACAATGCCGCCTGCAGAAATTCTGTCCTCCATGCCGTCACAAAACATTTGAAGATCCTTATCCAGCGTTGTAACCACACCGTCTTTTGAATTGTATTTCCCACAGTAAAGTTCAATTGGCGACATGCTCATGCTTTTTGCATTGGTATCAAAGGTTGCGTACACCTTTGAATACAAATGTTGACCTATAAAGCCGTCATACTCCTGCCGTATTCCGCTCACACCGTCTCCGTCGATGTTGTTATATCCCAAAAGATGTTTTGCTATGGAGTTGTTTTCCGAATAAAGATCAAAGACATACACCCCGTCAAGACCGTTTATTTCGTCGGACACTGTTTCTTTATCCGAAACTACCGTAAAAGGAATACCGTCATGGATTCTATTATATATATCCGACTCGGTACTGACCTTTGCAACACTTGCTATCCTTTCCGAGTACAGCTTTGCATCGGCACAGACCGCAGGATTTATGAGGATAATTTTTCCGCATTTATCATGGGACAGAAGCTTTTCGTTTCTGTCATATACAAAGCCCGATCTTTCGCAAATCTCAATTCGTCCGGTATACTGACCGTCAAGCACCGTCAAAGACTCATTGTTTTGGGGATTGGAAAGGTTATACAGTCTTGCCGTCATCAATGACAGAACAAGTACAACGGCACCGTACAGAAAGCCCACCCTTTTTTCCATATTCATCACACCATCACCACATGTATTTTTGCCAAAAACATACAAAAAAATACCGCCCTATCTTTTCAAGGCGGAAAAAGTGTGATATAATATGTAAAACAATTCTTCGGAGGCAGAAAAAATGTATCAGTTACTTGATGTTGCAAAAGGTTTCCTTGAAAGCATGAACATAAAGGATGACTATGTTCTATGCGACTTTACCATGGGAAACGGATATGACACGGAATATTTATGCAAGAAAGTACCAAAAGGAAAGGTCTATGCCTTTGACATACAGGCACAGGCGGTAGAAAACACAAAGAAAAGGCTCAGTGACGCAGGTCTTACAAATGCCGAAATCATCCACGACAGCCATGCGAAGGTGCTTGAATATGTAAAAGAGCCGATTAACGGCGGCATGTTCAATCTCGGATACTTACCCGGCGGTGACAAGTCGGTACACACCATGCGTGAAAGCACAATGCCTGCAATAGAAGGTGCAATTTCACTTCTCAAAAAGGGCGGTATTCTTGTTATCTCAATTTACCCCGGGCACGAGGAAGGCACGCTTGAAGGGCAGATGTTACTTGAGAAGCTATCACTGCTTTCGAGATTTGAGTATTGCGTGACAAATTTCAGGATTATAAATTCGCCCGATGCACCGTTTATTATTGCAATTGAAAAATACGACAAATAACGCAAACAAAAAACAACCGCATGTAGGGAACAAATTAAAGTCAGTAAGAATTTTGCTTGCTGGCTTTTTGTGTTTATTCTTGTGTTTATTCTGTACTTTTGCCCCGATGCAAAAGTACCAAAAAATCTCCACTCAAAAAGAGGGTATGGCTCATTCGGGAGAAACAAAGTGCTAAAAGGCAAATTTTGACTCGGACAAATGAAACCAAATACTTCTACGAAGCCGTCAAAATTTGGATTCTACCAATTTCAATGATACTGCCGCCCTCATTCCGCTGACCTCCCCTCTTTCGCCGTGGTGGCTTAACTCCCCTCATTTATATTTGTGCTAATTTGAAGCATATTCGGTTGGTGGATTAAATGTTGTCAAACGGTGTGTCCGAGGCTATACCTCAGATTTTTTTGCGAAAACAAAGATTGAAAATCATACAAATACTTACCCGCGTTGTGAGAGGTAAGGCGCCGTGCCAAAGGAGAGAAGTCAGCGTAGGTTGAGATTACGAAGACTCGTTTTTTTGATAACTTGAGCTTTGACCCCATTAGTGGTCAAAGCGAACCCGTTTCGTCTTTGCTGTAACCTCAACCGAGCCCTCTCTCCTTTTGAGCGGAGAATTTTTGGTTCTTTTGTTTCGGGACAAAAGAACGAATAAAAGATGTTGTTTATGCGACACCTACAGTCTGCTTATTGCGAGTATTCCCCGTGTATTTGCCGTCGGGCTTCCCCGACCACCGCAGTGACGAAACACTCCTATAAGCACAAAGAAAGGCGTACCGCAGTACGCCTTCTATTTTTATTCATCCCTAAGGAAATACCCCTTACGGCTACTTTTTTGATTCTATTTAAGCTTTCGGCTTAAAGCTATCCTTAAGTGTCACAATTCTATTGATAACATTCTTGTCGTGAATATCAACGCAGAAATAGCCTGTTCTTACGAACTGGAACTTATCTTCGCAGTTCGCTTCAGCCATTGCAGGCTCAAGCTTTGCGTTCTTCATTATCTTCAATGAATCGGGGTTAATGTAGTCCTTAAAGTTATCCATGTTGATAACGCCTGTATCTTCGCAGGTAAAGAGGTTATCATAGAGCCTTACCTCTGCATCAACTGCAAACTTCTTGCTTACCCAGTGAATTGTACCCTTAATCTTTCTTCCGTCGGGAGGATTGCAGCCTGCTGTTTCTCTGTCTATTGTGCAGAGAAGCTTTGTTACGTTGCCGTTTTCATCATAAACAGCTTCATTACACTTAACAACAAATGCACTCATAAAACGTACTTCGTGGTCAAGCTTCATTCTCTGGTACTTTGGCGGAGGATTGTCGGAAAAGTCTTCTCTTTCGATGTAAAGATGCTTTGTGAAAGGAACTTTTCTGGATGTAGGATTTTCGACCGTAGGGTTATTAACAACATCAAAGTATACTACTTCGTCCTCGTCCATGTTAGTGATTTCAACTTCGATAGGGTCAAGCACAGCCATACGTCTGTCTGCTGTGGTATTGAGTTCTTCTCTCATGCAATGTTCGAGAAGTCCGTAGTCGCAGAGGCTTGTTGCCTTGGCAACACCTGCAAGCTGTACAAAGTTAAAGAGTGCTGAGGGTGTGTAGCCTCTTCTTCTGAGAGCACGCAGGGTAGGAAGTCTGGGGTCATCCCAGCCGTCTGCGATTCCCTGCTCGATAAGAGCCTTGGAATAACGCTTACCAATCTTTGTGTATGTGATGTTGAGCTTTGCAAATTCTCTCTGCTTGGGAGTGTGCTTGATATCAATGTTATTGATTACCCACTCATAGAGAGGTCTGTGATTTTCGAAATCAACGTCACAAAGAGAATGTGTAATTTCTTCCATTGCATCCTGAATGGGATGTGCAAAGTCATAAAGAGGATAAATGCACCACTTGTCGCCTGTTCTGTGATGATGTGCTCTGAGAATTCTGTAGATTACAGGGTCGCGCATATTCATGTTGGGGCTCTTCATGTCAATCTTTGCACGTAAAGTTTTCGAACCGTCGGGAAATTCGCCGTTCTTCATTCTTTCGAACAAGTCCATGTTTTCTTCGACACTTCTGTTGCGATAGGGGCTTTCCTTGCCGGGTGTTGTAAGAGTTCCTCTGTACTCGTTTATTTCATCGCCCGTAAGGTCGCAGACAAAAGCAAGACCCTTTTTGATAAGTACCTTTGCAAACTCATAGCACTCGTCAAAGTAATCGGAACCGAAGCAAATTTTGTAGGGTGTAATTCCCAGCCATGCGAGGTCTTCCTGTATGGCATTTACGTATTCGTCGCCCTCTTTTGCAGGGTTTGTATCGTCAAAACGGAGGTTGAAAAGACCGCCGTATTTTCTTGCTGTTGATGTATTTATCCAGATAGCCTTTGTGTGGCCGATATGAAGATAGCCGTTGGGTTCGGGCGGGAAACGTGTGTGGATTCTCGCAGAAAGTCCGTTTGCGATGTCTTCGTCAATTATCTTGTGTATAAAATTAGAGCTGATATTTTCTTCTGACATTTTTCTTTCTCCTTAAATTATTCCGCCGCAGCTAAAATTCTCTTGTTTACTCTTTCGCTACCTAACACCTTCATAACAGTACAAAGGTCGGGAGAGTTATTTCTGCCTGTAACGGCAACTCTTATAACATTACTTACATCTGTAATACTGCCCTTGAAGGCATCGGGGTTTTCCTTATATGCCTTCATGTCGCTAGTATAGCCGTACTTATCACAGATAGTCTTTATCTTTTCAAACCACGCATTGTTATCGTCTTCTGCAGAATAGATTTCAGCATAGTCCTTAAGGATTGCTTTCTTATCTTCTGCCGAAACATTTTCGGGGAATGCTTCTTCTATCTTGAAAAGGTCATCATAGTAGTAGGATACGAAGTCCTTGACTTCACTCCAGCAAGCAAAGTCTTTTCTCGGCTTCTTGCCGCCTCTGCCGATTGCAAAGTAAGCCTTTGCGTATTCGGGATCCGCCGAAAGAATCTTATAAAAGTCTTCATCATTTTCCTTTGCCCATGTCGAAACGCCTTCGTATACTTCATCGGCAGTCATCTGCGAGATGATGTTCTTTGATACGTCATTGAACTTTGCAAGGTCAAACATTGCACCGGAATTACCCATATTGGAAGCCTTGAAGGGGAATTCCTTATAAGATGCTTCCTTGTTTGCACTTCTCCACTGTTCGTAGTTGGAGTTGAGAAGTGTCATAAGATACTCGATTGTACTCTTAGCGGGATATCCCTTTTCAAAGTAGAAGCCGAGGGTACATTCGGGGTCTTTACGCTTACTCATCTTTCTCTTTGTGCCTGTTTCTTCGTCAAGCTTCATAACCTGAGCTGTGTGGCAGAATCTGGGCATCTTAAAGCCGCAAGCACGCCAGAGTTCAACATGCCAGGGAAGTGTTGAGAGCCATTCTTCGCCTCTTACAACGTCTGTTGTTCTCATGAAGTGGTCGTCAACAACGTGTGCAAAGTGATATGTGGGAATACCGTCGGACTTTAAAAGTACAAAGTCCTGATCGTTTTCGGGGAATGAAAGTTTACCTTTTATCTGATCCTTGAAATCAACCTTCTTTGAGGGGTCGCCAAGGCTCTTGAAACGAAGAACATAGCTTTCGCCCTTTTCTATCTTTGCTATAGCTTCGTCTATATCGAAATCTCTGTACTTTGCCCACTTACCGTAGTAACCAAAGTTTTCCTTGTTTTCTTCCTGAGAAGCACGAATCTGTGCAAGTTCTTCTTCTGTGCAGAAGCAAGGGTATGCTCTGCCGTCTAGGATAAGCTTTCTTGCAACAATATGATAAATCTTTGCTCTGCTTCTCTGTCTGTAGGGACCGTATGCACCCGAGTCACCTTCGGATGTTGCACCTTCGTCAAATTCGATACCGAATGCACCGAGATACTTGATAATCAAATCGACAGCACCGGGAACTTCTCTCTTATCGTCTGTATCTTCGATTCTTAAAATGAACACACCGTCATCGGTTGCAGTATGTGCAATTCTTTCATCGGAAAGTGCACCGTAAAGGTTGCCGATATGCATTGAGCCTGTGGGGCTGGGTGCCATTCTTGTAACCTTTGCACCCTCTTTTAAACCTCTTTCGGGGAAGAGTTCTTCAAGGGATTCTACTGTATCTTCATCTGTAAGTTCGGGGAAAATAACCTGTGATAATTTAATAAGCTTGTCCATGTTTATATATTTCCTTTCGTTACTTTTCTTTCGCAGAAAAGTAACCAAAAGAACTCGCACAGGTCACCTTTCCATAAAAGACAAAAGTGTTATATTTATTACTCGATTGGGGTGGTTTTACATTCCGCACTCCGCATTTACAAGAGAAATGCCATTTCTATCATTACTTCATTTTCCCCTATATCGTCATTTGAATAGAAGAAAAGGTTTGTGCCGCAGAAGGTAAATCCCATCCTGAGATAAAAGTCAATAGCAGGCACGTTAGTATTCTGCGTTTCAAGGGTGATTATTCTATAGTCTTCCTGCTTTGCAAAGTCTTTGACAAAATCAAAAAGCATTTTTCCTATCCCCTTGCCTCTTTGAGACTCGTCCACAAGAAGCTGGGTCATCATAATTCGGTTGTTCCATTCCTCGGTGTCAAATTCAAGGTATGCAACAATTTTTCCGTCATCGTCCTTTACGCCATAAGCTCTCGGATTGTTCCAATACTCCTGAAACAGCGTATCGGTGTTATCGTAGACGACTTCTTTGTCAAACCGCTGTCGTTCAAAGCTGACGCCGAAGCCTTCCTTGCCGCAATGCTTTTTTACTGCATAATACTCATTCGTCGTATAGTGATAGTGCAAGGGAAAATAATCGTATTCTTTTCTGTCAAGGCTTATTATTTCCATATTTTCACCTTCAAAAAGGGGTAAAGTTACCCTTTTATATATTTTATCAAGTTATTATAGCATAAAACAAACAGTTTTGCAAGGAAAATAAACAGTTTACCTGATATTTTTTGCTGCATTTTTTCACGGAAAAGATATGTTTTTACATACATTGAAATGAGATGAGCTCCACTTAACTAAGAAAGGGTAATTTACATGAATAACACAACACGCCGTGTACCGTCAGCACTTGACGGTACAAAAACAGCAGAAAACCTGCGACAGGCATTTGAAAAAGAAGCAGTCAATTTTGCAAAGGGAAGTATTTTTTCATCGGCAGCACAAAATGACGGAAACATGAGCGCAAAAAGAGTCCTTGATGAGCAGGCAGACAACGACAAGAGACTTGCCGAGCTTTGGCTTTCTTATCTTGATGAAATTGACGATACTCTTGAAAATCTCGGCGAACTTGCCGCCGCAAAAAGCATTCTCAGCAGCGAATACTATCCGGTATTTGCCGAAATTGCCGATGAAGAAGGTTTTGAAGAAATAGGAGAAAAGCTTCGTCTTGCCTCATTCGCCAAATCCAACCACACAAAAACACTTGAAGATGAACAGGAAAAGCTGACAAGTCCCGCATCCGCCTATGCCGAGTCACCCGATACACCTTGGCTTTGCAGTGCCTGCGGATATATTGTGAGGGGCAATACGCCGCCTGAAAGATGTCCCTTGTGCTCATACCCTGCCGAGTATTTCAAAAAGATATAAATTTCGGAATAAACATACCATTGTCGGGCAAAATAAGTAAAAACAAGGATAAAGGAGAAATGCCCGATGAAAAAAACAAGAGGAACACACGAAAAGAAAAGCCTCAAAAGACAGCTGTTAAGCGGTACAATATATGTAGCACTTGCGGCGGTGGTAGTTGCGGTTGCAGTCAACACCACGGTAGGTCTTATATCCGACAAGACGCAAGTTCCGCAGATTGACAACACATCCGAAAGTCTAAGAGATGAGATTCCATCAGTTCCGTCTCTTCCCAAGCTCACTATTCCCGACATTACCGTTCCTAAGTCAGATGACGGCACTGTTTCGGGTGTTATGGACGGGATAAATTCCGACATTACAGAAACAATTCCCGAGCCTGTTATTATGCCGTCAGAAAATATTGTCATCGGCGAAATATCCATTCCGGAAGATGCAAATCTCGGACTTGACAGATTCATAAAACCCTGCAACGGATATGTGTCCAAAGGTCATTCGACAGACATGCCCGTATATTCCATCACCATGTCTGATTACAGAACCCATACAGGTGTTGATATTGTCGAGGAACCGGCAACACCTATAGTGTGTGTCAGCGGCGGCGTTGTTTCCGACATTTACAATGACGATTTATACGGCATGACGGTTGAAATCAAAAACCGCGACGGGTATACCGTAAGGTATTCAAATCTTTTGCCGACACTGAGTTCGGGAGTCGAGGTCGGTGCCATACTCAAAACAGGTGATAACATAGGCGGAATCGGAGAAACCGCCCTTTGTGAATCACTTGAAACATCACATTTGCATCTTGAAATATACAATCCCGAGGGAGTCGCAGTAAATCCCGAAGATTTAATATCCTTCTGACAGCAAAAAGCACAGGGCGTCTGCCCTGTGCTTTAATTTTATTGTTTATTCGGTAACGGTAACTGTGCAATATGCACTCTTGCCGCTTCCTGCCTTGGCAGTTATCTTCGCTTTACCAACTGCGAGAGCTGTCACAAAGCCGTTCTCATCAACTATTGCGATTTGCTCGTCTGAGCTTATCCACTCGAGTGTATCGTTGCACTCTTCTTCGGGAAGCATAACCGCTTCAAGCTGAAGTTCACTGTCAGAAAGTGAAACCGTTGCCTTTGTCATATTAAGAGTAACCTTTGTTGCAGGAACGCAAACTCTGATTACTACATCTTCGTATGCGTCTTCTGTACCTGCTTCGGCACTGATTCTTACAAGAACATCGCCTTCGGCAACGCCTATAAGCTTGCCCTTTGCATCGATTGTTGCAAATTCATGTCCTTCGAGAATTTCAAATTCAACAACTGTACTTACGGGCTTAATCTTATCGTCGCGAACCGCCTTACCCTTAAGGGTAATATACTTGCCAACCGCTACGGATGTAGCCTTGAGGGATGAGAGTTCAACACCTGTTGCAGGTTCGCCGATTGTTACTGTACAGCTTGCAGACTTGCCGCTGCCTGCCATTGCAGTCACCTTAACCTTGCCTACTGTATGAGCTGTAACAAGACCGTTTTCGTCTACTGTTGCAATTTCAGGCTTATCAACAATCCATCTGAGTGTATCTTCACAGATTTCTTCCTTGGAAACCATTGTCGCAGAAAGCTGGAGGTCGCCGTAGCCGAGTGCCATAGCAGCCTTTGTCTTGTTAAGTGTTACCTTTGAAGCAAGACCCGAGCAGATTCTGACTGTTACTATTTCGTAAGCATCTTCTGTACCTGCTTCAGCCTTGATTCTTACAACAACTTCGCCCTCTTCTTCGCCTGCTATAAGCTTGCCCTTTGCATCGATTGTTGCAAGATGTGCACCTTCTATAATTTCATAATCAACGGCTGTGCTTACGGGTTTCACCTTATCATCGCGTGCCGCCTTTGCCTTGAGTGTGATATTCTTTGCGGGTGCTACGGATGTAGCCTTGATGCCGGAAATATCAACCTTTGTTGTGGGCACTTCGCCGACTGTTACGGTACATGTTGCCTTCTTACCGCTGCCTGCCATTGCAGTAACCTTTGCCTTACCTACGGAGTGTGCCGTAACTACGCCGTTTTCGTCTACTGTTGCAATTTCAGGCTTATCTACAGACCATGTGAGTGTATCTGTGCATTCGCCTGTCTTGCTTATCATTACAGCATCAAGTTTGAGGTCGCCGTAGCCAAGTGCAATACCTGCCTTTGTCTTATTGAGTGTAACCTTTGATGCAAGGTTGAGACAAATCTTGATTACGATATCTGTGTAAGCTGTTTCTGTGCCGTAAGCGGCTGTTACTCTTACTGTAACATCGCCTTCTTCTTCACCTGCAATGAGCTTGCCTTTTGCATCTATAGTTGCAAGTTCTTCACCGTCGATAATACTATAGTATACATCTGCTTTATAGGGCTTGCTGCCATCTTCACAAACAGCCTTTGCCTTAAGTGTAATATACTTTGTGGGTGCTACGGATGTAGCCTTGATACCCGAAAGGTCAATGGCATCGGCAGGGATAATTACATTTACTGTACATGTATCCTGCTTGCCGTTATCGGAAGTTGCTGTAATCTTAGCTGTACCTGCCTTATGTGCACTAACAACGCCGTCTTCGTCAACCGTTGCAACCTCTTCATTGGAGGAAGTCCATGTAAGTTTTTTGTTTGTTGCCTCTTCGGGAGTGACTACTGCTTCAAGATGTAATGTTCCGCCTACGGGTACGTAACCGGTAGATGCAGTAATGTCTACTTCCTCTACGGGAATAATGGGCTTTTCGCTGATATGCTTTACTTCTATAGTACCGGAGGAAACAGAAGAACTGATTAAGTCTTCACCTGCAAGACCGGGAGTAGCTGTGATTGTATATGTGCCGGGTTCGGCATTTTCATCAATTGTGAACTTGAGAACCGCAAATGCACCGTTATAGGAAGCAATATCGCTTTCATCAAGAGCTACAATTGTCTCGTCAGAGAAATTGCCAAAGGATGTAAGAGCATCAAAGTCACGTGCTAAAGTACAACTGTTAAGTGTGAATGCATCCTTGTCATAGCTGATATTTGCAATACCTGCAGCCTTAAATGTTTCGAGTGTTTCAAGAGAAACTGCTACTTCAATTTCTTCGCCTGTATAACCGAGCTTGCTTTCAAATGTATATGTAGCAGCCGCTTCTGCTTCAAGGGATGCTTCTTCAAGAGAGAAGTCATCGGGGAAGAGTATAGTTCTGAGGAGTGTTACTACGTCGCCCTTGTTTTCATCACCGTCGCCGTTGAAGTCAAGCGAGCCCTTATATTCGATTGCTTCATCATGTGTCAGATGGTTAAGGAGGAGCACCGCGTCATCGGCGTTAACCTTTTCGTCGTGGTTAATATCACCGAGGATTTCGTTCTTGACTGTTACACCGCCGTTTGTAACATTGGTTGTCATGTCTGCCCATGCAAGCCCTTCACCAAGGCAATATGCTCTTGTGGGAACTATGGATACTTCTGCAAATCCGTCCTGTGCTGTGTCAAGCACCTTGAACTTGATTCTGACTACCTCACCCTCACCGATAAGGTTTGCAACGGTTGTGGGCTCTACAAGACCGATTGTCATCTTGTTGGTAACAGCATCTACATTCGGAGGTACAAAGTTAAACTTATCGAGAGTAATGGTTTCGTCATCATGTTCTACCAACTCTGCCGAAACATACTTTAGTCTTGTATCATCAAAGACAACATCCATCTGCACGCCGTTAATGCCGAGGTGATTTGAAAGGCTTATTGCAATTTCAACCTCTTCGCCCACCTTTGCTTCGGCAGTTGATGCTGTTATATCAACGCTTCCCGCAGTTAACTGGAGCTTCTTCCATACAGCATACAACGTAACATCTGCGTTTTCGCTGTACTTGTCGCCTGCTTTATATTCGGCAGTATCGGCATCCGAGCTTGTCGCCCAACCGAGGAACTGATAACCGTCTCTTACGGGAACTGCGGAGCTTACCTGTATGTCTATGTTCTTGGACTTTGTAACACTTGCAGGAGCACCTGTACCGCCGTTGCCGTCATAAGATACAGTATATCCCGGAATTGTAACGCTTCCGAGTGTGGAAGTGTTGTCAAGCACATAAAAGTCTTCGTCCATTACTTCAAGTTCGATGCTTCCTCCGTCGGGAAGATCGGCTGTGCCGGCAGTAATAAGGGAAATACCGTATGCACCTGCCTTTGCATCGGGCTTGATTTTGAATGTATATGTAAGGAGAGTGCCGAGTTCATAAACATTCGTTTCGGACACAAGCATACCTATATGCTTTCCTTCTCCGAACTCGCCGCCGGTAAATTCAAAGCCCATGTTCTCTCCGACCGTAGGATTTTCTTCAAGAGAAAGCACATCCTTGTTGAAGTTGAGCTGATATATCATACCTGCAAAGCCTGCGTTTTTGTCAAGTATGATGTCAACGCTGACGGTTTCGTCATCGTTATCTACAGTTACCTTTTCAACCGTAAACTGCACCATATACTGTTCTGACAAGTCTGCATCCGAATCTTCTGCAAAAACACCTACAGAAAGAACAGAAAACATCATCAGCACTGCAAGTAAAAGGGAAAATAGTCTTTTCTTCATGTTTTTTCTCCTCATTTTTTGTGACATTTCGGGGTTTATACTATCTATCATTGTAATTCTATCACAAAACAATTGCCTTGTCAACGTGTTTTTTGTGGGAAAGGAAGAGTGTTTGTTACTTTTTTGGTAAACATTAAAAAATACAAAGCTGATTTATTATCCTTTACACTAAACATTTTTTATGCTACAATAAAGAAAAGGAGGCGTGGACATGGCAAAACAGCAGGGTCAGAAGTTAAAGCTTCTCTATCTCAACAAATTTTTCCTTGAAAACACCGACGAAAACCACACAGCGACAATAAATGACATAATTGATTATCTCGATTCTGTCGGTATAAAGGCGGAAAGAAAGAGTCTTTATGACGATTTCGAAAATCTGCGTGCCTTCGGTACAGATGTCATGAGCATAAAGCAGGGCGGTACAACAGGGTACTACGTTGCCGACAGAACCTTTGAGGTATCTGAGCTCAAGCTCCTTGTAGATGCAGTGCAGGTGGCAAAGTTTATCACCGACAAAAAGTCAAAACAGCTTATAGGCAAGCTTGAAACTCTATGCTCAAGGCATGAGGCAATGACGCTTTCACGTCAGGTTATAAGCCAAGGGCGTATTAAGAGCATGAACGAAAGCATTTACTACAATGTTGACAAGATTCACAATGCCATTACCAAAAATCTGTCCATCACCTTCAGATACTTTGAATACGATGCCAACAAGGAGCGGGTGCTTCGTCATGACGGCAAAAAGTATCATGTAAGCCCGTATGCACTCAACTGGGACGATGAAAACTACTATCTCGTTGCCTTTGACGAAGAAGCCGACATGATAAAGCATTACCGCGTTGACAAGATGATAGAAATTTCTGTAACAGAACACGCACGCAAAGGCAGGAAAAAGTTTGAAGAAACAGACATTTCCATGTACTCAAAAAAAGTCTTTTCCATGTTCGGCGGTAAAGACACGCAGGTTTGTCTTGAATTTGACGAAAAGCTATGCGGAGTTATTATAGACCGTTTCGGCAAGGACGTCATGATGAGAAAAAGTGAAAATGCGGGCAAAGTATACGTTTACTGCAACGTGGTTGTCAGTCCCCATTTCTTCGGCTGGCTGTTTTCCTTAGGTGACATGGTGAAAATCGCAACCCCTCAGAATGTGACGGATGAATTTAAAGCTTATACGGAAAATGTAATCTCAATGTATAAATGATGCAAAAGAGCACCGAATAAGGGGTGTTTCCTTAGGGATGAATACCATTTGAAGGCGTACTGCGGTACGCCTTTCTTTTTATTTTTGAGAGTGTTTCGTCACTGCGGTGGTCGGGGAAGCCCGACGGCAAATACACGGGGAATACTCGCAATAAGCAGACTGTAGGTGTCGCATAAACAACATCTTTTATTCGTTCTTTTGTCCCGAAACAAAAGAACCAAAAATTCTCCGCTCAACAGGAAAGAGGGCTCGGCGGCGAGTCGCCGCTGACAAACCGTCATTTTGACGGCATACCGAAAACCGTCAAAATGACAAATATTGCTGTCGGGCTTTCCCGACCCGCGGCGGCTTACCTCTCACAAGGGTGTTTGTGCGAATTTTAAGTGTATTTAATCGGTTCAGCTATAAAATTTCAAACATCGTTGTTTCAGAACATGTTTTACGCGACACCAAATGCTTGGATTTTAAAATTTTCTTGCCCGTGTTGAGGGGCGTTAAGCCGCCACGGCGAAAGAGGGGAGGTCAGCGGAATGAGGGTGGCAGTATAGTTTAAGTTTGAAGATGCCCAAATTTTGACGGCTTCGTAGAAGTAGCATGTTTTATTTGTCCTAGTCAAAATTTGCCTTTTTGCACTTTGCTTTTCCCGAATGAGCCATCCCCTCTTTTTGAGTGGGCGTTTTTGGTACTTTTGTCGATACAAAAGTACAGAAAGAATAATATAAAAAGCCAGCAAGAATAGAACTCACTGACTTTAATTTATTCCCTATGTGAAGCCTACCTAATCGGTGCTCTTTTTTACTGATCACATAAATTTTCAAGAAATCCCGCCACATCGTCGGTGTGATAGTTACAGACAGGCACAAGCCCGGGGTAGGATTTATTGGCACTTACCGCCATTTTTGCCTTTTTCATCATTACTATATCATTGATTCCGTCTCCTATTGCCGCCGTATCAAACTTTGTCATATAAAGACGCATCTGAAGGTCGGAAACGGCAAGTCCTTTATCGGAAATGGCACTTGTATACTCGCACCATTCATCGGAAAGATAGCTTATACGCAAGGACTTTGGCAAAAAGTTAAGGGGTACGGCTTTGCCGTCCTTTGACCATACTGCAATTTTGATTATCGGATCCTTTAAGCTATACAAGTTTTCAATGTAGAAGGTGTCCTCTCCGCTTTGTCTTTCGGCAGTTATTGAAAAATCCTCACTGCCGCGGATTACGTATGACATCTTTGGTGTACACAGCATAATTCCGCAGTCCTCGTATTCGGGGCGTCTGAGTATGCTCATTACATCCCCTGCTCCTATCTGTTTACAATACACAACCTTATCGTTATGAATTATTACCGCACCGTCGCAGCAGATAAAATACAAATCCTTTTTCACGGGTGCAAACAAATTTTCAAGGCTGCCGTAGGTTCTGCCTGAAGATATTGCAACCGTCTTGTCTGCCGATTTCAGTTTTTCAATTGCTTCAAAAACGTTCTCCGATACCTTTGTTTCGCCTTTTTTCAGTATTGTACCGTCAACGTCGCTTACAACAAGTTTAATCATTTTAACCTCTTAATCGAATTTTACAAAAGATTCCTGTCTGTTATGGTAGACATATACGCCTTCTATACCGAGGCTCTTTACATAATCCTGAACTTCGTCTATCTTTGTACCGACAAGGTCATAGTGATGACCGTCAGAACCGAGTGTCAATCTCTTTCCGCCAAGGTCAATATACAGTTTTACCAGTTCAAAGCAAGGAAGAGGTTCTCCGTAATTACCTCTCATGGTTGAGGAATTAATCTCCATGCTTTTTCCACGGGAAATAAGAGTTTTAAAGATTTCGGCATAGGGTTCATTATACTTTTTCATGTCAATGATGCCGAGTCGTCCGTGCATATGAAAATATCTTAAAGGGTATGTACAGTGTGCAAGTGAATCGAAATCGCATGTCTTTGCAAAATAGTGTATTTCTTCAAGATACTTATCAAGGCTTGCAAGAAGAAATTCGTCACTATATTGTGAAAAGTCCATTGTATAATAGTCTGTACCATCATCCATGATATGATACGAACCGAGAACAAAGTCGGGAGTTACATCCTCAAGCACCTTTTCGCCGACAGGCTTGCATTCGGGTCTGTGAATATGAGCAAGCTCAATGCCGTGGATGACATCAATCCTGTCACCGTACATTTCCCTTGCCTCAAGGGCTGCTCGTTTTGCCTCAAAGGCATCGCAGGTAATAGCACCCGGATCGGGTATTATGTCATAGTGTTCGGTAAATGCTATATGCTTTATTCCTCTTTCGATTGCCGTTTTACAGAATGTCAGACTGTTGTTTTCCGGCGTCTGCTCGGCATCTGAAGATATTTTTGTATGTACATGAAGGTCGCAGATTGGCATGATTTTTCTTCTTTCGTTTTGTTATGTGTTTATTATAGCACATAATCCTACGATTGTAAAGTGTAAACTAAATAGCAAAAACCCAACCGCCGTGTCCTGGTGGTTGGGTTTGGTTTGTTACGCGAATAACACAATGTGTTTACGTACTTTGTTTCCCGCGAATTATGCCGCGGGGCTTCCCCGCCGATTATTCAGCTACGGGAGCTTCAACAGGGCAGGATGCTGCGCAAGCGCCGCAATCGATGCACTCGTCCTTGTTGATTTCGTACTTGCCGTCCTTTTCGCTGATAGCGCTAACGGGACAATCTTCTGCACATGCACCGCAACCGATACAAGCGTCTGTAATTACGTATGCCATTAAAATACACCTCCATAAAATTTTTGCTGAAAGTCCTGCGGAAACCATACAATCCGCCGACTCTGTTGCAATTATATCATATTTTTAATAAATTTCACAGTTATAAGTTGAATAATATATAAACTTTTCGTGACGAACACATGAAATGTCTATAAATATTGCTTGATTTTGGGGATTAGTGCTTTATAAATCAAAACAAATAATGTAGAGCTTATTGCTGTTTTGATAAGATTAAAAGGCAAAACACCCATGAGAATATACTCGGCAGGATCCCCTTTAATACCGTACAAAGGTATCATTATATACTTATTACAAAGTGTTGCAACAATAGCCTGCACAACCATTGCAATAATCATTGTAATAGTAATTCTTGATAATGTCAGCGACTTATTCTTGGCTAAAGCCCTTGAAAAAATACCTGCCGACACAACAAACAACGCACTGATAATAAAGTTGGACAGCTCACCCACCATACCTGTAGATGAAATAAGTAAGTGCATAGCATTTCTGATTAAAATAACAACACCGCCAACCACGGGGTGTATCAAAACCGATGCAAAAAGTGCAGGCACATCTGCAAAATCCATTTTCAACCATGGAAACGCAGGAATTATCGGAAATGTCGGATAAACATACAAGATGGTCGACATAGCAGCAAGTATTCCCGTTACAGAAACAAGCCTTGATTTACTTCGCATAGTAACCCTCTTTTCTTTAATGTTTGACGGTTTACATAATTATCAACAGTTTCCACACGGTTTTCCACCAAGCAAATATAATTTCCACACAAATCCGCGGAGTTTTCCACCGAAAACATCCCGCATTTACGTGCTTTTACTTATTTTAAACCTTGTTTTTCCACATTTTACCAAACTAAAATGTGGACTATGTGGGTAATAATATATTCTTTTCCACCGTCATTTTATTCTTTCAGAGGTCTATAAAAGAAAAAGTCCCTGACAAAAAAACACTTGTCAAGGCAAAAATAGCATAAATCTGATAATGTATCTTCTCTTCATCCAGACTATACTGTCGGTTTTGGAATTTCACCAAATCAACGGTTCTTCACCGCTCTCGGACTATACCGCCGGTAGGGAAACACTCCCTGCCCCGAAAGATAATTTCAATATATGAGTGATGGGAAGCCTTGCGGCTTCCCATCAGAACCGCTTATCGCGGAAGTTTTTGTTCTAAAGTATCAATTAACCAAAGATCTTGGAAACGACACCGGAACCAACTGTTCTACCGCCTTCACGAATAGCGAAACGGAGACCTTCTTCCATAGCAACGGGAACGATGAGTTCAACATTCATGTTAACGTTGTCGCCGGGGTTGCACATTTCAACGCCGTCGGGAAGAGTGATGATACCTGTAACGTCAGTTGTTCTGAAGAAGAACTGAGGTCTGTAGTTGGAGAAGAAGGGCTTATGACGTCCGCCTTCCTTTTCTGTAAGAACGTAAACCTGACCTTCGAACTTTGTCTGGGGCTTGATAGAACCGGGCTTAGCAAGAACCTGACCCTTTTCTACTTCGTTCTTAGCGATACCTCTGAGAAGAGCACCGATGTTGTCACCTGCTTCAGCAGAATCCATCATCTTGTGGAACATTTCGATACCTGTGATAGTTGTCTTCTTTGTTTCCTTAAGACCAACGATTTCAACTTCATCAGCCATCTTAACTGTACCTCTTTCAACTCTACCAGT
>SVRI01000033.1 GCA_015064895.1 Oscillospiraceae bacterium | reverse complement strand
AAAGCCCCTTAAGGGGCAGCCCGTGACCTAGATGCGGTTGGCGGATCTTCACGTGCCTATAGGCACAGCCGACCTAATGCGCCACGGGCGCTTGTGCATACCACCGGCACGGCCGGTGGTTATGATTGATTGCAAAATAATAGTGAAATTTGTAATATAAAAATCAAAAAACTATTTCTTTTTTCAATTTAATGTGTTATATTATTCATGAATAGATTTTAGGAGGTACAAATATATGTCCAGCTATAAAACAAAGCCGTCTCCCGGTAATACTGATTGGTTCGTTAAAGACAGATTCGGTATGTTTATACATTTCGGGCTTTATTCAATGCCCGCACGCCATGAATGGGTGCAGAATTATGAACCTATTCCGGAGGAACACTATCATAAATATTTTGAACTCTTCAATCCCGACCTTCTTGATGCAAGAGAGTGGGCGAAAGCGGCAAAAAATGCAGGCATGAAATATGCCATTCTGACAACAAAGCACCATGAAGGCTTTTGTCTCTTTGATTCAAAGTATACAGAATATAAGGTTACAAATACACCTTATGGTAAGGATATCGTAAAAGAGTATGTTGAAGCCTTCAGAGCAGAAGGTCTTAAAGTGGGTCTCTATTATTCGCTTCTTGACTGGAATCATCCCCAGTATCCTCTTGACGTTGCCCATTGTTATGCCCATTATGATAACGCTGAGGAAATGGATAAGGGCAGAGATATGAAGGTATATGCCCGGTACATCAGAAACCAGGTTGAAGAATTGCTTACAAACTACGGTAAGATTGATATTATCTGGTTTGACTATTCCTTTAAATACGATACATGTCCCCATAAATTAAAACCCTGGATGCAGTTTGAAGGCGGAAAGGGCAAGGAACAGTGGGAATCCGAAAAGCTTATTGAGCTTTGCCGTAAGTGTCAGCCCGGCATTATGATAAATAACAGAACAGGCATACTTCAGGATGTATATACACCCGAACAGAAGAGTGCTACAGAGTGGGTAAAGGACGAAGAGGGAAATCTTCTCGTCTGGGAGGTCTGCCATACACTTTCAGGCTCATGGGGATATCATAGAGATGAAATGACATGGAAGAATGATAAGATGCTCATTGACCTTTTAACTTCTACCGTTGCATACGGCGGAAACCTCATTATGAATGTAGGTCCCTGCTCAAGAGGATATATTGATCATAGAGCCATAAATGCTCTTGAGACATATGGCGAATGGATGAAGTATAATTCACGTTCGGTTTATGGCTGTACAATGGCAGAGCCTGAATTCAAGGCACCGGCAGGCACTGTTATTACACAAAGTAATGATGAAAAACGCTTGTACATCCATCTTCAGAACTATCCTTTCGGCAGACTCTTTATGGATAATCTGGCAGATAAAATTTACTATGCCCAGTTCCTTTCCGACGGAAGCGAAATAAAGTATGAAAGAATTAAAGACTCTGATACTGTTATGTTTACACTTCCTGTAATTCCGCCTAAGGGTATTTCTCCCGTAATTGAAATTTTTCTTAAATAGTATTTCACATAAGTGAAAGGGCGGTTTTGATGGGGTATCTTTTACTAGTCATAAACACATTCGCAGGTCTTGCCGAAGGAATTTTTATTAAAAAGTATAACACAAAGCATCCCCACGGCGGATTTGTTTTCACGGCAGTTATTTCACTTTTTGCGGCGGTGTTTTCGGCACTGACGGACAAAGGAAAATTTGTTGTTATTCCCGAGCTTGTTCCATATGCAATAATCGCCGGATTGTTGTATTGTATTGCTTCGATTCTTACATATTTTGCTTTGTCAATAGGTTCTTTCGCCATGACAATGCTTGTGCTGTCGTACTCGATTGTATTTTCCATAGGCTATGGTGTATTTTTTCTGCATGAGCCTGTTAGTGTTTTTTCGGTAATCGGTTTTGTACTTCTTGCCGTTTCGCTGTTTCTCACAAGAAGAGACAGTGTGGGCGGAAGATTCTCAATGAAATGGCTTGTTTTTATACTTCTTTCGGTTGTAGGAAGCGGTATGTTCAGTGTCGTTACACGAATGCAGCAAATCCGTTTTGAAAATGCATATGACAATGAGTGTATAACCATAGCTTTGGGTCTTTCTGCAATTATTCTTTTTGTTGCAGGATTGTTTACTGATGTGAAATATTTGAAAGAAATTGTAAAATACGGTGTTCCTTATGCAATGGGTGCAGGAATGGTTAACGGTTTCCGTAATATTCTGTCGCTCGTGATTTGTATTTATCTTCCCATATCGGTTTCATCCGCAATGGGGTCGGGTCTTAAGATTGTTATATCTTTTGTAATATCTTATTTGCTTTTCAAGGAAACATTTCTCAAGCGTCAGATAGTCGGTGTAATAATAGGTGCTGCTGCACTGGTTCTTTTAAATGTGTAGCAAGTGTTATTATTACTGAACGAAATCTGTGGTTTTTGAGTCTTCTCTTGAATACTTAGTAACCCAAATTATATATTTTTTGTCTAAAAACGTATTTACAAATAAAATAGGATAATATATACTAAAGTTATGATAAATAACTTTTTCAATGGAGGGCTTAAAAATGGCAAAGATTGAACAGATTAAAGTAATTATTGTCGGTGCCGGTAACAGAGGTCAGACATATGCAAGACATATGAAAAGCTTCAATAATGGAAAAGGCTTTAAAATAGTCGGTGTTGCCGAACCCGATGATGCAAGAAGAAATTATGTAAAGGCTACATATGAAATTCCTGATGAAAATGTTTATACAACATGGGAAGATATTTTAAACAGACCTAAGTTTGCCGATGTTGCAATCATTTCCACCATGGATAGAATGCACTACGGCCCTGCCATGAAGGCTATAGAGCTTGGCTACGATCTTCTTCTAGAAAAACCCGTTTCTCCCGAACCCAAAGAATGTGCAGATATTCTCAAGGCGGCAAGAGAAAAGGGAACAAAAATAATGGTTTGCCACGTTCTCAGATATACCTCGGCGTTCAGAAGCCTTAAGCACTTTATTCAGTCGGGCAAGCTCGGAAAGATAATGTCTGTACAGCATACAGAAGCCGTTGGTAATCTTCATCAGAGCCATAGCTTTGTTAGAGGCAGATGGGGTAATTCAACCGAAACAAGCCCCATGCTTCTTCAAAAGTCTTGCCATGACCTTGATATAATCCAGTGGTTCCTTGATAAGAAGTGTAAGAAGATTCAGTCTTTCGGCTCTCGTAAGTACTTTACAGAGGAGAATGCACCCGAAGGTGCTCCCGACAGATGTCACGAAGGTTGTCCCGTTGCAGATACCTGTCCTTATGAAGCAACAAGAGTTTACTATAATGATGCTCCTAACTGGTTAAAGCACGCATTTACACGTCCTTTTGACAGTGAAGAGGAAAAGAGAGAACACTTCCTTAAGAGCCAGTATTCAAGATGCGTATTCAAGTGCGATAATGACGTTGTTGACCATCAGACGGTCAATATGCTCTTTGAAGATGATATTACCGTAACATTTACAATGGCGGCATTCAATAAGGGCGGCAGAAGCACAAGAGTTATGGGTACAAAGGGCGAACTCTTCTTTGAAGATGATTTGGCTAGTGCAAGATTCTTCAACTTTGACACAAGAAGCTATGAAGAACTTCCCACAAACGAAGCAAGAGTTGATGCATCCATCAACGGCGGCCACGGCGGCGGAGATACGGGTATAGTTGCAGTGCTTTATGAATATATCAATGATGAAATTGATATGAAGGAAGTAAGTGAAATCGGAATTTCCATTGAAAACCATATGCTTGTGTTTGCTGCAGAAGAATCAAGAAAGACAGATACGGTTGTTGATATTGCGGCATATAATGATAAAATCATGGGCAAAGGCTTTAAATTCTGAATATAAATTAAGACGGCTGTTTTCAGCCGTCTTTTTTGTGTTTTGAGTCCCAAATTCTGTATATAATCATGCCGCCGATTGAAATTAAGAGAATTATTGAGTATGTAATTGCAAGAGAGATGTAGTCCTTGTCTGCAAAGGCATCTCCGCCGTAGGTTGATGTTACCACAGACGGAATTCTTGCAAGCAGGGAAAGAACTAAAAAATCCAAAAACTTGATTTTTGTAAGCGGAACAAAATATGTAAGTAAGTCTTTTGGGGTACCCGGTATAAAGTAGAGAATAAAAACAACTGTCTTTAACCGCTTTTCGTCGCGTAAAAACTTGTATTTTACCATTGCTTTGCTGCCGGCAGCCTTTTCAACAAGACTTTCCCCGAAATACTTTACCGAAAAGAAAATAATAGTCTGTCCTAATGCTATACCGATAAGACAAATTATCATACCGCCAAACCAACCATAAAGCGTGCCCGCAATAAATTCAACAATTTCTCCCGGAATCAGGGCGACCATAACCTGGACTGTCTGAATGAAAAGCATGGCGAAAAAACCAAAAGCACCGAGTGAATCAATCATTTTTAAAAATGCTTCCGGGTCTTTATAGGATTTCACTAATGGAAACACAATTATTGTCAGTAAAACCAAAGTAATAATATAGATTATTGTGGTAATTAATTTAAAGCTTTTCTTTTTCATTTTTAACTCCTCAAAATAATTTTATTTATTTGAAAGTGTAAAAACAACATAAATATCGAAAAATAGTGTAAATAAATTTCTTTAGCTGATATTTTTTGATATTTTTTTGATAATCTTCCCTTGACAAACGTTGTTACCTGTGATATAATATCATGCGTTGTGAAGATAATGTAACTAAATACTTTATGCACCTTTAGCTCAGTTGGTTAGAGCTACCGGCTCATAACCGGTTGGTCTGGGGTTCGAGTCCCTAAAGGTGCACCAGTTAAAGTCAGTACCCAAAAGGGTGCTGACTTTTTCTTTATAAATCGGTAGGGACTCGAACCCCGAGGGGGCTTTTTGCGTTAAGAAAACAGCCTGTTACGGCTGTTTTTAGAAAAAAGGTGCGAGAAGCTAGTCTTCGAGCAGGTAAGTATGCGAAGCAGACGGTCCCTAAAGGTGCACCAGTTAAAGTCAGTCCCCGAAAGGGTGCTGACTTTTTCTTTATAAATCGGTAGGGACTCGAACTCCGAGAGGGCTTTTTGCAAAAACTAAATAACCTTTTGTGGTTAATAATAAAACGGCAGTTCTGAAAACGAACTGCCGTTTTTGTGTGTCTGAAATATTTAGTTTAGATAAATGCCGATTCCCGAAAAACTGTATGAGTCATCATCCCAGTCTTTATTACCTTTTATTGCCCATATTCTCGATTCCTTTTGGAAGGTAGCGGGATATGCAACCTTTGCGTTTCCTCCGAGATGATGGGGACCTAACATGTTCCTGAAGGATGTTATTAGCTGTACTTCTATTTCGTTTTCACCGGCAACCAGAAGTCCCGAAAGGTCAGCTGTGTAGGGTGCCCAGCATAAAGCGGGAAGAGCTTTGCCGTTGACGCTTATCTTTGTGACAATCGAAGGAAGTCTTGAAAATTCAATGCTTCTGTTATGGATTTCGTCTTCAGAAAGTGTTATTGTCTTTTTGAGAGTCATACTTCCGCAGAAGAAGGGGAAGCCTTGCGGTGCAATGTCACCGTCATCAATATGAAAAGGCTTCTTTGTAAGTGAGAATTTGCCGCTTGTTTTAAGTCCGTCGCCCGAACATGCTTCATAGTTTTCACTTGAATTAACTGCAAATTCACCTAAAAGATATATAGGCTCAATTTCCATGTCATAGTAAAGCTTGTTCTTTACCGATTCAAACTTGACACAGTCCTCAAGGTATTTGTAAACCTTGTCTGATTGAACAAAGTCGCATTCAAGAGTAATTATGTTGTAGCCTTTTTCAAGTTTGCCCGTTATGTCAATCATTCTGAAAGACTTGTCGCGGTAATATCCCATGTCCGCCTTGTTGACAACCTTGCCGTTGACATAGACTGTATAGATTTCGGGTCTTTCAAGAACAAGATTTATCTTGTCGGGAATGTTTCTGTCAAGATTGACGTCAAAGTCCATGGCGATTTTGACTTTTCTCTTTAAATCGCAGGCAAGCTGTTGAATTGAAAGGACATACTCATTTTTTCTCACCAGCTCACCGTCAAAGTAAACGTCGCAGTAATCAAGGGTCAGAAGATTGTCATCGCACTTTCCGAGTTCCCAACGACCCCTTAGTTTGTCGTTGACAGGGGAGAGAATAACCGTATTCTTCTCTACGCTCTTGTATTGGTCGTCGTTTCTTACAAAGAATACAACCGAGCCCATTGTTTCAAAGGTGTGGTTTACTGTGATAACACCGTCTTTTTCTGTAAATGAAACGGGTACTGTTTCACCTGTCAGATAGTCGAACATGGCGGCTGATTTTCCGTAAAGATTGATTTTTGTGTCAACCTTGTCCGAGAATGAATTTACAAAGTAGAACATTTCAAAGTCGTCGAAAACTCTTCTGCAAACCTGAATGTCAACATTGCCGCCCTGCATGTCGGAAATCCTGCAGTAATGTGCACAGTCGGGAATATATGAAAGAATATCCTCGGGGCGTTCGGCTTTGTTTTTGCAAACACCCGTTGCTTCATTACACTTTTCGCCGTCAACAAGCTCCGGAACCTTGCCAACGAATATGAGATTTCCGCCGTTTTTTTGGAATTCTGAAATAAGAGCAAGAGTATGGGCGTCTATACATTCCGATGCGGGAACGATAACAGTTGAATAAGTTATGTTTCCGACTGTCAGCTTTCCGTTTTCTGCCTTTGCATACTTTTTCATTATCTTGTCATCGCCAAGATGGAAAAGAATCTGATTCTTGTCAAGAACAGTCATTACATCGAATAAATCCTTCTGTATGCTGTTGCACTTGATTCTTCTTTCTCTGTTGTCGCCGTACCAGTTAACCCATGCCGAGGACATTGTGTGAAGCACAAGAACGTCGCACTTGATTTCGCCTTCGGCAATAAGCATGCCCATACGTGACGCAAAATCGTTGAAATCTCTGTAGTCGTTCCACCAAGGGTTCTGGAAGAAGTGTCCTGCTGGATAGTCTCTTTTTCTGAGACCTTCAAGAGAGTAGGGGGACAGATGTTGGCAAAGAAGATTTATACCCTTAACCATCTGCCACTCGTATATGTGCTTTAATTCCTCGAAGGAAACATCCCAGCCGCACATGGCAAAGCTTTCGGTAAGAATCTGCTTTTTGCCGAGCTGTGCACAAACGGAGGTTACCTGTGAAGGCATGAGATAACGGTTGAGTTCAAGTGAAAGCTTGTCAACACCGGGTATGTGCATGTATTCATAATTGGGCATGACAGCGCCGTTTGACTCAATTGCATCCGTAAGACCTTCTTCAAGCACCATATGACCTGTAAGCTCTGTACCGTTTTCGTTGCACCACTTGTATATTTTTCCCATGAAGTTTTCACTGAAAAGGTAGGATACAAGCTTCCAAAATCTGAAGCGTGTTACTTTTCCGTCATCACCGCCGTCAAGGAAAAGGTCGCAAAGCTTTGGAATAAGCCTTTCGCCGTATGCTTTTTCGTATTCGTCATCCAAAATGAAAGACCAGGGAAGACCGCCTCTTGATACCTGAGGCTCGTCGGTGAAAAAGCCTCTCATGTTCTTGAAGTTATCGCCAAGCTCAGACTTGTATCTTTCGTGGGTGGACTTTAAAAATTCTTCTGTAACCTTACCGTTAAGCGTGTCAACGTAGAAAGGGTTTATATCATAGTAAAAATGAGCAGTTTTGCCGTCATCAAGTTTTATGTTTGTAATTGTTCTGTCGGTCTGCTTTTCAGTATCAACAAGCTCCATTCTAAGATACTTTTGCTGATATTCAAGACCAAGACCGTTTACAGCATCTGAGCCGAAACCGCTGGGCCATCCGTTTTCATCATAGCCCCATGCGTGCATACCAAGTTTTTTTGCTTCGTCAATGGATGCTTTTACGTTGTCCATCCATTCCTTGCCGAGGTACTCTGTAGTAAGACCGCCTCTTGCATGCATGAAAAATCCGCCCATGCCTATCTTGTTCATCTCATCAATCTGCCATCTTGTTTCTTCGGTATTAAGTTGTGCATTCCATGACCAAAAGGGGACAGGTCGGTATTCTGATGGGGGATTCTTTAATAAATCTATATTTTTTTTCATTGCCAAAAACTCCTTGTAAAACTTTGGTTAGATTATATCATTGTATTTTTTTCGTGTCAATACTGAATAGTATTTCTCTTTTGTAGGGTTATTTGAATCAGTTACATGTGCTTTCTCATTTTAAAAAGCTTGAAATAAAAAGAATAGATAACCAAATATTAAATAAAAGCAAATTCACGGTTGAAAGTGTTAATTGTAGACATGTAAAAATTTATCATTTTTCTATATAATATTTTATATGTATAATCACAAGGGGAGGTTTAACGGATTTTTATGAAGCAAAAATACTTTAGTCCCGAACTTGAATTTATAAGAGTTCCGGTACTGGATGTTCTTGCTGCAAGCGACGAGGAAGTTTTCGTTGACGGCGGAGATCTTTTTGATTAGTTTCTTGCAGATTCAACATTCAAAGAACTATTATTAAAGGAGAATATACGAAATGAAAAAGTTTTTAAGCGTTTTGCTTGCTGTTGTAATGGTATTATCAACAGTCAGCTATGCGGCTCCTTCCTTGGCAGGTAATCAGGATTCAGGTAATGAAGCTCCTGTTCTTGAAGTACCCGCTTTAGAAGAAGTTAATGAAGAAGCAACACTTGCGGCTGTTGATTCGACAGAGTACGGTGAGCTTGTTGTAAGGTTTACTTTTGATAGTCTTACTGCAAATACCGATTATACTGCTGCTATTCAGAGCGTTGACGGCACAAACAGACCTAACGTTCTCGAAGTAGTTGGCGGACAACTTGGTTCGGGTTCACACATGTACGCAACCAGTGCCAGAACACCCTTCTTCTTCGACGGTCAGGATCATAGCAAAACAATTGCAAACGATGTTACAAAGCATTCTGCAATCACAGCTAAAGATAAGGGCAACGGCGACAAGTACCTTCAGTTTACAGGTACAGGTGCTGCTACTACATTCTCTATAAGAGACTTTAACGGCGGCGGTCTTGCAAAGAAGGGCGGACACGTTATCGTTACTTTTGATGTATTGTCTACAGTTGAAAATCCTATTACAAAGGCAAACTTCAGAGATACAACTCTTGACAGTGCAACAAACTGTAAGTTTAACCATTATGTTAATGTTGACGATAAGGTAACAGTAGGTGAATGGTCAACTGTTGCAATTTCTTACGACGACATAAATGATGAAGCAGGCACAATAACAGGTGTATGGAACAGTACTTACAACTCAGATGTTAACTGGATTGACATTTATGATGCAACTCCTAACGGCTCTGTTTTGGGCATTGATAACGTTACATTCTGGTATATTCCTGCAGAAGTAACACATAAGGTTACTCACACATCCTATGACGGCGGTCTCGAAATCGCAGAAGCAGATACTGTTATCGGCGGCGGTATTAAGACAGTTGACGAAATTGGTATGGCGTTTAATGAAGATCCTAAGTTCAATTCAGCAGGTTACTACCTCAAGAAGCTTATTCTTGATGGTGTTGAATATTCCGGCTCCGATAAGGTTAACCTCACATCAGCAAAGACATTTACTGCTGTATGGGATAAGCTTAACCTTCTCGAATACGGTATCGAGTTCAATGATACTGCCGACTTTACAACAATGAAGTCCTACGGTGGTCTCAGAACTAATTCAGGTGCTGCACCCACATGGTCTGACAATACCGAAGACGGTTATGTTACAATTAATGTAACTGCTACGGCAGACAACCTTGCAGTATATGCTGATAAGGGATATTCTTATGCATTTATACATGACTCCAGTTGGGGCGTTCCTTATATCAAGCAGAACGGTGCAATTCCTGCCGGTGCATTTGAAAAGTTTGAAATGAGATTGAGATATACATTCCCCCTTACAGATGCGGAAATGTCGTCTACTTCTCTCAAATATTGGCAGCATCAGTCTAATAAGGAAAACTCCATTAATCCTTCAAGCTTAAAGTTCCCGACAAGATTCTACGGCTGGCTTGGCGGCGGCGGAGCTACCCAGTATCAGGACACAATCGGTCTTCCTTTTACTTCAATGGCTGCAGTTAACAATAAGTGGATTACTGTTGCTTTTGATGCTGAAACCCTCGGACTTGATACAAAGACTGTTGACCAGTTCCGTTTTGACTTTGACCTTCCTCACGGAACAACAATCGATATCGACTACATCCGTTTCCTCGGCGAGCCCCTTCCCAATGTAATCATTGATATGGACGGCAAGGCAAAGAATCTCGGCTATAAGTACACTGAAACAACAACAGTCGGCGATATCCTTTCCAAGATTGATTATGTCGGCAACGAAACTGTTACCGGTCTTTCACTTACAAAGGGCGGTGAGCCTCTCTCCGAAAGCACTCTCATTGGCTCCGGCAGTGAAGATGTAACACTCTATGCCATTTTAGACACCAATTCTTGGATTGGCAAGTACGGTGAACTTGTATTTGAACTTAACTTCGATAATGTCAATGCAGGTGATGAATCATCCGTTAACTTTGCTTCCTATAATGTTAATCCTCTTAACCTCGGTTTCAGAGCAAATCCCGAGCATAGAGTAAGTACATTTACAGATATGTATTTCCAGACACACGGTACTGCAGGCAGTGCAACCTTCCAGCCTGCCACATATGCCTTGAAGGAAGATGCCGAACACGGCACATATCTTGAATATACCGGCGTTACCGATAATGGAAACTATACACTGTGGATTTTGTCTACAAAGGCAAACGGTGCCTCAAACACACAGTTCTTTACAGATAAAGACGGCTACTTCATTTCAACCTATGATGTAAAGACACCTGCCGGTTTTACAGGTAATCCCCACAGAACCGTTTATCACCACAACGGCTGTTCCGAAAATGACGGTTTATATATTGATGCAGGTACACCCGGTCAGTGGAGTGAGGTTGTCAATATCTACGGCGACGGTCAGATTGGTAATTCCTCTCATGCTACAAAGATTACTTCCATCACAATGATTAACCAGTGGAAGCTCTTTGACAGAGTTGCAAAGCAGACAATGGCTGTCGATAATATCCGCCTCTGGTGGGTACCTAAGACAGTAGATATTACTGTTGCGGCAGGGGATAACGACAGCGTTGAGGATACTGCATATTCCATTAATCCTACAGAAACAACTGTCGGCGACCTTATGGAAATGGTTTACGGTAATAAAAAGAATGTAGTAGGTCTTTCTCTTACAGAAGACGGCGAGCTTCTTCCCGAAGACACACTTCTTACCTATGCATATCCCGTAACACTTTATCCCAAGTGGTCTGATATTGCTATTCTCGATGAATTCAGCCTTGAATTTGACGAAGAAACATCAATTACAGACGGTACTGTTACTTTCCCAAGACTCAGAGACAAAACCAATGTAACATGGAATGAAGACGGCTATATGACCGTGCACTTTGAAGCTGCAGACGGTTATACAGGCGTTTACGATAACTATATATTAAATAATCAATTTGCTCCGGACTCAGGTAAATATCTCTCTCCCGGTGCTGTTGATAAGCTTGCCATAAGAGTGAGATTCCATGGCTTGGCTGAAGGTTCTTATACAACCTCTTCAAATGGCTCGCAGACTCTTAGCTATTCTAGCTTCAAGTCCTGTCTGCATATTTCCCAGTGGGATACTGCATTCGGTTCTAACCTTACAACTACCGGCTGGGCTGCTGCTCTCAACGGTTCTTTTGAGAACGATAAGTGGTATACCATTTATATTGACGCAGATACATGTATGCCCAACGGTGCAGGCGGCATGAGATTCGATACTCCTTATCCCATGCCCGACGGTGCAAGCATGGATATTGACTATATCCGTTTCCTTCCTACAAATAAGTATACATTAACTGTTGATAACGGTGAAAATACATCTGCAACAGTAATTACAATGGATGCTTATCCTTCTACAACAGCAGGCGATGTTCTCGCAAAGCTCAGAGTTGACGTAGGCGACAAGAACCTTCTCGGTCTTTCAAGAACTGCAGGCGGCGCGATTCTCGCTGAATCCGAATTCATCTGTACAACAGGTGAAGACACAACTCTCTATGCTGTCTGGGAAGACTATGAATTCCTCGAAAACTTCGGCTACGAATTCAATGACGGTGTTCTTCCCTACAGTAACCACATTCAGACAACTGCTGCTGATAAGACCGTTACGATACAGGACGGTTATCTCACAATAGGTCTTACTGCAACAGAAGGCTATACAGGTGTTTGGGACTCACAGATTTATCTGCCCCTTTCAACAAGCTCCTTCTATAATCCTTCCAAGTATGTTCCTGCAGGCGTTGTAACAAACGTAAGGGCAAGAATCAGATTCAGAGGCACAGGTACTGAGTCACAGTCTCTTACGGTTTCTAACGGCAATACAAAAACTTTTGATCCTGCAAACCCTGTTTCTACATTTATCCACTGGGGTGCACCCGGCAATAAGTGGGGAACAAACCTCAAGTCATATTCTTACGACTATAATACATTCTTCCCCGAAGGTATTGTAGACGGCAGATGGTTTACTCTTGATATTCCTACAACAAGCGGTAATATAAACCTCTACGATAACGGTGTCGGCTTTATCAGATTCGACTTCCCGTATCCCATGCCCTCAGGCACACAGATTGACGTTGACTATATCCGTCTTGTAGGTGATAACGACAAGCTTCCTGAAATCGATGTCAGTGAATACGGCACAAAGGTTTGGGAAATCAACTTTGACAAAGCTGCTGCAGGTTCTGTAACCAGCGGTACAGTAGTAAGCGACCTTGGTGCAGAATTCAGTCATAGTTTCTTCGGTGCAAGCTATGAAGGTAATACAAAATTAAAATTCGGTAATGCAACAACTGAACTTGTTGCAGAGGCAGACGGTACAGGTAATTACATTAAGTATACCTCTACTGCCGACGGAACAGGTCCTTATATGTATGTTGTCAATGACAGTCAGATGCCTTTCGTTCAGGATGACGGTTACTTCATTGTTACTTATGATTTGATTAACGGCACAAGCGCAGCTGTTCCTCACACCTTCAGAATTAATATGAAGGATTTGGTTGAAGACCCTGCAGATAACTTCATGTTTATTGATAACGGCGATTGGGAAAAGGCTGTTCTTTATTACGATAAGGAAATCGGCTCTAAGGATAACGATGCAGACGGTCGTATTGACTCAACATCCGATATTACAATCGTAAAGTGGCACAACACAAGCGGTACAAAGACAGGCGACACAATCTGTATGGATAACATTACCCTCTGGTATGTTCCCAAGACTGTGCCCGTGATTATCGATAACAGTGCTATCGGCGAAGAAAACACAATCATTGAAGAATATCCCACATGCGGTATGACAAGCGAAGAACTTGCTGCTCTTCTTCCTACAATTGATAACGGTAAGTTTGTAGGTCTTTCTGCAACCGAAGGCGGTGATCTTCTCTACGAAAACAGAAGTGCTGTTCCTCAGATTCTTTACTCCAATTGGTCTATAGATACTGTTCTTACTGTTGATATGGGCGATAACAAAAAGCTCAGCAATATGACAATTCAGATTCCTGCAGGTTCCTCC
Organism: Oscillospiraceae bacterium; assembly: GCA_015064895.1. GTDB lineage: Bacteria > Bacillota > Clostridia > Oscillospirales > CAG-382 > UMGS1387. The sequence goes on along the minus strand of SVRI01000033.1, from coordinate 1,645 downwards.
ATTAAGGTTTCTGATATTGAAGAAAAGTTTATCGACCACGGCGATAAGATTTTTGCAGGTCTTTCATATACAGCAGGTGGTACAAAGCTTAATTCTTCCGATGTAATTGCAGCTTCCGACAGTGGTGAAGTTACAGTCTACGCACTTTGGAACGATTACTATACAAACGACTTCTACAGCGTTGAGTTTGACCACAAGGGCGAAGGCGTTGTAGGAAATGGCAAAGAATCTAACCTCAATGCAGGTAAGAACTCTGCATACCGCGCCGATGCAATGGATGCAAGCGGTAATGCGGCTGCAGGTCAGGCAATTGATTCACTCGTTTGGAACGAAGAAGAAGGATATCTCACAATGAAGTATGATGCATCCGGTTATGCAAAGGCTCAGGCTGCTGAAAACGGATACACAGCACTTGTTTGGGACTCCTATATTGAAATCAATACTCTCTATGATGCTACAGTTGATGCAACATATCTTCCTGCAGGCGACGCAGACTATGTTGTTGTCAGAATGAGATACAGAGGTATGCCTGCTTCCAATCAAGCTTATTGGAGAGCTGATACTGCAGAAGCATATACATTGAAACCTGCAAGTGTTTATGCACCTTTCTACTATTACACAACAACAGCAGGTGCAAGCTTCGGTAGTCCTAATGTATATATAAGTAAAACAGTTTCTGTTGCCGAAGGCAGTGCATACAGAGAAAACTGGTTTACAGTATTTATTCCTGCTTCCGAACTTGAAATCGATTCAAACAATGTTTACAGATTCAGAATTGACCCCAATGACGGTATGCCCGACGGCTCGGCAATTGATATCGACTTTATCAGATTCATTCATACAACTGATGTAAGTAAGAACTTCTCAGCTCCTGTTTCATTAGAAGACAGAACTTCTGCAAGAGTTGTTGATCCGGAAGAAGATGCTAAGAAGTTTGCAGACGGTATTTCAAGAAACGGTGTAAGAGTTATCGGTGAAATTACAACTACAACTGCAACACCTTCTACGGAATTCGGTTGGATGTTTACATCTTCCGCAAAGTGGAACAAGTCTGGAACAGACGGTTCTAGAAGCTGGTATGAACTCAAGATGAATCTCTATGATCCCAACTCTAGCTTTATCAAGGTTGGTTATATCAAGAGAAACGGCGAACATGAAGTTAATTTCTTCGAAAATGAAAGCGATTTACTTAAGTCTTTCGCAGCAGTTCTTTACAATATTCCCGTAAAGAACTACAAGAGTCCCTTCATCGTTAGACCTTTTGCAAAGATTGGTAATGCGTATGCATACGGCGAACCCTTTGAAATCAACTTCCTTGATGTACTCGAAGCGGCTGCTAACTCCGAGGGTGCTTCTGACGAAGTTATAGCATACTACAATGAATGCAGTACTGCTTATGCTGAATACCTCAATGCAAATGCTGAGTATAACAGCAGTGAAATCGTTGCGGCACTCAATAATGTAATGAGCAGTTCTTCTTCCATCAAGTCAAGCCTCATTATTCCTACAAATGATACTGCTCCTACAGTAAGCGGTAACATTGTAACAATGAAGGCTTGGAAGGACGGTTCAATCGTTACACTCAATGTTTCCACAAAGGATACATATCCTGCAATTATAGATACAAATACAGGTCTTCTTTCCG
>SVRI01000009.1 GCA_015064895.1 Oscillospiraceae bacterium | reverse complement strand
AGACCCATGTGCACCCATTCTGCTTTATATTCCTCCTTAGCTCAGTCGGTAGAGCGCATGACTGTTAATCATGATGTCGCTGGTTCGAGCCCAGCAGGGGGAGCCAAAAAAGACTATTCTTCGGAATAGTCTTTTTTTCATCTGATTCCCTCTTTGCGGACATATATTTTAATCTTTTTTGTGTTTGTCTTTATTTTGTCTTGATTTTTGTATTTATCTTATTTCTTGTGGCAAACTATAATTATCCCGACGAAAGGAATGATAATATGATTGAACAGGACACAATAAAACTTTTACGTGAATGCGATGCGGGCGTCAAAATGGGAATTTCCTCCATTGATGATGTTTTGGATTATGTCAGTAGTAAAGAGCTTAAATCCTTGCTGTCACAGAGTAAAGATGAACACCGCAAGCTTGATACGGAAATTCATCAAAGTCTTAACAGATACGATGATGACGGTAAAGATCCCGCGCCTATTGCCAAGGGTATGTCTTGGATAAAGACAAATGTCATGCTTGCCGTTAATGATTCTGATGCTACCATTGCTGACCTTATGACAGACGGTTGTAACATGGGTGTAAAGTCTCTTAATAAATACCTTAATAAATACGCCGCTGCAGATGAAAAATCCAAGGATGTTGCCAAGAAACTTGTAAATTTAGAAGAAAAACTGGCTCATGACATTAAAAGTTATCTTTGAATTGCTGCCTAAGAGACCGAAAGGTCTCTTTTTTATCTCGTAATTTGTTAATAATTGTTGACATTTGTCTTAAAATATCTTATAATTGTACCAGAAATTTTATCAATGGAGGTTGCAAATGGATCAGAATAATCAGTCTGGACAGAACTACCAGCAAAACCAAAATAATCAGCAGAGTCAGAACAATCAACAGACTCAATACCCCAATCAGGTTCAAAACAATCAACAAACCCAATATCCCCGTCAGGATCAGGAGCCCGTTGCGGCACCTGTACCAACACCTGCACCCGTAAAGGCAAAATCAAAGTCTAACAAGGGACTTATCATTGCTATAATTGTACTTGCCGTTGCAATTCTTGGTGCCGGCGGCTTCTTGGCATTTAAAATGATTTCAGACAACTTAAACGAAAATGCAGTTGTAGAAGAAAAAGATAATAAAGACAAGAAGGACAAGAAGGACAAGGAAGATAACGAAGAGAATGTTGAAGAGGAAATTCCTGAGGAAGTACCCGAAGTCGCTCCTGCTCGTACACTCGAAGAGCTTGCTGAATCGGAAATCTCGGTTATAGAGCTTTATCCCGACCGTACCGTTGCAAAAAGAGATCTTGAGTCTTTTGCTGCTATGATTGAAGAAAGAGCTGCCATTCTCGGTTCTAACTACAAACTCGAATATGATAATTCCAAGATAACACTTACTGTTGAAAAGGCACTTCTCGGTGCAAGTCCTGCCGAAAAAGCACATACAGCCGAGCTTCTTATCAGCCGTGGAAATGTTGGTTTTGGTGTTGAAGAGTACATATCCTATTATTCTCCCACAAAGGCGGAGATTTCTGCCGTTGAGGTTGTTAAACTTGATAAGAGTGATATATTAAGCACCTTTGGCAGCGAGATGATGGAAGAAAAGTACGATCAGCTTGAAGCTATTGACGGCGATACTATATATGCACTTGAAGTTGATTTTTCATCCAACGCACAGCAAAACTTTGGTGAAATGCTTGAAAGTTATACCAACCCCAAGCTCACAATTATGCACGACTATCTTGAAGAAAACACATATGATGCAAATAACTTTTTTGCAAGTGTGCTTTTTGTAGATGATAGAACTATGTCTTCGGCTTATCTTATAAGCCCCGGTGCATCGTCTGAAAAGAATGCTCAGATTATGCAAAAGATTCTTGAGCAGGAACAGAAGGATTTCGGTGTTGTTATGGATATCCAGGACGAACCTATTTGGGAAACAAGCGGCAGAAGAATGGGTCGTAATCAGGTGACTTCAATGACTGACGGCAATCTTTTGATTGAATGGACACCCGATGATTTCACACGCTCATATCTTTCCGAAGTTGACTTTTCTGAATTTGAAGACATAATCAAAAACAGAATGGATACACTCGGAATTGATTATATGTTCGGTACCTCCGGCTTTGATGATAAAACATACTGCCTGAGACTTGCTTCCGAAGAGTTTGCCCCCGATTTTTGCAGACTTATTTTCTCCGACAAAGAAGTGTCGGTACGTTCTTCCTTCAGTGACCTTTTCGGTGTATACTCTGACGCTGAACTTGTTGAATATGATGACGGTTCTTACGGACTTCGTTTTGAAGCTTGGTACACAAAGGAAGAGCTCATGGAAGAGAACAGCTGTGATGATAATACAAAAATATACCTCGTTGTTAACGATGTTACAATTGCAAGTGCAAGTATTGGTGATATAGTAAATATAGATGACGATTATTCTCAGATAGACTTCAAGGATTTCCTTTGCTTTGATAATCCTGTAGCAGGTGAAGACGAACTCAATGTTTTGCAGCTTGTATGTACTATTTGTGGTGACTCATATATGGCAGCTGACGGAACCCTTAGCTTCCGTGTTTACGGATCAGGCGAAAACGAGGCGATTTCCCTTGGAGAACTTGACTGGAAGTATTCCTCTCTTTCTGCTGAGGACGAAAGAATCTTCAGCATTCTTGCAAATGAATGTTACGGTGCCGATAAGCTCGTAGATAAGAGAAACATGCTGGTTATCACTCTTGATTTGCCCATTAATGATAATCTTCCTGCCAATTTCCTTAGTGAAGTAGAAAGACTTTATAACCTTTGTAGCTTTGACAGCGGTGCTTACAATGAAATTCAGTTTGTAATCAAGGATGAAAAACGAGAAAGCCCTGCAAATGAATTCAGAGTAACCGTTACCAAGAGTAGTTTATACGAAACAATGCGAATCAGTGAAGATGTAAGCGGTCCTAAATTCTGGGATTACTGGTATGACACATATACACTGATGGAAGAAAGCACATTTTATAACACAAGAGGCTGGTATTAATGCTTTAGCTCCCCTTATCGGGGAGCTGTTTTTTTGTTGCAATTTTTGTTTTAGTGTGGTAGAATATATTTGAAGATTTTTGCGGAAAGGGAGAAAAAAGCATGAAACTAAAAGCCTTAACTTTCAGCTACGATGACGGGGTACTGCAGGACAGACGCCTTATTGAAATATTCAATAAATATAACTTGAAAGCTACTTTTAATATAAATTCCGAACTTCTGGGTCTTGACGGTGCACTTGTGAGAGACGGTGTGAATGTCAACCACACAAAGAATAAATCCGAGGATGTAAAGTACATATATGACGGTCACGAGGTTGCGGTGCATACCCTGACACACCCCAATCTCACGGGCATTGAAGACGATAAAGAGGTAATTCGTCAGGTTGAACAGGACAGGCTGAATCTGTCAGAGCTTTGCGGTTACGAGGTCCTTGGCATGGCATACCCCTGCGGCGGCGTCAACTGTAATGACAGGGTGGCAGACATCATAAAGAATAACACCCCAATAAAATACGCAAGAACAATTGACACAACAAAGTCCTTTGACTTGTACCCCGACCTTTATCAGTATAAGGGCACGGTACACCACCACGCCGAGTGGAATGAGATGCTTCGTCTCGGCAAGGAATTTTTGGAGCTTAAAACAGATACACCAAAGGTGTTCTATATCTGGGGACACGCATATGAGTTTGACATCTATCCCGAAAGATGGGAAATATTTGAAGAATTTTGCAAAATGATGAGTGGTAAAGAAGATATATTCTATGGAACAAATCTTGAAGTGCTCACAGACGAATGGAGATGAAAGAATGAAAAAACAATCATTTATACAGGTGTTGAAATTTACACTGTTTTCCATATCGGCAGGTGTTATTCAGGCAGCATCGTTTGCACTTATGAATGAAAAACTTCACATGAAGTACTGGCCGGCATATCTTATATCACTTCTTTTATCGATAATCTGGAATTTCACATTCAACAGACGTTTCACCTTTAAATCGGCAGCAAATGTCCCTGTTGCAATGATGAAGCTTATAGGCTTTTATATTGTTTTCACACCCGTATCAACCTATCTCGGACATGTGGCAGAAGGGTCGGGTATAAACGAATATATTGTGCTTGCAGTAACTATGATTTCAAATTTTGCACTCGAGTTTTTGTTTTCAAAGCTCGTTATTTACAGAAATCAGGAAAATACCCTTGAGTCAAAGAAAAAACAATAAGCAATAAATATGTAAACGCCGTAAAAGATAAAGAATAAAGAGCCAAAGCTCTTTTACCAATACGGCGTCGGATGTTTACAGAGGTTATTATGAGTGATTTAAAGAAATTTGTCAGAGGGGCTCTTTCCGTTTCTCAGGATATTCTTGATAACGGAATTGGTGCCTTGGGCGAAAAAATGATAGTGGACATAAAAGAAAAGGGCGAAAAAATCAATCCGTCAAAGCCTCATGCCGTAAGAACCAAAATGTATGGTCATGACCATACTCTGTGTGAAGGCGATGTGCTGTGCATTATCAGAAAGGGCGGATTGTACGAGCATTTCGGCATTTATGCAGGTAATGACCGTGTTATACATTATTCGGGTGACGGAGATGATTTTGCGGGAAATGTATCCATACACGAAGCACCCATGAGTGAATTTCTTGAAGGACAAAATGAGTTTTATGTTCTTGATTTTCCCGAAGAGGATGCAGATGCCGGTATAGTACGTCAGATTTCGGGTTCTATTGTATACGGAAGTATGAAGGATACAGTCAGAAACCTGATGAAAATGGAAGGCTATAAACTGTATTCACCCAAGGAAACGCTTGAAAGAGCAAGATCAAGAATAGGCGAAACAAAATATAATTTCCCCTTTAATAATTGTGAGCACTTTGCGGTCTGGTGTAAAACCGGTCTTGCAGAATCCCATCAGATGGGCGACGGAATTGCCGGTGTTGCGGGAATCATTAAAATGATGGCAAACGGAGAACTTGACGGCAAGGTGTTTTTCAAAAGCGTAGATAATCTGCAGGATATAATTATCAAAAACGGCATGATTGTTGACGGCAGCGGAAATGAACCATATAAAGCCGACATTGCAATACTTGACGGCAAGATTTCCTTTATCGGAAATGCTGAGGGGATGACAGCAAAAAAAGAAATAAACGCCGACGGCAAATATGTTACCCCGGGCTTTATAGACACCCATTCCCATTCCGATTCAAGCATATGGATAAACCCCGAGGCACAAAGCTCGGTACGTCAGGGCGTTACAACCGAGATTGTCGGAAACTGCGGCTTTTCCATGCGTCATACAATTACAGTCCCCTTTGATAAGATGGGCGACGGAATTGAGTGTGTGTATGACTTTGCAAATAAGGATGTACCCGTACCCAAGGGGGCATTTAAGAACACCCTTGATAAAATGGAAAAGATGGGCTCGTCCGTAAATACGGCATGGCTGATAGGACATAACGACCTTCGTGTTATTGCAGGACTTAACACCACCGACTACACCGACGAGCAGTTTGCTGTCATGGAAGGCTTTATAAGAGAAGCCATGCAAGCAGGATACATAGGCTTTTCAACAGGCCTTGAATTTGACCCGGGTATTTTATCACGCCCCGAAGAAGTTGAAAAGCTCGCCATGGTTGCAGCCGAATATGACGGCATATATACCACCCATATGCGTGATGAAGGGACATATATACTCGAAGCGGTTGAGGAGTTCCTTAACGTAATACGTAAAACAAAAATGAGGGGTATGATTTCCCACCTCAACGTAAAATATGATAACGGCATACCAAATGACTACCTCGACAAGTGCATGAATAAGCTAAAGGATGCAAGAGCCGACGAGGGACTTGACGTCTTCACTGATATGCTTTCCACCACCTACGGAACAGGCTGTGCTCAGGCAATGCTTCCGCCATGGCTGTATGAGAACGGTTGGGACGAGGCAAGAAAGATTCTTGCAGATGATGAGGGCAGAAAAAAAGTCAAAGCCGATATGAACAGATATTGGCGTTTTCTCGATTTCGGTCAATGGAACAGACTTCTTCGTATTATTGCACCCCATATGCCCGAAGTTACGGCAATGTCCTTTGAGGAACTCTGCAAAGAATGGAACAGAGAGCCTTGCGATGCCTTCCTTGACGTGTTTATGAAAACAGAAACCATCGAACAGGTAAGAGCAATCGAAATGGTTGGCGTAATGTTTGACGAGCAGACCATGATAGATACGGTAGTCAACGACGATATCTACCTCTGGATGAGCGACAGCTACACCACCGTAGAGGAGGGCGATGCCAGAACAGGCAATATGTCCGACTATATGGGATATATGTACTTCTTTACAAGATATGTAAAGGAGCTGGGCGTTATTTCCATCGAAAAGGCTGTAAATAAGGCAACAAAGAGAGTTGCCGACCACTACAGACTCGAAAAGAGGGGACAGATTAAAGAAGGCTATTTTGCTGATATCAATATATTTGACCTTGAAAATCTGAAAATAAACGCAACCTTTACCGACCCCTGTAAGTATTGTTCGGGATTTGACTATGTAATTGTCAACGGCACGCCCGTAATCCAAAAAGGAAAACATACCGGTAAAAGAGCCGGCATGGTTTTAAGACGAAAATAACAATAAAAGCACTTGCTTCATGCAAGTGCTTTTTGTCTGAAAAAATGATTTTTTTGTTCACATAAACGTTTCAAATACACGTCTTTTTGTTCATTAAATTGTAGTTTAATAGTATAGGTTTGTGCTGTTTGACATAAACCGCAATTTCCCGAATATCGGCACACTTCCGCCTACAATCTAAGGACTCCTGTCCTTGATTTTTTGTGTTAAAAAAATATTCAGAAAGAAGTATAATCATGAACATTTTGCTTTCAGTATCCATCGCACTTCTCGGTGGTCTTTTGATGACAAGAGCATTTAAACCGTTAAAGCTTCCGTCGGTTACGGCATATCTTATAGCCGGTGTACTTGTCGGCCCGTATTGTCTCGGTCAGCTCGGTGTCGGAGGTCTTGGCTTCGGATCTATGCAAGAGGTTGAGCTTTTAGGTCTTATATCCAAAGTGGCACTCGGCTTTATTGCTTTCTCAATCGGTAATGAGTTTCGTGTGGAAGATCTGAAGGTTATCGGTAAAAAAGCAACTGTAATCGGTGTTTTCCAGGCAATTGTGGCAACACTTTTTGTTGACCTTGCACTTTTCGGACTTCATCTTCTTATGCCCGAGCAGATAAGCGTTGCTCAGGCGATAACACTTGGTGCAATTGCAACTGCAACAGCACCTGCTGCAACTCTTATGGTAGTTCGTCAGTATAAGGCAAAGGGTCCTCTTACAGACCTGCTTCTTCCCATCGTTGCCCTTGACGATGCTGTGGGTCTTATTGTATTTGCGGTATCCTTCGGTATTGCCAAGACACTCGGCACAGGCGAAATAGACCCCATCTCAATTATTGTAAATCCCCTTGTTGAAATAGTTGCATCTCTTATACTCGGTGCGATTATGGGATGGCTTCTTACACAGCTTGAAAAGCTCTTCAACTCCAATACAAACCGTCTTAATATGACAATCGCCTTCGTGTTCCTTACAGTTTCACTTTCGCAGATAAAATTCGATATCGGACATGTGCATGTTGGTTTCTCATCTCTGCTTGTATGTATGATGCTCGGAACCGTGTTCTGTAATATCTGTCCTCTTTCCCATGACCTTATGGAAAAGACGGATAAGTGGACAAGCCCTTTGTTTGCACTCTTCTTTGTAATAAGCGGTGCAGAGCTTGAACTGTCTGTATTTACAAGCGGGGCGGTAGTTGTAATTGGTCTTGTTTATATTCTGTTCCGTTGCTTCGGTAAGTATTTCGGCACACTCATGAGTGCAAAGGCAACAGGATGTGAATCTAACATTTGTAAATACCTCGGTATTACACTTTTCCCGCAGGCAGGTGTTGCCCTCGGCATGTGTACAATAGCAAGTGCGGAGTTTGGTGAGGCAGGAATTCTTATCAGAAACATTACGCTCTTTGCAGTGCTTGTTTATGAACTCTTCGGTCCTATGCTTACAAGATGGGCACTCACTAAGGCAGGAGACATAAAGCCTATGTCCCATGAGGTCAAGAATAGACGTAAGACAAAGCTTGAGGAAGCAAAGAACCAGAAATAATCTTAAGAATCCGAACGCTTATGTGTTCGGATTCTTGCATGAAACAAGGTGAAATATAAGTTGTTTGTTAAAAGAATAAAGAATCTTTTTGAATACGCACTTTATTTTTCGAAGTGGGTGGCAATTTCACTTCTGGTCGGCGGTATCGGAGGTGTTTTGGGAAGCTTATTCCATTTTTGCATAGATGCAGCGACGGATTTCCGATCTCATAACACATGGCTTGTGCTGCTTCTTCCGGTTGCGGCTGTTGTGATACGTTGGTTTTATCACATTTTTAAATCCGATGTACATCTTGATACAAACCTTGTTATAAGATCGTTAAGAGAAAACAATAAAATACCCGTCATCATGATACCTCTTATTTTTTTGGGAACGGTAATAACCCAGTTTTTCGGAGGCTCGGCAGGCAGAGAGGGTGCGGCACTTCAGCTTGGCGGAAGTGTGGGCTATAATTTGGGAAGACTTTTCCGAATAAAAGACAACAATATGCAGATTATTGTAATGGCGGGCATGTCGGGTGTCTTCAGTGCTCTTTTCGGGACCCCCATAACGGCGGCGGTGTTTTCGCTGGAGGTTGCAAGCGTCGGCATGCTTTACTATACGGCACTTCTGCCTTGTTTTGTTTCGGCAATTGTTTCATACGGAATATCGCGATTTTTCGGAATATCTCCCGTGAGATTTGACGGCATAAATTTTGAAAACATAACGGTATCTCTTGTCGCAAAAACGGTACTTTTATCGGTTCTTCTTGCTTTATTAAGTATATTATTCTGTTTTGTGATTGAAAAAACGTCATATTTTGCAAGAAAATTTTCTCCCGGCGGCTATTTCAGAGCCGTCTCATGCAGCCTTATTGTTGTGGCACTTACATTTCTTGTCGGCACATATGATTATAACGGCGCAGGCATGTTTGTTGTTGAAAGAGCAATGACGGGACAGGCGCAACCCTTTGCCTTTGCACTGAAACTTCTGTTTACGGCTCTGTCTCTTGCAGCAGGCTTTAAGGGCGGGGAAATTGTACCTGCATTTTTTGTAGGTTCTACTTTTGGATGTGTTTTTGCACCCTTTATCGGAATGGATCCTGCTGTCGGTGCGGCGATAGGCTTTGTTGCTCTTTTCTGCGGTGTTGTAAATTGTCCTTTGGCATCGCTTTTACTGTCGGTAGAGGTATTTGGTACAAAGGGACTGCTTCTTTTTGCCATTTCATGCGGAATCAGTTACATGCTTTCGGGCTACTTTGGGCTTTACACAAGCCAGAGAATCGTATATTCCAAGACAAATAACGAGCATATTGATAAAAGCGTTGATTAACTCTGAAAACCCCGATGTAAGTCGGGGTTTTGTTTTTGCAATATTAATAATATGATAAAGAAATAACGCACATTTTGTGGTAAAATGTTATTTGTATAAATCTGAGAAAAAATAGAGGTATTAAGGGTGGCAAAATCAAACAGCAAATTTAAGAATTTTCTTGACACATTTAACAAGCCTACCGACATGACAGTCGGCTCTCCTTGGAAAAGCATTGCAATTTTCACCGTTCCAATGCTCATAGGTAATATTGCACAGCAGCTGTACAGTACGGTCGACAGTATAGTTGTCGGCAACACAGAGGGCATAGGAGTGACAGGTCTTTCGGCAATCGGAAGTGCAATGCCCATACTCAATATGCTGCTTGTACTCTTTATTGGCATTTCGGCAGGTGCAAGCATCATGGTTTCTCAGTATTTCGGTGCGAAAAAGAGAGAGGACTTATCAAAAACAATCGGCAACTGCATAACCGTAACTCTTATAAGCTGTGTTTTCCTCATAGTTGTTATGACACCGTTAATAAAACCTATACTTGATGTGTTGAAAACACCTGATTCCACAAAAGGCTGGTGCTATAACTATTTGTTTATATCCATTGTAGGTTGTGCGGGTATGGCTTTTTATAACATTCTCAGCGGTATCATAAGAGGGCTCGGCGACTCTATGTCGGCACTTATCTATCTTCTTGTTGCGACGGTTATAAATATAGGTCTTGATATTGTTCTTGTAAAGCACATGGGTGTTGGAGGCGTTGCACTTGCAACTGTAATTGCACAGCTTGTGTCCTCAGCACTTTGCCTTTGGAAGCTTTCAAGAATGAATGAGTTTTTTGATTTTAAACTAAAGTATTTAAAACCCGAAGCAAAGTATGTAAAGACAATCATCCGTCTCGGACTTCCTTCGGGTGCAACACAAATGATTTTCTCCTCTGCAATGCTTGTTGTTCAGAGACTTACCAACGGCTTTGGCGATATGTTCGTTGCGGCAAACGTAATTGTCATGCGTGTTGACGGCTTTGCCATGATGCCTAACTTTTCCTTTGGTACAGCTCTTACTACATACGCAGGTCAGAATGTAGGTGCAGGTCTTTATGACAGAGTTCCTAAAGGCGCAAAGCAAGGAACGCTTATGGCAGTAGGATGTTCATCTCTTCTTACTGTAATAATACTTATCTTCGGCAGACAGATTATGGGACTTTTCAGCAATGATGCTCCCGAAGTAATTGCAATGAGCTATGAGCTTATGAAAATTCTTGCTGTCGGCTATATTGCAATGGCGGTAACCCAGAGTCTTTCGGGTATCATGAGAGGTGCAGGCGATACAGTAACTCCCATGTGGATTTCACTTATAACCACAGTCGGAGTACGTGTTCCTCTTGCTTACGGAATTGCATACTTTACATCCCCTACAGGCGTTCTCAATGACGGCATGAAGGAATGTATCCAGTATTCGCTTCTTACAACATGGGTGCTCGGTGCACTTGTTACGGTGTTCTTCTACAGACTCGGCAAATGGAAAAATAAGGCGATTAATTAACTTACTTACTTTTTCTTTTCCGCAAAAGAAAAAGTAAGCAAAAAGAAAAGAATTCGGGACTACGTTTTTTGATTATATACCCGTTGTTAATGCCCGAGTGGTATTCCGTTTGACCGCCATTAAGGCAAGCGGTCAAACTCATTGATAAATCCGAAACAAAAAACAGAAAAGAGACGGCGAAATGAGAGACATATCAGAAATAGACAAGAACTTAAAGGTTGAAACAGAAATAAAAAAAGACGGACTTAAGTTTTACGACATAAAAGAAGAACCTTTCAGGGTTTACGGTGTATTTCACGATGGTGAAAGATACAGACGTATGCCTGATGACGTTGCAAAAACGGTAAGCGATGCAATTCACTACGGCGTAAAATATACGGCGGGCGGCAGAGTGCGTTTTCGCACAAACAGTTCCTTTATTGCCATTCATTATAAGGGTGAAATGGGTAAAATGCCACACTTTGCATTTACCGGCTCCTGCGGCTTTGACCTTTATTTCGGCACAGAATATGTCGGCTCCTTTGTTCCGCCCATGGGTAATAACAAAGGGTATGAGTCGCTGATAGATTTATGCGATTCGGAAATGAAAGAAGTTACAATAAACTTCCCGACCTACAGCTTTGTTGAGGAACTTTATATCGGTCTTGACGAAAATGCACATATTGAAGCACCTACACCCTACAGAGTTGAAAAGCCTGTCGTTTACTACGGCTCATCAATAACACAGGGCGGTTGCTCGTCACGTCCCGGCTCGTGTTATGAACCGTATATCACACGCAGATTTGACTGCGACCACATAAACCTCGGCTTTTCAGGTTCTGCCAAAGCAGAAGACGAAATGGCGGAATATATTGCTTCTCTTGATATGTCTTTGTTTGTATATGACTATGACCATAATTCGCCGAGCATTGAGCATCTTACGGCAACACATGAAAGAATGTTCAGGATAATCAGGGAAAAGAACCCTGACCTTCCCATTATTATGATGTCAAGACCGAAATTCTATCTTGACTCTACCGAAGAAAAACGCCTTGAAATTATAAAGAAAACCTATGAAAATGCAAAGGCGGCAGGGGACAAGAACGTATATTTTATCGACGGCAGAGACCTTTGCAAGCTATGCGGAAACGAAGGCACGGTTGATAACTGTCATCCTACGGATTTCGGTTTTGCTTCCATGGCACAGACGCTGGGAGATTTTATCCAAGAAAACGGATTGCTTTAACAGCTTTGGAGGATGCCGATATGGGTACAAAAGTCAGAATAAATGGTAATGTGGAGTTTGAAACTTCGCTTAATACCGACCGTCTCAGGTTTTATGACTCAAAGGACGCGCCTTTCAAGGTTTACGGTGTGTACTACGACGGTGAAAAGTACAGAAGAATGCCTCAGGAACTCGGCGATAGGCTTGGAGGCTGGCATGTCAGCCTTTCAAGAAACACGGCAGGCGGCAGGGTGCGTTTTCGTACCAACAGCAAGAGATTTGCCATATATTACGAGGGCGATATGGGACAGATGCCCCACTTTGCATATACAGGCTCCTGCGGATTTGATATGTATTTCGGAGGTACATATGCAGGCACTTTCATTCCTGAAGACTACAAAACAATGGGTTATGAAAGGCTTATTGAATTTGCCGACGACGGCATGAAGGAAGTCACAATCAATATGCCCCTTTACAGCGAGGTTGATAAGCTTTATATCGGACTTGACGAAAACGCAGCAGTTGAAGCGCCGACAGAGTATAGAATTACAGAACCCGTTGTCTGCTACGGCTCATCTATTACTCAGGGTGCATGTGCATCCCGCCCCGGAATCTGCTATCAGGGTTATATCACACGTAGATTTGACTGCGACCATATAAACCTTGGATTTTCGGGTTCAGCAAGGGCACAGGTTGAGATTGCAGAATATATTGCAAACCTTGATATGTCAATCTTTGTTTATGATTATGACTATAACGCGGATGACCCCGAATTTCTTGAAGCAACACATGAGAGAATGTTCAAAACTGTCCGTGAAAGCAACCCGGATTTGCCGATTATTATGATGTCAAGACCGAAGCTTTACCTTGACGATGAGGAATTGAAAAGGGTTGAAATTATAAAGAAAACATATGAGAATGCAAAGGCAAGGGGCGATAAAAATGTCTACTTTATAGACGGCCGCGACCTTTGCAAATACTGCGGGGATGAAGGACTGGTCGATAATATCCATCCTACAGACCATGGCTTTGCTTCAATGGCAAGGGTGCTCGGCGACCTTATAGAAGAAAACAAACTGCTTTAGAATCATTTTGACGCCTGCCTTGTCGGCGGCAAAATGAAACTCCATTCGAGAAATATGTAAAGGAGGTGTCTTTCGTGGGAAAGGTGATTTCCGCGAGTTCTTTTTGCTTACTTTTTCTGCGAAAGAAAAAGTAAGTGTACGCTTTTGAAAAAATACCGAACTATGTTTTTGACATACTTTCGGACAAAGGCGCAGATGTAGAAAACATCTACATTGCTACATACTGCGATATGGATGCAGAGCATAACTTCTGCGACACATATATTACCGCCACAAATGAATATCTCTATGTCCTTTCGGGTTTTGAAACTCTGGTGCATAAAGAAAATGCCCGTAAGGGACTTGATAGGGGCTGGGTCGAAAATGACTACAGAGAGTATAAGTTGTCGGATTTGGAGGATGTAAGAATTGAAGAACTTATGTCATCCTCCCGCCTTGTAGCAAAAACAGCAGAGGGAGATGCGGTATTCCTTACTGCCATGACAAACTTTTGCAAGGGCAATGCAGGTCTTTTCTGTAAATATCTTTCGAGAATAAAAAAGGGCGAGATTACAAGTCCCGATTTTGAAATAGATAAAGAGGATGACCCCAAAGAAAATGCCTGTCCCAAGTGCGGCATGAGATATCCCGACAGAAACAGAAAAATCTGTCCCAGATGTATGGAAAAGGGAAAGCTTTTTTCACGCTTCGGAGTATTTCTTTTAAAGTACAAAAAGGAGCTTGTAATTCTTCTTGTATCACTTGTTGTAATGACATGCATGGGAATACTTACACCTTATTTCTCCAAGGGATTCTTCTTTGATGAGGTACTTGAAAAGAACGGTAGTCTTTACGGCGAAGTTCTTGTTGCCATAGGCATTGTTGTGGCAACCCAGGTGCTTATGATTATTGCCGATATGGTTAACGGCTATATTTCCACAAAAATTGCGGCAAAAATTGTATACGACCTGAAAAACACCATTTTCGGTGCTATCGAAAGATTATCCATGGGATTTTTTACGGCACGTCAGACAGGCGGTCTTATGACGCAGGTCAATAATGACTCAAACACCATTTACGGCTTTTTCTGTGACGGTGTGCCTTATTTTCTTGTGAATATCGTACAGGTTGTGGTGCTTGTTGTAGTTTTGTTTGTAATGAATCCGATTCTTGCGGCAATGTCGCTTGTAACGGTTCCGATATTTTTTGTAGTGCTTCGAAAAACCTACGGGGTGTCCCGCAAGCTTCACGCAAGGGACTATTCGGGAGTACGCAAGATGGACAGCCAGCTTTCGGACGTTCTCGGCGGAATAAGAGTTGTCAAGGCATTTTCAAAGGAAGACGAAGAAGAAAAACGCTTTTACAAATATAATAAACGCTCTGCTGATACCGGACTTAAAATGCGTCTTTTCAATAATTACACCTATCCTTATATAGGACTTATTCTGTATGTCGGTAACATTGTTGCACTCGGTGTCGGCGGTTATATGGTAATGAAAGGAATAGGGGGATTTACATACGGAAAGCTCATTACCTTTACGGCTTATGTAAATATGATTTACAATCCCATGTTCTTCTTTGCACAAATGATTGACCAGTCAGCCTCCTGCACGAATGCTTTGCAGCGCCTGTTTGAAATATACGACACGGAACCCGAGGTCACGGAAAAGGAAAATCCGGTAACCCTTGAAAATATGGAGGGAAGAGTTGAATTCAGAAATGTTGATTTCGGTTATTCAAAGCACAAAAAGGTTATTGATAACGTGTCCTTCGACATCGAGGCGGGACACACCCTCGGCATTGTGGGACATACGGGTGCAGGTAAGAGTACCATTGCAAACCTTATCATGCGTCTTTATGACAGCGATGAGGGCGGCGTTTATATTGACGGCATAAATGTCAAGGATTTGTCATTTGAATCGCTGTATAAAAACATCGCCATTGTTTCCCAGGAAACTTATCTGTTTATAGGTACAATTCTTGATAACATCAAATATGCAAGACCCGATGCTACATATGATGAAGTAATATGGGCGGCAAAATGTGCGGGTGCACACGAGTTTATTATGAAGCTTCCCGATGCATACAACACAAAAATCGGATTTGGATATAAAGACCTTTCGGGCGGCGAAAGACAGAGAGTGTCTATTGCAAGGGCAATACTTCGAGACCCGAAGATACTTATTCTTGATGAAGCGACCGCTGCCATGGATACAAAGACAGAAAAGCTTATCCAGAATGCACTTACAACGCTTACCAAAGGTAAGACAACAATTATGATTGCCCACAGACTTTCAACCCTCAGAGACGCTGACAAGCTTATTGTCATCGAACACGGTAAGGTTGCAGAGGAAGGCACACATAAAGAGCTTTTAGCCAAAGAAGACGGCGTATATAATAAGCTGTATACGCTGCAGCTTGAAGCACTTAAAAATGCAGGTATTGCAGAATAGGGGGAAAGAATATGTTCGGACACGGAAGACCGCCCATGGGTGGCAGAGGTCCTCACGCAAGAGGTCCTGTTGACACATCCACAGAGGTGAAAAGAATCGATAAAACCAATGCTGTTTTCTGTATGAAAAACGGATTTCTTTCCATGACTAAAAAGGAAGAAAACGGCGAAGAAAAGGTATATGACAGAGTTTTTCTTCACAGGGCATTTCCCTTTGAGCTCTTGTGGGAATATGTTTCGGTACTTGATTCCGACCAGATTGAAATAGGTATTATATACAAAATAGACGAGTTTGAGGGCGAGGAAAAGGAAATACTTGTCACAGAACTTAAACGCAAGTATTACGAGCCCGTAATAAAGACAATTACTTCTCTCAAGGAAAGATACGGTTTTTCCTACTGGGAGGTTGTGTGTGAGGACGGCAGAAATGTTAAATTCACCATGCAGGATACCTTCAGAAATATAATAAGAGTCGGTGACGACAGAGCAATCCTGCTTGATGTTGACGGCAACCGTTTTGTGATTGAAAGCATTATGGGGCTTGACAAAAAGAGCCACAAGAAGATTGAACTTTATATGTAAGAAAGTGATTTTTATGTCTGAAAACAAAACAAATCAGAATGACGCAAGGCTTATGTCCTTTAAGTTTAATCTTCACCCCATCCTGCCTCACGGACGTTGTAACGGTGAGGTTATACTTGAAAAGGAAAAGCTAATTGTTGTCATTGACGAAAAAACAGAAAAAGAAATAAAAACAGACGAGATATCCGAGCTTATTTCCGAGCTTGGCGTCGGTTGCCTTTATATTTCGTGCAGAATGAAGAAGGATGACAGCGTGCATATTCTTGGCAGAGCAGATACAAAGCTGTCAAAAAAGGCGATAAAGGCTGTCAGAAAGATGAATTTCTTCTTTGAGGACGGTGTTATGCCTGCAGACATAAAGGAAACTGCGGATGTCTGTCCAAAATGCGGACGCCCGTATAAGCCGGGTTCTTCGGTTTGTCTTCACTGTGTGGACAAAAGCAAGACCATAAAGCGGCTTTGGAAATTTATTAAGCCTTATAAGTGGTTTGTATTTTTCTCTGTCGCAATGTTCTTCGGAATAAGTGCCTTTCACCTGCTGAATCCGTACTTGAACAGAATTGTTGTAGATGATTACATAACAAGCAAAAATCCCGAAAAGATAGATATAAACGTCTATTCACTCGTGATAATTCTGTTGCTTGTGCTCGAATTGGTTTCAAGACTTCTGGCAGGATTAAGATCCCATCTTCTGATATACTCCAGCAGCAGAATGGTTATAGATATGAGAAGCATGCTGTTCAACAAGGTTCAGAGGTTGTCAGTTTCAAAGATTTCCGAAAGAACGGCAGGGGATCTTATGAGAAGAATTATGACGGATACATCCGTAGTAAATAACTTTCTGGTAAGCTATCTGCCGAGCGTTTTTGAACAGCTGACAGTAATGATTGTTGTCGGAGTATTTATATTCTTATATGATCCGCTTCTGTTTTTGTTTATAATAGCACCGACACCCATAGTGGTTTTATCCTTCCGTCTGTTTTGGAAATTCATGCGTACCCTGTTCCATAAAAGATGGGAAGCGGGTTCGAAGGCTAACACAACCCTTCACGATATTTTCTCGGGCATCCGTGTTGTCAAGGCATACGGTATGGAAAAACGCGAGGGTGAGAGATATGAAAAGGTAACACGGAACGAAAAGGAACTACAGGAAAAGACTGACTGTATCTGGAGTATTATCATGCCCGTTCTCAGATTCATGATGAGCTTCGGCGAGTTTATAATTCTTTACTATGTAGGCAATAAAATACTCGGCGGAGATATGACTCTCGGTGAAATGAGCCAGTTCTCGGCATATGCAGCCATGATTTACGGTCCTTTGCGTATGATTGCCCATATTCCGAGAAATATCATGAATTTCATGACTTCATGTACCAAGATTTTTGAAATTCTGGATGAGGAAATAGACGTCAAGGATGTCGATGAACCCAAAAGTCTTGAAATCAACGGTGACATTGACATAAACAATGTTTCCTTCGGATATGATAGCGGCAAGGAAGTACTGCATAAGATTGATGTACATATCAAAAAGGGAGAATTCATCGGTCTTGTGGGTGCATCGGGGGTCGGTAAGAGCACGCTTATAAATCTTATCATGCGTATGTATGACGTTGACGAAGGAAATATCACCATTGACGGAGTTGATATCAGGGATATTTCTCAGGAATCCCTTCGAAGCCAGATGGGTGTTGTGCTTCAGGAAACATTCTTGTTTTCGGGTACTGTTTACCAGAACATTGCCTATGCCAAGGCGGGTGCGACACGTGAAGAAGTCATAAAGGTGTCAAAACTTGCCGGCTGTCACAGCTTTATTATGAGACTTCCCGACGGATATAACACCAAGGTAGGCGAAAGAGGTAATACCCTTTCGGGCGGTGAAAAACAGAGAATTGCCATTGCCCGTGCACTTCTTCATAATCCTAAGATTCTTATCCTCGATGAGGCAACGGCATCCCTTGATACCGAGACCGAAAAGCAGATTCAGGATGCCCTTTCGGAGCTTTCAAAGGAAAGAACAACCATTGCCATTGCACACAGACTGTCCACACTCAGAAATGCAAACAGACTTGTTGTGCTTGATAAAGGTAGAGTTGCAGAGGTTGGCACTCACGATGAGCTTATGGCAAAGGAAGGTATATATTACGGCCTTGTTATGGCTCAGAGGGAAATGTCGGATATGTCATCTTTGATGAATTAACAATTCAACCAAAAAAAGACTTCATCTCACGAGGGATGAAGTCTTTACTGTTTTATATACCTTTTTATGTCGTTGATTTCTTTTTCGATTCTTGAAAGTTTTGCCATAATATCTTCCTTGTTTTTTATGTTTGAACAAGCATATCCAAGAAGGTAGTCTGTACTTACTTGAAAAAACTCGGCAAGACGGATAATCGCAAAGCTGTCGGGACTTATTTCTTTGACGGGTTAGAACTGTAAATGAATCGAAAATTCAAAAAAAGGAGTTTTTTTGAGAATTAAAACGGCATTTTGACTCATTGTTGTCAAAAAATGCCATTACCTCTTGATTTTTTATGCTAAACGTGATATAATGCACCTATATTTAATTAAAGGAGAATAGGTTATGAAAAGATTATTCAGACTTTTACTCGCACTTATGGTGAGTGCAAGCATGGTTTTCGTTGCAGTATCCTGTAGCGAGGGCGGTTCTTCTTCCGGAAGTAAGAAGGATGATGACGAAGACGAAGATATCTACGAAGAAGCCGTATGGACAGATTTTGATGATGTTGAGTTCATCAAGCTTCTCGAAAGCTATGACGGCTGCGATAAGGTAAAGTACGAAGAAGGCTGGGATGATTCTGAGGATCTTGACGAAGAAGATGACGTTTCCAAGGATGCTACAGCATGTACATACCGTATCAAGACGGAAGACGGCGACATTTATCTTTTCATGGAGCTTGAAGATGACGAGCTTACCGCTAAGGGTATGATTGACATTGACGGCGATGAATGTGATGAAGATGATGCGGCTGATTTTCTCGAAGAATTGGCTGACAACTATACCGAAGAACCCGCTTCCGGACCCAATGCAGAAGACGTTGTTGTGAGCGGCGATGAAACTGAAACAGAAGTTGAGGTTGTACCTGATACCGAACCCGATGCAAGCTCCTACGGCGAAAAGGCATACGGTCGTTTCTATTTCGGTATGAGCATGGACGAAGCAGAATATGTGATTGACGGCGAATACGATATCGAAGACAACTGTATTACAATTTGTGACTGGGATGATGAATACTATGATGAAGATTACAACATAACCGGTTATGTAAATTGTGATTACATGAGCCTTTATTTCTCGGATTACGGTCTTTACAGAATGTATGTATCCACAGATGACATTTCCGACTCACAGGCAGAAAATGTGATTGACAATCTGATTTCTTACTATGGTAACGATTATACCTATGACAGTTCCTACGGCTCATATTCCTGGAGTGACAGCGGCATATATGCTTCTCTCAACGAGTATAGCGATTATAGTGAAGTTGGTATCAGCTTTAGCAATTACGATTATTACGATTAAAGAACAAAATCCCGAAGCAAAGCTTCGGGATTTTTCATATTATTTTGTAACTTCCAGAATTGCCACGGAATAAATTGTTGCCGCAAGAAGCAGGTCGGAAAGCTTAATACATTCGTTTGCACCGTGAAGATTTACATTGTAGTCAATGTTTTCAAATACAGGTCCGAATGCAACACCGCCGTCAATGTCGTGTACATATGTGCCGCCGCCCATTACATGGGTCTGTCCCTTTTCGCCTGTTACCTCTTCGTAGCATCTAAGCAGTGTCTTTACAAAGAAGCTGTCGTTTTCTACATAGTGGGGCTTTGTCATGTCGCCCGAAAGTGTAAAGCCTTCGTTTGAAAGAGCTTTTTCAAATACAACCTTTGTGTTTTCCTCGGTTGCACAGAATGGAAGCCTCATGTCGCAGACGCCCAGCATTTGTCTTCCGTCAAAATGAAGCATGCTGAAGGCGACGGTAATTTCTCCGCTGACATCCTCAGCCATATATATTCCGGCGTTTGTGCCGTTTGTGTCGCCGTGGGGAAGAAGACCCTCAAGAGAATGGAATGCACGTGTTGACTTGCAATCTGAGAGGGGAAGCGAAACGATAAGCTTTATGAGTGCGGTTAAAGCGTTTATACCCTTGTCGGGGGTTGATGCATGGGCACTCTTTCCAAAGCATATGATTTCATCTTCGCAAAGCTCGTATGTTACACCCAGTTCCTTTTCAAGAGCCGAGATGTTTTCCGAAAGAAGCTTTTTGTCAATACCGCAAATGGTGCATCTTGCTCTTTCAGGCACAATGTTGGGTGCATTTCCGCACTGGAAGGACGTAACCCTGGCACCGCTTTCGTATTCAGTTGTCATCGAGAAATTGGGAACATATCTTCCTTTTTCACCGTTGTATACAGGAAAGTCCGCATCGGGTGTAAAGGTGTTGGGGGCACTCTTTTCTGTCTTGAAATAGTGCTTAAGGTCGGATGAACCTGTTTCTTCTGCACAGCCAAAAATTAGCTTTACACTGTTTTCCGGTAAAAGACCCAAATCTTTAAGTGCAAGGCAGGCATACAGCGAAGCAACCGCGGGTCCCTTGTCGTCGGCAACTCCTCTGCCGTATATAAAGCCGTCTTTTTCAATCAGCTTGAAAGGATCCGAGTTCCATCCCGTTCCTGTGGCTACCACATCAAGATGAGAAAGTACGTCGAGCTTTATTTCATCATTTTTACCCTTGAATATTGCAGTACCCGCATGGTAGTCAAAATTCTTTGTATCAAAACCGTGTTTTTTACATAAATCCAGCATTGTATCAAGGGCTCTTGCACATTCTTCGCCGTAGGGCTTGCCGTTGACGGCTCTGCTTTCAACGGACGGTATTGCAATGAGGCTTTCAAGGTCGGATAAAAACTCCTCCTTGTGGGAAAGCATCCAATCATAGATTTTGTTTTTAAGTTCACTCATTTTATCACCTGGTTTTCAATGAATTTTATTGAAAAGGAAGTTCCTTCCTTGAATACGGGGCTTGTGTCCTCCTCGCTGTTTTTGTCGAGGCTCATGTAGTATTTCAGGGTGTCCTCAATCCAGTACATATACTCGGAATCGGGACTGTATTTTTCGCATGCTTTAAACTTTTCATACATCTCAACACCGTCGGACGGGTCATGCCAGGTGTCGGCAAAGATGAAGTCGTAAAAGGTTTTTGCCGTTTCTTTTTCTGCAAACTCAAAAGCATCGGCACATATTACTTTAATTTTGTCTTTATCGGGAAACTGGGGCAGAATGTACTTTGTAAAAAGCTCAATTACTCTCTCGTCTTTTTCAACGATTGTGACAGATGTAACACTGTCTTTAAGATGTGCCATATAGGGAAAATATCCGAGTCCCAGTCCGTAGGTCAGAACATTGCCGAAGCTCTTTCTGACAGCAGGCTTTGTGGTTCGTATTTCGTGGGGTGTTACCGTCATCCATTCACGCCCGTCTTGAAGCGCTGCAGGATATGGGAATTCTTCCTCGAAAAAGCCGATTTGCGGGAACAGCTTTCCGTCTTTGTCAAGAATCGATTCGTTGGCAAGAAATGCCTCGTAGGGCTTGAAGGACATTACCTTAAATTCCCATGTTTCATTTGTAACGTCGGGAAATTTAATGTTTTTGTAGTACTCGTCGTTTTCAAACTCGGCTTTTTCTTGCATATGGCACATTCTTGTGAATCTTTCACGGAAGAACGCCTTGTCCTCTTTAGAGTCAACTATGTCAAAACCGCAATATGTGGCAAGGAGAGTTGCATATGCGTACTCTCTCTGTTCTTTGTCACATCCGAATGCAATGGAGTCAACCATTTCACCGTCTATTGCATCAGCCATTAAATTCAAGTATAAAGACAACTGCCGCAAGATTCTGGCATTGTCCGAACGTATACTCATATTATACCTCAATATCTTAGTTCTTAATTTAATAATAAACCTAATTTATTATGCAGAACAAAATAATCTTAAAACCCAAAGTTAATAATTTGGGTTTATTGACTTTTAGACTTGTATGTGATATCATTTGCTTGTGAAAATTAACCTCGGACAAGGAGAAAATAATGGAAGACTACAGCAACATAAAGTGGTACAAGGTAACAAAAGAAAACTTTGATATATACAACATGGACGAGGAATATAAGCGTCTGCCCGACAGCGTGACAGAGGGCATGACAGACCTTGGTAAGATTGTCGCAAAATACTCGGCAGGCGGCAGAGCGAGATTTTCGACAAACTCCAATATAATTGTTGTCCGTGCAAAGATGACGCTTCATTGGGATATGAACTTTGACCTTTACAGAGTCGATGAAAAGACGGGAAAGGAATACTTTGCCGCAGGCTACAGAGATACATTCTACGGTGTGCATGAGGGCGAATTTTCTGCAAGAATCGGCGAAGGCATGGTTCAGAGGGATAGAAAATGGCAGTATTATACACTCAATTTCCCCTGCTTTGCCTTTATAGAAGATGTCGAACTCGGCATTGAAAAGGATGCAGAGCTCGGCAAGGGAATTGCTTATAAATATACTAAGCCTGTCGTTTTCTACGGCTCGTCAATTACCAACGGCGGACTTGCTTCCCGTCCCGGTATGGCGTATACCTCGCTTATATCTCAGAAATACGGTCTTGACTATATAAACCTCGGTCTTTCGGGCAGTGCCAAGGGCGAAAAGGCGATATGCGACTATATGGCATCTCTTGATATGTCCTGCTTTGTGTGCGACTATGACCATAATGCACATACATATGAGTACCTGGAAGAAACACATCTTGAAATGTACAAGACAATCCGAGAAAAACACCCCGATATTCCCTATATTATGGTGTCAAAGCCCGATTGCTTCAAGGACCCCTATGATGCAAGACGCAGATTTGATGTTATTTCAAAGAACTTTGAATATGCAAAAGCTCAGGGAGATAAAAACGTACACCTCATCGACGGCAAAACTCTTTTTGAGGGCGAATTCTATACAGCCTGCACCTTTGACGGCTGTCACCCCAATGACATAGGCTTTATGAGAATGGCGGATAAAATCGGCTCGCTTGTTGCAAGGACGCTGGGTATACAAGAAGAAAAACACGATTTGTATATATAAAAGGAGAAAAGACAATGACAAGAATTTTATTTCAGGGAGATTCCATTACAGACTGCGGAAGAAGCAGAGACCATGACGGATTTAAAGGAAACGGATATCCTTTAAGAATTACGGGCGAACTGAATTTTGAACATCCCGGAGAATATGAATTTATAAACCGAGCAATTTCAGGCAACAGAGTTGTTGACCTTTACGCAAGAATCAAGGCCGATTTTATAAACTTAAAGCCGGATGTTCTCAGCATACATATCGGTGTCAATGATGTCTGGCATGAAGTTGAAATGCAGAACGGCGTTGATGCGGAAAAGTTTGAAAAGATTTATGATATGCTTCTTTCGGAAATAAAAGAGGCTCTTCCCAATATTAAAATCATTCTTCTCGGTGCATTCGTTACAAAGGGACGTGCTACAGAGGCGGCATGGGACGTTTTCAGACCCGAAACAAAAAAGAGAGCAGAAACCGCAAAACGTCTTGCCGAAAAACACGGTTGTGTGTTTGTAGACCTTCAGAGCGAGTTTGACAAGGCTACCCAAAGACACCCCGAACCCTATTGGACAAACGAGGGCGTTCATCCTACAGAAGCAGGCCATGAGCTTATTAAGAGAGCATGGATGAAGGCTTTTGAACTGGTAAAATAATAAAAAAAGCGGCTTTTCAGCCGCTTTTTTCTATGATATTGTTTTTCTTTTTCCGTTCCATATAAGTTCAATCTGAATACCGTCGCAATTTGTGAGCGTGATGTTTGGCTCTTCATTTGCAGAGGAACGGCTGTCGCATAGAAGCGTAATGAACTTTCCGCAGAAATAATAGTTTTCTATGCCGTGTTTTTCAAGTCTGTTAATGTGCCATGTGATTTTTTTGTTTTGTGCATCGGGTCTTATTCCGAAAACATACTCAAACATTATGTTGATGGGCGCAAGACCTGTCCAGCCTACAAATTCGTCTTGTGAATGGTTTCCTTTTTCAATGTGTTCGGGTGAATAGTTTTCGTAAAGTGTACCGTCTTTTTTGAAAACCTCAACTATGTTTTCAAGGTAATTGCAGGCAATGTCATAAGCAAGACTGTTGTATCCGTACTTGTCAAGGCCTTTGAGCACCATGTAATTTGTCGGTGCCCAGACAGAACCGCGCCAATAGTCGCCGTATTCCTGATATTCGGGATGGTCTGCCGAAAGGGTGGGGATTCTGAATGGACGCTTGAATTCCTTTTCGTTGTCAAGATGGGAAATAAATCTGTCTGCTCTTTCATTTGAAACGAGACCTGCAAGGAGTGTCCAGTACGCACCGACGCTCTTTACGTAGTTCAGACTTCCGTCACGAAGCATGTCGTAGTAAAATGCATCCTTGTCATCCCACATGTTTTCGTTTATTGCTTTTTCAAGCAATTCTTTCTCTTCTTTTAACCACTCTGTGTCATCTTCTCTGCCTATAACACCGGATATTTTTATGAGAATGTCGGCACTTATATATTGCTGACAGCAGGCATCAAGCCATGCCATAAATGCGTGGGAACAAAGAGGGCTGTATCCTTCGGGTACTCTCGGCTGATTGTCCATTCCGCTGGCAAGCCCCGTCGTCCAGTAAAGACCGTTTTGCCAGGTGCGGTTTAACTGCAGCCACTTGTGATAGGCAAGAAGAACGGGAAAAACTTTTCCGAGTCTTTCTTCGTCCTTTGTTATGCAGTAGTATTCCCATTCTGCCCAAGGGAAAATGTTGGGTCCTGTCGATGCAGGGTCGTCTTTTGAAAAACGTGCTCCGTCATCGGACTGAAACAGTTGACGTGTTATGTATCCGTCTTTGTGCTGGTGGGAATAGAAGTTGTCGAGTGTCTTCTGAAAATCAAAAATGTGTCCTGCGTATTTGCCGAACATAACCATGAAGCATGAGTCCCACATAAATGAAAAACTGAAGAAAGCGTTGTCAATGTAATCCGAAACAAAGCGGGTTTCTTCACTGGCACTTTTCAGATTTGCAAAAGCTATCTGCCATGTTCTGTAGTAACAGTCAAGAGCATCCCCATGTCCGTCCCATACGGGCTTTGGAAGAAGTTCTTTGATCTCGTCATATTTCGGCAAAGCTTTTGGGCTTGCCTTGGCTTTTAAAAATGTGTTTTCGTCCACATACGGATTTTCAAATACATACGGTTCTTTGTCCCTTGGAAAACGGAACATTGATTTTGGGTCAAATGCCATGGGTGCACAGCTCCTTGCATGATTGAAAATGAGTCTGACCGCTTGGATTTGAGGCGGTCAGACGGAATATACTTCGGGCAGAAAAACAAGAATTTTTTCCGAGATGCCCCGAAATTAAAAAGGGCTTTGCTTACTTTCTGTAAAAAAGGACTGGTAATGAGTTTGACCGCTTGGATTTAAGGCGGTCAAACGGGATAATACTTCGGGCAGAAAAATCAGAATTTCATCTGAGATGCCCCGAAATTAAAAAGGGCTTTGCTTACTTTCTGTTAAAAAGGATTGGAAATGAGTTTGACCGCTTGCCTTAATGGCGGTCAAACGGAATAACATTTCGGGCAGAATAATAAGAATTTTATCCTAGATACCCCGATATTTAAAGTTCTTTGCTTACTTTCTTTCAAGAAAGTAAGACCTTTGCAACTCTTACACAGTAATTGCAGCCGTAGGGGAAGCCTGTGCAGGCAACTTCGAGGTTGTTTCCGTCCTGCTTGAACTCAAGAACCTCACCGTTGTCCATCCACTTGAGTTCCTTAACTTTTGCACCGTCAAGGAGTTTGAACTGCCTGTCCTTGCCGCCGCCACCGCCGTTGAGAACTACGTTTTCGCTTCCGAGTCTGCCAAGGTCGTATGCAAAGAGGTAGAGAACCTTGTCATCTTCGCCGTTCTTTAAGATAAAGTCTTTTGAACCGTCGCAGATTGTGTAGGGCTTGCCGTTGTAGATGGCTTCACCGTAAACGTCTGTCCATCTGCCCATTGTCTTTAAGAATTCTTCCTGAATGGGAATAATACCGCCCTGTGCCGAGGGACCGATGTTGAGAAGGAAGTTTGCGCCAACCTTTCTGCAATCGCAAAGACACTCGATAAGCTCGCGGGTAGACTTGTAGTCAAGGTCGTTGTAGCCTACTGCCCAGTGGTCGTTCATGGTGTAGCACATTTCGCCTGTGATGTACTTTGACATTTTGCTTCTGTCAAGGGGTTCGGGACGTCCCTGTTCATATGTAACAGCGTCGATTTCGGGATGACCCAGTTCGCCTCTTGCGGAAAGACCTGTGTTGTTGATAATCATGGCATCGGGCTGGTGCTTTCTGATTGTGCCGTAAAGCTCGTCAAGCTTCCAGTCGGCATCGGGCTTGTCCCAGTTGCCGTCGAACCAGAGACCGCCGATTTTGCCGTAGTTTGTGCAAAGAATTTCCACACTCTTGCGTAAGTATTCAAGATATTCGTCAAAGTTGTTCTTGTATTCTTCTTTGTACCAGTCGAGGGTTGTGTGATAGAAGAAGGGGATAAGGTCGTACTTTCTGCAGGCATCGACAAATTCCCCTATTAAGTCTCTCTTTGCAGGGGAGTGGGGTGCGTCGAAATCGTTGAGACCGCATGTATCGTAAAGAGAGAAGCCTTCGTGGTGGCGGGTTGTAAGGGTGATGTACTTACAGCCTGCCTCTTTTGCCGCTCTTGCGATTCTTTCTGCGTCGAAATCCTCTGCGGTAAATGTGTCCTTTAACTTCATGTATTCGGAAAATTCCAGGTCTTCTTCGTGATAGAAGTACCATTCTCCCTTGCCAACCTGAGAATAAAGACCCCAGTGTATAAAGAGACCGAAGCCCAGTTTTTCAAAATCCGCAATTCTTTTTTCGGGAATAAGCATTTGTTTGTCCTCCTTGAAGATTAATTTACATTGGAATTATACCATTTTTCACCATATAGGTCAATATCCAAAAATCAGTTTTTGACAAAACGAGGCAGCCGTTTAACAGGCTGCCTTAGGTATATGTATAATCAGTCAAGAGGCTTTAATGTTAAAATGGATTTTTCTGAATCTCCCTCACTCCATGACGTTTCTTTTACAAGACCGTGCTTGTCATACTCGTCAATCCACGTTGAAATGAGTTCCCCGTCATTATAGTTTTCACCTTTTATCATTCTTCCGTATTTATCATACTCTATGACGGTATATTGTTTGATATCGTCGTCCAGCTCATGCTCTTTTCCTTTTTCAATATAGTAAGTAGTATGAACGGATTTGGGGATTTCATTTCCGTTGCTGTCGAAATTATAGTTCAGAGCTTCTTTTTTTGTTCCGTCGCTGTTGTATTTATATTCAACTTTCAGAAAAGGCCTGTCCTCGGAATCATAATATGTCCATTCTTTCACTTTTCCGTCCTTGGTATATTTGAATTCCCGATATACTATAAGTTCGTCGTTTTCGTCGTAAGCTTCAAATTTGTGGAATTCGCCGTATCCGTCCTGAGAAATCAGCAAATAATCTTCACTATCCGAAAATGTACCCTTGAATTCTCTTACCTTTGACATGTCGTTATTTTCATAAAACTTTAATCCGAGTATAACGGCAATTGCCAGAAAGAGAGTTGCAATAATACCCGAAAGACAGATAAGAAGAACCTTCGGACCGGTAATTCTTTTTGTTTTTGCGGCAACCTGAGTATTTGCCAACTGCACCTTTTTTCCGCAGTTATTACAGAATTTGCTTTTTGGAGGGATTTTCGCATTACAGTACGTGCAATTCATAGAAGCACTCCTTTGTCGTATAATTCTCGTTGTCAATTATGCGTTACATTATCGGTATATACGCCCGAGATTCCCATATCGAAATACTTTTGCTGTTCGGATTTGTCATTCACCGTGTGAACAAAGAGCCTTGTGTTGCTTTCCAGCATTTTGTCAACATATCCGTCTATATCGCAAAGAGACGATGGGAACGTGTATCCGTAAAGACGGTGGTTTTTTGCAAATTCAACCAGCCTGTTTGTGTTTGTCTTGCTGTTCCAATCGAGCTTGTACAGGGAAAAGATGATTTTGTCAAATTTCATACGGCTTGCAAAGCTGTATTCAATCTCCGAATAGACCTGAACGATAAACCTGTTTCTGAGGTCGGGAAATTCCCTTTGGATTATTCCCATGAAGTAGATGTTTAAGTCCTTTACATCCGTTATAATATACAAATCTTTGTGCTTTCTCATATAGTCGGCAACATCTTCAAGAGTCATGGACTTAAATGAACTGTAAACCGTGTTTTGAGAAAATTCTTTGAGGGTGGGGCGTTTGCCGTCATATCCCGAATATGATAAATAATTCCAGTCATGTATGCAAACGGGACGAAGGTCATGGGTGAAATTGAAATCAAGCTCAATATATCTGTTGCCTGCGGCATATGCGTTTTCAAGGGCATCCAGACTGTTGGTGGCGGCATGACCTTTGTATTTTCCGCCGCCATGTATAATGTAATCGTGGCTTTTATCCGTTTCGCCGACGGCAAATGCCGAAAAACTCATTGCCGCTAAAAATACCGTCAATGAAAAAATTATACACATAATCCTTTTGAGCACAAAATCACCCCCTGATAAAAGAGTCTGCCCGATAAAATAAAAAACAAACCATGAAATAAACGGAATGTTTTACAGTTATATATAATATCATGGTTTTGTAAAAAAAGCAACGGTCATTGTGTGAAATCAAAATAAAAGGTCTGCCGTATTCGACAGACCATAAAACTCAGATTTTTCCTTTTTGCTGTTTTTTTAGATAAGCATATTTTTTGCGTGAATAGAAGGGGAACTTTCTTCTTCTGTAAATTTCATAACAAACAGTAAGTATTGCCATTGCACCGCATGTGATTGTTGCGGCAGGGAAAAGACCGCGAAGCTTTTTCGGACCTACCTTGAAAACATGACTGAAGACGGGTATAAGACAAAGACAACCTACGGTGAGCATAACTCCGCCTACTATTTTTTCAGAATCTCCGATTTTCAAAACCTTTTGTTTTTCTGTATATGTAAGACCGGAAACTTGTTCTCCGATTGGCTGTGTGTTTTTCATCTTTTACACCTCACTCTTTCTTTATTTTCATTTTAATACATATTTTCTGAAAAATCAATAGCTTTTTGTATAATTATTCAACATTTTTAGATGTTTTTTGGCGTTTTCTGCATGAGATGTGTTGTTTTTTGCAGAGTTACCTAAAAGTCAACGTAATTATGGATGATTTTAGCGAAACATCAAAATAATTGTTGATTTTTGCAAAAGTATGTGATATACTTTAGTCAAGTACCGGAGGTTTTCCGGATAATAAGGAGAGATATTATGTATTTTTGCGGTAATTGCGGAGCACCCTATCAGGACTCCGAAGTACCTGCAGTTTGTAAAAGCTGCGGTAAAGTTTTAAAGCCTAACACACCCGTTGCTCCTGCAGCACCCGTTGCCCCTGCGGCACCCGCTGCTCCTGCGGCACCTGCTACCCCTGTAGCTCCCGCAGCACCCGTTTACACAGGAACTGCGTATGCTCAGCCCACACCTGCACCCATGTATGCCACACCTGAAGTACAGCCTTCAAAGGGCGGTAAGGTTATGGCAATCATCGGCATGGCACTCGGCATTAACTGTGCAGTCGGTGCGTTGCTGACACTTATATATGCCTTCGCTTCTGTTATGCCTATGTTTTTCTCTGTTACATGGGGCATTGGAATTGAATCCCTTGCATCGGGTATTGCAGCCATGATTCTTTCGAAGAAAGCAATCGAAAGAGGTACGTGTAACGGTATGACAAAGGCGGCAAAGATTACAGGTCTTATCGGTGTAATTGTTTGCGGTGTCGGTCTTTTCCTTTCAATTATCATGTTGGCTGTAGGTATCGATTTGGGTATGGATTTAGGTTATTACGGCATATAAAAACCAGTATAATATTTAAGTAGCGAAAGATGTGTCGAAAGACACATCTTTTTGTTGCTTTTTCGGGAAAGATGTGATATAATAAACTAGTTAGTTGTGCAGTTGTTCACACTTTGCGAAAACATGGAGATGATTAGGATTATGCGCAAAGAACTGAAGCATGTTTTAAAATGCAACAGCGATGCCTTACAGTCATCGTCGAAAAATTTTGAAGCAATATATAATGTCATGTTTGAAAATCGCGGTGTCATGGCAGAATATACCGATGGTTTCCGAGTAAAAAAGATTACGTTTGCTGAAACAAAGCAAAGAATCGAAAGAGCTGCTTTTGCTCTTAGTAAAAGAATCGGTGTACAGGGTGAATACGTGGCACTGGAAATGGAAAACTGTGTCGAATGGATTATTGCTTTCTGGGCAATTCTCAGAAGCGGTAACAAACCGTATCTTGTCAACTGCCGTCACCCCAAAGCTTTGTCTCAAAAAATGCTTTCCACACTCGGTATTGAATATATAGTCGGCAAAAACAAAACACAGCTGGACGGAAAGTTTGTGGACATTTGTGATTTAAATGAAGACGGCGATTTGAAGTGCAGTTTTGCAGATGAAATAGCACTTTCCACATCAGCAACCTCTCTTAAAGACGTAATTTGCTTTTATTCCGGCAAAGAGTTTTGTGCACAGATTCTGAATGTAAACGGGTTTATCGAAAAATATCCTGAAATTGCCGGTGATTATGATGGTGAAATCAAGCAGTTGGCTTTTTTGCCGTTTTATCACGTTTTTGGTCTGATTGCTGTCTATTTTTGGTTTTCCTTTTACGGTGTTGCCGTAGTTTTCATGAAGGATTACAGCTCTGATACCATTCTCAAAACCTGTCGCAAACATAAGGTAACTCACGTGTTTGCAGTGCCGCTTTTGTGGCATACGATTGAGACAGAAGTTCAAAAAAAGGTTGCTTTGAAGGGTGAAAAGAAGCAAAAGAAATTTGAAAACGGCATAAAATTCTGCACAAAGCTTCAGAATATTTTTCCGCATATTGGTATTAAGCTTTCGCAGAGAATCATGCATGAAGTAACGGATGAGCTTTTTGGTCAGAGTATCCGGTTCTGCATTAACGGCGGAAGCTATGTAAGAAATTCTGCACTTGAACTGATAAACGGACTTGGTTACAACCTTCACAACGGTTACGGCATGAGCGAAATCGGTATAACGTCGGTAGAGCTTAGATGCGGTCCGAAAAACACAAACCGGAATGCTATAGGCTTGCCTTTTTCCTCGGTGGAATATAAGATAGATGACGACGGCATTCTTCATGTAAAAGGAAACTCTGTCTGCCACCGTCTTATGATCGAAGGGAAAGAGGTGCCGATGGGTGAATGGTTCAACACCGGTGATAAAGTTGAATACAGAGACGGTTCATACTACATAATCGGAAGGCTTGGCGACGTTATTATAGGAGAAAACGGCGAAAACATAAATCCTGATGTTATTGAGAAACAGTTTGTCCTTGCCGAAGCAGAAAATTACTGTGTGCTTGGTCTCAAAGACTGCGACAAGGAAACGGTTTCTATGGTTGTACAAATCAGCCGCTATATGTCGGATGTAAAGAGGAACGCTCTTGCACAGAAGATTTATGAAATAAATAACAGCCTCCCAATAACTTCAAGAGTTTCGAGATTTTATTTCACAACCGATCCGATTGCACCTGCAAATGCAGTGAAAGTCGGCAGGAAGTACCTTTCCGGCGGAATAGAAAACGGCAGCATCTGTATCTTTCCGTTTGAAAATTATAAAAACGCTTGGGTTGACAATACCGAATACAGTGCTGAACTTTTGAATAGCGTTAAAGAAATAGTGGCTTTCGAGCTTGGCATTTCGGCGGAGGATATAGATATTCACTCACATATTATGCTTGACCTTGGTGCGACAAGTATGCAGTATTTCTCCATTCTTTCCGCATTGGCGGAAAATTTCTCCGTAAAAGCGGGAGAATCCGACACATTTCGATATACAGTGCATGAAATGTGTCAATATATAGAAAGGCAAATATAAACATGTTAAAAAAGAGTTTGATAAAAAAGAGTAATGTAAGCAGACTGTTTCTTGCATTTGTAAAAATCACCGGATATGTGCCGGCAATGCTGTTTTTCAAGCCTAAAAAACACTATGTCAACAAGAATGCATTCAAGGGCGGTTTGCCAAAGCCCTGTATACTTATGTCCAATCATACATCGCTCATGGACTTTGTACTCTATTTAATGTCGTTTCCTTTTTGTACATTAAGGTTCTGGATGGCTGAAGTGCTTTTCAATAAAGGCAGACTTTTTTCCTGGTTTCTGTTCAAAATCGGCGGCATCTACATAAACAGAGATACCTGCGATTTCGGATTTGTGGAAGACAGCCTTGAAGTGCTCGACAAAAACGGAAGAATAGGCGTATTCCCACAGGGACGTTTGCCGGTAAACGGTTGCCGATTCCCGTTTAAACCCGGTATTGTTGCCGTGGCACTCAGAACGGATGCTCCAATTGTTCCTGTGTATACCGACGGAAATTACGGCATTACCAAGAGAGCACATTTTATTATAGGCGAGCCTATTTATCTCAGAGATTACTGTGATAATGAAAATCCCACCAAAGAGCAAAGACAGAAGCTTTTGGAATTGCTTGAGGAAAAGACTTTTGAGTTAAAAGATATACTGGAAGCGAGGAAGTCCAAAAAGTGAATCAGAATAAGCCGAAATTGTTTGATATAAAACACTTTCCCATGGATGCGGGGCGTTTCTTGTGTGCACCCATGTATATATGGTTTAATGTTCGAAGAAGATACCTTTCTCCCGAAGCAAAGAAAAAACTTCGCACGGGTGCGGTTGTAGTTGCCAATCACTCGGGTTTTTCAGACCCCCTTATTGTGGGATGTACCTTCTGGTACCGCAGGATGTTCTATCTTGCTGCAGAGGTGGTCATGAAAAAGAAGGGCTTCGGTAAGCTTCTCAAAGCTATGGGATGCATTGAAATTGACAGAAACATATGCGATATGGAAGCCATAAGAAAAACTATATCCCTGCTTAAGGAAGGTCATACTGTCACAATATTTCCTCAGGGCGGAATCAACCGTGAGGACGAAATGCAGGGAATAAAGTCGGGAGCAATTCTTATGGCAATGCAGGCAAAGGTTCCTGTCATACCGCTGTATATACACAACAGGGATTCTTCCGATAAAAGAAATTGCGTGGTTATAGGCAATCCCGTAACCGAGCACATTTCCGATAGCGGTATGCCGTCGATGAATGATATAGAAAAGGCGACACAGAAGGTGTTTGACAGCATGATGGAGTGCAGAAGCCTTTATGAAAAAGAATTTGGAGGAAAAAGCAGTGATAACGGTTGATGAATTAAAGAATGTGTTAAAGACAGCTTTGCCGTATGAAATAAATCTTGAGGGAATTAACGAGGAATCGGATCTCAGAAAGGATGTCGGACTCAATTCCATCGGTATGCTTTATGTGGCAATGATACTTGAAGAAAAGTATTCGGTACAGTTTTCGAATGAAGATTTCCCAAAACTCAATAAGGTTGCGGATGTAATTGCCAAAGTGGAAGGCAGGTTGTAAGACATGCGCTGGACACAGGACCAACCCGTAAGAGGCAGTATCGTAAGAACGCAGGTAAAGTTTTATTACCACTACGGCATTTTTGTTGACGAACAGACTGTAATACAATTCGGACTTCCCGATAACGGAACAACACCGCCCGAAGAAATCAGGGTTCTGATTACAGATATTGATGTTTTTGCAAACGGCGGTTTTGTTGAGACGGGAATTTGTGAAACGGCAGAGGAAAAAAGAACATACCGAAAGGCAGATGATATTGTTTCAGAAGCAATGTCGCATGTCGGTGAGACGGGATATCATATTCTTCATAACAACTGTGAGCACTTTGTTTACGGCTGTTGTTTTGGGGAAAAGAAGTCCTTTCTCGATGGTGTCAGAGAAACAATACGTAACAAACTAAAAAAAACGGAATGAGCAAACTCATTCCGTTTTTTGATTAAACATGTTTTTTTCGGCAACATCTTCAAATGTAGAAAATGTGTAGCCTTCTTTTGTAAGATTGTCTATTATTCTTTCAAGCCTTGTCTTGTAACCTGAAATCCCGCTGTAAAGATAAATCATATCATGAATTTTGAGATTCTTTATGTAGGGCATTTTGTGGTTTGAAAGCTCAAAGGGATGAAGATAAAACATATAGTAATCATTTCTTTTGAGATGCTTGCCGAGAAGCGACCCGGAAAAGAACCAGGGCGACAGCCTCATGTATCCGCCGCCGGATATGGGAAATGAGCTGTCAAATACTTTTTCCACCGAGTTACCGAATTCATAGAACCCGTCCTTGACAAAAATCCTGCCCTGAGGATTGGAAAATCCGTCAAGATTTACATGTGTCGTGTGTCTTGCGTGGGAAAACTCGGTAAGACTCGAATCATAGAGAAAGCCGAGGCTCTGCAAAATGTCCAGTCTTGCTCTGTCCATGCTGAAAAACGGGGCACGAAAGCCACGCACTTTTACTCCGAAGATGTCTTCAAGTACGTTTTTTGCATGTATCGTTTCTCTTTTGAACCGGGATAACGGCATGTCAATCATGGGAACATGTCTGTTGCCGTGAAGGGCAAGCTTGTGCCCGCCGGATATGAACTCTGACAAGAGCCCCTTGTATTTTGATGCCACATCCTTTAGTGTGAACATTGTTGCCTTTATGTTGTATTTGTTAAGAACATCAATATAAGTCTGCAGGCCGTCAAGCATGTCATCCTTCGAACAGTATCCCGATCCCGCAACACATTCCGTGTCGGAAAAGCTTTCTACGTCTATTGTAAAAAATGCGTATTTACTGTTCATTGGTTACGAATTTTACGATTTCGCTGTCGTACTTTTCTGTATTGTTGATTCTGAGATGAGAATGACCGCCCTTGTCAAACCAGACAAGCTTTTTGTCCTTTGAGGAACACTTGTCAAAAAGAATCTGGCTCTTTGGAGGAAGGGAAAATACATCCTTTTTGCCAAAAAGGAAAAGCATTCTGCAATTTACCTTGTCAATCACCTTGATGGGTGACTGCTTGAGAACATTGACACCCGCGTGTTTTTTAATGTTGAGCATAACAAGATCAAGTACGGGGAATAAGGGCCTCTTGTCATAAACCATGTGCTGCTTGAAGGTTTCTCTGAAGGTTGTAAAGCATCCTTCGGTGACAATACCTTTAAGGGTTTCGGGACAGTCGCTGCCGCTTGCAATAAAGAGGGCAGAGGCACTGCCTATGCATATACCGTGAATCCAGATTTCCTTAATGCCGTATTCTCTTTCTATGTACTTCATCCACGCCTTGATGTCGCCCGATTCCTTTACACCGATTGTGGAATGTGTACCCTGGCTGTGTCCGTGTGCTCTGGAATCTACAACAAGAACATTTAAACCTGCCTCTTTGTAGGGAGAAGCAAAATAGTAGGAATACATGAGACATTCACATCTGCCGGGGGATATGATGACGCATTTATCCGAGCCGAAGTCGTAGTATTCGCCGCAAAGACGAAGTCCGTCATTGGTTATTGAAACTTCTTTCATACATTCTTTGTTTTGGTTTGCCCATTCGATGCCGGCATGCCACATTGCAAGCTGTTCTTCGTTGTCGGGTGCTGAACATACTCTGCCCCATTTGTCAGGGGTTGTACGTACCAATTGTGTCTGATATACTCTGTTTGCTATCGGTACTGTTTTTGAAAGCATGACAACAAGCCCGCCTATTAATGAAACAAGAACCACTGCAAGAACTATTAAAAATACAGTCATTTTGCCCTCCAAAATATAAACATATACTAAAATATACTACATTATATCACAAGAAAAACATAAATGCACTACTTTTTTTAAAAAAATGTTGAAAAATGTCATATTATATGATATAATTAATAATAATTTATTAACCGAGGAGGTTGGCTTATGTCAAACTTTGCAATAATTTCAGACTCGGCAAGTGATGTCAGTGCCGAATTAAGAGAACGATTCGGTATAGACGCATATTTGCCCGGTATCCTTTATACGCCCGACGGAAGACAGACATATTCTGATCCCGACTGGAAAGAAATGACTCCCGAAGAATACTATGAGTCCATGACAGGAAACAAGTTGTTATATAAAACGGCATTTCCGTCCCGCGGCGACTCCATAAGAATAATTGAACCTTTCCTCAAGGAAGGTAAGGACGTACTCCTTGTACTCTTGTCTTCCGGCATATCCGGTGCATATCAGGCAAGCTTGCTTGTTGCCAAGGAACTTATGGAAAAGTACCCCGAAAGAAAGATTATCTGTGTTGACTCATTGAGATATGCTTCGGCGATTGCATTTATGCTTGTAAAGGCGTGTGAAAAACGTGCAGAGGGTGCAACAATCGAGGAAACGGCAGAATTTCTCAACGAGTTCAAATATCATGTTCACCAGATGGGCCCTCTTGACGACTTGTTCTTTACCGTAAAAACAGGAAGAATCTCAAATCTCAAGGCATTTTTCGGCACGCTTGTCGGAGTAAACTGCCTTGGTGATTTCTCGAATCAGGGTCTTACGGAAATTATCGGTAAGGTTAAGGGCAAGCAGTCGGCAATGGACGCTACCGTTGAATACATCAAGCGTACAATTGTCGATCCCCAGAATCAGATTGTTTTTGTTGCTCATTCAAACCGTCCCGAATTTGCCGATACACTTGTTCAGAGAATCAAGGACGAAATTAAACCCAAGGAAGTAATTCTTAACCGTATAGGTATGGCATGCGGTTCTTCAATCGGCCCCGGCCTATATGCTGCATATTACTGCGGAAACAAGATTTCCGATGGCCTTGAAGCAGAAAAGGCAGCAATGAATGAGGTTATCGCAGATCTTAAAAAGAAATAATGAAATAGGAGACAGATAATATGAAAAAATTCGCAATCATTGCAGACTCCACTTGTGATCTTGTAAAAGATTTGAGAGATAGTTATGACATTGATTATGTCCCCATGAACTACGTAATTGACGATACTGAATATCCCGCATCACTCGACTGGGAAAATCACTCTGCAAAGGAACTGTATGATCTTTTGCGTCAGGGTAAGCACATTACTACAACACAGGTTCCCATAAATGCCTATACGGAAAAGTTTACGTATTATCTTGAACAAGGTATGGATGTGCTTTATATTTCATGTTCATCCGCTCTTTCAGGCTCTGTAAATCTCGCAAGAGTGGTTGTCAAAGAGCTTGCGGAAAAGTATCCCGACGGCAAGGTTGTTTGCGTTGACTCGCTTATTTCTTCTCTCGGCCAGGGATGGCTCTGCCTATGTGCATCAAAAATGAGAAGTGAAGGAAAGAGCATTGAAGAAATTGCCGAATACCTTGAAAATAACAAGCTCAAGGTCAACCAGTTTGGTGCCGTTGCAGATCTTAAATATCTCAAGAGAGCAGGCAGAGTAACTGCTTCCAGTGCATTCTTCGGCAATCTTTTCGGTGTAAAGCCCATTATCATTTCCGACACCAAGGGTCAGAACTTTGCAGTTGAAAAGGTAAAGGGTTTGAACAACGCAAAGAACAGGGTTGCTCAGCTTGTTGCAGATGCGGCTTCTGAAAACGGAATGGATTGGCTGTACATCACCCATTCCGATTGTATTGAAGATGCAGAGGATTTACGCGATCGCATTTTGGCGCTGAGACCTTTTAAAGAAATTGTAATAAGCTATATTGGCCCTATTGTAGGCTCATCTGTAGGTCCCGGCACCGTGGCTGCTTATTGCTTTGGTAAGGAAGTTACGGTTGAAGGGAGCGACAAATAAGTAAATGGCGATTACTCGTTTAGACGGACAGACATTAAGAGAAATGTTTGCCAACGGCTACAGAAATCTGTGCCGTAACGAAAATGAAGTAAACTCACTCAATGTTTTCCCCGTTCCCGACGGAGATACGGGTACAAACATGTCAAGAACCATCGGCGGCGGTGTAAATGGTGTTGAAAACCCGGTGTCGGATGTGTCAGAGTTTATGAAAACTTTTTCCCGCGCAGTTCTTTTGTCTGCCCGAGGTAATTCCGGTGTAATACTCTCTCAGTTTATCAGAGGTATTTCCGATGGTACCGATAACAAGGCTGAGCTTTCGGTAAATGATTTTGGTAAGGCGCTTGCATCGGGTGTAAAATGTGCATATTCTTCCGTATTAAAGCCTACGGAAGGCACCATGCTCACATGCTTACGCGAACCTGTAGAAAAGCTTGAAGCCCATGATGACTTTGAAGATTTTGATGCAATGCTCAGCTATGTCATTACCGAAATGAAGAATACTCTTGCCAGAACACCTGACATGCTTCCCGTTTTAAAGGAAGCGGGAGTTGTGGACAGCGGCGGAGTAGGTATGGTTATAATATTTGAAGGCATGCTTTCCCATCTTAAGGGCAACCGAATTGAGGCCGATTTGCCTGCGGATAATTTCTCGACAGGATTTGTTTCCTCATCTTTCGGACCCGACAGCGTTCTTGAATACGGGTACTGCACAGAATTTATTCTTCAGCTCATGAATGCAAAGACGGATATTGCTTCGTTTGATGTGAAGGTTTTGATTGATTATCTTGAAACAATAGGCGACTCAATTGTTGCGGTTAAAGATAACGATGTAGTAAAAATTCATGTTCATACCTTTACCCCCGAAAAGGCGCTCGGATTTGCAAGACAGTTCGGTGAGTTTATTACACTTAAAATAGAAAACATGTCGGTTCAGCACAACGAAAGTGTTGAGGCAAAGCCGGCAAAGAAAAAAGAAAAAGTCAAATATGCAATTGTTGCCGTTGCTTCGGGTGACGGTTTTAAGGAGCTGTTTTCCGAAATCGGGGCAACTGCCATTATTGACGGCGGCCAGACTCAGAATCCTTCGGCAGAAGAGTTTATTGCGGCATTTGATGAAATTGAAGCAGAACACATTATTGTTCTTCCAAATAACTCCAACATTGTCATGACAGCAGAGCTTGCAGCAAAGATGTATGATAAGACAGATGTCAGGGTGATTTCCACCAAATCCATGGCTCAAGGCTACAGTGCACTTTCCATGTACAACCCCTGGAGCGATGATATCGACGAAATCATCGCAGGTATGGTGGACGGCATTGAAAGTGTGGCTACCGGTTCTGTTGCACAGGCGGTACATGACTCGGATGTTGACGGCGTTCATGTTGACAGCGGGGAATACATCGGTGTCCTTGACGGAAAGATTTGTTTTGCGGCGGCTGATAAAATATCGGCGGCACTCGGTCTTATTTCAAAGATATCCGATGTTGAAGATAAGGAAGTTCTTACAATATTCTATGGCGAAGATGCTTCCGAAGAAGAAGCACTCATGCTTATAGAAAGGATAGGGGAAATTTATCCCCATATGGAATCCGGATGTATTTTCGGCGGTCAGAAGGTATACGATTTCTATATAGCGGTTGAATAACGGGGTTTGTATGAAGAAAATTATTGTTGATACATACGGTGCAGATATTGGTCATGTCGAAATAATCCGAGGTACATTGGATGCAGTCATGGAAATTGATGATTTGCATGTTGTCATTGTGGGCGACGAACGAATTATCAGAGACATGATGAAAACATACGGCACCGATGAATCAAGAGTTGAGATAGTGCATACCGATAAATATGTCACCAATGATGATCCGCCGACGTGCGTGTTCAAGGGTAAGGATGACACATCCATGGTCATGAGTCTTGACAGGCTTTCAAAGAGCGACGATGTCATGGGCATGATAAGTGCCGGTAATACGGGTGCACTCATGGTGGGCTCGATTTTCAGAGTGGGTCTTGTAAAGGGACTTATGGCTCCTGCACTTTCTACTGCAATTCCCTGCGGAAAGAACGGACTTGTATGTCTTGTTGACTGCGGAGCAAATGTTGAATGTACCCCCGAAGATTTGAAAAGATACGCTCTAATGGGAAATGCATTTATGCAGAGTCTTTTGGGTGAAGAACATCCCAAGGTAGGACTTATGTCTGTCGGTCGTGAAGACGGCAAAGGCAATACCCTTACAAAGGCTGCATTTGAGCTTATTAAACCGTTAGATCTTAACTTTGTCGGAAATGTTGAGGGCAGTGATCTTGCTGATACTGAGCTTGATGTTGTTGTTACCGACGGGTTTACGGGAAACATTCTTCTTAAAAACACAGAGGAGTGCGGAAGAGCGGCTCTCAGAATAATTGACAGTTATTCCGACGGTAGTGAAGCTTGTAAAAACATCAGAAATGCCATCGTGGAAAAGTTTGACTTCAACACAAGGGGAGGGGCAACCTTCCTGGGGCTCAAAAAAACGGTAGTCAAAATGCACGGCTGTGCGGTAGCCGATACTGTCGGTGCCTGCATCAGGCAGATAATTCGTATTGAAGACAGAGGATTCTCTGCAAAGGTGGCACAGGCAATCGCCGAATAAAAATTAAACCGGTGCTTTTCCCGCACCGGTTATTGTTTTTAAGCTGTTCTGTTGATATCTTTGTACTTGGCACGATAAAGAAGCTTATGCATAATGTACTCAAGTGGCATTATTGCAATTGCTATAAGATTGAAAGCAATTATCAAGGGTATTTTCGGAGCCACAAATGAAATCATAATCAATGCCCATGTATATGCAGTATACCTTAGTATTGAATAGATAATAAGACGGTAGTGGTCTCGGTATTTAAAGCCTCTGAATACGACAAATTGATTGAGTATAAAAGTAAATACTACGCCGACAGAACCTATTGTCGGGATTGTAATATGCAGATGCTTGTACCCGTAAATGAATGTTGCGGCAAGCAGCAGCTGTTCAATAATCAGAATTGCCGCAAAGGTTATACGTGCACTCCAAAAAAGACGTGCGTAAATTCGCAGAGTATCTTTTACGGGATTGAAATGAGATGAGCTGTTGTTGTCTATGTAAATTGCTTCTATGGGTATTGTGGT
Source organism: Oscillospiraceae bacterium (assembly GCA_015064895.1). Lineage (GTDB taxonomy): Bacteria > Bacillota > Clostridia > Oscillospirales > CAG-382 > UMGS1387. The sequence goes on along the minus strand of SVRI01000009.1, from coordinate 41,599 downwards.
AATGGAGACACCTTGCTTATCGGCATAATAAAGCATGTTCATTTCATAATCGTATTTGTCTCCTCCGACCTTTAAAAGCCATTCAATGTGCTTTGTTGAAAAACCCCTTAGACCAGACTGATTGTCTTCAAAAAAATGACCGTTCAGAATAGTGTATATCCATTTGGAAAGATTGTTTCCGAATTTGGAACGAAAGGGCATGTCTCGGTCGAACTGTCTTACGGTAAGTACAAATTCAGCACCGTGGTGAAGTTCCTTAAAAACACGCAGAATGTCTTCACATTTGTGTTGCCCGTCTGCATCTGCTGTCACAAAGAATTCACAATCGGGATAGATTCTTTTTATTGATGCCATGCCGTTTTTGAGTGCAGCACCCTTTCCTCCGTTGCAGGGTATGTGAACAACCTGTGCTTTGTCTTTGACAGCATCGAATATATCAGCATAGTCGGAACCGCTGCCATCATCGACAATAAGAATACCCAGATCATTTTCACTAAGATTTTCAACAACCTGAATCAATTGCTTGTCAGGCTGATAGGCTGGAATGAGAACAACGTCTTTCATTTTCGGGTTTACTCCTTGGCAATATTGTTTTTGAAAAAATTAACGGCGTAGCTTGTAATATCGGGATTTGCAGTGCCGTCTTGCGGGAAAAGTATGGTAGTATGACCGTCACATCCGGGATTGTCATATAAAACAAGCTTTGCGTTTGACGAATCAGCATCTTCCATGTGTGAATATACTGAAAAATCGTCTGAAGGAATTTGTTCATCGTGCTTTCCCTGAATAATTAACACGGGAACATCCGTATCCTGTATGCAGTCTGAAGCACTTCTGCTTGAAAGCTCGGTGCCGAAAAGCATGGATTGGTAGATCCACAGGAAGGGGTAATTCCCGTATGCAATGGGACCTATGGTGTCTGTTGAATATGCCATTATCCCGTCCATGGCACTGTTGACACCGCTTACGGAAACAACGGCTGAAATGTTTTTGTTGTCTTTTAGTGCACAGCAGGCAGCATAACCGCCGCGGCTGTGTCCGAAAAGATAGATGTTTTTGTAAGACGACTTTTCACTGATATATTCAAGTGTCGCGTCAAGGTCCTTGATAACCTGCGGAAATCCCACCGACGAATTGCCGCCGCTTTCACCGTGACCTGTGCAGTCAAAGGTGAAAACGTCAAAGCCGTTACGGCAGAATTCATCCACATACGGAATGAATGCATCTGTTTCGGCATGAAAACCGGGGATAATTATTATAACTGAATCGGAATTTGTTTCATACAGATGTCCTGAAAGCTTGTTTTCACCGCTCATATAGCCATGAGATGAGTAACTCGCAACATCTGCGGAAACGGCAACGGACATGTTATCGGTATTTTCACGGTACGTTTGAAAAACACCGTTGTAGATAAATACCGTTGCAATCATAGAAACTGTTATGAAAACTAAAACAATTATGATACTGACCTTTAAGACCTTTAATAAAGATTTCTTTTTTGAAGATGTCACTAGTATCACCTCTTGTTTTAAAAATATACATTAATTAAAATAAAGGAAGCGAAAAAATGTTGTATCAACCATCAGGAAAACTCAGCCTCATTGACGAAGAAAACTATGAAAACCATATGCAGAATTTGGTAAATGAGCTGGATACATACTGCAACAAGGGCTTTTTCGAGTCTTTTGATAACGCAAAAATATATTACGAATATTTCCTTGTTGAAAACCCGAAAGCAAGCATTGTTATGGTTCACGGTTATACCGAATTCTTGAAAAAATACTATGAAATAGGCAGTTATTTCATGAATATGGGGTATAATATATTTTTATATGACCAGCGCGGACACGGATATTCACACCGCGATGTGGAAGATTTTCAAGTTACCCATGTTGATAAGTACGAGGATTATGCATACGATTTGCAGTGTTTTATGGATAAAATCGTAAAACCCAACTCAGAGGGGATTCCTGTAAATATATATTCCCATTCCATGGGGGGTGCAGTTGCTTCGCTGTATCTTGCACAGACTGGAGATAAGATAGAAAAGACAGTACTTTCGGCGCCCTTGGTATATCCTGTCTGCATGAAAATACCCGGTCGTGTTTTGCGTTTTCTCATAAAAGGAGACGTCAAGAAAAACGGTTGGAAGGCAAGACTCAAATACTCGTCTGATTTCAAACCCAATGCAAAGAGCGAAAACAGCGGAGACGAAAGCGAAGCCAGATTCTTCTACAATCTGAATATGAGAATCAATGAGCCTAGATACCAAAACTCCTGCTCGTCGAACAGATGGAATTATGAAACTCTCGGTGTAAGATACAAGCTTCTCAACAAAAAAACCACAGAGAAAATGAATTCACAAATTCTTTTGATAAGTGCCGAGAACGATAATTCCGTAAAAGTCAAGCCTCAGCAGAAGCTTGCGAAGTTGCTTGGATGCGAATATGTGATGATTAAAGGTGCAAGACATTGCCTGTTCACACGTAAGGACGAAAACCTTGAAACATATATTCGCAAACTTGTTGATTTTTACGAGAAATAATGTTAAGGTTATTTTAACATATATATAACTAAAATGCAACACATATTTGTCGAAAGAAGGTGAGAAGTTTTGGTAAAGCACGAAAAATGTTTTATAGATGATATAACTGTCGATATATATAACAAAACATATGCTGCAATGCATCCGACACGCAGAGCCAAAATTGACCGCCTCAGGCACGAAGATGACAAAAAAAGAAGTCTTGCGGGGGAATATCTTGCAAGGACACTTGTGTCAGATATGTCGGGGATACCTTTTGAGGAAATTGTAATTGTTGCAGACCAAAAAGGAAAACCGAAGCCGGAAAACATTCCGCTTGAATTTAACATCAGCCATTCGGAAAATATAGTTGTCGCAGCAGTTCACACAGATAAAGTCGGTATAGATGTGGAAAAAATCCATGCTGTCAGACCAAAACTTTTCAAAAAGGTGTGTACAGATAAAGAACTTGAGTATTTGTTCGGAAGAATACCCGATGACGGGGACTATGAAAGGGAAGCATCATATCAGGAACTATCCCGCTTTTTTGAAATATGGACAATAAAAGAGGCATATTTCAAATGTATCGGCACAGGCATTACCGATTTTAAGAGTGTTGATGTTTTTTCAGAAAGCATCAGGGTGGAAAACTTCAGTTTTGACGATTATGTTATCCATGCGGTAACATTGAAATAAAATTATAGGGCAGACCGTGTTTGGTCTGCCCGTTGCTTTTGATAATATGGAATGTTTTTCGCTGCTTACTTAAGGCAGTATGGCTGCTGACATGATAAGTGAAAACCATCAGACATACATAAATTAACCGCATTATTTTTGTTCTCCGTTAGAATCAGTTTTGCTTTTTATGAAAATCGAAAACGTCTGATTGATATTGATGTTGATTTTCGACACTGTATCCCACCAGATAATTCTGCTTATCCTTGGTTGCCTCAAGGAAAGTATAAATGTTGATTTCCGACGGATGCTCCGAGCCGTCTACCGTGGAGAGGTATATGACGTTTATATCGTTGTTGTTTGAATTTTCTGCATTTTCCATTCTCGGATTGTTCTTGGGATATACAAGGCGGATGTCGTCATATGCCGTCACTATACGCGAAGCACGGTCATAGAATAATCTGTCGGAAAAAACAAATTTCTTTTCGGAATTGCAATAAGCCGGTATAACTTCACCCAGATATTGTATGTTTCCCGTCCTTTCAAGTGTATAAAGCGACTCTATTATTCTGGTCATCTGACGTCTGTTGATTATGTTAAACATGACTGCAAAAGCCAAGAAAAGCATAGTCCCAAACATAGCTTCCATTGCTGAACCGACTATGGCGGCAATCAAGCATAACAGACCGAAGACAATAAACAGATACTGCCACACCAATAAAGCCATATGCTTTTTGCCTGCCATGTAAGAGCATGCGGAATGAAGCTCTTTGTGCTTGGGAAAATCCTTTGGAACGGTAAAGGAAAGAGCAGAGAATTTGTAGTTGTATTTTTTTACCTTATAATCTTCCGCATGTGAATCTGCAGGCATATCCGAAACAAAATTCACTTCTTGGCCCGACTCTGCGATTTCCGATAATTTTTTTTCGTAGATCTGAGAGGAAGCATCGACGTTTGTCGGAACAGCCGATTCGGGCATGACGGATTTTGTGGTTTCCAAATACTCCTCAAAGCCTTTGGGAAGAACCAAAATTTCCATTTGTTGAACAGTTTGCTGAAGCTGTGTGCCGTCAAACGAGGCAAGCGGCGGATATTCCTGTGCAGACTTGTATGCATTTCTTTTTGCATTGCAAAAGCCAAGGTATCTCAGCGCAAATATCAATTTTAGCCCAAAGGGTATTGCTATTAACACAGGCATTAGAATTGCCGAGGGGATTCCTGATGGCTCAGAAATAGATAATATCAATAATATGCCGAACAGTAAAACGAGTAAAAGAGGTATGCCGGCAAATATACTTTTGCGTACAGCATATCCGAATTTTGTTTTATTGGGAACAAAATCCTCTTCGATGATTTCTTTTGGAAATTCAAGTGATGCCATGGACCGTAGCTGCAGGTTGCGTATTGTGCTGTATTCGTGAATTGTCAACTTGTTTGCGAAACCGCACTTGTCGCAAAGTATGTATCTGTCATCTATTATATTAATTCGCGGCAGGGGAAGGGGAATGATTCCTATAAAAAGCAACGAAAAGCGTGCCGTTGTGTGTTTCAGGTGAAAATGCTGCTTGCTTTTGCAAATCGGACAGTAGTGTTCTCCTGCCCAGAAGTCAGCAGTCAGTGTGTTGTCATTGACATTTAACATTTCAGCATAATAAGCCATGCTTTTTACCGTCATCGCCGGAACGATGCCTTTCAAATGAGGTTGTGTTTGTGGGTATAGTGCAGATCACATTATGATTATACCATGTTTTTGCGGACATATCAACAGTTTTATTGATTTACGGAAACAATGTATTACAGTTTACTCAAATCTTACAACTATTGACTTTTTTGACGAACAGCGGTATAATTTGATGGAACAAATCGAAAATGTTCATTTTTTGTTGCGGCAGCATACTGACGCTGTGTGAGGTGAACGGTTATATCACATAAGGATGAACGTTTGGAATATCTGAGAGTCTTTTCGTGCTTTATGGTGGTTCTCGGTCATATTTCAAACTGGTATATGAGGGAATATCCAAAACTACCGATGGACTCGTATATATGTGCATTGTTGTTCAACGGACTTTGCCGTATCAGTGTGCCGTTGTTTTTTATGATAAGCGGTGCTCTCATTTTGGAGCAGCCGACGGATTATAAGAAGAACAACAAGAGAACGGTAAATATACTGATAAAAACAGTTGTCTGGACAATAGTGTTTATAGTGTGGGATTTTTTCTACTTAGGACAGAGATATAATTTCAGGGAAATATTTGCAACACCGGTACGAGTACATTTTTGGTTTTTGTTTGTAATGTTCGGTATATACATTACAATTCCGCTTTGGCAAAAGCTTGTAAGCGGTGATTCTAAAAAACTCATGAAGTATTTTTCGGTTTTGTTTATTGCTGTCATGACTGTAAGCTTTGTTCTCAAGATGCTGAAAATGCATGCAACATATGAAATACCGCTTATCGGCAGTTCGGTTTATGCAGGATATTTCATCATGGGGTATGTTATTCGTCATTATATTGATGAAATCAAAATAAAAAAGTGGATACCCGCCGTTGTATGGGTGCTTTGCGTTACGGCAACTAATCTCCTTACACTGTTTTCGTCGCTGAAATCAAGAGCACACGTTGAGAGCTATTCTGATTTCAGAAGTGTATTTATAGGCGTTGCCGCAATGTCGGTGTTCTATTTGTGTATGAAGATGAAGGAACCCAAAGGCAACAAGTGGATTTCTTCAATATCGTATCATTCATTCAATATTTATATGATGCATGTGTTTTTCCTCGACATTGTTCAGGAAAATATAGACATTACCAAGTTTAGTGCATGGCTTGGTTTCCCTGTTTTCTTTGTATTTCTTATGTCATTTAGCTTTGCTTTTTCGTGGCTTTTTGAAAAGGCAAAGGGGAAATGTAAATCATTTTTTTAAAATTCCAATACGTATAAAGGAGAAAAACTATGTTTTGCAGAAATTGCGGTTTTCAATTTTCCGACAATGAGAAAGAGTGCCCGAAATGTGGAACCCCCATCCTTTCAGGAAGCACCGATTCAAACGAGTCTCCCGAAGTTTCTTCGCCTGTTTCCGAGGCAAAGCCGAAAAAGAGTAAGGCAGGTATAATTGTACTTATTTGTGTGCTTGCGACTGTTTTGGTTGCTGCGGCGGTGGTTGTTGTACTTATGTTGGGAAATAAATTCAGCAAAAAACAGTATGTTGAAGAGGTTGAAGCGTATCTTGATTATATTGCCGATGAAGAAAACGATGTTTCCGAGTTTCTTTCGAACATGTATTTCGGCGGTGAATTTGGTCAGTATTATAAAGGCAGCGATGCTGCAAAGCTGCACGAAATTCTTCTTAAGGCAAACTTCAGCTCTAACGGGAACGACGAACCTGATATAGGGTATGATTACTATGGTTACGGCAAGGGTAGATATGATTGGGAAGACTATACCGAAGACGCTTTGATAGGTGACTTTTATAACGCTCTTGAAGATGTTTACGGCGACTGGGAACTCAAATATGAAATCAAAGATACAGCAAAGCTTTCCAAAGGAAGAACCCGGAATTTACAGGATGAATTAAAAAACATCATTGAGAACTATGAGGATTTGACGTTTGAACTTGATAGCGAAAAGGATCAGGGTGAATTTGAAGAATTCATAGAATCAATGGAAAAACTGAAAGTAAAGTCGGCATACAAGGTTGAAGTTGAAATCGAGATTGACGGCAAAAAGAACAGCTATGAGGAGACTGTGGACTTTATTGTCGCTGAAATCGGAAAGGAATGGGTTATCCTTGAGGGACCCGGCTTCCAAGATTTTCTCGATGCATGATGTAGACATATAGTCAAGGGATGAGCTTCATTTGAAGCTCATCCCTTTTTTGGACGTGTTTATTTATTTGCTTTCAATCATAACCGTGTTGGATGAGCCTGCATCCTTTTCCCATACAGCAATTGCCTTTTCCGAATCACGGGGAGTACATCTGAATGCAAGAGTGTTTTCGTCTATGTAATGTGTGGAAACTATACGGTAACCAATTCTTACGAGACTTGCTTGTGTAAAGCCTTCGCCGTTAATGACGTATATGTCGGAGTCGTCGCTTTTTTGTTTTATGTCGTAGATTGTTATTTTTCTTTGGTTTATGGACATGTCGGATTTGACATAAGGATTGTTGCCGTCAAAAGCATAATGCTTTCCGTACAGCATGTCGTATTCCAAAGCTTTGAGATTGTATAAATACTGCTTGTCGTTTTTGTAGTATTGGTGGCAGGCATTGATTATACCGTCTTTTACATTTATGGATTCTAGAATTTTGGAATTCAATTGATATGAACCAATATTTTCCTCGGAGTATTCTATGCCCATGTTATTCCAGATTATATAATCTGTCTGATAAATGGTTCTGCCTGATAAATCATCGTTTTCAATTTCGAGAGAGGGCAGGTGGTCGCCGTAAATGACAACGATTGTTTCTTCGTCGCGGCTTGAAACCGTGTCTATGAGCTTTCCTATAAAAGTGTCCATTTCATATATTTGGTTGGCATAATACTCGTAAGCTTCATGAAGATGTTCTTTTTCACATTTCGTCACAGTAACATGGCGTTCAAAATCCGAAACTCCGCTGTAGCCACCGTGTCCTTGAACGGAAATGGTAGTAATAAGGTCGCTTCCTTCCGTGGAGTTTAAACATTCTTCTATGTATTTGGTAAGAACAAGGTCTTCTGCCCAGCCGTTTCCGTTCTTTTTGTATCCTGACATGTATTCGAGTGAAATAAAGTTGTCGTATCCAAGATAAGAATAGACCTTGTTACGCCCGTAAAAGGAGCCTTTGTAGTTGTGTATAAAGTGGGAAGTATACCCATGGTTTTTAAGATTTGTCGCAATGCTTTCGCAGGCGGTGTCCGTCAGTATTGTTTTGTACGGATATTCGCCGGCACCGAAATCGGAAATTCTCATTCCGGTTACTACTTCAAACTCTGTGTTTGCCGTGCCTGCACCAATGACGGGAACGGTGAGAAGTCCGCCCTGACATTCGTCTTTGAGCTTGGTGAAATTCGGAACAGGGTTCTCGCTGAACTCTACGCTGCTAAGAGAATTAAGGTCAAAGAAGGATTCCATCTGAACAAAAACAATGTTAGGTGTCTTGACTTGCTTTGCGTCGGACTCTTCAAATTCTGCCGTTATTGAAGTGATGAGCTTTTCAGAATACCTGTCAACCTTGTTTATTCCGTTATCCATTATGCTGACTGTAAATGAATATGCAAAACCGTTTTTCACAAAGGAGCCGGCAAGCTCGGGAAAACGTGTTTCAAGAACCCCCGCATTGACGGCATATTTGAGGTTTGTGAAGGTTAACAGTATTGTGAATACAAAGTATGCTGCCTGTTTTATGAAGTTTGTCTTTTTTTTCGGTGATTCCAGTGCCTTGAAAAACACTATGAATATGCCGAGAATTACCGCAATCAGCCCCAGGCAAACAACTGCCAGCAAAAACGGACTCAAGTATTTTTTTATAATGTTCGGTAATGAATTGAACAACCGCAAATCGTATGCAGTAAACGGCAGGGTTCTGTTGCAGAGTATGAAATAGTTTACCGTTCCGAGTGCTATCCAGCAAAAGCTTACAAGACTGAGCCATAATACTCGGAAGCGTTTAAAAAACACACCTATCGAGAGGGTAGAGGCAATGATTAATGTGTTGCACAGAAAAATGTACGGGTCGGCAAACAACTTTTCAAAACCGTGTAATAAGTCCTTGCTTCCAAGCGATTCCAAGGCAATGTTTATAATGAACGGGAGGACAACGAAGGACAATATATTAAATATGGTTTGTTTGCTGAATATTTTTTTCATATTGCCTCCCGATTTCGTGTTATTTGTTGATTGAACCATATTATATCACACAAAAATGCAAAAAACAACCCTGCTGAGAGGGAAGACGTAAAAAAAGAAGCAGAGAAATCTGCTTCTTTTGGTTTGATATAATGGAATTTCGATTATTTGAAGTATCTCTTAAGAAGTCCTTCAAGACCACGACCGTGGCGAGCTTCGTCACAGACCTACCGCATAAATAGGGCGTTTGAAGTATGCTTTTTAATGATACACAGTATTTTGCACAATATTTGTAAATATCCAAAATTTGCAAATATTACATTTTTATTGACTTCAATATACGTTTGTAGTATAATAATGCTAATAAATGTAGAAAGGAATTTTATTATGAAAAAGATTTTAAGTTTGCTATTAGTATTAACAATGATTTCAATCCTTTGCGCTTGTGGAGGTGACGAAGGTACAACAATGTCATTGGAAGATGAAGCGTGTGGATTTTTGAGAACTTACGTTATGGTGCGGATCGGAGACGAATATAGGGCAAACCTAAAAGATATTACATACAATGTTGATGAAACAAGCGAAAATACTTTTGAAATTTCAGGAAAAATTACATTTTCAGATGAATATGACGATATTTTTACAAAAAACTATGATGCAACTGTTACGTATAACCCGAATCAAGAAGATTTTGACATTGTAGGATTTGAAATGCATTAGTATAAACAGATTGAAGAGAACATACTATTATAGATAAGCGCTTGTATAATTTACTATATTAAAGAGAAGGGTTCGGAAATTCCGAACCCTTTGTTTTGTTTATTTAGAAGTATCTCTTAAGAAGTCCTTCAAGACCTCTGCCGTGACGAGCTTCATCTCTTGCCATTTCGTGAACAGTGTCATGGATAGCATCAAGACCGTTCTTCTTAGCACAAGCAGCAAGGTCGAACTTGCCCTGAGTTGCACCGTATTCGCAGTCTACTCTCCACTTGAGGTTGTCCTTTGTGGTAGCCTTCATGTTGGGTTCGAGATCTTCGCCGAGGAGTTCAGCAAACTTTGCTGCGTGTTCAGCTTCTTCGTAAGCAGCCTTTTCCCAGTAGAGACCTACTTCGGGATAGCCTTCTCTGTGAGCAATTCTTGCCATGCAGAGGTACATACCTACTTCTGCACATTCGCCGTTGAAGTTAGCCATAAGCTGTTCAAAAATGTACTTTTTGTCTTCTTCGGAAATATCGGGGTTGTTCTTTACGGTTTTGCCGTAAACACCGTATTCGTGTTCAGCTGCAAGAGCTGAACCTTCTACCATTTCCTTGAACTTTTCTGCGGGAACCTTACAAACGGGGCACTTTTCGGGGGGTTCATTACCTTCGTGAACATAACCGCATACGGAACATACATACTTTTTCATTTTTCATTTCTCCTTTTAAGTAAGAATTTTATTATTTTTAAATTTATGTCTGTAACCAGCCGAACCATTACATTTCTGTTCGGAATTTACTGTTTTGTACTGATTACAAAATTATTATAACAACAACTTTCGATTTTGTCAATAGGTTTTTCAATTTTTTTTGAAAAAATTTTTGTAAAAGAAAAAACCACGCATTTACGTGGTTTTGGGTGCAAAAGTTTTACCTGTAAGTTTAGGTGCACATTTACCGCCCGTCAGATCTGCGGCATAGCTTTGAAATCCGGGATAGTTTTCCTCAACGCACGAAAGGTGGAATACAACGTTTTCGCCGAAATCTACTCCTGCGTTGAGAACGCCTTGCTTGTCTAAATCTCTCAAAACTTTTTCGTAATCGCTGTATGACACCTCAAAGTCGAAGGTGACATGTTCGCAGAATTCAGCCGTTCCTGCCTTGTCGATGCCGATTTTTGCACCCTTGGCATAGGCTCTTACAAGTCCGCCTGCACCCAGAAGTATTCCGCCGAAGTATCTTGTGACTACAACGCAAACTCCGACCAAGCCCTCACGCTTGATAACTTCAAGAATCGGCATGCCTGCCGTACCCTGAGGCTCGCCGTCATCGGAAAAGCGAGCAATTTCCGTTCCCTTTAATATATATGCATAGCAGTTATGGGTGGCATCTGCGTGCTTCTTTTTTATGGAGGCGATAAATTCCTTTGCCTCGTCTTCGTTTTCAACACGCTTGACGTAGGAAATAAATTCGCTCTTTTTTTCGATAAATGAATCCTCGGCATAATCGGCGAGGACTGTTTTATAGCCTTGTGACATAATACCTCCCTTACTTTTTCTTTGATAAAAAGAAAAAGTAAGCAAAAAGAAAATGTATTAGCACCTTTCAGGGCAAGACTTTAGCCTGTCATCGGTGCTCGATTGTTATTTCATTTTGCCGTCAATAAGGCGGACGGCAAAATGAGTGCGTGGTCTTTGTCGTAGGGACGGCGTCCTCGACGTCCCGTTTGTAATTTTTATTACATTATATAATATATCACAGGGCAGGGGATTTTGCAAGGGCAAAAAGAAAAGAGAACCGTGGACATTTGTTTTTGCACCACACCAAATGAGAGAGGTAAGCCGCCGCGGGTCGGGAAAACCCGACAGCAAATACACGGGGCATTTCATCTATTCACCAATTATTGGTGTCGCACAAATAGTGAGAGAGGTAAGCCACCGCGGGTCGGGATAACCCGACAGCAATATTTGTCATTTTGACGGTTTTCGGTATGCCGTCAAAATGACGGTTTGTCAGCGGCGACTCGCCGCCCATCTCTCCTTTTGAGCGGAGAACTTTTGGTACTTTTGTTTCGGGACAAAAGTACGAAGAAAAAGGTTGTGTATATTTATACATTGTAGCAAAGAAAACCGCCAAACAAAAAATTCTCAAAAAACTCTTGACAAATGAAAATCCTTGTAGTATAATCTATCTACCTCTGTTGGAGAGTTTTTTTGTTATGCCCAAAAAAAGGTATGGCATAAGGCTCCATTTTCGAGGGAGGTAAAACACATATATTTACCGGGAGGTGTACAGAATGAGAGTGAAAATCACACTCGTTTGCACAGAATGCAAACAAAGAAATTACGACACTACAAAGAATAAGAAGAACGATCCCGATCGTATTGAACTTAACAAGTATTGTCGTTTCTGCCGTAAACACACCCTTCACAAGGAATCCAAGTAAGGATTGAATTTGAAAGGAGGAAGAAGTAATGGCAGATCAGATTAAGAAGGAATCGAAAATCAAAAAGTTTTTCAAGGACTACAAGAGTGAGTTCAAGAAGATTGTATGGCCTGAAAAGGGTGATACACTCAAGCAGAGCGGTATCGTAATTGTGTCAATCATCGTAGTTGGCGCGGCTATTTTCTTGCTTGATACAGGCTTCGCTAAGCTCTTGGAATGGCTCGGCAAAATTATTTAATTTCCGAAAAGGAGAATAATTATGTCTAACGAAGCACAGGCACTCTGGTATGTAGTTCACACATATTCGGGCTACGAAAACAAGGTTGCGGAAAATATCCAGCGTCTTGTTGAGTACAGAGGACTTCAAAATCTCATTTTTGAGACAAGAATCCCCATCGAAGTTGTTGTTGACTCACAGGAAGAGGCAGACGAATATTTCGATTCACTTGAAGTAGAGTATGATGATGACGGAAACGAAGTGAAGAAGGCTCCCAAAGAAAAGAAGCCTACTGAACATAAAATGTTCCCCAGCTATGTACTCGTAAAAATGATTATGAATGACGAAAGCTGGCACGTGGTCAGAAATATCCGCGGTGTTACAGGTTTTGTCGGACCGGGATCCCGCCCCGTGCCTCTTACAGAGGCAGAGGTTGCGGCACTCGGAGTTGACGTACGCGTACGTGAAGCCGCATACAATGTGGGCGACAGCGTAATCGTAGTCGCAGGTTTCCTTGCAGGCTCTGTTGCCACAGTTAAGGAAATCAACAATGAAACAGGAAGAATCAAGGTAACTGCACTCATCGGCGGCAAGGAAACAGCAGTTGAAATGAACGCAAATGAGGTTGAACCCTTAAATTCCTAAAAGCACAAAGAAATTCATCGCAGTTATGTCCGCAAGCGATTGCCATAGTGCGGACAAATCGTAAAGGCTGCGAGGGCAAAACAAAATGTTTTGTCTGTGGGAGGGACAAGATCCCGAATTATTTACCACATTTGGAGGTGTAAGAAAATGGCAAAGAAAATAACTGGTTATATTAAACTTCAGATCCCCGCAGGAAAGGCTCTTCCTGCTCCCCCTGTAGGTCCTGCACTCGGTCAGCACGGTGTTAACATCGCCGGCTTCTGTAAGGAATTCAACGAAAGAACAAAGAACGATATGGGTCTTATCATCCCTGTAGTTATTACAGTATATGCAGACCGTTCCTACTCTTTCATCACAAAGACTCCCCCCGCAGCTGTACTTATCAAGAAGGCTGCAGGTATCGAAACTGCTTCCGGCGAACCTAACAAGAACAAGGTTGCTACAATCACAAAGGAACAGGTTCAGAAAATCGCAGAAACAAAGATGCCCGACCTCAACGCAGCTTCTCTTGAAGCAGCTATGAGCATGATTGCTGGTACTGCACGCAGCATGGGCGTTGTTGTTGCTGACTAAGGGAGGTAATTGACAATGGTTAAGGGAAAGAAGTATCAGGAAAGCGCAAAGCTTATTGATAGAACAAAACTTTATGAAACAGTAGAAGCTCTTGATATGGTATGCAAGACTTCCAAGGCAAAGTTCGACGAAACAGTTGAAGTACACGTAAAGCTCGGTGTTGACAGCCGTCATGCTGACCAGCAGGTTAGAGGTGCGGTAGTTCTTCCTCACGGTACAGGTAAGACTGTTCGTACACTCGTATTCGCTAAGGGCGACAACGCAAAGGCAGCTGAAGAAGCAGGTTCCGATTACGTTGGTGCTGAAGATATGGTTGCTAAGATCACAAGCGAAAACTGGTTTGATTTCGACGTAGTTATCGCAACTCCCGACATGATGGGTGTTATCGGTAGACTCGGTAAGGTTCTCGGTCCTAAGGGCCTCATGCCTAACCCCAAGGCAGGTACTGTTACTATGGACGTAGCGAAAGCAGTTGCTGAAGCGAAAGCCGGTAAGATTGAATACCGTCTTGACAAGCAGAACATCATCCACTGTCCCGTTGGTAAGGCTTCCTTCGGTGCAGAAAAGCTTGCTGAAAACTTTGATACACTCATGAATGCAGTTGTTAAGGCTAAGCCCGCTGCTGCTAAGGGTCAGTACATCAAGTCCTGCGCAGTGGCTTCCACAATGGGCCCCGGCGTTAAGGTTAACACAGCTAAGTATATGTAATTTGCAGATTAAAATTGCCGTTCCCAAAGGAACGGCTTTTTTGCGGGGAGCCCCCGCTGGCAATTTCGCGGGCAGGGCTTTTCGGTTAACAAACAATAATTATCGCGTAACGAACTATTCCCCGATGTCAAACGCCGACATCGGGGAATTTGTTATATTTAGATTGGCAGTATCTTAATTGTGCGACACCAAAGACAAAATATTAGACAAAGATGTCCCGTGAAATGTCAGCGGCGACTCGCCGCCCCACGTCAAACGCCGACGTGGGTGAAATTTTATATAGTGAACACCACAACTTTTTTACCAATTTTATTACAATTATCAATCACAAATTTTGTTCCCTTTGACTTACCGTCCCAAAAGGCAATGACAACATCGGCATATTCAATAATTTGCATATTCCTTTTCAGTGGTGCACCGCGTTTATATTTTTCATAATCGGGCAGAAATTCTGTGAGTTTTATTGAATTGGCAAGTGCATATTTACGCGCCGAAGTATCTATTCCTTTTGCACCGCCCGATACTATTTCCGTGGTTTCTGCCGGCAAATATCTCCCCAAATCATCTATTGTCAGATTCCTTGACCCTATAACTGCAACCTTCATTTTTTTGACTCCTTTTTATTGCGTCACTATTGCGTCATTATACCACTATTTTTGTTTTGAAAAAAATATTCCACTATAATAATGTCATAATAACGTCATTTTGGTGGAAAAGAGACATTGCAATGGATGAAAAGGTTTTAAGATATACATTAAGAGTGAACAGAGATATGTTTGCAAAATTCAAATATATTGCAGAGTCGGAAGGACGCTCGGCAAATAAAACCATTGAGCAGTATATAAAGAAACGTGTTTCAAAGTACGAAGAAGAAAATGGAATTATTGAAATAGAGGAAGACTGATGTCTTTCTCTTTTTTGCATTTAAAGCACACACCAATGAGGGAAGATAAGCCGCCACGGCGAAAGAAGGGAAGTCAGCGGAGGTTGGGAGCACTTTACTAAAACTATAGAATAACTCCGCATTTGACCTCATTAATGGTCGAATGCGGCATTTTTTTGCTCATATATAACCCCAACCGAGCCATCCCTTCTTTTTGAGTGGGCGTTTTTGGTACTTTTGTCGATACAAAAGTACAGAAAAAAGAGTAACATATAAGAAAAATGTTTATATAATAGGTTAAAAAAAACATGTCTGTATTTTTTTGTCTTACGATTTTTCCTAATCCTTCATTTTTTTACCTCAAAACATAAAAATCCCTTGTAAACTTCCAAAATGTGTGATAAAATAAAATAGAATAGTGGGTAAGTGTTTGAAATTTACGTAACTTTGCAGTTGAATATGTAATTAACATATTGAAATCATCTTTTTGGAAAAGGGGAAAAAATATGTTTTTTGAAGTAATAGGGAATGCCTATGTAAACGGAGCGATTACGCTTCTTTCCTCGGGTTCGGGGAAAATGGGTACGGCATTTATAATCATAGGCCTTGTTTTAACGGCAGTGATTGCATACTTGTTGGGTTCATTGAACTTTGCACTTATTCTTTCAAAAAGAATGTACGGTGAAGATATCAGAGAATTCGGCAGTAAAAACGCAGGTACTACCAACATGGCAAGAACCTACGGAAAGAAAGCGGCTCTTTTCACCATTTTGGGTGACATTCTCAAGGGCGTACTTTCGGTAGTAATCGGTTCTTTCCTCATGGGTGTTACACTTGGCGGATATTTGGCAGGTCTTTTCTGCGTTATAGGTCATGTTTTCCCGATATTCTACGGTTTCAGAGGAGGCAAGGGTGTTGCAACCGCAGCGGCGGTAATACTTGTTGTGAACCCCTTGGTTTTCCTTGTAGTAATAGGTGTTTTTGCACTTACGGTTTTACTCACAAGATACGTTTCCTTGGGTTCGTGTCTTGCGGCGGCAATTTTCCCCTTTATGACATTCTATTCCATTGCAGGTAAACTTCCCAATTGGGGAATTGCATTTATCTGTTCGTTCCTTATGGCGATTCTTGTAATCTGTAAGCATCATGCCAACCTTTACAGACTTGCAAACGGCAAGGAAACAAAGTTTGCCTTCAAGAAAAAGGATAAAGGCGAAGAATCTGAAACAGAGCACGAAACAGAGTCTGAAACCAAGGTTTATAAGGCAAAGAAAAAGAAGAAAGAAACAAAGTATAAAGTATCAAAGAAATAAATTATCGGAGGCAAAAACCATGAGTCACATTTATACAAAGTGTATCCAGTCAGGTTACACACCTAAAAACGGCGAAAGCAGAATTCTTCCCATTGTACAGAGTACAACATATAAATACGAATCCTCAGACCAGATGGGCAGACTTTTCGACCTCGAAGAAAGCGGCTACTTCTACACACGTCTTGCAAACCCCACAAACGACTGTGTTGCGGCAAAAATCTGCGACCTTGAAGGCGGTGTAGGTGCACTTCTTACATCCTCGGGTCAGGCTGCAAACTTCTATGCAATCTTCAATATCTGCTCTGCAGGCGACCACGTTGTTTGTTCCTCTGCAATTTACGGCGGCACATTCAATCTTTTTAATGTAACAATGAGAAAGATGGGCATTGACTTTACCTTCGTTACACCCGATGTTTCGGATGCAGAACTTGAAGCGGCATTCAAAGAAAACACCAAGGCTGTATTTGCCGAAAGTATTTCAAACCCTTCGCTCAATATCATTGACTTTGAACAGTTTGCAAATGCTGCTCACAAGCACGGCGTACCCTTCATCGTTGACAACACATTCCCCACACCCATCAACTGCCGCCCCTTTGAACACGGTGCGGATATCGTAACACATTCCACAACAAAGTACATGGACGGTCATGCAACAAGCGTAGGCGGATGCGTGGTTGACAGCGGCAACTTCGACTGGAATGCACATGCAGACAAGTTCCCCGGTCTTACAACTCCCGACGATTCCTATCACGGTATCACATATACAGAAAAGTTCGGCAAGAGTGCATTTATGACAAAGCTTCTTGCACAGGTAATGCGTGACCTTGGTTCTATTCCTTCACCCCATAACGCATTCCTTTTAAATCTCGGTCTTGAGACACTTCACTTAAGAATGGAAAGACATTGTGCCAACGCTCTTGAAGTTGCAAAGTTCTTAGAGAGTGATGACAGAATTGCATGGGTGGAATATCCCGGACTCGAGTCCTCAAAGTACCACGAAAGAGCTAAAAAGTATATGCCTAACGGCACATGCGGTGTAATTTCCTTCGGCGTTAAGGGCGGCAGAGAAGCGGCTACAAAGTTTATGGATTCTCTAAAGCTTGCGGCAATTGTAACCCACGTTGCCGATGCAAGAACCTGTATCCTTCATCCCGCAAGCACAACCCACCGTCAGCTTACCGACCAGCAGCTTATTGAATGCGGAACAAGCCCCGACCTTCTCAGACTTTCCGTCGGCATTGAATACGTAGGCGATATTATAGACGATATCAAGCAGGCCTTACTTTCTCTTTAGCGGGGAGCCCCCGCGGGCAAATTCGCGGGCAATTTCTGTGATTAACCGATGTTTGTGTCGCATAACAAGCACCGTTTGACCGCCATAAACGCGAGCGGTCAAACTCAAAATTATATTTTTTGGTAAAACAAGCGGATGTCGGTAACGGCATCCGCAAATTAATATCCGTGTTTAGAGGTACATTATGAAAAACTACAACAAATGTATAAGACTTCCTCTCGGTGCAGTCAAGGCAGAAGGTTTCCTTAAAGACCAGCTTCTTCGCTGTAAAGACGGCATGACAGGTCATCTTAAAGACCTGGAACCCGAAATGATTGCCTTGCCTTACATTAAAAAGACTTACGTCAAAGCATGGGGACCCGGCGACCAGTCAGGCTGGGGTGCCGAAATTTCGGGCAACTACTGGACAGGCTATATCCAATCGGCATTTGTCCTTGATGACGAAGAAATGAAAAAAACTGCTGCCGAGTGGGTTGACGGCATGATGAAGAATCAGAAGGCAGACGGTTATCTCGGCACATTCTATGAGGACGATGCCAACATATACGACGACTTCAACGGCTGGGGTACAGCCTGTGCAATGCGAGGTCTTATAGCTTTCTATGAAGCAACGGGAAGAAAAGATGTTCTTGAAGCCGTACACAAGTGTATGCTTTGGTTTACAAGAGAATGGGCAGGGGATAATAAGACATTTTATGCTGCACCCTATCTTATAGAACCGATGATTCTGACATATTTTCACACCGGCGACGAGACCTTGGCAGAATATGCAAAAGAATATCTTGAGATGACTTGTGACAGAGATATTTTCGAATCATCCTACAAGGCACTTTTGTCGGATGATTTCCACTATAACTCCAATCATACTGCGGCTGTCGGATATTATCTCAGGCTTCCTGCCATGGTTTACTCTGCCTTTGGTAATGAAGAATATTTAAAAGCAAGTGAAAAGGGTATTCAGAAAGTAAGAAAATACTCAACCCAGCTTTCGGGCGGTCCCGTATCCATATCCGAGTATCTCGGGCCTGTTGGCGGAACAAACGAGACCGAATATTGCAGCTATGCCTATTTCAATGCAACCTTTACCATGATGGGCATTATCACGGGTAAGGCAATCTACGGCGACTATATGGAAGAAATGTACTATAACGGTGCCATGGGTGCAAGAAAAAAGGACGAAAAGGCAATAGCATACTTAAGTTCTCCCAATCAGTTTATGGCTACCACCACTTCTTCTACTGCCGGAGCAAAGGTGGATATGCAGGCGTATACACCCTGTTATCCCGTTTCCTGCTGTCCCGTAAATGCCGTTTGCAACGTACCTGAATTTATAAGAGACTTTATGATGACAGATAATGACGGAAATGTTTATGTTCAGTCATACGGTCCTTGCAGACTTGACTATAACGGTATAAAGATAAACGTAAATACTCTTTATCCTTTCAGAAACAATGTGCGTTTTGAGATTGGTTGCGACAAATCCTTTGCACTTTATCTTAAGAACCCCATGTGGGCAAAGGGATTTGAAGTTACGGTAAACGGCGAAAAAACAGAATGCTCTGCCGATGAAAATGGTTACATAAAGCTTGACAAGGCATGGAAATGCGGCGATGTTGTTGAAATTACATTCAAAGCCGAAATCGAAGTAATAAAAGTAGACGACACCGACGGTCCCGCCGTTCATCCTATTGCCATAAAATACGGCGCACTCCTTTATTCCTATCACATTCCCGAGGATTGGATTGCCACTGAGGGAAGCCCCATGACACCTTTGCCCGATGGCTGGACATGGTACCAGCTGGTGCCGTTTTACCGAGATCCTCCTTACAAGAGCCATCACGAAGCAACAGGTCTCAGACGCAACTACATCAACTGGAATCTTGCCATTGACGAGAATATAAAACCCTCCGACTTTACTGTTGAAGAAATAGAGCCAAAGGGATATGTGTGGGAAAACACCCCCATAAAGCTTCATGCACACTGTTATAAAGCACCCTACATTATGCCTCCCTATCCAAACAGAACGTGTGAGCCTTGCGGTGAGTATCAGATAGTCACCCATAAACTTCCGCTGGTTCTCAAGCCCTTCGGATGTACAAACTTAAGGCTTACTTATTTCCCGAAAGCAAAGCTGAAATAATAATTTTCCCTTGTGTCATCTACGGCACAAGGGATTTTTTTACACATAAAGAATACATATGTCGGCATAAACTGTACTATCAGCCGAAAGGAGCAGTACTATGTCAATATCCATTACCGAAAAAAAGATTAAGAGCAAGGTCAGACTCGGTGAAAGAGTGGCTGTTGTCGAAAATATAAAGTATCCGTATTTTGAAAGTGAAAAACATAAAAAGCTCTGTAAAAAAATGAACGATTTTTACTCATCTATAGCCGAAAAATATTCGTACCATGCCAGAAACAAGCTGCCGAGAAAGTTGAAATTTAAGCTTCTCACCTGTAGGCTTCCCATTGCTTTATCTATGAGCTACACCGTCTCACTTTGTCAGGACGACATTGTAAGCATTGTGCTTGACCTTACTTTTTCAGAGGGGAAAAGCATAAAAACACGCCGTTTTTCACAGATGTGGAGTGTGAAAAACAATTGTATTCTGCCGCTTTCCGACATAATTAAGCTTGACAGAGCTTCCAAGAGAAAGATTTTTTCCCTCGTTTGTACATCAGCCGCAGAAAACGCAGAAAATCCTGCATTCGGATATTATTCAGACTATCTTGTGAATTTGTCAAAGCATTTTGATGTACATAACTGCTTTGCCGTACCCAAGGGACTTTGCTTTTATGTAAACGCAGGTATTCTTTCGCCCATAAAGTACGGAACAAGCAATTTTGTTCTCGGTTACGACAAGCTTTGTGACGTTTTGTCGGGGGATTATCCTGCAGATAATGGTGAAGAAGACAAATAAAGCGGGAATATTGTAAATAATATATAAACATTTGACTTTTTTATTATTCATCTTGACAAGATTGTGTTATAATACAATAGAATATCTATATAAGGCGAAATATCGTTTTTAAGCGAAAAAACACGGAGTGAAAAAATGTCAAGATACATAGAAAAAGTAGAAAATATGACGCTTCCGGCACTTCCCATGAGAGGACTTGTAATCTTCCCCGGAGTGCCCACAAGCTTTGAAATCAACAATAAGCGTTCGGTTGCGGCAATGAAGGCTGCGGCAATGTACGGAGGAAATATCTTTCTTTCCTGCGTAAAAAATGCCGACAAACCCACCGAAAAGCCCGAAATGTATACAATGGGTGTTGTTGCAAGACTCAAGCAGTCGCTTAAACTTCCCGACGGCAATTACAGACTTCTTGTTGAAGCAAAAAAAAGAGCAGAAATTGTTGAAATAGTCAGAGAAGAAGAATATCCCACCGTCAATGTTCTCGTAAAGAGCGTATATCTTCCCGATGACGGCGGTATAAAGGGACAGGCTCTTGTGGCAGAAGCAATTGAAGCATTCCAGAGCTATATCAAATTCATGCCCAAGATTTCGAATGAGGTTGTTGTTTCGGTTCAGGCAATAACAGACCCGGGGCTTCTTTCCGACTTCATTGCGGCAAATGTGCTTTTCAGATATGAGGACAAGCAGCAGATTCTCGAAGAATGCGACCCCTTAAAGAGACTCGAAAGACTCATTGTAATCTTAGAACAGGAGAGGGAAGTCCTTTCCATGAGAAGTGAGCTTCATGACAAGGTAAGAGAAAGACTTAATGACAATCAGAGAGAATATTTCCTCAAGGAACAGTTAAAGGTTATTCACGACGAGCTCGGAATGTCAGGCGATGCGGACGAGGACGGCTTCTTTGAAAGAATTGAAAAGTCTGCCTTTTCCGACGAAGTAAAGGAAAGGCTTGCCAAGGAAGCAAACAAGCTTAATAAAATGCCCTTCGGCTCATCCGAGAGCAGCGTTATAAGAAACTTCCTTGAAACAATTTTAGAGCTTCCTGTCGGTGTTTACACCAAGGATGTCTTTGACGTTGAAAAGGCAAGAAAAATCCTTGACGAAGACCATAACGGCATGCAGAAGGTCAAGGAAAGAATACTGGAATATATCGCAGTAAAGCAATTAAGCCCCGACCTTAAGGGACAGATAATCTGCCTTGTAGGTCCTCCCGGTGTAGGTAAATCCTCCATTGCTTCCTCCATAGCACGTGCAATGGGCAGAAATTTTGTCAGAATTTCTCTCGGCGGCATAAGGGATGAAGCAGATATCAGAGGCCACAGAAAGACATATATCGGTGCAATGCCGGGTAGAATTGCTGAAGGTATGACAAGGGCAAAGAGTATGAACCCCGTTGTACTTCTCGATGAAATTGATAAGCTGTCCCGTGATAGCCACGGCGACCCTGCATCTGCCCTTCTCGAAGTACTTGATTCAGACCAGAACAAGTCCTTCCGCGACCATTTCCTTGAAATACCTCTTGATATTTCGGAATGTATCTTTATTGCAACTGCAAACAATGCAGAAACAATCCCTGATGCACTTTATGACAGAATGGAAGTTATAAATCTTCCTTCTTATACGAGAAACGAAAAACTGGCTATCTGTAAAGACCACCTTCTTCCCAAACAGTTAAAGAGACACGGTCTTACAAAGAGAAACTTAAAGCTTTCGGACGATGCAATCTTTGAACTTATCGACGGTTACACAAAGGAAGCAGGTGTCAGAAACCTTGAAAGAGAGGTTGCTTCGCTTATCCGTAAGATTGCAATGAAGATTGCTACGGGTGAAAAGAAGAGCTTTACTGTTTCTGTAAAGCATGTCCCCGAACTTATGGGGCCGAGAAAGTCAAAGCCCGACCCGATGCTCACGGAAAATACCGTGGGTGTTGTAAACGGTCTTGCATGGACTGCCCTTGGCGGTGAAATGCTTCAGATTGAAGTGCTTTCAATGCCGGGTACAGGTAAGTTTGTACTGACGGGAAGCCTCGGCGACGTAATGAAGGAATCGGCGCAGGCGGCCGAGAGCTTTATCAGAAAGCATCAAGGCGAGCTTGGAATTAAAAATCCTGAGTTTTTCAAGGATACAGATTTACATATCCATGTTCCCGAAGGTGCAATTCCCAAGGACGGCCCAAGTGCCGGTATTACCATGGTAAGTGCCATTGTCAGTGAGCTTTCGGGAAGAAAAGCAAGATGTGACGTTGCAATGACGGGTGAAGTTACACTTACGGGCAGAGTTTTACCTATAGGCGGACTTCGCGAAAAGACCATGGCGGCATACAAGAACGGCATGAAAGTAGTGCTTATTCCTTATGATAATATTTCAGACCTTCACGAGGTTGACCCTGTTGTAAAGGAAGCAATTACATTTATTCCCGTAAAGCACGTATCCGAGGTGCTGGAGGTTGTGCTTGAGCCTGTATCAGGGGATACGGCTGAGGAAACAAACCCCGAGATGTATGCACACGATAACGTGGTGACGGTGTGCCACAATGCTACCGTTTAATTCCGGAAGGAAGATAAATATGAATATTCAAAAAGCAAATCTTATAATGACGGCAGGACTCCCCAAACAGCTTCCGGGTATTATGCGTCCCGAGATTCCTCAGGTTGCCATGTGCGGACGAAGCAATGTGGGAAAATCCTCGCTTATCAATAAAATGCTAAACAGAAAAAAGCTTGCCCGTGTCAGCGCTGAACCCGGTAAGACAATCACCGTCAACTGCTATGATATAGACTCGACGGTGTATCTTGTAGACCTTCCCGGTTACGGCTACGCAAAGCGTTCCTTCTCGGAGCGTGAGAAATGGAAAAAGCTTATTGACAAGTATTTTGAAACTCCCGGCGAAAGATTGTATCTTCAGCTGGTGGACTTAAAGGTCGGACTTACAAAGGACGACGAGGCAATGGTTAATTTCCTTGTAAACGAGGATTTGCCCTTTGCCGTTGTCTGCACCAAGGCGGACAAGCTTAATAAAACAAACAGAATAAAGAATCTCGAAGCAATAAGAAATCATCCTGCTATCCCCGAAGATGCGGAGGTAATTGCCTTTTCATCCGAAACGGGTGAGGGTGTTGACGTGCTTTGGGAAATCATAAACGAATTTGTGGACTTCGTAAACGGCGTGCCGATGGATGAAGAACAGACACCCGAACAGAACGAAGCGAAATAAAGAAGGAATACCCGTGAACACACAACTTTTACATGACAACTATTCAATAAACGAAAAAGGTCATTTTGCAGTTCGAGGACATGATACCGTAGAACTTGCAGAAAAATACGGCACACCTCTTTATGTTATCGACGAAGATAAAGTAAGAGAGATGTGCAGAACCTACAAAAATGCCGTAAAAAAACACTTTGACGATGCCGATATTCTCTATGCAAGTAAAGCACTTTCCTTCAAGGGAATGTACGAAATTGCAAAAGAGGAGGGAATGTGCGTCGATGCCGTATCGGTTGGCGAGATTTATACTGCAATTTCCGCAGGTTTTCCTGCAGAGCGTATATATTTCCACGGCAACAACAAGATGTATGAGGACATCGAATTTGCAATAAAGAACGGCGTCGGCTGTTTTGTTGCCGATAACTGCGAGGAGCTTGATTTCATCGACGAAATATCAAAGAAATACGGCAAAACACAGAATGTACTTTTAAGAATTACTCCCGGCATTGACCCTCATACCCACGCAAAGATTGCAACGGGTAATGTGGATTCAAAGTTCGGCGAAGCAATAGAAACGGGACAGGCTCTAGACTTTGTAAAGCACGCCCTCAGTAAGGCAAACGTAAACCTTCTAGGTATACATTGCCACGTAGGTTCACAGAGCTTTGACCCGCAGCCTTTCATTGATGCCTGCGAGATTATGACAAAGTTTGCTGCAGAAATCAAAGAAAAGTGCTCTTACAAAATAAAAGTACTTGACCTTGGCGGCGGTTTTGGTGTAAGATATTTACCTACCGAAGAAAATCTCGACATCGAATGGATGATTTGTGAGATTGCAAAGACGGTAAAGAAAACAGTTGCCGACAACGGAATTTCAATGCCAAAGATTATGTTTGAACCCGGTAGAAGCCTTGTTGCGGCGGCAGGTGTGACACTTTACACTGTCGGTCATATCAAGACAATCCCCGGATATAAAAACTACATTCCCGTAAACGGCGGTATGAGTGACAATCCCCGATATGCACTCTATGAATCACCTTACTACTGCCTTATTGCAAACAAAGCAAACGAGGAAATGAATTTCCATGCGGATGTTGTAGGCTCCTGCTGTGAAAGCGGAGACATCATTCAGCCCGATGTGGATATTCAAAAGGCACAGTACGGCGATATACTTGCAGTATGCGTAACGGGTGCGTATAACTATTCAATGTCGTCAAATTACAACCGCTTCTTGAAGCCCGCACTCGTGCTTGTGTCAAAAGACGGTGTCAGGGTAGGGGTTAAGCGAGAAACGCTTGAGGATCTTACAAGGAACGATGTTTGAGAGGGTGTTTTATGAAAAGTGTAGCAAATATTTCTTTTCAGGATATACTCCAAAGAAAAATGTTGTATTATCAAAACAACGCAAAAGACGAGTTTCAAGATATGTATTGCGGGTACGTTTGCGGATTCAAAGAAATGCTTGATGATTCAAATATGTCTGAAGATGATTTTATCAAAAAGTACGATGGAATTTCAAAAGCACTTAGAGATAGATTTGAAACAGCAATAAATGAGGGCAGGCAGATTGATGATGCTGACAAACTGAGTGGATATAATAATGCAATTGTAGATGTATTGTGTTTGTTTGATGAAAAATATCTTTATGATATTGATAATTAAAGAACAATTACACAATGGTACTTAAGTGAAGTTGCTGACTGCCTTCCCCAAGGAATGGGGAAGGTGTCACGAAGTGACGGATGAGGTTGAAAAAAGAAATCGGTTTTAACCTCCTCAGTCAGCTAAAGCTGACAGCTCCCCCTTAGAAAAGGGGAAGCCATGGAATTGAGAAAATAAAATATTATCATAAACAAAGGAAGAAAAGACAATGTTAAAGAACACAGAAAAGTCAATGGACAAAATCGTAGCCTTCTGTAAGAACAGAGGTTATGTATTCGCAGGCAGTGAAATCTACGGCGGTCTTGCAAACACTTGGGACTACGGTCCTCTCGGCGTTGAACTCAAGAACAACGTAAAGAAGGCATGGTGGAAGAAGTTTGTTCAGGAAAACCCCTACAACGTAGGTCTTGATGCGGCTATCCTTATGAACCCTCAGACTTGGGTTGCTTCCGGTCACCTTGGCGGATTCTCCGACCCTCTTATGGACTGTAGAGAATGTCACGAAAGATTCAGAGCAGACAAGATTATCGAAGACTGGTGTGCTGAAACAGGCTTTGAACTCGGTACAAGTGCAGATGCCATGAGCCAGGAAGAAATGAAGAACTTTATAGATGAGCATAACATTCCCTGTCCCACATGCGGCAAGCACAACTTTACAGATATCCGTCAGTTCAACCTCATGTTCAAGACATTCCAGGGCGTAACCGAGGATGCAAAGAATACGGTATATCTCAGACCCGAAACAGCACAGGGTATTTTCGTAAACTTTGCAAATGTTCAGAGAACAACAAGAAGAAAGGTTCCCTTCGGTATTGCACAGATAGGTAAGTCCTTCAGAAACGAAATCACACCCGGCAACTTCATTTTCCGTGTACGTGAATTTGAACAGATGGAGCTTGAATTCTTCTGTAAGCCCGATACAGATCTTGAATGGTTCGACTACTGGCGTTCTTACTGCCGTGACTGGCTCCTCAGCCTCGGCATGAAGGAAGAAAACTTAAGACTCCGTGACCACGATCCCGAAGAGCTTTCATTCTACTCCAAGGCAACAACAGACTTCGAATTCCTCTTCCCGTTCGGATGGGGCGAACTCTGGGGTATTGCCGACAGAACAGACTACGACCTTACACAGCACATCAACACATCAAACAAGGATCTTTCCTACTTCGATCCCGAAACAAATGAAAGATACATTCCTTATGTTGTTGAGCCTTCCCTCGGTGTTGAAAGATGCTTCCTCAGCTTCCTTTGCGATGCTTATGATGAAGAAGAACTCGAAGGCGGCGATGTCAGAACTGTTCTCAGACTTCATCCTGCACTTGCACCCTTCAAGGCTGCTGTTCTTCCTCTTTCCAAGAAGCTCTCCGAAAAGGCAACAGAGCTCTATCACGACCTTCAGAAGAGCTTTATGGTTGACTACGACGAAGCAGGTTCTATCGGCAAGCGTTACAGAAGAGAAGACGAAATCGGTACTCCCTTCTGCATCACATACGACTTCGAATCCGAAGAGGACGGCTGCGTAACAATCAGAGAAAGAGACTCCATGACTCAGGAAAGAGTTAAGATTGAAGACGTAAAGGCTTATATTGAAGCAAAGCTCGTGTTCTAAGTTACTTTCTCTTTGATAAAAAGAGAAAGTAACCAAAGAGAAAATGTGACGAGACTATGTTTCGGGATTTAACTTGTATTTAGGATGCCCGAATGAAGCTCCGTTTGGTCGGCATAGACGCAACCGACCAAACTCGAAAAAAAGCAGTTCTTGTAGGGGACGGCGTCCTCGACGTCCCGTTTGAAATTTCTTTGATAAAAAGAGAAAGCAAAGAGAAAATAATTCAGCACCGACTTTTTACAGTCAAAAAACGAGTGTAATCGCACGATTATAACTGTTCCCCGACACCAAACCACGGTGTCGGGGAACTTTTTTATATATTGTTTTCTGCCAAATTGATAAAGGGTATATTATTCTTTTGAGCAAGCACAACGGCATTGTATGCACCGCCTTTTTTTCTGTTGACATAACATATTAAAAGATCAGAGCGTGAAACCATATCAACATTTCGTTTGCTTATTGCTGCTTTGAAATGGGTGTTATTTACAGGGGCGTATATTTCAACTCTGTCATAGTATTTCAAAAAGCTTTCTACATTGTTTTTGAATTCCGATGTTTCATAAGGAAGAACACATACAAGCTCACCGTTACTTCCGCAAAAATCTCTTTTGACTTTACGTATTGTGGAGGAAACAAACTGGTCAAACTCTCCGTTTCTGCCAACGAGAAATACAACATATTCATGTTGAGTTAAAATGTCTTTTAACATGTTTTCGAGTGTGAGTTCAAGTCTTAAATGTTCCGAAAAATCTCTGTGACCGAAAAAACTGACAGTAAAAACAGATATCAAGTTCATATATTTCACCCCATATATAATGTGTACATTATATAATGTAGAAGTCTATTTGTCAATTGGTGATTTCGATTATCATGAATGTATAAATATCTTATGTATACATACAATGATAAGGGGAATGGTATATGAAATTCCGTATTCTTGACATACTTAGTGAAAAAGGAAAAACAAAGTATTGGTTATACATGCAAATGGGTCTTAGTTATCAGAATTTCAACAAGCTTGTGAATAATGAAACAACAGCCATTAAGTTTGAAAACCTCAAAGCACTCTGCGATATTTTGGAATGTACCCCAAATGATCTGTTTGAAGAATATTATAAATAAACATTTGTCCCGATTCCGCTTCGGGACATTATTTTTTTGAAAAATCTCCCCAAACTCCTTGAAAAACCAAAAATAATATGCTACAATATATAAGTTAAAATATGTACTTAACATCGGAGGTGTCTTTTTGGCAAGAAAGAGTAAACACTTCAACAAAAAAATCCTCGCCATGCTGATTGAAAAGGCAAAAGGCGAAAGAACAACACGTGCATTTGCAAATGATTGCGGTATAAGCTATGTTCAGCTTCATAAGCTTGAAATGTGTCAGCAGGAAAATGCACCGGGATTTAAACTTCTTACCAAACTTGCCGAAAACAGCGAAAACGGTATCGAACTTGAAGACTATATGTTCGCCTGCGGAATAGAAGAGCAGGAAATTAAAGTCACAAAGAGACAGCCTACACAAAAGAGCCTTGATGTGCAAAGTATGTATGATAAACTGTCACAGGGACAGAAAAAGACGGTCTATGATTTTATAGATTATTTGCTTAACTATAAGCGGTGAAGCACCGCGGCAAATACACGGGGTATTTCATACAAAACCGTAACTGTCGGTGTCGCTGAAAAATGTAAATCATCTGAGTTTGACCGCTTGGATTTATGGCGGTCAAACGGAAATCCAATCGAGAAAAAATATATGATTATTGCTTTTGCGGAAAAGGTGACAAATGCGAGTTCTTTTGCCTACTTTTCTGCGAAAGAAAAGTAGGGGGAAAGTAAAGATGCTCCAGAAACCAAAGGGTACTATTGACATATTGCCAAAGGAAACGGCAATCTGGCATGAAGTCGAAAAGGTAATAAGAGAATGTACTGCGGCGGCAGGCTTCAATGAAATAAGAATACCCACGTTTGAATTGTCAAGCGTGTATAAAAGAGGCGTCGGCGATACAACCGATATCGTTCAGAAGGAAATGTTCACCCTCAATGATAGAGAGGGAACAGAATTCTGCCTTCGTCCCGAAGGTACAGCCGGTGTTGTAAGAAGCGTTATTGAAAACAGCCTTTACAATGAGCCCATGCCTTTAAAGCTCTACTACCTTGGCCCGTTCTTCAGATATGAAAAACCCCAGGCAGGAAGAAGCAGAGAGTTTTATCAGTTCGGTATTGAAATGTTCGGTGCAGAAACAGCTTCTGCCGATGCAGAGGTCATTGCCCTCGGCGATAGAGTTATAAAGAAGCTGGGTCTTAAAGCAAGCCTTAACATCAACTCCATCGGCTGTCCCGACTGCAGACCCAAATATCACGATGCACTCAGAGATTATTTCAAGAGCCATGAGGATGAGCTTTGCGGAACATGTAAGGAAAGACTTGTAAAGAATCCCCTTAGAATCCTCGACTGTAAGAGCCCCATCTGCGGTGCAATTGCAGACGGCGCACCCAAGACAATCGACCACCTTTGCGAAGGCTGTAATTCTCACTTCGAAACATTAAAGGCAACACTTGATGCACTCGGAATCGAATACGGTATCAACCCCAGAATCGTAAGAGGTCTCGACTACTATAGAAAGACTGTATTTGAGTTCATCTCCGACGATATCGGCGCACAGAGTACGGTTTGCGGCGGCGGAAGATATGACGGACTCATGCAGCAGCTCGACGGCCCCGCACTTTGCGGTATCGGCTTCGGCATGGGACTTACACGTATAATTCTTGCCCTCAAGGCAAAGGCTGAAAAGGGCGAGATGCAGCTTCCCGAAATAGGACAACCCCTTCTTTATATTGCACCCATGGGTGAAAAGGGTGTTATGTACGCCATGAAGACGGTGGCGGCTCTTCGTGAAAAGGGCATATATGCAGAAACGGACGTTGTATCAAGAAGCCTCAAGGCACAGATGAAGTATGCAGATAAAATCGGTGCAAAGTATGTGCTTGTTGTTGGGGACAATGAGCTTGATAATAACGTGGCAATCCTC
The DNA here is from genome assembly GCA_015064895.1 of Oscillospiraceae bacterium. Classification (GTDB taxonomy): domain Bacteria; phylum Bacillota; class Clostridia; order Oscillospirales; family CAG-382; genus UMGS1387. The sequence goes on along the minus strand of SVRI01000009.1, from coordinate 11,365 downwards.
AAGAATATGCGTGACAGAGACGACTCCAAGGAAGTTGAACTCGACGCTGTTGTAAACAGTCTGTCATTCTGAGCGAAGCGTAGCGTAGTCGAAGAATCTGATTTGTTTGAGGTTTTAAGATGTATTACGTCTATATGATGACAAACTGGACTAATAATGTTTTGTATATCGGAGTAACTAACGATTTAATCAGAAGAACTTTTGAACATAAAACGAAAACAGTTCCCGGTTTTACTCAAAGATATAATTTGAACAAGCTTGTATATTTTGAAGATTTCACAAATATCAATCAGGCAATTGACAGGGAAAAACAGTTAAAAGGCTGGAAAAGAGAAAGAAAAAATCAACTTATCAATGATTTTAATAAAGATTGGCTCGATTTGTCGGGGATGCTTGGGTAATCGCTAAGATCCTTCGACTTCGCTCAGGATGACAGTCAGTGAATGGGCGAAAAGAGTTATGAGTCGGAGCAAAATTAAAAAGAATCCACACTAAGAAAGGAAGCAATAAAATGGCTGAATTTTTAGGCAATACAAAAAGAACAGACTATTGCGGCGACGTCCGTGACGGTCATGTGGGAAAAACAGTTACGGTTATGGGCTGGGTACAGAAGGCAAGAGACCTCGGTGTTCTTTGCTTTATCGACCTTCGTGACAGAACGGGCATCGTTCAGCTCGCATTTGACGAAGGAACAGCCGCAGATGTTATGGAAAAGGCAAAGAGTGCAAGAAGTGAGTTTGTTCTTGCAGCGACAGGTGTTGTAAGAGAACGTGACAGTAAAAACCCCAACATCCCGACAGGTAATGTTGAAATTTATGTCAGCGAACTCAAAATCCTCGGCGAATCCCAGACACCTCCCTTTGAAATCGTTGAAAACTGTAAGTCAAATGAAGAACTCAGACTTAAGTACAGATACCTCGACCTTCGCCGTCCCGACCTTATGAAGAATATCCTTATCCGTCATAAGCTCACAAAGGTAACAAGAGATTACTTTGACGAAAACGGATTTATCGAAATCGAAACTCCTATGCTTATTAAGTCCACACCCGAAGGCGCACGTGACTATCTCGTTCCTTCCCGTGTTCATAAGGGCTCTTTCTATGCACTTCCTCAGTCGCCTCAGCTTTATAAGCAGCTCTCAATGGTAGCCGGCTTTGACAGATATATGCAGATTGCACGCTGCTTCAGAGACGAAGACCTCAGAGCCGACAGACAGCCTGAATTTACACAGATTGACCTCGAAATGTCTTTCGTTGAAATGGAAGATGTACTGGCTATAGGCGAAGGCTTTATGAAGAGAGTGTTCAAGGAAATCCTTGATGTTGATATTCCTCTTCCTCTTCCCAGACTTACCTATAAGGAAGCAATGGAAAGATACGGCTCAGATAAGCCCGATACAAGATTCGGCATGGAAATTGTTGACCTTTCAGACGTTGTAAAGGGATGCGGCTTTGGTGTATTTACGGGTGCTGTTGAAAACGGCGGCTCTGTTCGTGCAATCAAGGCGGAAGATGCTGTTACAAAGCTTACACGTAAGGAAATCGATAAGCTCACCGAATACGTTAAGGGTATCGGCGGTAAGGGTCTTGCATGGATAAGATACACAGAAGAAGGCGTGGCTTCTTCTTTCGCTAAGTTTATGACAGAGGACGAAATGGCAGCTATTGCAAAGGCAATGGACGCAAAGACAGGCGACGTTGTTATGATTGTTGCCGATACAAATACAAACAAGGTTCTCTCTCAGCTCGGCTCACTCAGAGTTGAGGTTTCTGGTCGCCTCGGTATTGAAAAGAAGGGCTTTAATCTTCTTTGGATTATCGAGTTCCCCTTCTTCGAATACGACGATGAAAGCGGCGAATGGCTTGCAATGCACCATCCTTTCACATCACCCCTTGATGAATGCCTCGAATACCTTGAAACAGATAAGTCCAAGGTTAGAGCAAAAGCATACGACCTTGTTCTCAACGGCATTGAGCTTTCCAGCGGTTCTATCAGAATCACAAATCCCGAGCTTCAGGGAAGAATGTTTGCGTTACTTGGCATGAGCGATGAAGAAGCACACGAAAAGTTCGGCTTCCTCACAGATGCCTTCAAGTACGGCGCACCTCCTCACGGCGGTATGGGTATCGGTCTTGACAGACTCTGTATGCAGCTTCTCGAATGTGATTCGCTTCGTGATGTTATTGCATTCCCCAAGGTTCAGAACGCAATGGAACTTATGACAATGTGTCCTGCACCCGTTGACAAGAAAACTCTTGATGAGCTTGCACTTACTCACACAATCGAAAACAAGTAATTTTATAAAAATCAGATAAGGAGAAATGTAAAATGGCAAATAAGATTAAACTCGGTATGCTCGGTCTCGGAAGAATCGGTATGCATATGGCAAATATTGAAATTGGAAGCTTTCCCGAACTTTATGAAATTGTAGCTGTTTGTGACCTTATTGAAGACAGAGCAAAGAAGCTCGGCGAACAGACAGGTGCTAAAATCTATACAGACTATGCTGAAATGTTAAAGCAGGAAGACATCGAAATGGTTTACGTTGCAACCCGTTCCTGCGACCATTTTATGCACACAATGATGGCGTTTGAAGCAGGCAAGGACGTTCTTCTTGAAAAGCCTGCTACAATCTCTTACGAACAGGCACTTGCTCTTTATGAAAAGGCAAATAAGTGCGGCACTCCCAGACTCTTTGTTCACCAGCAGAGAAGACTTGAAGCTGCTTTCAACGCTGTAAAGGAAGTTATCGACAGCGGTAAGCTCGGTAAGGTTTACGAAGTAAATACAGAACAGAACGGCTTCCAGCACAGAGATGACTGGCAGACAATTTCCGAATTTGGCGGCGGTCAGCTCCTTAACTGGGGTCCCCACCTTATCGACCAGTCTCTTCAGCTTCTCGGAACACCTACCTACAGCCTCCAGAGCTATCTCTGTCAGGAAACTGCAGGCGGTGACTGTGAAGACCACCTCAGAATCCGTTTCATCGGCGACAATAACAGAGTTGTAAATATGAGCATCAGCGGTGCAACTGCACTCAAAGAGGGCAGAAGCTTTGTTGTATACGGCGACAGAGGTGCGGCGGTATACGAAAACGGCGTTCTTAAGCTCCGCTATATCAACCCCGAACAGGTTGTTCCCGAAATCATTTCCAATCCCGGTACACCCGGCGCAGCTTTCGGTGCATCAGGTACATATGAATCCGAATTCAAGATTGAATGGGTAACAGAAGAAAGAGAAGTTAATGTTGAAGGCGAAGGATGTCTTATGCAGTACTGGAAGCATATGTATGAATCCTACAGAAACAACACTCCCTTCTTTATCAAGGATACAGATGTTCTCAGCATCATGCGCGTAATCAGCGAAGTTAAGGCACAGAACAAGAAGATAATGAAGTAAAACTTGTACTGACTGTACAAAAATCCTCCTATGGTATTTTTCTTATACCGTAGGAGGTTTTTTATTATTATAACTCGGTGTGATATCCGTGATTTGCAAGATACACTGCATCACCTGATGTTTTGTCGTCTTCTCTGTATTTGTTTATTCCGAAGAAGGCATTTTCGGTAATAATGTAGTGTTCTATAAGTGTTACTCCAAGCATATTGAAAAGATTGTCAAGGGTGCTGTTTGCCATGTGGTCTTTGACAGACAACTCGGCACTTCCGCCGGGATGATTGTGGGCAAGCACTACCTTTGCAGCTTTGTGCTTTATACATTCATCTGCAATGAAACGCGTATTTGCCGAAACTTCCGAAAAAGAGCCATCGGCAACTTTTCTAAGACCAATCACACGGTTCTTGCTGTCAAGCATAAGCATTAATACCTTTTCGGTTTTCTCATTACACAGCTCTTTGTGGAAGAAATTACCGAGTTCACTGTATCCCGTAAGCTTTTTCCCGACAATGCCGTTTCTTTCAACCCACAAAGGCACGGCATCAAAAAGCTTTATGTAGGATGCACATGCACTTGTAAGACCTGCCGAAACAAGTGCTTCATAAGGTGCAGAAAGCACGGCTTTTAGCGAACCGAACTCATCTATGAGTCTGTATGCTATGGGTTTTGTATCAACCCGTGGAATGCCGTAAAACAGAATGAACTCCAGAATTTCATGTTCTGCCAAAGCATCTATACCATTTTCGAGATAACGGCGGCGAAGCCTTTCTCTATGACCGTGCTTGTGGTTTTTTACTGTATTCTTTTCTTCCATATCCGACCTCCGCTATAAATGTAAAATAAAAAAGAAAAAAGAAAAACAAAACGAGAGATGTTTCACAGGGAAATACCTCTCGCTTTATTTGCTTAAAGCTTTGCTTAGCCTGGAATTCCGCGGTAGAAAGTGCCCTTTTTGGAAGCATATTCTTCGTCGGGCATGTTGAGTATTTCAATACCGAGAATAATACCGTAAACAGTGTTGATTACGCCGATAACACCTAAAGTAACTACGCTGAGTACTATACGCGAAGTACCTTTACCGGAATCGCCCTGCATAAAGCAAGGAACGCCTACACCGTTGAAAAAGCAACACATGAGACCGAATAAAATCTTGTTATCCACTTGTTGTCCCTCCTATAACCTTTAATTATACTAAGTATATACTATTATGTAGGATTTGTCAACATTTTGTTGATAAATAATGTTAAAAGTCGGAAACAAAATTACTGTTACAATAATCGGTTCTGATATTCAAACAAAAGAATGTCTTGCATTTCAATCGGTGTTTCTTTACAGCCGTTATCCAACCACTTTTTTATAATGTTGTTGAAGCCGCCTTTGAAAAAAGAAATGTGATAGTCAAGATGCTGTTGTGGAAAAATATGTTTGAATTCATAGATGTCAAGCAATTTTAAATCTTCATAATCATCGTGGCCTAATTTGAAATAGAAATAATACAATTCCTGATTTTCTTTGATGTGTTCGAAAATATGCTGAAATGCGTTTAAAAAATCAGCATTTGTAAACTGTGTCTTGACATTTGACTCAAACATACTGTTGACCTCATCCCTGAGCCTCTTGTGAAGCTTGTCAGCAAGATCGTATACGTCTACAAAATTTGCATAAAAAGTTCCTCTGTTGATACCGGCCTTCTGGCATATGGCAGTGACTTTGATCTGAGATATTTCCTGTGTTCTGAAGAAATCCATAAATACAGTCTCTATTTTGCGTACGGTGTCCCTGCGGCGTTTGTTGTTTTTTACATTCATAATAAAACTCCTCATTAAATAAACAGTTGTGCAAAAAATGTTTATTGATTTGTCTCTTTAAAAGTATTATAATATAATTGCATTAAATAATCAACTGTTAAAATAATGGAGGTTTTTATGAAAACAAAAAAAATAACGGCCTATATTATCGGCGGCATGGGGGCGGTTGCTCTTCTTTTTGGAATTATATTGATGTTTTCTTCAAAAGCGGTCAGTGTTTCGGCAGCAATTGTCATTCTTTGTATTAGCATGGCATTTGGCATTATGATGCCGAATCCTGTTAGTATTATAGGATTTGTTGCCGGAATCTGCATGCTTGTTTTTCCATCGTTGACGGTAGGTATTATAATGATAACACTAGGCGTTATAATGGCCGTAGCGAATGTTATCATTTCAAAGAAAAAACTGAAGCTGTTCTAATTATCAAAAGCCAAGTAAACAGAAAAAGACGATTGCTTTAGCAATCGTCTTTTTGGTGGGGGAAGGTGGATTCGGACCACCGAAGTCACTGACAACAGATTTACAGTCTGCCCCCTTTGGCCACTCGGGAATTCCCCCTGGAGCTGGTGAAGGGAGTCGAACCCCCAACCTGCTGATTACAAATCAGCTGCTCTGCCATTGAGCCACACCAGCATTCAATTTTCATGCCGCTTTTCCCTGCGACGTTTGATATTATAACAAATAAAAAGTGGTTTGTCAATACCTTTTTTGCAATTTTCAAAAAAATATTTATTTACATTGAAATCAACCAAAGAGAGCCGTTATTGCTTGACTTTTTTACCGCAAAGTATATAATTGTTTTAAGGATATATAAAGGAATGATTGCATGAGTAATTTCACCAAAAAGCTTTGGAACTGGGGACATCTTGAAGGCTCACACAACGATCTTGTCGGTTTAGAGTGTCAAATGACACCCGAAGAATTCGGCAAAGAATACGGAATTGAAAACTCGTTTATAGTTTCCTACGGCGGAAATATGCAACCGCCTTTCAGACCGTTCGCCGAAAGGTTTTCAAAGCTTGGTAATGTAATATGGTCGGTAATAGGGGATTCCTCATCTCCGCTTCCCGATGACCGACTCGGAAATACAAAAGATATTTTGGAAGCACTGCCTTACGGCAACAATATAATCGGCGGTGTTGTTGACGATTTCTTTTCTCCAAAAAGAATGGAAATCTTCACCCCTGAGGTTCTTGCCGATATAAAGAAAGCACTCAACGAAAAAGGGCTTGAATTCTGGTGTGTGCTTTATGCCCACGAGCTTGACAAAGATCTCGAAAAATATATTTCCTGCTTTGACGGAATAACCTTCTGGATATGGAAGCCGGAAGAAATTGGTGACATGGAGCAATATCTTGAAAAATTCTTTTCCCTTGCCTTTGGTAAAAAGACCATGCTCGGTGTATATACCTATGACTATTCGGTAAATGCCGTTATGGATGCAAGCGTTTTCGAAAAACAACTGACGCATTATTTCGACCTTTTGAAGGCTGAAAAGACCGACGGTGTTGTTGTTTGCTCAAGCACAATAGGTGATGCCGACCTTGAAACCAACAGAGTTCTTAAAAGACTTATAAAGAAATACTCCGAAATGTAGATTTCGACAAGAATTTTTACCTTGCGTAGATGAATTCTTCACATTGTTGATGTAAAATGATTTAGTAAACGTAAAACAGGGGAGTATGGGCATGAAAAACAAAACCGAGTGCAGATACAGCAAACTGAATAAAAACTGTTCACCTGTAAAGGATATTATAATAAATCTTTTGCAGTTGACTCTGGCAGGCTGTATTAATGCCATAGGTGTAAATATGTTTCTTGCGCCTGTCAAACTTTATGACAGCGGTATTTCGGGCACTTCAATGCTCCTGAATTATCTTACCCCCGAAACCTTTACATTATCACTGTTCCTTGTTTTGCTTAATGTTCCTCTTTTTGCATTCGGCTTAAAAAAACAAGGCGCGCGTTTTACACTTCTTTCGATTTATACCGTTGCAGTATATTCCTTTGGCTCATTTATTATAAATCAGGTGCTTCCCATTGATGTTGTGTCAAGCTCACCCTTTGCAGGAACCGACCCGCTTTTGTGTGCAATTTTTGGCGGTATTGTTTCGGGTGTGGGCAGCGGACTTACAATCAGATACGGTGCTGCCATTGACGGTGTTGAGGTTATGGCGGTGATTTTCGCAAAGAAAATAGGGGTTACCGTCGGCACATTCGTTATGAGCTATAACGTGATTCTTTACATTGCCGCAGGCATCTTGTCGGGCGACTGGAAGCTTCCGCTTTACTCTATAATTACATACATGGCAGGTCTTAAAACCATTGACTTTATCGTTGAAGGTCTTGATAAGGCAAAAGCCGTGATGATTATAACCAACCACCCCGAGAATGTGTGCGAAGTTTTGTCTGAAGCCTTCGGAAGCGGTATTACCGTTTACGATGCAAGGGGCTACTATTCGGGACAAAGCAAAAAGATTGTTTACTTTGTTGTCAACCGTTTCCAGGTACCAAAACTCAAGAAAATGGTGCTCGGAGTTGACTCTACGGCATTTATTTCAATTACAGATACAAGTGAAGTTCTCGGACTTAACAGAAAGGGCAGATATTAATGTTACCCCATGACTACATAGTAAAACGCATCGAGGGTGAATACTGTTACCTCGAAAACATAGAAAACGGCGAGGAGATTTTTATTGCCCTTGCACTTTTGCCTGCGAATATTGACGTGGGCACAAAAATTCACGAGGAAATGTTTGAATACACAGTGGTTATTTAAAATCTATTGTCTTTTTGCATAAAATATATTAGAAGATTTGTGCGGATTGCCGTTTTTGTGCAATCCGCTTTATTTGTTAACAATTTGAGATGTATAATTATACTAACTAAAAATATGTACATGGGGGAATATACCATGAAGAAAAGTTTAATTATTTTACTGTCAATTGCAATGGCACTTTGTCTTGCCGTTTGCACATTTGCAGTACCCGGTGTTGCCGGCTCCGAAGACGGAGAAGGCGCTGTATCAGATACTATCGATACAGGCTCGCTTATGGCGGACGACACACTTGGCGAAGCACCTGAAAAGGTGATTGACGCCAAGGAACTTATGTCAATTGCAGTAAGACTCCACAGCGAACTTAACGGCGGAACTCTTACTACAGAGTACAACCTTGACACATACTATAACTATGCCTTGAATAACGGCATATTTGTAGACGGTGTTCATGCGTTTGCTGCTGAAACAGACATACCCACAAGAGCACAGGTTGTTACTGCGCTCTATAATGCAGTAAGCGGTAAGGTTGACCTTACAGCCATCAACGAAGTGCTTGACATGATTGACGTAGCTCCCGATGCAGCATACTATGCGGCAGCTTCCAATTTCATGAAGGCAGGTATCATTTACGGCTATGATGAATACGGCTCCTTTAAGCCTAATAACACCGTAAAGAGATATGAAATCGCTCTCATGGTTGACAGACTTCTCAACCCTTCTGAAAGAGTTACAAAGGAATATACTGTATATTCCTCTGCAGAACCTATCTACCTTATCGACGACTTGCTTCACGACCTTGGTGCACACAATACATTTACAGGTGCTTCGGGTTGGAGAATTGACTACACAGGTTCTGCCGAAATCGGTACAATCAATAGCTATGCCAATATCCTTCGTGACTATGCAGTTGACGACGATATGTCTACTTCAAGACGTATTCATACTCAGACAAGCGGCGAACTTGTATTTGAAACTGTATATAAGGTAACAGCAGGTAGCACCGTTCACTTCGGCTTCTACGATATTGACGGCAATCAGATTGCTGTTGCAGGTTGGCTGAACGGAAATGCGTATGTAGGTGATATTACATCTTCTGTTACGCTTAATAACAAGAAAGAACCTTCTCTTTCTCCCGATGTAGATAATTTCAACTACTACATGGCAAACCTTGTAAGAACAAGAATTGTTCTCAACCTTGATACGGGTAAGTATAAGGCTTGGATGGGTAGCGACTACCTCGGTGAAGCTAATCTTACAGGTACAAACCTTGCAAGTGTTAAGATTTACACAGGTCTTACCGAAGTATCTACCGTAAATATCCGTAACACACACCTTTATAAGAACTATAAGGTAAACGATGTGTTCCGTCTTGAAAATCAGAACGAAGCACCTGTCGGTTACGAAACAAACGGTACTGTTACAGTAAACAGATTTAAGGCTAATGCCTCAAACACAGGCGAAGTAAACTCAGTTAAGATGGTAACAGCAGCCGGTTCTACAACATACGCAAAGAGAAGCTTTGATAAGGCAACCGGCAAGGTTATCGCTGAAGCATACATTCTTCTTGATGACGGCTCTTCCGCTACAACAGTTACAAACAACGCATACTTCACATTAAGAAGCAGCGGTGTCGATGTTCTCAAGGTAGAAACCAAGGGCAATAACTGGTATGTAGGCTCAACAAAGCTTGACCTCACTACACCTAATGACGAATTTACTTCCAACGTATGGCAGTGGGTAAGAATTGAAGCAAATACAGCTACACAGACTGCAACCGTTAAGATTAACGGTAAGGTTGTAGGCGAAAACCTTCCTTTCCTCGTAAAGGTAGACGGTTTTGACGGACTCGAAGTCGGTACTGTAGGTACAACAGCAGGCGACACACTCTGGTTCGACGATATCGAAGTATACGAAACATTCGTTGATGTTTATAATACAGACGATAACCCCGATAACGACTACGTTCCCGAACCCGTTCCCCTTGATACAGGCGACTACATCCTCAACATGAGCGTATGTAACCTCTGGAGAAACGGTTCTCACTATGGTTGGGACTGGATAAGACCCTATACCGAAATCGAACCCGTTATCGGTTACTACGATGAAGGTAACCCCGAGTCTATGGACTGGGAAATCAAGTACCTTACAGAACACGGTATCAAGAACTACATGGCTTGTTGGTACCCTCTTTCCAACAACACACCTATCAAGAAGCCGAGAATGAGCGAGGCACTTCATGACGGTTACTTCAATGCAAAGTATTCCGACAAGATGACCTTCAGCCTTATGTATGAAAACTCGGGATGCTATACCGACTCACATAAGACCGACTTCATGAACAACTTATTCCCCATGTGGATGGACTGGTACTTCTCCGACCCCAGATATTGCAGAATCACAGAAGACGGCAAGGAATATATCTTCCTTACAATCTATCAGTACCTCTACTTCCTCGACATGTGCTACACAGACGCTGTTCTCCTTGAATACAACGACTACGGCGACCTTTATCTCAAGAGCCAATATCAGCCTTCGGGCAATACACCTAACGCTACAGTAACTGCGGCTTGTGCATCTGCTGTTGAAATGCTTCAGTGGATGGAACAGCAGATTATAGCTGCAGGCTATGCTGACGGTCTTATTGCTGTATACGGCGGTTCCACAAACTCCGGTGCTGCATACAAGACAATGCAGCAGATGGGCGGCGACGGTATCATCCTCTACGCATGGGGTAAGTCAGCATTTGACGTTGAAGCACAGAAGACCCTTGCAACAAAGCACACAGCAGATGCAAAGGCGCAGGGCATTGACCTTCTCACCCTTGCAACTCCCGGCTTTAACGATATCGGTTGGACCACAGTCAGACCCGGTTATATGGCAACCGATAACTTTGAAACAATACTTAACTGGCATAAGAGCCAGATGTCAACTAACTTCGGCTCAAGTGCCGATTCCTGGAAGTCAAAGCTTATTACCTTCGATACCTGGAATGAATACGGTGAAGGTCACTACCTCTTCCCGACAGCAGTAGAAAACTATAAGAACACCGGCTACGGCGGATTCGGTTATCTTGATGCTATCGCTGAAGTATTCGGCGGTGTAGCAAGAGACTCGGCTGCAGGCGATGCAAACAATACTGTTCCTACAGCAATCCAGAAGGCAAGAGTAGGTACTATTTATCCTAACGATAACGACCACTATATCAGAAGAGACCTTCTTGCAGAGGTTGAAACACCTGCTTCCTACACGCACCTCGGCGGTTATGCCAATATGACCGGCACAAATAACTATTCGTCGACTGGAGGCGAATGGGAGTGTATGAAAGACCATTCCTGGCATTTGTTCAGTTGCCAAAAGTATCCTGTTTATGAATCAACAGACG
>SVRI01000008.1 GCA_015064895.1 Oscillospiraceae bacterium | reverse complement strand
ATTTCAATACACAGATTGACACACTCAGCGACTGCACATTCATCTTCATGCCTATTTACTATACTCCCGCTTCCGTATTCATGAAGCAGGCTAAGGAAGAAGTTGCTGCAGATGCTGTATATTACGGTTGCGATGGTTTCGACGGTATTGATAACATTAAGGGCTTTGACATCAATTCAATTCCTCAGGAAATATCAATGCTCAGTCACTTCAACTCCAAAGCTGAGTACGGCATGGCTGCTGATTTTGTAAAGAAGTATACAGAAATATACGGCAAGGAAACTCTCAACCAGTTTGGTGCTTCCGCATATGACTGTGTATATGCAATTTACTATGCAATGAAAGAGGCAAAGGATGATGGGGAAAATATCAGCGTTACTATTTCCGCGTCAGACCTTTGTGATATATTGAAAGATAGATTTTCAAACGGATTTACACTTGAAAACGGTGTAACAGGAGAAAATATTTCCTGGTTTGAAGACGGATACGTAAATAAAGACGGAATAAAATTTGTTATTAAAGAAAAGAATTAAAAACAGGACGGCATTTGCCGTCCTGTTTTTTATCCCTCCACCATCTTCGATGGTCCCCCTCCCTTTAGGCAAGGGAGGCATTCGGGAAAAATTTTATTCGTTTATAGCTTGTTTTACAAAATTATCTATATATTCGCATACATTATAAAAATGTTTGTCCACATCTATATTTTGTATTCTTAATACAGTGAGATTTCTTTTCTCAAGCTTTTCGGTTCGTATTCTGTCCTTAAGCAAACCACCGTCCGTATAATGCTGCGAACCGTCAAGCTCAATTATAAGCCTTGCTTTGCTGCAATAAAAATCGACAATATAATCATCAATTATTTTTTGCTTCAAAAATCGGACATTATAATCCTTCAAAAAATCATACCAAAGCTTTTTCTCCTGCCTTGTCATGTTTTTTCTGAGTATTCTTGCTACATTTGTAAGTTTTGAATTATGCTTTCTGTCCATATTCATCTTCACTTTGTACTAACATTCTGCTTCCCTTGCCTAAAGAAAGGAGAACGCCAAAAGGCGGTGGAAGGTATGCACTTTGTATCAACATTGCTCTAATTTGCCTCCCTTGCCTAAAGGGAGGGGGACCATCGAAGATGGTGGAGGGATACTACACCAAAGTCGCCCTACCCTCAATTGCCCTGAACAGCGTCACCTCATCGGTATATTCAAGGTCACCGCCAACGGGAATACCATAAGCAAGTCTTGATACCTTTACCCCAAAGGGACTGAGCAGACGTGAAATATACATCGCCGTAGCGTCGCCCTCGGTGCTGGGGTTTGTAGCAAGGATAACTTCTATTTCCTCGGGTTTTGAAGTAGAACAAAGCTCGTTTACACGGGAAACAAGCTCTTTAATCTTTATCATTTCGGGTGTTTTTCCTTCGAGAGGGGAGATAACACCGTAAAGTACATGAAAAACTCCGTTGTATTCAGCAATTCTTTCAATGGCATTGACATCTCTCGGGTTTTCCACAACACAAATAAGATTCTTGTTTCTCTTTTCACTTGCACATATGTGACATATATCACTTTCCGAAATGTTCTGACAAACAGAGCATTTTTTTACTGCCTTTTTAGCTTCAAGTATTGCTTCGGCAAATGCCTTTGCCTTTTCTTCTGGCATGTCAAGTACACTGAAAGCCATTCTGTATGCACTTTTTTTGCCGACACCCGGCAAAGTCCGAAAACTCTGCGCAAGCCTTTCAATACTCGGTGTATATGAAATATCAGCCATTTTATCCTCCGTTATTTATCAGAAATCATTTTTTGTACATGTTTTTCGTTGCTTGAAAGGGTAAAGTAGAAACGGCAATACTTTTCGTATTCACTTTCTACGGAAATTTTTTCTCCGTGGGCTTCAATCTTGGATTTTGCAATAAACATACCGAGACCCGTTCCCGTTTTGTCAAGTCCTCTTGAGGAATCGGCTTTGTAGAAAGAATCAAATACAAACGGAAGCTCGTCTTCTTTTATACCGATACCGCTGTTATATACCGAAACCAGGTACTTTTCGTTTGACTTTTCCTTTGTTATGTCTATTTTAAGCTTGCCGCCTTCGGGTGTAAACTTCATGGCATTGGATACGATGTTGTAAAGCACCTGATGAATTGCATCCTTGTCGGCAAATACCGTTGACGGATCATCGTCACAATTAAATTCAACATCAAGCTTAAGCTCTTCAATCTTTTCCTCAAAAGAAATAAGAATCAGACGTGCCATTTCGCAAACGTCAAACTTTTCGGGATTGAGTTTAACACTTCCCGACTGCATTCTCGTAATGTCAAGCAGACTGTTTACAAGTCTTGTAAGTCTCTTTACTTCTTCAAGTACAATTCCGAGATAGTAGCTGTGCTTTTCTTCGGGAATTGTTCCGTCCAGTATTCCTTCAATAAAGCCCTGAATACTGGTCATTGGAGTTTTAAGGTCGTGAGACACACTGGAAAAGAAAGTATTTCTTGTTTTTTCAAGCTTAGATAGGTCTGCCGCCATGTTGTTGAAGGCAATGGAAAGTGTAGCAATTTCATCTTCACCTTCAACAGGAATCCTTACATTAAAATTACCCTTTGCGTATGATTTTACGGCTTTGCTGATTTGTTTTATAGGTGTTGTAATTCTGTCGGTGATAAAATATACTATAATAATTGCCGCAAGGAAAACCCACAAAGACGAAAGAATAATTACCTTGATAATCTGTTCAAACACCTGGCTCATACCGGAAGCACCGGATGTAAGGATTATATATCCCATAGCCTTGCCGCTGGAAGCATTTTCAACCGAATAAATATAATTGAATCTTCTTTGTTCAAATAAACCGCCTAGGTCATTGAATCTTGAATGACCGGCATCCTCACGGATTTCATTAAGTGTTTTTTCGCTGAGTTTTGTTTGTTTTACATATGCTTCCGCACCGTTTTCAAGTAAAACATTTCCTCCGCTGCTGACAAGTAATATATTTGATTCGGAATAATCACTCAAAAGGCTGAATATTTCATTGAATCTTTCCTTATTATTGCTTATGGCATCAGAAAATCCACAGCTTTCTGCTTTCATCTCATTGCTTATTTCAATATATACCATCTGTGCAGTCTTATTCATTACTTCAGTTTTAGCATCCATTGAATAAGATGAAACAACCGCACAAATAATAATTGATATACATAAAAAGCCAATACCTAAAAGTGCAATAAAGGAAACGAGGTATTTTGAATATATGGTTTTGAACATTTTATCACCTCTTTAGTGATTATTATACTATGATTTCACGGATATTTCAATAAGAAGAATAATATTTTACCGATTACTCTTTTTTTGGAATAATTTTGTTAAAAAAAGTAACAAAAAACATTTGACTATTATTGTCGGAAGATGTATAATAAAATGTAAAATTATAAGTGGGGTATTATACCTATTTTGTAAATGGGAGATTATTATGTCAAAGAAAATATTAATTGTAATGAATCCTGTTGCAGGCGTAAAAAAAACAAATAAATACCTGACTGAAATACTTTCCATCTTTTCCGAAAATGATTTCGATATTAAAATTCAGATGACTACACCCACCTTCGGTGCAGATAAAATTGTTGAAAAGTACGGAAAGGGAAAAGATATAATTGTTTGTATCGGAGGAGACGGAACCTTTAACGAAATGGTTTCGGGTCTTATCAATAACAATCTTCATCCCAAAATCGGTTATATTCCTTCGGGCAGCACAAATGATTTTGCAAACGGCATGAAGCTGACAACAAATCCTATTACTGCCGCTAACAACATTATTGAAGAAAACAGCACGGTTCTTGACGTCGGAAACTTCAACGGCAGAATTTTCACATATACGGCATCATTCGGTATTTTTACTAAAACATCTTATAATACACCGAGAGATTTAAAGAATACACTGGGATATCTTGCATATGTTCTTGAAGGTTCAAAGGAATTATCAAGCATAAAATCCTTTCACATAAAGTTAAAAACAGAGAACAAAGAATATGAAGGCGATTATATTTTCGGAGCGGTTTGCAATTCCATGCGTCTGGGCGGCGGATTTGTAAACTTTAAGAATTCGGGCGTTGATATGAATGACGGTCTTCTTGAAATTCTTCTTATCAAGTTCCCGAAGAATGCTGCAGAAGCAACACAGGCTCTTTTTGAACTGCGTCAAAGCAGATTTACCTCAAAGCATTTTGAATTTTTCTCTGCTTCCGAAATAACCATTGAGACAGAGGATAATATCGACTGGACAATTGACGGAGAATATCAAAAGGGCGATAATAATATTAATATAACCTGTATTAATAATGCCATAAATATCATTACTAAAAAGAAAGATAAATAATTATGTCCGACAACAACAGTACCACATACCGAACAAAGCAAGGAAAACTTGTTCTTGACTGTTTTAAAAACAATAAAGGTATTCATCTTACAATAGAGGATATCTGTTCCTACTTAAAAAAAATGGATACCCCTGTCGGAACCACAACCGTTTACCGACAGGTACAAAAGCTCATTGAAGAAGGAATTGTCACAAAATACAATGTCGATTCCGAGAGCGGAGCCTGTTTTCAGTATTCGGGAGAAGACTGCAAGATGCATTTTCATCTAAAGTGCGTCAAGTGCTCGTCTCTTATTCATGCCTCCTGTTCATACATTGAATCGGTGGAAGAACACATTTTTGAACATCACGGATTTCAGGTGGACAATTCGCGAACTGTTTTTTACGGAGTTTGCCAGAACTGCATGCGAAATTTAAAGAAATCCACACATAATTCAATATGAAAAAAATCACTAAAATTTATAAAAGAAACAAACTTATAAAACAGATTTTTCAGTTATTGACAGTCTATGTTTTTGTATCATTTATCATAATATTCGGTATAATATTTTTCTTATCGCCAAAAAGCGGCTATTCAGAAATTGAAAAGAGAGAGCTTTCAAAAATTCCTGACTTTTCTCTTAAAAATATAGCAAACGGTTCATACACGGATGATCTGACAACATACGTCTCAGACAACTTTGCTTTTCGTGACAAGCTTGTTAATTTTTCAAAAGTAATTGAAGAAAATCGGGGTATAAACTACAATGGAATGATTTCTTATGCCGGAAGTAATACCGAAATGGAAAAAACAATCCGATGCATAGATACTCCTTTAAAGAACGTTAAGAAAACAAATTCAATAATGAATGTTTACAGACTCGGCGAAGAAAAAAATATAGTTATCAATGTTGAAGATATTATTGACAACAACGATATTTACGACGAGCTTGATGAAGAACAAGTAAAAGGCCAGCAGGTAGGTTCTATTTACGTTATTGAAGAAAAGAACACGGCTCTTGAGATTTTCTACGGTAATTCAGATGTTGCTCAGGACTATGTTGACATAATTAACACCTACTGTCTATACATGAATCCTTCGGTTACGGTATATGACATGGTTGTACCTACTCACTTTGAGTTCGGCATGCCTAAAAAATACAAATCCGAAATCGGAAATGATCAAAAGCCTATAATTGATGAGATATATGATTCCTTAAATCCTTCTGTCAAAAGTGTTGATGCTTATTCCAACATTGAAAAACACTACAGGCAAAAAGAGTATTTATATTTCAGAACCGACCATCACTGGACAGCTCTCGGTGCTTACAGAGCATATGAAGCTTTTGCAAAAACCGCAGGTTTTGAGCCTACACCTCTGTCTGAATTTGAGCCAAAGAAAATAGACCAATTTCTCGGCACATTTTATGCCAATGCCCAGCACACTTCATTAAAAAACAATCCCGACTATATTGACTATTATGCACCTAAAAATGAGTGCAAGGTTACAAACCACATAGTAAAAAAAGACGGAACAATCAGTCAACAATCAGGTTTTGTTGTGGCAAACCGTGTTTCAGACATTACACAGGGTTATCTTGTTTTCCTTGGCGGTGACATTCCCTTATCCGTAATTGAAACGGACGCGGGAACAGGCAGAAGCATTATTATCTTTAAGGAATCCTACGGCAATGCCCTTATTCCTTTTTTGACGAGCAATTTCGACAAGATTTATGTTGCCGACATCAGAACTTTCCCGTATAATGCAGTAAACTTTGTACTAAACAATCCGGAAATTACAGACGTTCTGTTCTTAAACAACATAATGACCAGCTGTTCACCCCCAAGAATCAAAAACTACCTCAACTTACTTTCTCTTTGATAAAAAGAGAAAGTAAGCAAAGAGAAAATAATTCGAGACTGTATTTCGACATTAAAGCGGAATATCAGATGCCCGAGTGAAGCACCGTTTGACCGCCAGTCGGGAAAGCCCGACAGCAAAACCACGGGAGAGGTTTGATAAAAACAAACCCACGGTGTCGCATAACAAGCACCGTTTGACCGCCATAAAGCGGGGCGGTCAAACTCAACACAAATCCGCACCACACCAAGTGTAAACCGAAAACACGGCTCGCTTAATAAAATTACAGAAAAAATACATTTCACATTTTTTTCCACATATCAACAACTAACTTTCCACAAATGAAGTTTTACACAAAGTAACATTATGTTTTACACATTTTACACAGGAAACTTTAAACAATGAGTACACATCTTTTTACATATGTTATCCAAAGTTTCCAAATTGTACAAGCCTCGTAAAACAAAAGCTTTCAGTGGTTTTCCACATTATTCACCGACACTACTAATACTACTATCCTTTAAGATATTATATTTATCTCTTTTAAATATAGGAAAATGCAAAAATGAAAAACGCAGTAATTTTTGATTTCGATTACACTCTGGGAGACTCAACGGGCGGAATTATAAAAAGTGCTGAATACGCCTTTGAAAAACTTGGAGAAAAATCTTTTACCGACGAACAGATAATAAATACCATAGGTCTTTCTCTTGAAGAAACATACAAAGCTCTTACAGGTAAAGACGATAAAGGTAAAGAGCTTCTTTTCAAAAAATACTTTATTGAAAAAGCAGACCAAGTAATGGTTGCCTCAACACTTCTTTACAAGGATACTTTATCTGTTCTTGAATCTCTTAAGGAAAAAGGTATCAAAACGGCAATTGTAACAACCAAGCTGAATTCTAGAATACAAAGTATATTGAAGAAGTTTGATGCTTTGCATCTGATTGATGTAATTGTGGGTGTGGAAAACGTAGAAAATGTAAAACCTCATCCCGAAGGGCTTTTTGTTGCATGCGATAAGCTGGGCATTGAAAAAGAAAATGTGCTCTATGTCGGAGACAGCTATGTTGATGCAAAGGCGGCAGAAAATGCAGCAATTGATTTTATAGGTGTTCTTACAGGAACGACAACAAAAGATGTTTTCAGTAAATACAAAAATATTTGCATTTGCAATGATATAAAGGAAGTATATAACACAGTAATTAATAACCGAGAGGAGAAATAAATATGATTTTTACCGTTGACAAGTCGGCATTTGAAAAGGCAGTTACACCCGTAAGTATAATTGCATCCAGCAAAGCTGCCGAATCCAGCATGGGAGGTATTTTCCTTGAAGCAAAGGGAGGATATCTTACACTTTACTGCTATGACATCGAAAAGGGTATCAAAACAACAGTGGAAGCTGATATTGAAAAAGAGGGAAAAATCATAGCAGATAATCAGATTGTTCCCATTATTCATTCACTTCCCGAGGGTGAAGTAAGAATTACGGTTGATGACAACTACATAAT
This sequence comes from Oscillospiraceae bacterium, assembly GCA_015064895.1. GTDB lineage: Bacteria > Bacillota > Clostridia > Oscillospirales > CAG-382 > UMGS1387. Next base: position 75,591 of record SVRI01000008.1, on the reverse strand, counting down.
GAGAATTACTGCGGGCGATGCCGATTTCCAGATTTTGGGAAGAAGTGCGGACACATATCCTGCAATGCCCGAGGTAAAGGGATATTCATCCTTTAAGCTTTCCCGCCGTCAGTTCAGACAGATGATTGCAAGAACAATCTTTGCAGTTTCCAACGATGACACAAAGCCTATCCTTAAGGGTTCACTTTTTAATGTTTCGGGCGGAAATATTACAATCAGTGCCATTGACGGTTTCAGAGTAGCTGTCAGAAGTGAAATGAGTGAGTCCGAAAATGAAGCTCTTGATATAAGATTCATTATGCCGGGACGTGCACAGCAGAATCTTTTAAGACTTATTGATGACAGCGATGAAGATATTGTCTGCGAGCTTTCAAACAAACACATTATCTTTACTCTCGATAATCTCTTTATTCTTATCCGTCTTCTTGAAGGTGATTTTCCTGACTATACAAAGTATGTTCCTCAGCCCGATTCCACAGCTGTGGTTGACAGAATGAGTCTTATTGCATCACTCGAACGCGTTGCACTTATCAATGATAAATTAAAGGCATCTGCACGTCTTCAGTTTGCAAATGACCAGTTGAAAATCAGCTGTGAAACCGATAAGGGTAAAATTAATGACCTTCTTCCCGTTTATATGGAAGGCGACCCCATTGAAGTAAACTTTAATCAGAACTATCTTATTGATGCCCTCAAGGCATGCGATAACGATAAGGTTCTTATGCGTATTGCATCTAAAGGCAGAGGTCTTGTTATAGTTCCTCGCGACGAAGATAAAAAAGACGAAGCAAGCTACTTACAGCTTGTAATGCCTGTACGCAGCCGTTAACTTACTTTTTCTTTGATAAAAAGAAAAAGTAAGCAAAAAGAAAATAGTTCGGAACTGCTTTTTCGAGATGTAAATCAAATTACCGATGCCCGAATAAATCACCGTTTGGTCGGCATAAACGCAACCGACCAAACTCAGATTAAGAACAAAATTGTACGCACTCATTTTGCCCCGAGCCTTAATGGGGCAAAATGAAATCCCACTCGAGAAAAAATAATAAGTAAAAATCCTTTGCAGAAAGGTGCTAAGTGCAAGTTCTTTGCCAAGCTTTCTGCGAAAGAAAGCGGGAGAAAGAATTTTGGCTAAGAAAAAGACAAAAAAGACAGAAGAGCCGGTTGTTGAAGCGGTTGTAACCGACCAGCCCATAACCGAGACACTAAAAATAAATTATATGCCCTACGCCATGAGCGTAATTATCTCACGTGCAATTCCCGAGATTGACGGCTTTAAGCCTGCCCATAGAAAACTTTTGTACTCTATGTATAAAATGGGACTTATGACGGGTAACAGAACAAAATCGTCAAATGTCGTAGGTCAGACAATGAAACTCAATCCCCACGGCGATGCTGCAATTTATGAAACAATGGTAAGACTCACACGTGGAAACGAGGCACTTTTGCACCCCTTTATTGATTCAAAGGGTTCCTTCGGTAAGGTATATTCCGACCTTGCCTATGCGGCATCAAGATATACGGAAGTAAAGCTCGACCCGTTTTGTGAAACAATCTTCGGCGGTATTGATAAAGATGCCGTTGAAATGATTGATAACTATGACGGCACAATGAAAGAGCCGGCACTGCTTCCGACAGCATATCCAAATATTCTTGTTTCTCCGAATAAAGGTATTGCCGTAGGTATGGCATCGGACTTCTGCTCATTCAATTTAGGTGAAGTATGCGACGCTGTCTGCGAGTATATCAAAGACCCTGAAGTTGACTTGATGGAAATAATCAAAGCACCTGACTTCACAACCGGCGGTTATTTGCTTTACGATAAAGAGCAGATGCGTGAAATTTATAATACAGGACGCGGCACATTTAAAGTAAGGGCAAAGTACAGCTATAATAAAAAGGATAACTGTATAGAAATCACCGAAATTCCTTACTCCACTAAGGTGGAAGCCATTATTGACAAGATTTCCGCCATGGCAAAGGAAGGAAAAGTCAAGGAAATTTCCGACATCCGAGACGAAACAGGTCTTGAAGGTCTCAGACTTACAATAGATTTAAAGCGCGGTGCCGACTACGAAAAGCTCATGGCACGCCTTATGAAAAATACTCCTCTCGAGGATTCATTCTCATGTAACTTCAATGTTCTCATTGCAGGAAGTCCCAAAACACTCGGACTTCGTGAAATCATTGAAGAATGGACAGCATGGAGAAGTGAATGTGTAAAACGAGAGCTTTACTATAACCTTCAGAAAATGAAGGACAAGCTCCATCTTCTTCTCGGTCTTAAAGAAATTCTTGCAGATATTGATAAGGCTATAAAGATTATCCGTAACACCGAAAAGGATAAAGACGTAATTCCCAACTTGATGAAGGGCTTTGGCATTGATGAAATTCAGGCTGAATATATTGCCGAAATCAAGTTAAGATATCTGAATAAAGAGTACATTCTCAAGCGTCTTGAAGAAACAGACCAGTTAGAGAAGGATATCGAGGAAACAGAAGGCATCCTAAAGAGCGAAAGAAAAGTAAGAAGCCTTATTTCAAAACAGCTTCAGGAAATTAAGAAGAAGTATGCAAAGCCGAGAAAAACGGAAATTGTATACGAATTTTCTTCCAATGTTCCGGATGAACCTGTAGTTCTTGATTATCCCGTAAATGTTGTAATTACAAAGGAAGGCTACTTCAAGAAAATTCTTCCTCCAAAGAGCGACAAGGCAAAGGTAGAGGAACAGAAACTTAAGGAAAATGACAGCATAGTGTTTGAAGAGCTTGTTGCCAACGACTATGACCTTATTGCATTCTCGGATAAATGCCAGGCATATAAAGCAAAGCTCGATGACTTCGATGAAATAAAACCGTCAGGTCTCGGCGACTATGTACCTGCAAAGCTCGGCTTTGATGCGGATGAAACTTGCATTTCAATGATTGTGACAAAGGATTATAGCGGATATGTTGCAATTTTCTTTGAAAGCGGAAAAGCTGTTCTCATTCCTCTTTCCTGCTATGCTACAAAGACAAACAGAAAGAAGCTGACAAACGCATACAGCGCCGATTCCAAGGCGGTGGGTATTTTCTACGTGCCGGAAGCTAAAACAAGAGCGGATCATAAGGATTTCTTTATTATTTCCGATGGCGGCAAGGCTATGATTGTTTCGTCCGGTCTTCTTACAAAAAAGGTTACAAGAACATCAAGCGGTGCTACCTGCTTTACACTAAAAAAAGGACAGAAGATAAAGAGCGCAAATCTGTTTGTTGATGACGGCAGTGAAAAAATGCGTGAAATGTCAAGATACAGAAAGACAAAGATACCCTCAACCGGTACAACCGTGACAAACGGCAAACAACTTACTTTCTTGTAAGAACCTTCTTTTCTTGTAAGAAAAGAAGGCAAAAGAACTTTTAATTTAGCACCATTAGGGTAAAAAATATAATTAAGAGTTTAATTGCTCGGTTGTTATCTTTCCCTGTCGCCAATAAGGCGGGCGACAGGGAAATTTCATAAATGTTACAAAAAGGAGCATCCATATGAATAAAATCACAATACTCGGCTCCACCGGCTCAATCGGAACCCAGACTATCGATGTTGCAAAGCACTTAGGTCTTGAGGTAGAAGGTATTTCGGCAAACAGAAATGCAGATTTGATAATAAAACAGTATTATGAAGTAAAACCTAAGTATATTGCCGTTACGGATAAAGAGGCGGCAGACAAAGTAAAAAGGGCACTTATGGGGGAAGATGTTACAATCATCGACGGAAAAGACAGTGCAAAGCAGCTTGCCGAGGCTGCCGAAAGCGATACAGTTGTCAATGCAATTATCGGTTTTGCAGGTCTTATTCCGACACTATCTGCCATTGAAAGAGGCAAGAATATTGCCCTTGCCAATAAGGAAACACTGGTTTCTGCGGGAAGCCTTGTTATGAGTAAGGCAAGAGAAAAGAATGTCCCTGTTCTTCCCATTGACAGTGAACACTGTGCACTTCACCAGTGCCTTAGAAGCTGCGAAAAGCATGAGGTTGAAAGACTTATCATCACAGCTTCCGGCGGTCCTTTCTTCGGATATACAAAGAAGCAGCTTGAAAACGTAACAAAAGAGCAGGCACTAAAGCACCCCAACTGGAGTATGGGTACAGGCATTACAATCTACAGCTCAACCTTGGTCAACAAAGGACTTGAGATGATTGAAGCCATGCATCTTTTTGATTTTACTATGGAAAAGATTGATGTCATAGTCAATAGAGAAAGTATTATTCACTCAATGGTTGAAACGGTTGACGGCTCGGTTATGGCACAGCTTGGTGCTTCGGATATGAGACTCTGTATTCAGTATGCTCTGACTTACCCCGAAAGAGTGGGCGGTATTTCAAAGAAATTAAATCTTACCGAGGTTGGAAAGCTTACATTTTTTGATGTGGATAACGATGTTTTCCCGTCGATAAATCTTGCAAGACGTGCCGTAAATTACGGCGGATATTCTACCTGCGTATATAATGCGGCAAATGAAGCCTGTGTTGATATGTTCATGCAGGATAAAATAAAGTACACTCAGATTTTTGATATCATGGATAAATGTGTTGAAAAATTCAAGGGCGGACAGAGTGAAATTCCTTCGGTAGAGGAAATTATAATGGCTGATACCGAGGCGAAAGAATATTGCAAATCATTGATAGAATAGGATTTTTCTGTACTTTTGTATCGACAAAAGTACCAAAAACGCCCACTCAATAAGAGGGAATGGCTCAGTCGGGAATAAAGCAAAGTACCGGTCTGCTTAATTTGACCACTAATGGGGTCAAATTAAGAGCTTGTGCGAAACAGATTTTTTACTTCCCGACTTCCGCTGACTTCCCCTCTTATGCCGTGGAGGCTTATCTCCTCTCAATGGATGTGGTGCGATTTGTATTGAGTTTGTGCCCTTGCGTTTATGGGGCACAAACGGAATTACAATCGAGAAAAATATTCTGGGAAAGTGAATAAGAAAAGAAAGTTGATTAATTATTTTCTTTTTGCTTACTTTTTCTTTTTATCAAAGAAAAAGTAAGGGAGGTATTTATGAAAAAACTTCTTGCAGTAGACGGAAACAGCTTAATAAACAGAGCATTTTACGGCGTTAAACCCCTGACCACAAGAGACGGCAGGAATACAAACGCCGTTTTCGGCTTTATAAATATGCTAAAGAGCCACCTTGATTCGGTAAATCCCGACTATGCGGTTGTGGCATTTGATATGAGAAAGCCGACTTTCCGTCACGAAAAATATGATTTTTATAAGGCGACGAGAAAGGGCATGCCCGAGGAGCTTGCAGAGCAGTTTGACTCGGCAAAGGCGGCGGCAAGAAATTTAGGCTTTCACGAAATAACCTGCGAAGGCTTTGAGGCTGACGACATTCTCGGTACACTTTCAACTCTCGGAAACGAAGATATACAGGTATACATCTTAACGGGTGACCGTGATTCGTATCAGCTTGTAAATGAATATGTAAACGTGCTTTATCTTTCAACAAAAGAAACTCTCACCATAGATGAGGGAGTTGTCATGGAAAAGTACGGTGTAAAGCCGATAGAGCTAATTGAAGTAAAAGCTCTTATGGGGGATACTTCGGATAATATTCCCGGTGTCAAGGGCATAGGTGAAAAGACGGCGATAGGTCTTGTGCAGAAGTACGGCACTGTGGAAAATCTCTATGCAAAACTCCCCGATGAAGAAAAGAATATCGCAAAGGGTGTGTATGCAAAACTTTCTGCCGATAAGGAAATGGCATTTGCCAGCAGATTCCTTGCCGAAATCAATAAAAACGCACCCATAAATAAGAACCTGTCCGACTTTGAATATACCGGAATTAACAAATCAGAGCTTTGCAGATTGTGTGAAGACCTTGAGCTTAACTCTATTATCTCCCGTCTCGGTCTTCGTGAATGTGACGATAATGTCTCAATGTTTGAAACCGAGATATTAGAGTATACAGGTATACAGAGCTTGGGCGAGATAAAGAGCGAGATAAAGAGCAAGAATCTGTCGGTTGTTGTAACAGACGAAGGCATATACCTTGCCGATGGCGGAAATGTATATATGGCACCCATGAACGCCGACAATATGAAGGCACTATTGTACGATGAAGAAATGACGGTAACTCTTTGCGACGTCAAGAGCGTGCAATTAAGAGCTTATGACATGGGTCTCGGTGAAATAAAGTGCAGGTTCTATGATGTTATGCTTGCATCTTATGTTGCCGACCCGTCAAGCGTCGTTCATCCCGAAAATCTTGCGACGGTTTACGGTTCGGGTGCAGTCAATGTTGACAATAAAGAACAGGCTTCAATCCTTGCCGTTAAGAATCTTGCAAAGCTGAGAGAAGAGCTAGAAGAAAAAATAAAGAGTGCAGGACAAGAGGATTTGCTTTATAATGTGGAATTTCCACTCAGCCTTGTCCTTGCCGAGATGGAGCATATCGGTTTTCTTATCAATAAAGAGGCTCTGCAAAGCTACGGCGAAAAGCTCGATAAGGCAATAGCGGCAAGGCAGCAGACAATATATGAAATTGCGGGCTGTGAATTTAATATTAATTCACCCAAACAGCTTGGTGAGGTGCTTTTTGAAAAGATGGAACTTCCCGTTACAAAGAAGACAAAAAGCGGCTATTCCACCGATGCCGAAAGCCTTGAAAAGCTGAGAATGTATACCCCCATCATAGATGAAATACTCGAGTACAGAACCGTCGCAAAATTAAAGAGTACCTACGCTGACGGACTTCTTTCGGCAATAGGTAATGACGGCAGACTTCATACAAACTTCAAGCAGGCGCTGACGCTTACGGGCAGACTTTCCTCTGCCGACCCGAATCTTCAAAACATTCCCATAAGAACGGCTGAGGGCAGAGAGATAAGAAAGGTGTTTATTCCCCAAGAGGGCAAGGTGCTTATTGATGCCGACTACAGCCAGATTGAGCTTCGTGTCATGGCGGCGATGTCTGGGGATGAAAACATGATGAGCACCTATAAGAACGGCGATGATATCCATACGTCAACGGCTTCCCAGGTGTTTGGTGTTGAGCTTTCCGAAGTTACAGGCGAAATGCGTAAAAAGGCAAAGGCAATAAACTTCGGTATAATCTACGGCATTTCCGATTTTTCCCTTGCGGGCGATATGAAGGTGACAAAAAAGGAAGCAGGCGAATATATCAAGCGCTACTTTGAAAAATTCCCCAAGGTTGATTCCTATCTTTCCGATGTTAAGGCAAAGGCATACGATGACGGCTATGTTTCGACACTCTTTGCAAGACGAAGATATATTCCCGAACTCAAGAGCAGAATCTATATGCAGAGAATGTTCGGAGAACGTGTTGCCATGAATGCACCTATTCAGGGTACGGCGGCGGATATTATCAAAATCGCAATGATCCGTGTTCATAAGGCACTCAGAGAAGAAAATCTCGATGCAAAGCTGATTTTGCAGGTGCATGACGAACTGATTATTGAGTCGTCAAAGGAAGACGCTGATAAGGCAAAGGAAATCCTCATTCGTGAAATGGAAAACGCGGTAAATCTCGGTGTACCCATGGAGGTTGCGGCAGAGATTGGGGATAATTGGGAAGCGTGTCACGGGTAAATATACGATTTTAGGAGATTTATTATGAAAAAGTTGCTTATTGCAGTGATTTGTTTATTAGCTGTAACAGTATGCATTCTTTCTTCTTGTACGAATACAGATAATGAACAAAAAACTGATGAAACTATGAAAGATAATGCCCAAAATGCAGAAGAAAATAAGACTGAAAATACAGAGGATTTGCCTGTAACGGAAAATACAGAAGAAACCTTGTCTGTTCTGGAAAAATACTCGTCTTTGGTTACTGTTGATGAAGGCGGTTCTTTATTTGATGCGGCATATTTAAAGGGAATTGAATACGAGTACGCGGTATTCGAAGTTCGGGAAAATTCATCTGAAGACGCTGAATATGAGGATTACGGCGATTTTATATACTGGGAAGTTGTTGTAATAAAGGACAACGAGGCAGTAACGGTCCTTCGTCAGAATTATGATGAGTTTGCCACTATGCTTCCGTCTGTAAAATACTTAGTAATTGAGCTGGATGTTAATTTTGACGGCAAAAATGATATTCTTCTTCATCAAGGAAACTTCGGTGCACAGTGTGCAGTCGGTTACACATGCCACTTAAATACGGCAGACGGCTTTGAGCTTTGTCAGTCTTTCCCAAATTTTAATGCGGCAATCAGCGAAGTCGGACACACTGTTTCTACACTTAACAGAGATTCTGCCGCACAGCATTCGATTGAATACTATTCCTACACACAAGACGGTGAGTATGTTCCGTTTGAAGCAGTGAGATTTATGCCCCACAGTTCAGCATATATGATTTACGATAATGCCGAGGAATTTTTAGGCGAAGATATGAGCGTTTATGACGAAGCAGAATACAGATGTGTGGCGGTGGAAACCTACAATGACGGTGAATGGGAGCTTTACAAAATATATCCCGATGAAAAGGATTCGCCGTATTATGAACACAAGCACGTTTGCTATTATGAGAATTACAAACCAATATGTTCCCTCGGTACGGAATTGTACGAATATGTAAAGTTTTGAAAATTCAGAAAGAGATTAGTAGGGGCGGTCGCAATATGACCGCCCTTGCTTGTTCACATTAACCAAAACTTCACCCGCCTTTTGTGTAAAATGTAACAATATAAAATTCCCACTTGAATTTTAAAACCCCTTGTGCTATAATTACACTGTTAAAATAGCATAACCCTAATAGTAAGGAGAAAAGTCTATGAAAAAGATACTTGCATTTGTTCTTTGTGCGGTGATGGTACTTCTTTCTTTCGCATCTTGTACATCGAAGAAGCAGGAAGAAAAAACTACTCAGACAACCAATACCGGAGTACCGAGTTTGTATGTTGCTGAGGAATTTACACCGCCCGAAGATGAAAAAGATTTCGTAGTTGAAGATATGTTCGGCACCGAAGTTCCTTCATTGAAACTTAAGGAATATGTCGGTGAAGCAGAAAATCTTGTAATTCCCGAAATGCTTACAAGTCCTTCAACCGGTGAAAAGTGTATCGTTGCAGAAATCGGCGACGCGGCATTCCTTGGAAATGAAACTCTTGTTTCCGTAGAAATCCCCAAGAACGTAACTGTAATCGGCAAGGGTGCTTTCCAGAGCTGTAAGAATCTTACAACCGTTGCAATTTACAACGGTGAAACAATAGTAGATGAAGAAGGCAATGAAACTGTAATTCCCGCAAATCTTACAAAGATTGGTGACAGTGCGTTCCACAACTCCGGTCTTTCTGAGATTACAATTCCCGACACGGTAACAGAAATCGGTTTCCATGCATTCTCCGACATGTTTGATGCAACACCTTGGTATTATTCTCTTGAAGGCGAAAAGGTAATTGTTGGTGACGGCATTCTCCTTAAGTGTACATATGAGAGCCCTGTAATTATACAGGAAGTAGTTATTGAACCCGCTGCAACTGTTGAACCTGAAGAAGCAGAAGAACCTGCAGAAGAAACAGAAGAAGCTGAAACAGAAGAAACAGCAGAAAGCGAAGAAACAGAAGCTGAAGCTGAGCCTGAAGCACCAAAGCCTACTGTTAAGCAGGAAGTTATATTAAACTATCAGGAATTTGACCTTACAGATGTAAAGCATATTGCATACTATGCTTTCAATAATCCCGGTGCAGTAGCACTCAAGGTAAGTGAAAACCTTCTCTCGGTTGACAGACATGCGGTATTTGTTCCCAACGGTGAAAAGAACTATACAAAGTTCCTTGTTCCTTATGTTGAAGGCGGCAGCACAACACAGGCAACACTTGACGCAGCTCTTCTTGACTACGATCTCTTGAATGCACCTGCAAACCCCTTCAAGTGGACATTTGACACTGCTGAATCTGTTGAAACATGGAACGGTGGCAGCGGTGCCAATGTTTCTTACGGCAATGACGGTTCTCTTTACGCAAGATCTACAAGCAAAGACCCCATAATTGCAACAACAGACAGACTTAACATTCCTGCTGAAGTATTTAACAAGCTTGTTATCAGAATGAAGCACAACATCAGTGTTGAAAAGACTGATTCAAATAAGTCTGATTTCCACATTCAGGTGTTCTTTACTTCTACAGGCGTAGGTTATTCTGAAGGAGCATCTTATAAGGTTGAAGACCTTGAACAGACAACAAACGGCGAATACGTTGAGTATACAATCGATCTTACATCCAACGCAAACTGGAACGGAGTTATCAATTCATTCAGAGTTGATGTGGGCTCTTGCGAAAACAGTGACTTCTGGATTGACAGTATTGAGTTTGTTCCCGCAGATGAAAAATTTGACTTTGGAACACTTCTTAAGCCTGTTCGTCCTGCACTTCCTTCATTTGAAAATCCCTATAAGTATAAGTTCGCTGAAAAGTCCCTTGCAGATGCTTGGACAACAAGCGGAATGGAATACTCCTACGACAGCGAAAACGAAACAATCCACGGTGTTGCGGCAGAAGGTGCTGATCCTACAATTGTTTCTCCCGAACTTGCTGTTCCCGGATTTGAACACAGACAACTTATTGTCAGAATGAAGCACAATTTTGCTCCTGTAGCTGAAGAAGCGGCTGAAGGCGAAGCTGTTGCAAACGAAGAACCTGTTGAAGAAGCAAAGACCTATACAATGAAGGTTTACTTCGATAACGGTGAAGGTTACACAGACGAAAGAGTCAAGGAAGTTGAATTTGCTGAAACATCTGAAGGCGAAAAGGTTGAATATACATTTGATATGTTCGAGCTTGACGGCTGGTACGGTACAGTTAAGGGTATAAAGATTGTACTTCTCGGCGGTATGAACGGTGAATTTGATATTGACAAGATTGAATTTGTTCCCGAACCCAAGCTTACAAAGGGCGAGTTCCTTACAAAGCTTTATGAAGCTGACGGCAGCAAGGTTGTAACAGGCCAATCGGTATTTGCAGATGTAGTTTTATACGACTCCTATTACAATGCAGTACTTTGGGCAGTCAATAACGGCTTTATAGAAGCTGTAGAAACCAATGAAGACAACGAATTTATCTACAACCCCGAAATTCTTGTAACAGCTCAGGAAGCAGTTGACCTCTTCAATGCATTTGCAGACTATAAGAAGTCAACAGTTGAAAAGCTTGCAGCACCCTCTGATCCTGCGGTGGTAGTATATGAAATGGATGCAGATGACCGCATTGCGGCAATTATCGAGAAGGCACCCGTTGAAGAAACATACAGCCCCCTTGAATATGATCCTTATGTAAACACAGCAACACCCGAACCTGAAAAGAGCAATAATGAAGAAGTTGCAGAAGAAAGCAAGGGCTTACCCGTTGGTGCAATTATAGGAATTGCAGGCGGTGCACTTGTAGTAGTTGCAGCGATTGTAGTTCTTATCATATTCCTTCTCAAAAAGAAAAAAGGTGCAAAGAAATAAACCCTAAATAATAATGAAGTATTCCGCCGGTTCGTATGAATCGGCGGATATTTTGTATAAAATTATCGAATTATAATCGGACTTTTAAAAAAATCAAAAAAATAAAAAAAAGACTTGACAAACCAAGTCCCTTGTGTTATACTACCTAAGCAATCGTTGTTCGGAGGATGTCTTCGGACGGCAAAACGACACAGGGGAATAGCTCAGTTGGTAGAGCAGCGGTCTCCAAAACCGCGTGTCGTGGGTTCGAGACCTTCTTCCCCTGCCACTTACTTTTTCTTTGATAAAAAGAAAAAGTAAGCAAAAAGAAAATGATTCGGGACTACATTGAGGATGAAAATCTTGTGTAGGGTTCCCGAGTGGTTTTCCGTTTGGTCGGCATAAACGCAACCGACCAAACTCAGCGAAAACATAAGCTTTTCGCAATCCCTTATGGGACATAAGTTTTAACCATGGCTCGGTAGTTCAGTTGGTTAGAACGCCAGCCTGTCACGCTGGAGGTCGTGGGTTCGAGCCCCATCCGAGTCGCCAGAAACTTTTTATTAAACCACCTATGCGGATTTAGCTCATTTGGTAGAGCGCGACCTTGCCAAGGTCGAGGTGGCGGGTTCGAGCCCCGTAATCCGCTCCAACCTGAATTCAGGTACAACTTAATATTCTTGAAGAGAAAAACTCAGAACTGAGTTTGACCGCTTGCGTTTATGGCGGTCAAACGAAAAACCATTCGGGCATCTGTGACTTGATTTTTTTGATGGCAGAGTCTCGGATTAAAAGTTCTTTGGTTTCTTTCTTACAAGAAAGAAACGGCGCCATAGCCAAGCGGTAAGGCAGAGGTCTGCAAAACCTTTATGCCCCGGTTCAAATCCGGGTGGCGCCTCCAAAAAATCCCAAGTCAAATGACTTGGGATTTTTTTATCCATTGCGAAAGCAATGGTATATCATCAACAACGGCACACCGTTGTTGTATCTCATCACCGAAGGTGTATATATGCTTTCGCAATGATGATATACAAAACTTCGTTTTGATGATATGCAATTCCTGCGGAATTGATGATATACAATGCTTCGCATTGATTATAATAGTTGATGCACCTCATTGCGGGTGCTTTTTTGTGTTCTTGACAATATTTTTAATGTGTGGTAAAATCAACACATAAAGAGAGTCGGAGGAAATAAAAATGAAAAAAATTATCGTATTTATGCTTGCGGTTTTATTTGTGTTTGGTCTTGCTTCATGTGGGGAAGAAAAAACAGATATTCGTAATGATTATGATGACCATGAAAATTATGACGAAAAAGAAGAAGGCTTTTCCGATGAAGACGAAGAAAAAATTGAAGATGAAAAAATCGATGTTCCTATGAGTCCCGAAGAATTGAAATATAATAATGCACTTAATTATATCGACAATGAAAATTATGAAGAAGCTTATGATTTGCTAATGGAACTTGGAGATTATAAGGATGCAAAGGAAATGATGACTCATTTTCTATATGTTCACGAAAAAACCTTTAGAGATGGCGAAAGTGTTGCCTATGAAGAAAAGCATTATGATAAAAGTGGAAACGCAATTAAATATATTTATATGGATTCTAGTGGTGACAAAGAAACTTATGACTACACCTATGATGAAAATGGAAATGTGGTTAAAAAGGTGATAATGTGTAATGATTGTGTCAATAGAACTTGGGAATATATTTACGATGAAAACGGAAACATAACAAAGAAGAAGTTAACGAACTACAATGGTAAAGGGTTGACTTATGAGTATATATATGATGAAAATGGATACAAGACGTCGCCTGTCTATTCACTTCTTTCTGAAGGGGATACTTGGACTTACGAATATGCTTATGATAAAAATGGAAATATGGTAAAAGAGGTGTATACTGATGCTGACGGCGAAAAAAATATATCCGAATACACCTATGATGAAAATGGAAAAAAGATTAAAAAAGTGAATACGAGGTCTGATATTGAAAAAACAATTACTGACTACACCTATGACGAAAAAGGAAATAGGATAAAAGAGGTGGTAATTTGGTGTGACCGAGTCTATTCATCTTACGACTATACTTACGATGAAAACGGAAATATGACAAAAGAGGTGTTTACGAACTACGATGGTAACTGTGCGACTTTCGAATATGCCTATGATGTCTATGGGAATCTGATAAATAGTGTAAAAACCGATTACTACGGCATCAAAGAAACTACAGACTGCATTTACGATGAAATGGGCAACATGATACAGAGAGTGGAAACTGCCGATTATTACAACGGCATCAAAACAACTTATGACTACACTTACGATGAAAATGGAAATATGATAAAAAAAGCGAATAGAGACAAAACCGTTTACGACTACACTTACAAACTTGTTTACATCCCCTTTGACATTTCAGAAGAAATTGAAGAATTCATAAAACCCTAAAATAACAATCAGCACCCGCAAAAGCGGGTGCTTTTTCTGTCTTTTCCGGAAAAACATCAACAAAAAATAATAATTTTCGTTAATCAATTGACAATCCCAAAAAAGTATGATACAATAAACCGAATTTGTTCCTAATAGAAGGAGAAGAATGCCATGAAACAGTTAAAACTTGCCCTTGTCGGCTGCGGCGACAGAGGCAGCTGCTATATGCACTATCTTGATGATCACCCCGATAAATTCAAGCTTGTTGCAATCGCAGACCCCCTTCCCGAAAAGAGACAGTATTTTATTGATAACTACGATGTTCCTGCTGAAGGCGTATATGATGATTATAAGAAGCTTCTTTCACAGCCTAAGCTTGCAGATATCGTAATGATCTGTACTCAGGATAAAATGCACTATGAGCCTGCAATGATGGCAATTGAAAAGGGTTATGATATCCTTCTTGAAAAGCCTATTTCGCCCGACCCCAAGGAATGCTTTGATATCGCTGATGCGGCAATCGCAAAGGGCGTAAAGGTGCTTGTGTGCCATGTTCTCAGATATACTCCTTTCTATAAGGCTATAAAGAACTTTATCGACGAAGGTAATCTCGGTAAGCTCATGAATATCAACCACACAGAGGGTGTCGGAAATGTTCATATGAGCCATAGCTATGTAAGAGGTAGCTGGAGACGTGAAGATGAAGCGGCTCCCATGATTCTTGCAAAGTGCTGTCATGATACAGACCTTCTGCAGTGGTTTGTTGATGAGTATTGTACAAAGGTACATTCCTTTGGCACAAGAAGCTATTTCAGAGAAGAAAACGCACCCGAAGGTGCTCCGAGCCGATGTCTTGACGGATGTCCCCATAAGGATACCTGTTACTATTATGCACCCTCGCTTTATAAACTTCCTACAGCAGAAGTTCAGCACTTCAAGGCAGTAGTTGCAGGACATTTCAAACCCACACCCGAAGAGGTAGATGAAGTACTTAAGACAAGTCCTTACGGCAGATGCGTATATAAGTGTGATAACGATGTTGTTGACCACCAGATTGTAAGCTTCACTTTCGGTAACGATATTCAGGCAACACTTACCATGTCCGCATTCAATAAGGGCGGCAGAGTTTCCACATTCATGGGAACAAAGGGTGAACTTCGAGCAGATATGGAAAAGAACACACTCGAATTTTATTCCTTTGAAACAAGAAAGACAACTATTATCTATAATCCCGAAGAAGAGTTTGACCAGACAATCGCAGGCGGTCATGGCGGCGGCGACCTTGGTATCATGGCAGACCTTTACGAATATGTTGCAAATAATAATCCTTCCAACTCAATTTCCGATATCGGAGTTTCCAGCATGAGCTACCTTATGTGCTTTGCCGCAGAGCTTTCGAGAAAGACAAATACAGTAGTTGATATGAAGGACTATATGTATTCACTTCAGTATAAATAAAAAAAGAAGCAGAACGTCTGATAAATGGCGTTCTGCATTATTCTACCCAAAAGAAAGGATGAGAAAGGTGTTAAAAAATATTAAAATAAAAAACTGCATTATTCTCGTTCTGAGCAGTGCTTTTCTTGCCTTTGGACTGTATAATGTCCATTCGCTGTCGGGTGTTACCGAAGGCGGAGCATTGGGACTTAATCTTCTTCTTGAATATTGGTTCAAAATTTCACCGTCAATTACAAACTTTGTCGTAAGTGTAATATGTTACCTTATCGGGTGGAAGCTTCTCGGCAGAGAGTTTATAATTTACTCGGCTGTGGCGGCAGGCAGCTTTTCGGTGTTTTATCGTGTTTTTGAGTGTTTTCCGCATATTTATCCGAAGCTTTACGAAATGCCCCTTGTGGCGGCAATACTGGGAGCAGTATTTGTGGGTGTGGGAACGGGAATTTCCATACGCTTTGGCGGTGCAATCTGCGGCGATGATGCTCTTGCCATGAGTATTTCCCATGTGACGGGACTTAAAATCGAGTGGGTTTATATGATAAGCGACCTTACAATACTCGGTCTTTCACTTACATATATTCCGCTGACAAGAATCATGTACTCACTTCTGACGGTCATTCTGTCGGGACAGATTATAGGATTTATACAGAGAATAGGGAAAAAGAAATAGAAATTCACACCTGTCCGTGGCGGCAGGTGTTTTGTAAATAAAAAACAATCATATAAATCAACATTTTTTCAAAATGGTGTTGTTCAAAAGTCTTTTTGTTTAATGTAAAATAGTGTCATAAAACAAAAAGGAGGCTGTGAATAATGAACACAGATAAGATTTTAGCAGAATCTATAGCAAAGGAATATGCACCCAAAAACAATTCAAAAATTGTTGCCTTGAAGAAGCTTGATAACAAAGCAAAGCTTCCTGCCACAATTTTTACGTACACCTTCGGAATTATTTCGGCTCTTGTTGCCGGTGCAGGCATGAGCTTAGCAATGCAGGTAATAGGAAGCGGAGTAGCGGGTTTTGTATTTGGAATTGTTTTAGGCGTAATCGGTTTTGCGGGATGCGGAATAAACTATCCCCTCTACAAAAAAATGCTTGAAAACGGAAAAGCAAAATACGCCTATGAAATAGTCGAGCTTGCAAGACAGATAAGCGAAGGTAAATAATAAATAATCCATTGTTCTTTGAAAAGGAGGTCGGAGTGTGAACAAAAATGAAAGCAAGTATTTCAATACAGCAAGAAAGATGAACGAAGCACTTATAAATCTTATTGATAAAAAGGATTTTGAATATGTCACCGTTAAAGAAATATGTGAAATGGCAGGAGTGAACCGTTCTACCTTTTATCTTCATTATGAAAACATATCCGAACTTCTCGAAGAAACAACACGGTATATTATAGACGGCTTTCTCGCTTATTTTACGCATGACAAGAGCCGGCTTGTTCTCAATGTAGAAACAACCCCGATAAACGATTTGCAGTTTATAAGACCTGAATATATTATGCCGTATCTTTCGTATGTGAGGGAAAACAGACGTGTATTCAAAACGGCTGTAAAGCACCTTGGTACATTGGATTTCGACAACGTATATGAAAGAATGTTCAGCCATGTTTTCAGCCCTATTCTTGAGCGTTTTAATATTCCTGCAAATGAAAGGGAATATACCATGAAATTCTATCTGACGGGAATTACGGCAATGGTAATGGATTGGTTAAATAACGACTGCAGAGAATCGGATGAGGATATGTGCAGAATTATAATACGTTGTATAGACGGACGAAACAGATGAAGAATATAAAAAGGAACTGCCTTAAGGGGTGTTTCCTTAGGGATGAATACCATTTAAAGGCGTACTGCGGTACGCCTTTCTTTTTATTTTTGAGAGTGTTTCGTCACTGCGGTGCCGACCCTCTTTTGTCCCGCGACAAAAGAGGGCAAAAACGCTCCGCTCAAAAGGAGAGAGGGCTCGGTTGAGGTTTTGGCTAAGGCAAAAATGGTTCGTCTTGACCACGGGTGAGGTCAAGACTCAGGCTCGCAATAAGTAAGCTTTCGCAATCTCAACCTACGCTGACTTCTCTCCTTTGCCGCGGCGGCTTACCTCTCACAAGGGTGTTTGTGCGAATTTTAAGTGTATTTAATCGATTCAGCTATAGAATTTCAAACATCGTTGTTTCAGAACATGTTTTACGCGACACCAAATGCTTGGATTTTAAAATTTTCTTTCCCGTGTTGAGGGGCGTTAAGCCGCCACGGGTCGGGAAAGCCCGACAGCAGTAATTGTTATTTTGGCGGCATACTGAAAACCGCCAAAATAACGGTTTGTCAGCGGCAACTTGCCGCCCATCCCCTCTTTTTGAGTGGGCGTTTTTGGTACTTTTGTCGATACAAAAGTACAGAAAGAATAATATAAAAAAGCCAGCAAGCATAGAACTCACTGACTTTAATTTATTCCCTATGTGAAGCCTACCTAGGACAGTTCCTTTTGCATTTTTATAAACCCAAAACACTCTTGATTACGGGAAGAATCTTCTTTGCCATGCAGGTAAAACCGTAGTCTGTGGGATGGATACCGTCAACAGTGCCGTTGTTCTTACATTCCTCGAGAAGTGTTGTGCCGTCGATGAAGTATACGTTCTTGTCACCTGCGGCTACTGCATTGTCGTATGTCTTCTTGACAATGTCACGTCTTACGATTTCGTCGGGTTTGGGATAGTAAACGGGACGGGAAATCATTATAATAGGAAGCTCGGGACGAGCTTTTCTTACTATCTTGAAGAAGTTTTCGTGTGTTTCGTCAAGGTACTCGGGGGTGGGTGCGTTGTGGTCGTAGTCGAGAACAAAGAGGGACATGTCGAGTGACGCTATGTATTCAGCCATGGAAGGCTCGCCCTTTGCACCGCCGCCGAAGCCGAGAGCTACAAAATCAACATTGGTTTCTCTTGCTATGATGGATTCATACGTATTGCCGGGACGGTTTGCACATCCGCCCTGGGTGATTGATGAGCCGTAGTATACGATTTTGGGAATGTCGAGGTAGTCGGACGCGGCTTCTAACTTTGAGCCGTCCTTGATACCCACAAATACATCTTCAACACCGTAATAGAGGGGGAAATTAAGGGTGATTTCTCTCATTTCGCTTGTGGGAAAGTCAACAACCGATTCGTAACCTACCGTGATATTTGACGGAGGAACAAAGGAATTGTAGTATTCGTTTCCGATATAAAGGTCAAAGCCGACCTGAGCTACAAGTGTAAGCTGAGGCATGGGAGGACGGGGAAGATTCTTGACGTTAAGTGCAATATAGGGGCTGTCTGTCTTGAATCTGATTCTGCCGCCTGCAGTCTGTCTGGAAATGTTGTGAACATGTATGCTTATGTCCTTTGCGACATCATTTGGCATTCTCGTCCAGATATTTGCCTTAAGGTCGGGAGCTTCGTTTTTGAAAACACCGTAAACCTTGAAGGGAGCTTCTTCAATACTTTTGAAAACAAGTCCTTCTCTTTCTATTTTTGTGTCAAATACCATGTTTTTGTCGAGCTTTTCAACACTTGTCATGTAAATCACCTCTGGGAAATTTGTAATTGATTATGAGAAAATTATATTATTAAATGTAGAAAAAGTCAATATAACCTTGAAAAGATGATTGCCTTTTGATATAATATGAGTGAAATTTACAAAAGGGGCGGTTAATTTGTATAAATACGAAACACATCTGCATACCTCACCCGTAAGCGCATGTGCATCGGCAAGTGTGAGAGAAAACATGGAGTTTTACAAGTCAAAGGGCTATGACGGTATTTTTATTACAAATCATTTTATTGACGGAAATATCTGCCACGATGTAAGAGGCAAGAGCTATGCCGAAATGGTAGAATTTTACTGTTCTGACTATGAAGAGGCAAAAAGACTCGAAAAGGAAATCGGGATAAAGGTATTTTTCGGTATTGAAACAACCTTTGGCGGAACAGATTTTCTTGTTTACGGACTTGATAAAGAGTGGTATCTTTCTCATCCTGAAATTCAGGATATGAAAAAGTCCGACCAGCTTAAGTTTTTTATGGATAACGGAGCTCTTGTCATTCAGGCACACCCATTCAGAGAGGCATCTTATATCGACCATATCCGTCTTTTCCCGAGATGTATTCACGGTACGGAAGTGGTAAATGCCAGCAGAGGCGCATTTGATAACCAAATGGCAAAGCTCTACGCTGAAAAGTATGGTTTAATCGAGTTTGCCGGTTCGGATAATCATATTGCATCCCGTCTTGACAGACTTGCGGGAATGGAATCCGAAGAGCCGATTGAAAACGAGCTTGACTTTGTACAAAAGGTTAAATGCGGACAGATGAAGTATTTTGCCGAAAACTGTCAGGTTTAAGGAGAGAATATGATAGAGCTTAAAAACCCCGGCAACGGAGCCTGCGTTTCGTTGCAGACCTCTGTTCAGAAGGAGTTTATACGTGACGGCAGAAAGTATTTGACGGGACAGCTTGACCTTCAGAGCTTCAGATGGCAGTATCACGATTATTTTGATGCATCAAAACCGTCGAGAATCTCTTTTCGCTGGGAGGCAAAGGATGCCCTTTCATCGATAATTGAAATTTCAAAGACGGCTGATTTTTCGGAGATTTTTGTGTCTGCTGTTGCAAGAAACAGATATGACGGATATAATTTTGAAATCGGCACAACCTATTATTGGCGTGTGAAAAACCCCAGGGAGGAAAGTGAGGTTTTCTCATTTTCAACCGAGGAAACCGTTCCCAGATTTATGAATTTTGACGGTACTACAAATGTAAGAGACCTTGGCGGACATGCGACAGAGGACGGCTTCAGAATAAAGCAGGGGCTTGTGTACAGAGGTGCGGAGCTTGATATGCATCAGTCACTGACAGATGACGGCAAAAAGGTTATGCACGAGGTTCTCGGCATAAAAACAGACCTTGATTTGAGAGGGGAAGCTGTGGGTTTTACACAAAAATCCCCCATCGGCGACGACACAGAGCTTGTTCAGGTGCCGCTTTGTGCCTATACAGAATACATACAGGAGCAAAATTTTGAAGCACTGAGAAAGATTTTCTCTCTTCTTGCTGACGAAAAGAATTATCCTTTTTATTTTCATTGCTGGGGCGGTGCAGACAGAACCGGATGTCTTGCGTTTACTATCGAGGCAATTTGCGGAGCCGATGAAGAAACGCTTATGAAGGATTTTGAGCTAACGAGCCTTTCGGGACTGGGAAATGTCAAAAACCGTGATGAGGAAGATTTTGCCACAATGGTAAAGACGCTCAGAGGTTACGGAAAAAATTGGAGAGAAAGAATGACAAATTTCCTTATTGTGGCGGGAGTTTCAGTAAAAAATATCGAGAAAATAAGAGAAATAATGCTCGAAAAAGCCGATTTTACGTCATTTTCGGTATAAATTAAATTTTTTCAAAAAAATTAAAAATAGGTATTGACAAACAGAAATTGCTATGTTATAATACTAAACGCTGACGGAAAGAGTCAGCGGTGTCTGCCTCTGTAGCTCAGTTGGTAGAGCAGAGGACTGAAAATCCTCGTGTCGTTGGTTCAATTCCGACCGGAGGCACCATTTTTGCGGATTTAGCTCATTTGGTAGAGCGCGACCTTGCCAAGGTCGAGGTGGCGGGTTCGAGCCCCGTAATCCGCTCCATAGGTTTGGAGCGAGAGACGTTTTGCTCAGAAACCTTTTATATACGCCGGTAAAAAGCAGATGGAGGCAATAGTCTTTATCAAGCTTTTTACATAGTGCGAGTCCCGGGGGGTTAGCTCAGCTGGGAGAGCATCTGCCTTACAAGCAGAGGGTCACAGGTTCGAGCCCTGTACCCCCCACCATTTTTTATATTGAATAAAAGTTCAACCACTTGGCTCGGTAGTTCAGTTGGTTAGAACGCCAGCCTGTCACGCTGGAGGTCGTGGGTTCGAGCCCCATCCGAGTCGCCAAAAACAATTCCGCAGCAATGCGGTTTTGTGCGTTATAGGGCTTTTTTACAATTGAATATGCTTCTATAGCTCAGTAGGTAGAGCGCATCCTTGGTAAGGATGAGGTCACCGGTCCGACTCCGGTTAGAAGCTCCAAAAAAACCAAGTCTTAAAGGACTTGGTTTTTTTTATCCAAGCCGACAGGCTTGGTATATCATCAGCCCGAGTAGGGCTGTATATCATCGCCGCACAAGTGCGGCGCATATCATCACACCGTAGGTGTGTATTTTTGTCGGCTTGATGAGATACAAAGCGTTCCGCTTTGATGATATGCAATTCCTGCGGAATTGATGATATACAATGCTTCGCATTGATTTTGTTGAAAAAATATGTTATAATCTTCTTAGGAAGTGATTAAATGTCAAAAAACTATTTGCTTATTAAGAAAAGAAGGTGGAGAAATAATCAAATGAATTATACTAACGTTGAAAAGTAAAACTTTTTTCATTTTGAAATCCTTAACAATTTAATGCACGAATACATTTCAGAAACCGATTTACACACCGGCACTTCCACACCTAAAGATATTATCCCGAAAAACATAAAATATTAATTTAACTTAAAACGGACTTGCAAAAAACAAGCCCGTTTTACTTATTTACTTCCCTTTTCTCGGTTCTACAAAGTATATAGTCAATGCTGACATCGTAAAACTCTGCCAGTTTAATTAATGTTTCTGTAGGCGGAACTCTTTCTCCGTTTTCAAACTTTGAAAGTAATGCCTGCTCAATGCCTATTTTCATTTGCAAAGCAATTTGTGTATACCCCTTTTCTTTACGTAAAGATTTTAAATTGTTCTTCATAATATCACCTAATGACATTATGTCATATTTTCCTCTTGACAATTATGACAAGTTGTCATACAATGAATTTGTCGGTATTCGACAAATTCAAACTTCAGGAGGAATGTATATGGAAACTATACGTTTTATGACTTCTTTAATTTTATTTTATCTGAAAGGGAAGTTTGTGTTTGAGCAGAATTTTGTAAAAATCAAAACGCCAAACACATTGCTTGGACTTATTCCCCTGGGTTCGCACAAATCAACCTTACCCGTTAATCAGCTTTCATCCGTAGAATCTAATTATCGAGTCAGATTCGGAAGATTCTTGCTTGGTATTGTTTTTTCTGTTTTGGGAATATTGCTTATTTCAAAAAGCTTTATCGTTACATTAGTTTTGTTATTGATTGGTGTTAATGCCATCTTATCCTCATTTGAAACCCATTTGACAGTCAAGCTTACTTCCGGAGATGTAAAGAAATTTGAGTTTTTTGTTTTTGAAAAGAAAAAAGCTGATATGATTGAAGATAATATCAACAAGCTTATTTCAAACAGAATGGATGACACAAACACCCGTAGTCAAACCGACCGAATAGTTGATGCCATAAACAGTAAATAAATGATATTGGGAACAGAAACTATCTGTTCCCTTTTGCTTTCGTATAATTACCGTGATTCATATAAAACCACCCACATTTCACCAATTTATCAAACTAAATTACAATTTGTATACCAATTGTTAATTTTTAGGGGTTATAATATTTTGCAATAATCTTTTTTTAGATAGAAATAAGAGGTAAACTGCATATGCTTACACTTGATAAAATCTACCACGCTTCCTTTGTACTAAAGGATGTAATCAGACACACAGACCTTGTACATTCCGAGAAACTCAACCCCGAAGCCGATGTATGGTTGAAGCCCGAAAATCTTCAGCTTACAGGTTCTTTTAAGCTCAGAGGTTCGGGTTATATGATTTCCCAGCTCTCCGACGAAGAAAAGAGCCACGGTGTTATTGCCTGCTCTGCGGGAAACCACGCTCAGGGTGTTGCTCTTGCCGCAACAAAGTACGGCATAAAGAGCCTTATCTGCCTTCCTGACGGTGCACCCATTTCCAAGGTTGAAGCAACCAAGAACTACGGTGCAGAAGTTTGCATGGTACCCGGTGTATATGACGATGCTTATAATAAGGCAATCGAGCTTCGTGACAAAGAGGGTTATACCTTTGTACATCCCTTTGATAATATCGACGTTATCGCGGGTCAGGGCACAATCGGTCTTGAAATCTTAAACGAACTTGACGATGTTGATGCAATTGTTGTTCCCATCGGCGGCGGCGGACTTATTTCGGGTATTGCCTTTGCGGCAAAGACATTAAAGCCGGAAATCAAGATTTACGGTGTTCAGGCACAGGGCGCACCCAGCATGTTCAACTCGGTAAAGTCGGGTAAGATTGAAAAGCTCGAAAAGGTTTCGACAATTGCCGACGGTATTGCGGTTAAGCAGCCGGGCGAAAATACATTTAAGATTGTTTCAGAATATGTTGATGATATCGTAACTGTTTCCGAAGACGAAATTTCCTCTGCAATCCTTGCACTTATCGAACAGCATAAGATGGTAGCAGAAGGTGCAGGTGCAGTGTCGGTTGCTGCGGTAATGCACAACAAGGTACCCGTTAAGGGCAAGAGAGTTGTCTGCGTTGTTTCGGGCGGTAATATCGACGTTACAATCCTCTCAAGAGTTATTAAGCGTGGTCTTATGAAGTCGGGAAGACTTTGTAACCTCGTTATTGAGCTTATGGACAAGCCCGGTCAGCTCCAGAACGTTTCGAGAATCATCGCTGAGTGCGGCGGTAATGTAACAGGTGTTCACCACGAAAGAGCAAGTGAAACGACCGACATCAATGGCTGTTTCCTCAGAGTTTCTCTTGAAACAAAGCATCAGCAGCATATCGAAGAGATTGTAAAGGCTCTTAAAGATTACGGCTTTAAGATTGTGGAACATTATTAAAATAAAAGGTGATAAACATGGAAAAAATTTATACAAAAAACGCACCCGAAGCACTCGGTCCTTACACTCAGGCTATGAAGGTAGGAAACTTAGTGTTCACATCGGGACAGATTGCAATTAACCCCGAAACAAACGCTGTTGAAGCTACTGATATCGCTTCGCAGACAGAACAGGTTTGCAAAAACCTTTCGGCAGTTCTCGAAGCTGCAGGAACAAGTATTGACAAGGCAGTAAAAACAACCTGCTTCCTCGCAGATATGGGCGATTTTGCCGCATTCAACGAGGTTTACGGCAAGTACTTTACATCAAAGCCTGCAAGAAGCTGCGTTGCAGTAAAGACACTTCCCAAGAATGTTCTTTGCGAAGTTGAGGTTATAGCTGAACTTTCTCTTTGATAAAAAGAGAAAGTTCCAAAGAGAAAATAATTCGGGACTATATTTCGTAATTAAAGAGGAATATCGGTTGCCCGAGTGGAAGCCCGTTTGACCGCCATAAACGCAAGCGGTCAAACTCAGAAAAAATCCATTTTCCCGTAGGGGACGGCGTCCTCGACGTCCCGCTTGAAATCTTTTGATAGAGAGAAAAGTAAGCAAAAAAACTCGGGCATGAGTTTCGCAATTCAGACGAAATCTCGGATGCCCGAATAAGAAAACGTTTGGTCGGAAAACCGGCCAAACGTTTTTTGTGTGATATTTAGTTATTTCAAAAATCTTTCAAGCCAGTCATATGCCATGTCTCTGACTTCATCAACTGTATCGTGACCGTCGCCGTGAATATATGCGGCACATTTTTCCGGCACTTCAAGAAGATTGTAAACTTCCCATGCCGAGTGAATGCATCCAAATGTTTCGGCAACATAAGGATTATACGGATCGTTGAAGGGTTCGAGGCAGAGAATGGGTCTCGGAGCACACAGAGAAAGTATTTCCGAAAGCTCCCAGGGTGCTTTGCCTGCCTGCTTGATTACGTCAAACACCTGCGGGTCAAGGTACTGGTTATGAGGCTTGTCAATAACTCTGTATACATTTGAGTAATAAGGACTTATGCCTGTGGAAAGGACAGAGCATTTTACCCTTTCATCAAAGGCCGTTATGTACATTACAGAACCACCGCCGAGAGAATTTCCAATGGCACCGATAGAGTCCTTCTTTACATAGTCGAGCTGCATAAGCACATCAATCGCCCTTATGTGACCGAGTACACGGCGGCATCTGAGAGACCAGTCGGGATATTTTTCATAAAATCCGTCAAGGGCTTTTTTGTTTTCCTCGTCCTTCATACATTCACCAAAACCGTACTGATCGGGCGAGAATGTCACAAAACCTCTTTTGGCAAGCTCTATTCCGTAAGCACGTCTCGGTGTTCCGTCGACGTCAAGTACACCGTATTTTCCGATTACATTGTTTGTGCCGTGAATGGTAAGAACAGCGGGTACCGGCTTTGACGGGTCGAGATTATCGGGCAGAACAATTATTGCATCGCTCCATTCGTCGTCAAAGACGTGATAGCGGATTTTTATATGTGTAAGTCCGTAATTTTCATATCTTTCGACTTCGTAAAAATCGTTTTTTACGGGAGAAAGGGGAACGGGAGACGTTCCGAAGGTTTCCATAATTCTGGAAAGCATGGTCTCGCGTATTTTTTGCCAATCTTCCTTTTTTGTATCTCTTAATATTACCGGCTGAATCATTTTTTCGCCCCCAAAAAGTTTTTCGCTTAAATTATATCATGCAGAACCTTGAAAGTCAATCGCAATATATCAAAATGGGCAAAACGTTTGTCAGCGGCAACTTGCCGCCCATCCCTTATTGTTAGTGGAGATTTTTTGGTACTTTTGTTTCGGGACAAAAGAACAGAGAAAATAATAACTTTTACATATAAAAATAACAAAAACAACCTCCGTATAAACTAAAAATTATCATAAAAAACATCTTGACTACTTGTAAAAATTGCTGTATAATAAGGAAAATACGATACTATTACCAAAAAACAAAACTGCAAATAAGAAAGGGACGGTATTATTATGGGATTTGCTGATAAATTCGCAAAGGAAGGCCTTACATTTGATGATGTTCTTCTTGTACCTCAGAAGAGCGATATCATGCCCAAGATGATAGATCTTTCCACAAACCTTACAAAGAAAATCAAGCTCAATATTCCTCTTATGACTGCTGCCATGGATACGGTTACCGAATCCAGAATGGCAATTGCCATTGCCCGTGAAGGCGGCATTGGTGTCATTCATAAAAATATGACAATGGAAAGACAGGCTGAAGAGGTTCTCAGAGTTAAGAGAAGCGAATACGGCGTAATCTTTAATCCCTTTTATCTTTCTCCGGACAACTATGTTTATGAAGCGGAAGCTCTCATGGCAAAGTACAGAATTTCGGGTGTTCCGATCTGTGACGAAAACAAGAAGCTTGTAGGTATCATTACAAACCGCGACATGAGATTCCTGAAGGATTACAATGACAGAATCGGCGACGTTATGACAAAGGGCAAGCTTGTTACAGCTCCTGTCGGCACAACACTTGAAGAAGCAAAGGAAATCCTTTATTCCGCAAGAGTAGAAAAACTTCCTCTTGTTGATGAAAACGGTTGCCTTTCCGGTCTTATCACAACAAAGGATATTCTTAAGGTTCAGAAGTACCCCAACTCCGCAAAGGACGAAAAGGGCAGACTTCTCTGTGCTGCGGCTATCGGTGTAACGGCCGATGTTCTCGACAGAGCAAAGCTCCTCGTTGAAGCAGGTGCCGACGCACTTGTTCTCGACTCTGCCCATGGTCATTCCAAGAACATTCTTGACTGTGTTGACAAGGTTAAGAATGCATTCCCCGAAGTACAGCTTATCGCAGGTAATATAGCAACGGCAGCAGCAGCTCACGACCTCATTTCTGCAGGTGCAGATGCGGTTAAGGTAGGTATCGGCCCCGGCTCTATCTGTACAACAAGAGTTGTTGCAGGTATCGGTGTTCCCCAGATTACTGCAGTTTATGACTGTGCAGAAGAAGCGGCAAAGACCGGCACACCCGTTATCGCTGACGGCGGTATCAAGTATTCCGGCGACCTTACAAAGGCGCTTGCAGCCGGCGGTGACGTAGTAATGGTAGGTTCCCTTGTTGCAGGTTGTGAAGAAAGCCCCGGAGAAACAGAACTCTATCAGGGCAGACAGTTCAAGGTTTACCGCGGTATGGGTTCACTTGCAGCCATGGAACACGGTTCCAAGGACAGATACTTCCAGGCTGACCAGAAAAAGCTCGTTCCCGAAGGTGTTGAAGGTCGAGTTCCTTATAAGGGAACACTTGCCGACACAGTATTCCAGCTCATGGGCGGTCTCCGTTCCGGTATGGGTTACTGCGGTTCCAAGGATATTCCCACACTCAAGGAAAAGGCACAGTTTGTACGCATTACAGCTCCCGGTCTTCGTGAATCTCATCCTCACGACATTTCCATTACCAAGGAAGCTCCCAACTATAGCGTAAGCTCTAACTAAACATACAATTCAGGGAGGGTCATAGTACCCTCCCGTAAAACAATTAAGGAGGTGTAAGGCTTTGAAAAAACATGTAAGGTATTTTGTGTTTTTCTTTGTTGTTACGCTTCTTTTTTTGTGTATTTCCCTGACAGGTGCGGCAAAGGATAACGATGCGAAATTTGATTCATATATAAACATGGGTGATAATGCTGTAAAGATGGGGTATGAAATACCGAATCTTTTCAGACAAAACGGTGTATACAGTAACATCCGACAGTTTCCTCTTGTGGTTCAGGGCGGTGTGGAATATGTTCCTTTATCGGTGTTTATCCTTTATCCGTATATCGATGTAAATTACGGACGTACCGAAAGCAGCTTTTTCCTTGTAAATAACAAGAACAATCATTACGTTTCCTTTAACACATCAGAAGGTGTCGCGTCTACTCATGACGGTGATATTTTAAAAATGCCGACACCCATATTCAACCATACAACCTATGTTCCTGCAAGAACGGTAGCGGTTGTTTTAGGGCTTGAATGTGAAACCTATGATAATCCGTCAAAGGGTATATATGCATTCAGGGTGTCTGACGGAAAAACGGGCAAAACCTTAAGCGAAATGATGGCGGAATATATAAGGGAATACGAAAACAAGACGGGTTCATCAAACAATCAGTCCCCATCGGGCAATGATAATCCTGCGGTTGATGTCAGTCCGCCCGAGGTTCAGGATCCCATTTCTCAATTGGCTGCCCGAAGGGTGGGGATATGTTTTGCCGGCATGAGTTACGCGGGTTTGACCAGAATAACCGACATGCTGGATTCCTATAATATAAAGGCATCATTTACTTTTACGGAAGATGAAATATTGACAATGCCCGAATTTGTACGAAGACTCAGAAATTCCGGAAACAGTGTTTTTATAACAGCATCTGCAAGCGGCGAGACAGCGGAAGAATATGCCGAAAGCTTTGTTGAAGGTCTTGATTCGGCAAACAAAGCTTTAAAGCTTGTGTCCAAAAGGAAAACACGTATGTGCACCTTGCCTTTTGATATGCCCGAGAGCATAAAGAACGATGAGACGTTTCTTGCATATGTGAAAAATGCAGGATACCTTGTGTTTACACCTGTAGTAGAAACGGGTGACGGACCTTCCTATACAGCAAGTGCATATATCATTTCATCAAAAATCAAAGATAAGATAACAAACGGATTCGACAAGAATACGACGGCCGATGTAACGGCTCTTGTGTACTGCTCGGATAAAACATATTACTATATTCTCGACGTGGCACAGCTTGTGAGCAAATATGCACAGTTTGAGTTCTTTGCCATGGATGAAGCATTTTTGTATAACAACTAGAAAGGAGTGTACAAAATGGAACAGAAGAAAAAAAGAATACTGATAGTAGAAGACGAAAGAGATATTGCAGAAATACTGAAATATAATGTTGAAAAACAGGGTTATGAAGCAGAAGTGGCAAATGACGGAGAAAAGGGTCTTGCCCTCGGTCTTTCGGGTACATTTGACCTTATACTCCTTGATGTAATGCTTCCGAAGCTTGATGGTTTTGAAATTTGCAGACGCGTAAGAAGCCGTCTTGAAACCCCAATAATCATGCTTACGGCAAGAGAAGAAGAAAACGATAAAATCCTCGGTCTTGACCTGGGTGCCGATGACTATATGACAAAGCCCTTCAGTCTGGGTGAACTCATTTCCAGAATCAAGGCAAATATCAGAAGATATTCGGGTGAAACTGTTGTAAAATCCGCTGATGCTGAAGATGACGGAAAGATTATACTGGATGAACTTGAAATTGACACAAATGCATACAGCGTAAAGAAAAACGGTGAAGAAATATCCCTCTCCAAGCAACAGTACGAACTGCTTGTTTTCCTTGCTAAAAACAGAGGCAAAAAATACAGACAGGACGCCCTTCTCGAAGCTGTTTGGGGATATGATGATTATTACGGTGATGTCAGAACGGTGGACGTTACCGTTGCCCGCCTTCGAAAGCAAATAGAGGATAATCCTTCTGAGCCAAAATTTATAAAGAATAAACGCGGAATGGGTTATTATATTGATTAAATTTTCGAAAAGTAAAGCCTTAAATTTTTCAGAATAGGAGGAAACGACGTTGTATAAGAGTCTGAATTCAAAGCTTGTACTGATATTCATAGTATTTATAATAGCAGTCATGGCGACTGTGGGAATTTTTCTCATGAGCAGCGTTTTTGACTTTTATACGGATGAGTTTGTTACCCAGATGGAGGAAGGCTTTAACGAACCGATAAAGCAAAGACTTACCGAGGCACTTGAATATGACAATTATGCCGAGAATCAGAAAGAAATATTGTTGGCGTATTCGGGTTCCTTTGGATTTGATAAAAACAGACACTTTTATGTTCTTGATAAAAAGGCAAATGTATTAAGCAGCTCCCGTGAAGATGTTACAACCGTTGAAAAGACACCAAATCTTATGTCTGCCATGAACGGCAAGACGGGTCAGGATCAGGTTTACGGTAATGAATATCTCGATTATGCCATGTATATAGAAAACGGTGAAAAGAGCTGTATTATATATATTATTGATGACCTTACCGAAACAAAAGAGCTGTCATTCATGCTCTTTTCCATGATTATCAGAGCATTGATAATCGGTCTTATTATTGCTCTTGTTATGGCGTTTTTCCTTGCCAAGGCAATTACAAGACCCATACAGACAATCACCGGCGGTACAAAGCAGATTTCTTCCGGAGATTATTCCCATAGACTTAAGATCAGAACAAAAGACGAAATCGGAACCCTTGCCAAAAACTTCAACGGCATGGCTCAGGTTATTGAAAATACCCTTGAAGAGGTTTCGGGCGAAAGAGAAAAACTCAAGAATGTCTTTGACAGACTTGACGCAGGTGTTGCGGCATTTGAAGAAAACGGCGAGCTTATACATATAAACCCGTCAGCCCTTTCCATGCTTGCTTTTCCCGAACATCACAAGCCGTCTTTTGACGAGCTTACATGTGCACTCGGAATACCTGAGGTTACCATGGAAAGCATGAAAAAACACGGAAGTATTCATGTGGAAGAACAGCCTTTGTCGGATATCAAAACAAGGGAACTTGTTGTTTCCATTGACGTAGGTTTCTTTGGATATGACGGTGCTGCAAAGTCGGGTTATATCGTGGTGTTCCAGAATATAACCGAAAGTGCACTTCTTGAGAAAAACAGGCGTGAGTTTATTGCAAATGTATCTCATGAACTCAGAACCCCCCTTACAAGTGTAAAGGGTGCAACCGAAACAATCATTGAAGACCCCGATATGCCCGAAGCAATCAAGCAAAGATTCCTTAGCATTGTCATAAATGAATCCGACAGAATGACGAGAATTGTACAGGACCTTCTTGTGTTGTCACGGCTTGACAATAAGAGAATGTCATGGAGACCGTCAAAGTTTGATTTCTATACTGCGGCGGAAAGCATGTGTTCGGCACTGAATTCCGAAGCAAAGGTTCACGGTCATGAGCTTACTCTTGAACCTTCGGAAAAGATTTCCATGCCCATATATGCCGATAAGGAAAGAATAGAACAGGTAATTACAAACATAATAGGAAATGCCATAAAGTATACTCCCGACGGCGGAAAAATTGCGGTGACGCTGAGCGAAAAGAACACGGCTCACTATTCAATTTCGGTTAAGGACTCGGGTGTGGGTATTCCCAAAGAAGACCTTGAACATATCTTTGAAAGATTTTACCGAGTTGATAAATCCCGTTCTACCGATGCAGGCGGCACAGGTCTTGGACTTTCCATTGCAAAGGATATTGTCGATGCCCACGGTGGAGACATAACAATAGAAAGCGAATACGGACACGGCACAACTGTTACAATAACCTTGCCCAAGGATGCAAGAGGAACGCAGATTGAGCCGGAAGAAAAAGATGCTTAAGGTGTAACTTTTAAAGCTCAAAAAGGTATTAACATAATGGAATAGAAAGGAGGCATTGCCCTGTGGAAGATTTTGAAAAGCTCTACAAAGAGTATTATCCCAGAGTATATGCCTTTCTTTTTAAGCTTTGTCACGACAAGGAAATGACAGAGGAAATGACTCAGGATACTTTTTATGAGTTGTACCGAAGCCTTCATAAATATAACGGCACATGTAAGTTGTTTACCTTTATAGCAAGCATAGCAAAGAATGTGTACTATAAATATATACGTAAGAAAAAACTTGAATATATTGATATTGAGTCGGTTATTGAATTGCAGGACAATGCAGACACACCCGAAGAGGCATGCCTGAGAAGCTTGAGATCAAAGGAAATACAGACGGTAATAGAACGACTTCCAAAAAACTACCGTGACGTGGTGGTTTTGAGAGTATATGCCGACCTTTCATTTGGCGATGTGGCAAATGCCTTGGGTATCAGCACATCTTCTGCAAAAGTAATTTTCCATAGAGCAAAAAAGATTATTAGTGAGGAGCTGTTTGAAAAAAATGACCTGTGATATTATTAAAGATTTAATTCCTATGTATGTGGATGACACAGCATCCGTTGAAACGAAAAATGCCGTTGAACAGCATATCGCCGGATGTCCCGACTGTAACACTTATTGCAGAGCAATCAAAAAAACCGAGGACAGAATCAGAGAACCCCTTTACGGTAAAGAAAAGGCAAGAGAGCTTGTAAGAGAAAAGTCGGGGGATATCACCGAGCTTGACAGACAGTTTGCTACCCTTTCAAAAAAGCTCAAAATGAGAAAAATACGCAACACCATTATTGCAATTGCACTTCTTACGGGAATGGCGACATATATTACAATTGATATTGTAAATGCCATTAAACGCAAGGGGAACGGCAAATAAGCCTCGGAGGTATATCGTTGGAAAAGTTTGCATATAACGTCAGAAACGTGTGCTCAATAAGAGAACTTATTGAAACGAGTGTCGATGAATTCGGTTCAAACTCTGCGTTTTTGGTTAAGGATAAACACGGAAATATTGTTCATATAACCTATAAAGAATTTTTTTCTGAAATCAAAGCACTTTCAACATATCTTTGTTCAAAGGGTCTTGAAAACAAGAAAGTCGCAGTTATAGGTAAAAACAGTTATGAATGGGCCCTTTCTTATATGGCTGTTGTCTGCGGAACAGGTATAGTTGTTCCCATAGATAAAGAGCTAAAGGCACCCGAAATCAAAAACATTCTTGAGCTTTCGGGTTCGGATGCTGTAATTTATGCAAAGGAAATGCAGGAAAAAATCGACCTTTGCGAATTTGACGGCTTTAAAATGTGTAAAACCGAAATAGCAGCTGCCGTTGCCGAGGGCAAGAAACTTATATCAAACGGCGATAACTCGTATAAGAATCATAAAATAGATGTATACGGACTCGGTGCACTTCTTTATACATCCGGCACAACGGGAGTTGCAAAGGGCGTAATGCTCAGCCAGTATAATATTGCATCGGATGTTGTAGGAACACTCAAAACCGTAGAAGTAACACCCCGTGACAGAACACTCAGTGTTCTTCCGCTTCATCACACATATGAATGCACCCTCGGTCTTTGTGCCATCCTTTATTCCGGTGCAAGCATCTGCTATGCAACAAGTCTTCTTCGTTTGCTGGGCGAATTTAAGGAATACAGACCCACCATTTTCATGGGTGTGCCTCAGCTTTTGAAGGCGTTCCATACGGGTATCATGAAAAAAGTTGCTGCTGTCAAGGGCGGTGCGGCATTTATATCGGTGGGAAAGAAGATAACGACGCTTACCAATAAATTCAATCCCGAAATTGCACCAAAGCTTTTTAAATCGGTACATGAAGCTTTCGGCGGAAGACTCAGAATGATTCTTGTTGGTGCGGCAAGCGTTGATAAGGACGTTTTCCTTGACCTTGAAAAGTTCGGCTTCAGGGTTTATACAGGCTACGGTCTTACCGAAACGGCACCTCTTTGTGTTATGCATAATGACAGAGAAAGAAAGGCGGGTACAATCGGTGTTCCTCTGGCGGGGGATAAGGTCAAGATTGTAAACCCCAATTCCGACGGTATAGGCGAGCTTGCGATAAAAGGTCCCAATGTAATGCTAGGATACTACAATGACGAAGAAGCTACAAAGGCGGCATTTGACGATGAGGGTTACTTCCTTACGGGCGACCTTGCGAAGATAGACTATGAATCGGGACATTACATGATTGTCGGCAGACTCAAGAATATGATTGTTACCGATAACGGTAAGAAGATATTCCCCGAAGAAATTGAAGTGCTTCTCGAAAAGTGCTCTTGTATCAAGGAGTGTATGGCATACGGTACTTTGAATGATATTGACGAAACAATTGTTGCCGTCAAGATATTCCCCAATTATGATGAACTTGAAAAGATTGGTATTTGCAAGGAAGACCCCGAAATTGAGGGAAAGATGCAAAGCTTCTTCCTTGAATTTGTAAAGAACAAGGTCAATAAGAATCTTCCCGGCTATAAAGCTGTCCATAAGATTACAATAAGACATAGAGAATTTGATAAGACAACCACTCAGAAGATAAAGAGAATGTCCAAAGACAATCTGCTTGATGATTAAATAAGAAAACCGCACCCGAGAGGGTGCGGTTTTTACAAAGAGGAGAAACATTTCTCTTGAAGAACGGTAGACCTTGTGATATAATATAAAAAAAGAATAGGAGGATTGCTATGTTGGAAGAAATGTACAGCGATATTGGTTTGAAAGTCAAAGGGTTGGCAAAAGCGATTTTTGTGATTGAAACTATTTTGGCAATAATTGTTGGACTTTCCTTGTGTTTTATTGATATTTTAATCGGGTTGTTGGTAATAATATGTGTTTCTGTTTTTGCGTGGGTGTCCACGTGGATTTTATATGCCTTTGGTGAGCTTGTCCATAAAACAAGCGAAAACGAGAATAACACAAGAATGATTGTCAAACTTATGCAACCAAAAACTGTTCAGGAAGGTTCCGGTTCAATCCGCAGACAAGAGCCTGATGAGAAAAAAGAAGAAAACAGAACCTATAATGCAGACCCGCCGTTTTGGTGCGGAAATTGTAATTACCCCGGTCCGTATGACGGAAACTGTCCCTCGTGCGGAAGCAGTCTGAAGAAATATAATGTTCCAAAATCATAGAACGATGAAACCGCACCCGAGAGGGTGCGGTTTTTATGTTTTATCGGCAAAAGCAAACACAAAACCACAACAATTTATCAAAAAACCACACAAATTTATCAAAAACCTATTGACAAGCAACATTCCCTGTTATATAATGAGTATGTATAATTGTAGAAGTATCACTATCTATATATTGATTCCTTTCAGAGGAGGAAAAGACCATGACAGATATGGCAAAATCCATCAGAAAATCAGATAGAATTGAGAGATTAAAGGAGCATCTTTTTGCATCTAAGCCTCAGATTGAAGCAGACAGAGCCGTGCTTCTTACGCAGTCTTATATGTCAACCGAAGGCGAGCCCATGGTGCTTCGCCGTGCAAAGGCGTTTAAGAATATCCTTGAGTATATTCCGATTACAATCCGTCCCGACGAGCTTGTAGTAGGTGCTGCCACAAAACAGCCCAGAAGCTGTCAGGTGTTCCCGGAATTTTCTTTCTCATGGCTTGAGGATGAATTTGATACTGTTGAAACAAGAAGTGCAGACCCCTTCTATATCTCCGAGGAAACAAAGAGAACACTCCATGAAGTGTATAAGTACTGGGGCGGTAAGACAACAAGCGAGCTTGCATCTTCATATATGGCTCCCGAAACACTTCTTGCAATGGAGCATAATATCTTCACTCCCGGTAACTATTACTATAACGGTGTAGGACATGTAACCGTAAAATACGGCGAAGTTCTCAGAATCGGTTATAAGGGAATCTTGGAAAGAGTAAGAGCAGAAAAGGCAAAGATGAACTTCGGTGATGAAGACTACAACACAAAGTCTGCATTCCTTGAAGCCGTTGAAATAAGCTGTGAAGCAGCTATCTACTATGCAAAGAGATATGCAAAGCTTGCCCTTGAGATGATGGAAAAGGAATCTGACCCCGTCAGAAAGAAGGAGCTTGCAATTATTGCGTATAACTGCTCCAGAGTTCCCGAAAACGGTGCGACAACATTCCACGAAGCATGCCAGAGCTTCTGGTTTGTTCAGATGCTTCTGCAGACAGAGTCCAGCGGTCACTCCATTTCTCCCGGACGTTTTGACCAGTATATGTATCCTTACTTCAAGAAGGATATCGAAAACGGCACACTTACTCTTGAAGAAGCACAGGAACTTATTGACTGCGTATGGATTAAGCTCAATGACCTGTCTAAGTGCAGAGACGCCGCAAGTGCCGAAGGCTTTGCAGGCTACAGCATGTTCCAGAACCTTATCGCAGGCGGACAGAATGAAGACGGTCTCGATGCAACAAACGAGCTTTCATATATGTGCCTTGAGGCAACATTACATACAAATCTTCCTGCACCCTCACTCTCTGTAAGGGTTTGGAACGGTTCACCCCATGATTTCCTTATCAAGGCGGCAACCGTGACAAGAACAGGTGTCGGTCTTCCTGCTTACTATAATGATGAAGTTATCATTCCCGCTCTCATGTCAAGAGGAGTATCCCTCAGAGATGCAAGAAACTATAATATCATCGGATGTGTTGAACCTCAGTGTCCCGGTAAAACATGGGGCTGGCACGATGCGGCGTTCTTCAATATGTGCCGTCCTCTTGAGCTTGTATTCTCAAACGGTAAGGATAACGGCGTACAGATAGGTCCTGCAACAGGCGATATCGATACCTTCAAGTCGTTTGACGACTTTAAGAATGCATATCAGAAGCAGATGGATTACATGATTTCTCTCATGGTTAATTCCAATAATGCAATTGACCTTGCCCATGCCGAAAGAGCACCCCTTCCTTACCTTGCAAGTATGGTTGATGACTGTATAGCAAGAGGAAAGACACCCGAACAGGGCGGTGCAGTTTATAACTTCACAGGTCCTCAGGGCTTCGGTATTGCAAATGTTGCCGACTCGCTTTATTCCATAAGAACCCTCGTATACGAACAGAAGAAGTACACACTCCGTCAAATCAAGGATGCCCTTGACAACAACTACGGCATTCTCGAAATCGACGACGAAAAGGCACTTCTTGCGGCAAATGAAACTGCAAAGGCACTTCGTGCACAGGGCAAGAATGTGACACAGGATCAGATTACAGATATATATAATAAGATAAAAGCTGAAGGTCTTGTTGTTAACGAAGAATATCACAAGATAAGAGAAGACATTCTCGCTCTTGATAAGTTCGGTAACGACATCAATGATGTAGATGCTCTTGCAAGAGAAGCGGCATACTACTACACAAGACCTCTTGAAACATATAAGAACACCCGTGGCGGTATGTTCCAGGCAGGACTTTATCCCGTATCTGCAAATGTACCTCTCGGTGCACAGACGGGAGCTACACCCGACGGCAGATGTGCAAAGAAGCCTGTTGCCGACGGTGTATCACCCTCAGCCGGCTACGACACACACGGCCCTACAGCTTCTGCAAACTCCGTTGCAAAGCTTGACCACGGTATCGCTTCCAACGGTACACTTTTCAACATGAAGTTCCATCCCTCGGCACTTGAAGGTGCAGCAGGACTTGAAAGCTTTGTTGCTCTCCTTCGCGGTTACTTTGACCAGAAGGGTATGCATATGCAGTTCAATGTTGTTAGCCGTGAAACACTCAGAGATGCACAGAAGCATCCCGAAAATTACAGAAGCCTCGTTGTTCGTGTTGCAGGCTACAGCGCACTCTTTACAACACTTTCAAAGTCGCTTCAGGATGACATTATTAATCGTACAGAGCAGATAAGATTCTAGC
Source organism: Oscillospiraceae bacterium (assembly GCA_015064895.1). Lineage (GTDB taxonomy): Bacteria > Bacillota > Clostridia > Oscillospirales > CAG-382 > UMGS1387. The sequence continues at coordinate 38,128 of SVRI01000008.1, read as the reverse complement.
GGGGAGCCCCCGCGGGCAACTCACGGGACATCTCGGCAACAAGCAATTTTTAGGTGTCGCATAACAAACACCGTTTGATCGCCATAAAGCGGGGCGGTCAAACTCAATACAAATTTGCACCACACCCATTGAGAGGAGATAAGCCTCCACGGGTCGGGAAAGCCCGACAGCAAATATACGGGGTGCCTTGGATAGAAAAATAATATTAAGTGTCGCACAAATAGTGAGAGAGGTAAGCCTCCGCGGGTCGGGAAAGCCCGACAGCAATATTTGTCATTTTGACGGTTTTCGGTATGCCGTCAAAATGACGGTTTGTCAGCGGCGACTCGCCGCCGAGTCATCTCTCCTTTTGAGCGGAGAATTTTTGGTACTTTTGTTTCGGGACAAAAGTACGAAGAAATAAACATAAGTTTGGCAAAAAGAGGTGAGAGACTGATGGATACACTTGAATCAATTATGAATACCACAGGCAGAATCTTCGATATCCAGAAGTTCTCTACCCACGACGGCCCCGGTATTCGTACAATAGTATTCCTCAAAGGCTGTATTCTCAGATGCCGCTGGTGCTGTAATCCCGAATCGCAGGAATACAAAATCCAGGAAATGGTGCAGAACGGAAAGACAAAGACTATCGGTTATGATATCACGGTCAAGAAAGTTCTCGAAGATGTCGGAAAAGATATGCCCTACTACCGCAGAAGCGGCGGCGGACTTACGCTGTCAGGCGGTGAGGCGATGTGCCAGAAGGAATTTGCAATAGCACTCCTTAAAGGTGCACACCACATGGGAATAAATACCTGCATTGAAACAACGGCAAACCTGCCCTTTGAAACGGTAAAAGAGTTCGCCGAGAATCTTGACTATATCTTGATGGATATAAAGCATACCGATTCAAAGAAGCATAAAGAATTTACGGGTGTGTCAAACGAGCTTATCTTGGAAAACGCACAAAAGCTCTCACAGATAGCAAAAAGCCTGACGGTGCGTGTTCCCGTAATTCCAACCTTTAATGATACAGAAGAGGAAATCTTCTCCATTGCAAAGTTTGCAAAATCTCTCAGAGGTGTTGAGGAAATTCATCTTCTTCCTTACCACAGACTCGGATATGATAAGTACATAGGTCTCGGACGTGAATATCTTATGGGAGATGTTCAGACACCGAGTAAAGAACACATGGATAAACTCAAAAAAAGCGCAGAATGCTCAGGTCTCAGAGTAATCATTGGCGGATAACCTACTTTCTTAAGGAGAAAGTAGGCAAAGACCTTTTTATCTCGGGACTGCATTTTGAGATTCAAACGAATATCGAATGCCCGAATGAATTTTTAAAAAACACGCATTCATTTTGCCGTCTGACTTATTGAGGGCAAAATAAAATACCACTCGAGAAAACAAAATAATAACTAAACCCTTCACAGAAAGGTGACAAATGCAAGTTCTTTTGCCTACTTTTCTGCGAAAGAAAAGTAGGAACAATGGATAATTACGAAAACAAACAACGAATTATACAGGAACTCGTTCCCGGTAAACAGATAACCCTTTCTCATATTATCGCAAACCCCGACGAGATTCTCTATAGAAAACTGGGACTTGACCCTTCGGTGGACTACTCTCAGAATAAGTGCGCAATCGGACTTGTGACAATGTCACCTGCCGAATACGCAATCATCGGTGCCGACCTTGCCATAAAGAAATCGGGAGCAACCCTGGGATTTGTCGACAGATTCTCGGGCACGCTTATTGTGACAGGTACCGTTTCCGAGGTTGAGGCTTCCCTTAATGCTGTCAACGAATATGCAGAAAAGGTGCTTGGCTTTAAGGTCTGCCCCGTAACAAGAACATAATGCGAAAGCTTATACTTATGGGTAGAAGCGAAGCCGGTAAGTCCACACTTATTCAGGCACTTCGCAGAGAAGAAATCCACTATCATAAAACCCAGTATATCGACTACAGCGAAAGCATTATCGATACCCCCGGTGAGTATATCGAAGCAAAACAGCTCGGCGGTGCTCTTGCGGTCTATTCCTGCGAAGCCGATGTAATAGGAATACTTATTTCGGCAACAGAGCCTTTCTGTTTGTTTCCTCCTAATGTTGTCGGGATGTGTACAAGACCCGTAATCGGAATTGTCACAAAGTGCGACCACGAGTATGCTAACCCCGAAAGGGCGGGAGGATGGCTAAAGCTCTGCGGCTGTAAACGCATCTTCTATACCAGCAGCTATAACGATGACGGCATACAAGATATATTAGATTATCTCGCCCTTGAAAAAGAACCCGAAGATGAATATTCTGTGAACAGAAACTGATTTTCAACCCGAAAACAACACAAAACCACAGAAATTCCTCAAAAAACAACACTTTTTTGCCAAAAACCATTGACAACAATATATCAAAGTGCTATAATTTTATCGTAAAAGAGTGTGGATTCATGTTCTTTTGCAAAAAACATAGGAAAAAATAAAAAATAACATATAAACAAAAAGGAGAGTTAAACAATGGCAACAGAATACGAAATCAAAAAACAGATTTGTGACATTGGTAAGCGTATCTACGACAGAGGCATGGTTGCTTCTAATGACGGTAACATTTCCGTTAAGCTCAACGACAACGAATTTCTTTGCACACCTACAGGCGTATCCAAGGGCTTTATGACACCCGAATACATCTGTAAGGTTGACGCAGAAGGTAAGGTAATCCAGGCATACGAAGGATTCAGACCTTCTTCCGAAATCAAGATGCATATGAGAGTATATAAGGAAAGACCCGACGTTAAGTCTGTTGTACATGCTCACCCCATGTATGCAACAAGCTTTGCTATTGCAGGTATTCCCCTTACAGAACCGATTATGCCCGAAGCAGTAATCGCACTCGGTTGTGTTCCGATCGCTGAATACGGCACACCTTCTACTGAAGAAATTCCCGATGCAGTTTCCAAGTACCTCCAGTACTTCGATGCTGTACTTCTTGAAAACCACGGTGCACTTGCATTCTCCGATTCACTTCTCAGTGCTTATCACAAGATGGAATCCGTAGAATTCTATGCACAGCTTCTCTACCAGTCTAAGATGCTCGGCGGTCCTAAGCACCTTTCCGAAGCACAGGTTCAGAGACTTTATGAAATCAGACGTCAGTTCGGTATGACAGGTAAGCATCCTGCAGACCTCTGCCCCAACAACAAGGCAGGCAAGCCCAGCTGTCACTCTTGCGGCGGTTCTTGTAGCGGTAACTGCGGCAGTCACGGTCATTCCAATGAAGATGACATCATCGCTCAGATCACAAAGAACGTACTTGCTCAATTAGGTAAATAAGATACATAAAGTACCTTGTGAAATCATTTTGCCGCGTGCCTTATAGGCGGCAAAATGAAACTTAAATCGAGCAGTAAAGATTAGAGAAAAAAACGAGGCGGAAAGTTGGGCAATGCGAGTTCTTTGCCAAGCTTTCTGCGAAAGAAAGCGGAAGGAGGTAAGACTGATGGCACATGATATGGAAAAGCTTGTAAGCGATATAGTAAAACAGGTGCTGGGTCAGGAATCCTCCGACGTAAAGACAACTGCCGCCGTTAAAAACTCCATGACAAAGATGACTCTTTCTGCGGCAAAGAAAACAATCGAAGCTGTACAAAAGAAGGCATCCGAAATGGGAGTCAAGGCGGTAACGGCTGTTGCTGATGCAGGCGGAAACCCCATAGCTGTAGAATGTATGGATGATGCTTTTATTGCCAGCTATGATATAGCGGTAAACAAGGCATTTACGGTGGTATCATTAAAGATGCCCACCAAAAATCTTGCAACTCTTGCAGCACCCGGCGGTTCACTTTACGGAATACAGTTTACAAATGGTGGCAAAATAGTAATTTTCGGAGGCGGCGAGCCGCTCACAAACAAAGACGGTGTAATAATCGGAGGCTTAGGCGTCAGCGGCGGCACAGCCGAACAGGATACACTGCTCGGTGAGTACGGAAGAGCCTACTTCGAAAGCTTAAATTAATAAGGAGAAAACACATGGACGTAAAGGCAAATGATATTGAAGCCATTGTCAGACAGGTGCTCTCTTCTCTGAAGGAAGGAAATGCGTCAGCTCCTTCGCTTGAAGCGGTTCCTTCACAGAAGAAAACAGCGGGCGGCGTGCCCAAGACTGCACGTGTTGCAATGCTTACAAAGCTTGAACATTTTGATCTTAACGAATACCCTGTGCCTGCGCTCGGCGATGACGATATCCTCGTTAAAGTTGAAGGTTGCGGTGTATGCGGTACAGACGCACATGAGTTCAAGCGCGACCCCTTCGGCCTTATCCCTGTTGCACTCGGTCACGAGGGCACGGGCGAGATAGTTGCCATGGGTAAGAATGTTAAGAAGGATAGTGCAGGTAAGCCTCTTAACATTGGTGATAAAGTTGTTACCTGTATGATTTTCAAGGATAACCCCGACATCACAATGTTCGACCTCAATAAGCAGAACGTTGGCGGTGCCGATGTTTACGGACTTCTTCCCGACGATGAAAAGAATCATCTTCAGGGTTGGTTCGCAGATTATATGGTAGTTAAGGGCGGATCTACAGTATTTAACGTAAGCGACCTCGACCTCGACTCAAGAATTCTTATCGAACCCTGTGCGGTTCTCATTCACGCAGTTGAAAGAGCAAAGACAACAGGTATTTTAAGATTCAATTCAAGAGTAGTTGTTCAGGGTTGCGGACCTATCGGTCTTATCTGTATTGCAATTCTCAGAACCATGGGTATCGAAAACATCGTTGCGGTTGACGGTAACGATATGAGACTCGACTTTGCAAAGAAGATGGGCGCAACAGCTTCCGTCAACTTCAAGAATCACAACGGTGTTGAAGAACTTGCCAAGGGCGTTGAAAACGCATTCGGCGGCTACCTTGCAGACTTTGCATTCCAGTGCACAGGCTCACCTGTAGCTCATGCAAACATCTACAAGTTCATCCGTAACGGCGGCGGTCTTTGCGAGCTCGGCTTCTTTATCAACGGCGGCGACGCTCAGATTAACCCCCACTTTGATATCTGTGCAAAGGAAATCACAACCGTAGGTTCCTGGGTATACACACTCAGAGACTACGCAACAACCTTTGACTTCTTAAAGAGAGCAAAGGCAATCGGTATTCCTTTAGCAGAGCTTATCACACATAAGTATCCCTTGGAAAAGATTAATGAAGCACTTGAAATGAACCTCTCAATGCAGGGTCTCAAGATTGCGATTGTTAATCAGTAATTACTTAGTTTAAAAAATAAAAAAATATATTTACTAATCAGGAGGAAAAAATCATGGCATACGAAGCACTTGGTATGATCGAAACCAGAGGTCTCACAGCAGCGGTTGAAGCAGCTGATGCAATGGTAAAGGCAGCAGAAGTTACACTTATCGGTACAGAAAAGATCGGTAGCGGTCTCGTATCTGTAATGGTAAGAGGCGACGTTGGTGCAGTTAAGGCAGCAGTTGAATCCGGTACAGCAGCAGCTTCCAGACTCGGCGAAATCATCGCAACTCACGTAATCCCCAGACCCCACGCAGACGTTGAAAAGATTCTTCCCAAGTTCTAATCGGAACTAGAGAAGACTTAAACGGAGGAAAAGACAATGGCTGAAAGAAAATCTTCGGCTAAGAAGACTGTAATTGCTTCTCCTGCTCCCGAAGTTGTGGAAAAGGTTATCGAAAAGAAGCCCGTAGAAGAAGTAAAGACAGAAGAAACTAAAAAAACAACAAAAAAATCCGAAACAAAGGAGATTAAGACTATGGTACAGCAGGCACTTGGTATGGTTGAAACAAGAGGTCTCGTTGCAGCAATCGAAGCAGCAGATGCTATGCTCAAGGCAGCAAACGTTGAACTCGTTGGCACAGAAAAGATCGGTAGCGGTCTCGTATCCGTAATGGTAAGAGGCGACGTTGGTGCAGTTAAGGCTGCAGTTGAAGCAGGTCTCGCAGCAGCTCAGAAGCTCGGCGAAATCATCGCTACACACGTTATTCCCAGACCTCATACTGACGTTGAAAAGATTCTTCCCTCTCTTAAGTAAGTCGGGAAAGCACCGCGGCAGGTTTCGCGGTTAGGTAAAGAATCAAAAGAGCCACAATTCGGGGCAAGTTTTCTTGCCCCGAGGGTGACGCTTGCGCTTATTTATGGGTATGAAAGACTTTCGTAAGTGTAAATAAACGCAAATATCACCTTTTATTTTAAGAAAGGGGACAGACTATGATAATAGGAAAAGTAACGGGAAGCATAGTTTCCACACGCAAGAATGAAAACTTAGTTGGACATAAGCTTCTTATTGTTAAACCTCTCGCTTGCATGAAGGTATCGGGCGAATGCGAAAGCTTTGTAGCTATCGATAACGTAGGTGCAGGTGTAGGCGAAGTTGTACTTGTGGCAAAAGGAAGCGCTGCAAGAATCGGTTGCGGATGCGAAAACGCACCCGTAGATGCGGCAATTGTAGGTATCGTTGACGATGCAAGCAATCTGGAGTGTGACGAATAATGGATATAAAGGCACTTTCCGACATTCTTAAAAATGCCGGTGTCGTTGGTGCCGGCGGTGCAGGTTTTCCCTCATACGCAAAACTCAACGACAAAGCGGATACAATAATTCTCAACTGTGCCGAATGTGAGCCCCTTTTAAAGCTTCACAGACAGGTGCTTGAGTATCATGCAAGAGACATTGTCTTTGCTCTTGAGACTGTCAAGAATGTTCTCGGTGCAGACAGGGTTATCATTGCTGTAAAGCCCCATTACAAGGATGCAATAGAGGCGGCAGAGGAAGCAATCGAAGGCAAGGACGGTTTTTCGATAGGACTTCTTCCCGAAATCTATCCTGCCGGCGACGAAGTGGTTACAATCTATGAAACCACGGGTAGAGTTGTTCCCGCAGGACAGCTTCCCATCAGCGTTGGATGCGTTGTTTATAATGTCGAAACTATGCTCAATGCGGCATATGCTATTAAGGAAAATAAGGGCGTTACATATAAGTATATAACCGTTGCAGGCGAGGTAAAGAACCCCTCAACACTCAAGGTGCCGATTGGTATGACCTACGGCGAAGTGGTTGAACTTTGCGGCGGTGCCACAATAAAGAACCCTGTGTATTTTGCGGGCGGACCTATGACAGGTACAATCTCCTCAAAGCGTGAGGTTGTTACCAAGACTTCAAATGCAATCCTTGTACTGGATGAAAATCAGTATATCATAACAAAGAGAACAACACCCGTAACCATCAGCATGAAGCGTGCCATGAGTGCCTGCTGTAACTGTATGATGTGTACAGACCTGTGCTCCCGTAATCTTCTTGGTCATCCCATTGACCCCCAGAAGTTTATGATGAATGTTACAGGCGGCGTTACAAAGGATGTAAAGCCTTACATTGATTCATTCTTCTGTTGCTCCTGCGGTATATGTGAATATTATGCTTGTTTCCAGGGACTTTCTCCCACAACCTTACTTGGCATGACAAAGGGAAAGCTCAAAAAAGCAGGCGTTCAGATTCCAAAGGATATTGAAACAAAAGAAGTGCATAAGCTTCGAGAATTCAGAACAGTTCCCATTACAAAGCTTGTCCGTCACCTCGGACTTGTTAAATATGACGTGGAATGTCCCCTTGACGACAATCTCGTAAAGGCCGACAGCGTGAAGATAAAACTCAGCCAGCATATCGGCGCACCTGCTGTAGCTTGTGTCAAGGTGGGCGACTCGGTAAATGTCGGTGATGTTATTGCAAATGCACCCGAAGGACTTGGAGTAAGTATTCACGCATCAATCTCGGGCAAGGTTGAAGAAGTAACCGATGCCTACATCAGAATAAATGCAAAGTGAGGTGATTACAGATGAGTAAAGCAATCGGAATGGTTGAATATAAAACCGTATCCACAGGTATGACAGCGGCTGATAACATGGTTAAGACTTCTAATGTCGAAATCCTTCAGGCATCAACTGTTTGTCCCGGTAAATACATAGTACTTATTACAGGCGAACTTTCCGCAGTAAGAAGCTCGGTTGATTCTGCAAAGGCACTTTATCCTGACCAGCTTACAGATTCCTTTGTTCTCGGTAATCCCCATGAGGATATCTTCAAGGCAATCTATGGCGGAGCAAATATTGAGGGTGTAAAAGCTCTCGGTGTTCTTGAAACATTCACCGCCCCTTCAATCATAGTTGCTGCAGATACTGCGGCAAAGGCGGCAGAGGTAAAGCTTATCGAACTTAGAATCGCACGCGGTATGTGCGGAAAATCTTATATGCTTCTCACAGGAACTGTTGCATCCGTAACTGCGGCGATTGAAAATGCAAAGAGGGTTGTGGGAGATAACGGTCTTCTTCTCGACTACTCGGTAATTCCCAATCCTGACCCATCAATTTGGGATAGCATACTGTGAGTGCGGAATTCGGAATGAATAAACAACGGGCGGCCCTTGCGGTCGCCCATATCACAATATAGAGAATAGGGGGTTATCCCTTGCTTCCAATCGAAAGAAAAAATACTATCCTTTCGCGTCTTATGGCAGAAGGAAAGGTTATTGTCAGCGACTTGGCTTTAGAGTTTGATGTTACGGAAGAAACAATAAGACGTGACCTTGACAAACTCGAAAAGGAAGGTCTTGCAAAGAAGACCTACGGCGGTGCTGTCAAGAACGAAAACTTGAATACAGAGCTTCCTCTCACTGTCAGAAAGCAGACAAATGTTGAGGGCAAAAAGTATATTGCCGAGAAAATCGCAGAACATATCAGTGACGGCGACTATATTCTTCTTGATGCTTCAACAACTGCTCTCTTTACCGTCAAGGAAATAGCCGACAGACATAATATCACGCTTCTCACAAACTCTATTGAGGTTCTCCTTGAGCTTCCTCAGAACAGCGACTGGCGTGTAATTTGTACAGGCGGCGAGTTTGTTCAAAGCTCCCTTTCCTTTGCAGGCAGACAGGTAGAGTCGATTATTGACGAATATAATGTTGACCTTTGTGTCATTTCCTGTAAAGGTCTTGACATGGAAAAGGGCATTACAGATACAAGAGACTATAACGCAACAATCAAGAAGGCGTTTATGCGTTCGGCAAAGAAGGTTTTCCTTGCGGTTGATAACACAAAGTTTGATAAGACAAGCTTTGTAAGACTTGCGAATATCGGCGAAGTCGATTGTGTTGTTACAGATAAAGAACCGAGCGAAGAATGGAAGAGCTATTTTGCTTCCAACAATGTAGAATTATATTATTAGCACTCATTTTGCCGCGTGCCTTATATGCGGCAAAATGAAACTGCAATCGAGAAGTTGACATAAACATTCATATTGCAAAAGGGCGGTGCTGAATGCGAGTTCTTTTGCTTACTTTTCTGCGAAAGAAAAGTAAGGGGTGAAGTAAATGCAAAGATTCAAACTTAAAACAGATATTATTTTCGGACAGAATGCCCTTGAAGCACTTAAGAGCGTACAGGGCAAAAATGTTGTCGTGTTCACCGACAGGTTTCTTACAGACAACGGCACTGCGAACAGAATAAAAGAGCTTTTGACTTCCTGCGAGAATGTATCTATCTATTCGGATGTCGTTCCCGACCCGCCTGTTGAAACGGTAGCAAGCGGTCTTAAGTTTTTGATTGAAAATGAAATCGACCTTGTTGTTGCAGTCGGCGGCGGCTCGGCAATAGATGCGGCAAAGGGAACTGTTTACGTTGCGAGAAAGCATACGGGAAAATATATCCGCCTTATTGCCGTTCCCACAACCAGCGGAACAGGTTCGGAGGTTACCGAATTTGCGGTGATTTCCGACAGACAGGCAGGTAAAAAGATACCGCTAGTTGACGAAGAAATGCTTCCCGAAATGGCAATTCTTTCCTGTGAGCTGACAGCAAGCGTACCTCCGACAGTTACGGCTGATACAGGCTTTGATGTGCTTACTCATGCCCTTGAAGCTTATATTTCAAAGAATGCAAACGAGTTTTCCGATGCTCTTGCCGAAAAGGCGGTTGAACTCTGGGCGGAATATATCGTGCCTGCATATAAAAACGGTAACGATATGATAGCAAGAGAAAAGATGCACACAGCTTCCTGCCTTGCAGGTATTGCCTTCAACGAAGCAGGTCTCGGTGTAAACCACTCCATTGCCCATGCACTCGGAGCACATTTCCATATACCCCACGGCAGAGCAAATGCGATGCTTCTTCCTCATGTTTTAAGATATAATACAGAGCTTGATATCAAGTTCTGTGTAAAGAACGCAAACGCCACAGCCGACAAGCTCGAAGGTTTGGCAAGACGACTTGGTTATCCCGGCAATTCTCCCGATGTCGGTGTTCGAAACATGATTCACAAAATCAAGGAATACCAGCGCTGGCTGAATATCCCCACAACCCTCGGTGAAGCAGGCGTTACGATTGACCAATATAAAAAGGCAAAACAGCACATTATCGAAAGTGCCATTGCCGATGCGTGTACGGCGACAAACCCGAGAGTGGTTGATGCTAAGGGTATTGAGGAAATACTTGATAAGATTGACATATTTATTTAACTTACTTTTTTCTTTGCTGAAAAGAAAAAAGTAAGCAAAAAAGAAAAGAATTTAGCACCCATTCCGTAAAGGTGCAAAACAATTAAATTTGCCCGAATATGACGATTCCCCGATGTCAAACGACATCGGGGAATTTTGATTATGTTTATTGTGCGAAATACAATGCTTTGGTTTATACGACGACACCCCGTGAACCCGGGTGTCGAGCCTCTCGACAAGCACCCGAAAGGGTGCTTTCTGATATTATATCAGGAGTTTTATCTATCATTCTTCCTGTAAATTCTTAAAATGCCCACACCGGTAAAAACAACACTTATAAGCAAAAGAGATATCAAAGAAATAAAGTAAACATTTCCCTCGGTATACTGTTGCCAATTGTTAAAATTTATCCGATAAGAGCCGCCGTTTGTGCCAAATAATATGTCTGTTACATATTCTGCGAAATAATACATAACCGTACACAAACTGATACAAATTCCCACCTTGATAAAAGCGTCAAAACGAAACATACAAATAATTGTGCAAAGAATTGCGGGAGTAAATCCATAGCACGTAATCAATATTGCAGGCATGATTCTGAACGGATTATGGATTCTAACACACAATAACAGCATAAGAGTTAAGGCAAATACAATTGTAAATGAAATAATAAATCTATATCGGGAAAGCTTGCTGTCTGATAACAGGATGGGTAAAAATAACAGTACATAACCCATTAAAATACCGATACAGGCAGTCGGAAACCAATACAAAGTACCGGTATATGCTGCACAAGTGAATAAAAGCAAACAAATCGAAATATAGCTTGTTGCTGTAAAAACAAGCAGCTTTTTCGATTTAAAAAAGGATGTAAATGTCGGAATAAAGGAATAGGCACAAATAAGTGATGACAACACAATAAAAAACCATGAAAGCGTATGGTTTACGGCAAGGTTGCATATAAAACAAATCACAAGAGCTATGGCATAGGAGATTGTCGGAACCCAAAACCAAGCCCCGCTGATTACGCGAAATGCGCGTGCCTCCTGCCTCATTTTTCTTGCATCCGTATCGGTTGAAGCGGTGATCAGCTCGTGTTCGCTTATGTCAAGAACACGGCAAATGTCGGAAATCAGTGTAATGTCGGGGTATGACACACCGCGTTCCCATTTGCTCACAGCCCATTCCGTAACAAACAGCATTTGTGCCAAATCTTTTTGTGAATAGTTTTTCTCGGTTCGTTTTTGTTTAATGAACAAACCGAATGTTTTTTTGTCAGTCATATTTGCTCACCTCTGACAATCATTTTATTGCGATCAATACTAAGTGTCAATGGACTGTCAAGCCACCTATGTATTTAAACGATATGGCACAGTGTTTTGCACAAGGAATTTACAACATCTCAATACTTCTCTCGAGTATCCCATTAATATGTGCAATGGTTGTGCCATAGTTTGTAAACGGCACGCCCTGATACTCCGCCTGTTTTCTTCTGCGGATAACTTCTCTTTCCGTCAGCATACATCCGCCGCAATGGATAACAACATCAAATCCCGATAAATCTTCGGGGAAATCCGTACCCTGTGTAAAGACAAATTCCACGTCTTTTTTACAGTAGTTCTTTATCCAGCCCGGGAGCTTTACTGTTCCGATGTCCTCACATTGTCTGTGGTGAGAACAACCCTCGGAAATGAGAATCTTGCTTCCGTCAGAAAGTTTCTCTAACATCTTTGCACCCTTTACTGCTTCATCGAGGAAACCCTTGTATCTTGCCATAAGAATTGAGAAGGATGTCAACGGAATCTCACGGGGAACAATCTTCATAACCTTGCCGAAAACCTGGCTGTCGGTTATAACAAGCTTTGGTACGCGACCGATAGTTTCAAGGGTATGTGCAAGGCTTGTTTCCTTGACCACCATGATTTCTGCTCCGACATCAAGTCCGTCACGGATAACCTGCTGTTGGGGAAGGATTATTCTGCCCTTGGGTGCAGATGAATCTATGGGAACAACAAGTATTACAAGGTCGTTTTCACAAACCAAATCCGAGATTATAGGCTTTTCGGGTGATGCGTTCTTTGACAACACCTTTGCCATGAGGTTTTTGAGTTCCTCAATGCCTGTGTTTTCGGTAGCACTTGTGTAAACGGCGTTTTCTTCCAAAGGAATTTTCCTGTCGGCTTCGTCTGCCTTGTTGTAGCAGATAACAAAGGGTATACCTCTGTTTCTGAAAAGCTCAAGAAGTGTGGTGTCGGTGTCGGAAAGACCGTCTTTTGCAGAGGAGACAAGCACCGCAAGGTCGCACTTTGCGATAATTTCCTTTGTCTTTTTCATTCGAAGTTCACCGAGTATACTGCAGTCGTCAAAGCCGGGTGTGTCGATAATTACAACAGGACCGAAGGGCAAAAGCTCCATGGCTTTGTGTACAGGGTCGGTAGTTGTGCCCGAAACGGGGGACACAAGGGATAGCGGCTGATTGGTTACGGCATTGACAAGACTTGATTTACCTGCATTTGTCGAGCCGAAAAAGCCGATGTGACTGCGGTTTGCATTTGGGGTAGAGTTCATACTCATAAAAACACCTCTCTTATATTTCTTATTATAAATGAGGGTTATGAAATAGGTGTGAATAATATGCTTTTGGTTATATTTGTTTGACAAGGATAGAAAGACGTGATACAATAACTTTGTATTAACATTTTAAAACGGGAGGCAAAATATGAAAAAGATATTTTTTTGCTTAATTCTTGCACTTTCACTTTCTCTCACAGCATTTTGTGCCGAGGAAATAATCTTCGACTTCGGTAAGGAATCCGACGGACTTTTCGGATACTCAGCCTATGAAATCGAAAACATTTCCTATGATGGAACGGCGCTTGTTTATACAAACAAGACCCCCGGCAATTCGGGACTTCGAGGCACACCCCTTTCTTCACTCGATATCAACGGCACAGACTATTCCAAGATTGAAGTAAGATACAAGGTTGAAAACACCGTAACTACAAACGGCACAAGCTCGCTTTTCTATTTCCAGCAGCTTGACAGAGAAACCGACGCTCAAAAAGTAGGACTCTGGAGCTCTGTTTTCTCAGCTTCCGTTCCTTATTCGGCATCACCCGAGTATGTTACTCAGGTATGGAACCTTTCACAGTTTCCTGCACTTGCCGATAATAAATTGGGCGAAAGCTTTTTCGGTATAGGTCTTAATTCCGGTTCCGCAGGTGTAAAGTGCTATATCGACTACATAAAGTTTATTCCTGCGGCAGAGCCCGGCAAGGGAATTACCAAAGACGAAAACGGCATAGTAACCCTCGACTTCGGTCTTGAAGCCGATGAGTTTTTCGGAATGTACGGCGTTTCGATTTCCGATGTCACCTACGACGGTGAAGCTGTAATCTATACAAACACCACCGACAGAAACTCAGGCTTCAGAGGCGATGTTCTTTCAAAATATGACATCAACGGAACAGACTATGCCGAAATTGAAGTAAGATTCAAGGTTACGGGCATTCCGACATCGGGTAACAGCTCGTGTATGCTCTACTGTGCACAGCTCAACAGAGAGACAAATGCTGTTGAGGTGAGCCTCTGGTCTCAGTCTTTAAACCAGTTGTTTTCTGCATCAAGTGCAGGTGAGTATATGACTGTAAAGTTCAGCCTCTCAACGTATTCGGGCATTGAAAACAGAAAAATCGGCGAAATCTTCTTCGGCACAGGTTTTGCAACAGGTGCATCAAATGTAAAATGCTATGTTGACTATATTAAATTTATTCCCCACAATGCAGTAGAAGCAGACCCCGTTCCCGACCCTGAGGTTGTTGTCAAAGAAGGCAAGTATTCCGTAACTTATGTTGCCAACAACAAAAGCGGCAAGGTTTCGGATATGCCCAAGAGAAGAACGGTATATGTAGATAAAAATTCTTCCATGCCCATTCCTGAAAAGAACCCTGCACGTGACGGCTTTACATTCAAGGGCTGGAGCACAACCGTATCGGCAGCCGATATCGTTTCTTCCACCGATACAGTAACGAAAAACACAACCCTTTACGCAATCTGGGAAGGCACGGAAACACCTTCCGAAGAAGCTGTTCAGCTTGTATATCCCGGTTTTGCCAAGAAGGCGATTATATTCTCAACAGACGAGGACGACGGCAATCAGCGTTCCGACGTAGGTCTTACACAGAGATTCAGAAACCACGGCTTTAATGCGGCATTCAACCTTGTTGCAAGACCCTATGAAAACGCAAATGAAACAAAAATTGCCTCTCTCAAAGAGCTTTATGACGGCTTTGAAATTGCAAACCATTCCTATTCTCATATAGGTATGATGCAGTCAAACACATCCACAACAGATGCTCTTTGTATAGAAGACTGCAAAAAGGGTAAGGAAATCCTTGAAGGTATCTTTGGTGAAGGCAGCATTCACGGCATGATCTGGCCTGTGTCCCACGGTGACAGAGAAGCGGTTGTGAATCACGTTATGGAAAACTACGAATATGTAAGAAGCGCACCCGCAGAGGCAGGCGGAGATTACTTCGCAGTTCCCACATCCTTCGGTCCCAACTGGAGGTGGACCTGTGTTGACTGGCACAACGACGTTACATATCTCACAAAGTATGCCGATGAATACTTTGCGCTTGAATCGGATGAGCTTACACTCTTCTCACTCTGGTCTCACTCGGTGTTCTATCCCGTTAACGATAACTGGTATGTAATGGATGATTTCCTCAATGACTTTACCCATTCGGGTCAGAACATCTGGAATCCCCAGCCCCATAAGTATGTTGAATACGTAAAGGCGATGCAGCAAGTAACGGTTGAAGACGGTATTGTTACAAACACTTCCGATATTGACATTTATGCAATTGTTGACGGAAACGAGGTTGTAATTCCGGCAGGCGAAAGCTATGGCAGTACAGTTGAAATCGACCTTGGCGAAAGAGCTTCTTCCGGCAATGTAAGATACTGCGAAATAGGCGGCGAACAGAAGCCTGTAGTGGAAAACAACAATAAACTCTATGTTGTTGCGGCAGATGAAAACCTTGTTGTTGAGGTTGTTGAAAAGACAGAAGACGGTGACGTTGTAAAAACAAACTACTACTATGTTGATGCCGCTTCTCTTACATATGAAAAGCTTTCACTTGAAAGCTACACAAACAGCGACTATGAAAGCTCGGTAAGAGTAAGCGAAAAGTCGGGTATCCGCTTCAAGGCAGATGTTCTTACTTCGGTAAAGAATCAAGAGACGGAATACACAATTGAAGAATACGGCTTTATCATAACAAGAGAAGATCTGCTTGGAGATAATCAGCTCAACTTTGATTTTTCAACCTATGTTTACGGTGTTGCATATAATAAGAATATAGCTCTGGACATCGTTTTTGACAGCACGGATGACGAGCTTTGTGTGTTTGCAGGCGTACTTTATAACATCCCCGAAAAGCACTATGACACAAACCTTGTTTGTAAGACATATACAAAAATCTCTGTCGGAGGTGAAGAGTTTACCGTTTACGGCGAACAGGTGACGGCAAATCTTTTCGAAATTGCATCGGCACTTCTTGAAACAGAGCTTGATGAAAAAGTGCGTGAATATATGCTGAGTGTTGTTGACGCAGTAATTCCCGATATTATGGTTGATGTCGGAGATCTTTACAATTAATAATAAAGAGCGATGCATTTTTGCATCGCTTTTTTTGTGTAAATTCGGTTGACAACGAGTGACTTGTGTGCTACAATCTTTGCTTGAAAGGAAGCATAAAAAGGGGGCTGTCATATGAAAAATGCTCATACAAAAGAACAGAAAATGAGCCGTACTTTGTTTTTTGTGTGCTGGATTGTCTATGCAGTAATATGTATGACAAAAAACGCTTTCGGTGCTTCTATGGTTTCGATAATAGGGGAGGGCTTTCTCACAAAATCCCTTGCCGGCACGATAAATGCTTCTTACTATGTTTTTTACGGCGGTGCACAGCTGATTTTTGTAAAACTTGTGGACAGAGTTTCACCCGTAAAGCTCATTAATATGTCGCTTTTCGGTGCGTTGATTTCCATGGTGGGTTTTTCAGTCGCAGATAATTTCTATGTTATGCTGGTGCTCTGGAGTCTTATGGGTCTTTTGCAGTTTGCCGTCTGGCCCGCGGTAATAAGAATAATGTCTGAATATCTCGTTCCCGAACATAGAGGAAAAGCCATGATTTATATAGCCTTTGCCTACTGTACGGGTATGCTTGCAAACTACGGTGCGGCGGCGCTTATTCTTAAGTTTTCCGGATGGAGAATGATTTTCAACGTTTTCTTTATTTTACTTGTTGCCACAACACTCCTGTGGATAATTACCGCAAAAAAGACGGTTCCGGTGCTTGAAAATAATACCGATACAAGTAAAAGTATGCAGAAGGTTGAGGATGACGGCAAGAAAGAAAGTACCTGGAAAATACTTGTTTCAAGCGGAATTGTCCTTATGCTTGTCCCGTCACTTATCCGTACAATGATGGATATGGGCTTAAAAAGCTGGGTTCCCACAATGATTACCGAAAATTACGGCACATCGCCAAGCTTTGCCAGTGCCCTGACAACAATACTTCTGCTTGTAAACCTTTCGGGGATATATATTGTAAACCTTGTTTATCCGAGATTTATAAAGAACGAGGCGGTGTGCTTCGGACTTTGCTTTGTAATTTCTCTGCCCTTTACACTTCTTTTGCTTAAGACGGGAGTGATTCCCGTCGGCGTGGCGGTTCTGCTTCTGACACTTGTTACAACATTTATGTATTCGGGACACCAGCTTATCAATGTAATCATTCCGTCAAAGTTTGCGGCAATGAATATGTCGGGCGGTGTTGCCTCCTTACTTAATGCTGTTGCATCTTTTGGCGCGGTAATTGCAACCTTCGGCTACGGTTATCTTGCCGAGAACTTCGGATGGACGGCAACAATTATGTCCTGGAGCATAATGGCAACTGTTGCGGCGGTTTTTGCGTTTATGTCATCGGGACTGTGGAAGAAATTTTTGGAGAAATAAACATAAAAAAGCGGTGCTTTTGCACCGCTTTTCTCTTTATATATCCTTTGTTTGTTTCCTGTAATCATTTGGAGTGCATAAAAGATGCTTTTTGAAAACGTAGAAGAAGTATTCCACCGAATTGAAGCCGCATTCTGTTGCAATTTCTTTTGTTGAAAGATTTGAATATGTTAGCATATTGCAAGCGTGTTTCAGACGAACCCTGTTGACATAATTGTTGTAGTTCATGCCGAAGTTTTTGCCGAAAATAAGTCCCAAGTGTCCTGCCGACAAACCGAAATGCTTTGCAACGGTCGAGAGGGAAATATCATTCTTGTAATTCTGTCGAAGATAATTTGTCACCGATTGCAGGAGCTTTGGCGTATTCTGCACACTTGCCTTTTGTACGCGGTTTCTTATTGCCGTAACAAGTATTTCTTCAACAGCACCTATGGCAGAGCATTTCCACATCGGATTCTTTTCCAACATTTCACTTCTTGCCTTTTCGCAAAGACCCAGGATTTTCTCTGTTGTTTCTTCGTCAAATTCACAAAGAATACCGCCTGCGACGGATGACAAAAATTCAACAACCTCTTTGTCCATGTCCTCGCCCGTAAAACTCATGTTTATAAGTATTGCATCGGCGTTGCAATTAAGGTGATGATAGTCGAGATATGACATAATCCACGCACTTCCACGTCTTGCAATTCTCTTTTCGCCTGCAACGGTGTGCTCATATTCACCGTCAAGCACCATTTCAAATTCAAAGTAGTCGTGCCAGTGATTGGGGCTGACAGGACCTTTCTTGTGATACCGTGTTGAAATTTCTAAGTGGTTTTCTATCTGTTTTACGGCAATGTAATAATTGTTTTGCATTAAAAAACCCCCGAATATTGGATTTTCTTAATTATAACAGGATTTTTGCACTTTACATATTGAAAAATTGTATATATAATGTAAATGTATATTGTAACATGAAAGGAAGTAAAAACTATGCCAAAGGTGTTTCCCGAACTCAAATCCTGTCCTCTTGTAAAGAGATATGAAAACAACCCCATACTTTCCCGTCATGATATTCCCTATGAAGCAACCCTTATATACAATGCAGGTATTGCAAAGTATGAAGGTAAGTACGTTATGGTTTTCAGAGATGACGTAAGAACAGCCTATGGCGAGCTTTCACTCAAGGGCATCCACCTCGGTCTTGCCACAAGCGATGACGGTATTCACTGGGATGTAAGAAACAAGCCCTTTATCTCACAGCAAGAAGCGGAGACTGACGAAATCGAAAGATTCTATGACCCAAGACTTACCGTTCTTGACGGAGAACTTTATATGTGCTTTGCCATTGACACAAGACACGGACTTCGCGGCGGTATGGGTAAAATCCATGACCTTGAAAAACTCGAAATTCTCTCAATGACAGTTCCCGATAACAGAAACATGGTGCTTTTCCCCGAAAAAATCGGCGGAATGTACGCAAGACTTGAAAGACCCATGCCTATTTACTCAAGAGGCAAGGATAGATTTGATATGTGGTACTCGACATCTCCCGACCTTGAATTCTGGGGCAGAAGCAAGCTTGTTATGGGTGTTGAGGATGTACCCTATGCCAACGATAAAATAGGTCCTGCGGCACCTCCCATAAAAACCGAAAAGGGATGGCTTACAACCTTCCACGCAGTTGATATCGACAACACAAGAGGCAAGAACGGCTGGGAAGAAAAGTGGCCAAAGAGATATACGGCAGGTATTGCACTGCTTGACCTTGAAGACCCTTCAAAGGTTATCGGTATGTATAAAGAACCCCTTTTAGCACCCGAAACAGACTATGAAGTAGATGAGGGTATCAGACAGAACGTAATTTTCCCCGGCGGTATGATACTCGAGGACAGCGGAGAAGTAAAGATTTACTACGGTGCTGCGGATACGGTTGAATGTCTTGCGACTGCCGATGTAAACGACCTTCTTAAGCTTTGTCTTGATAAATAAAAATTGCCTTTTGGGTTGACATATCAATTCCGATGTTTTACAATTAAAAAACGAGTAAGCGTAAATGTAAAGGCGGGAAAAACATATGAAACTTACATATTGTAACCCATTAAGCATTGAAAATATCGGATCGGGAAGATGGCTTGATGCATCGCAATTGGAACAGAATCCGAGAGAAATTAATGACTACCGTTCCATTTCCGACCCCAGCGTAATTTATTACGAGGGCAAATGGATTATGTACCCAAGCTATAAAATGGCATATGTTTCCGAAGATTTTGTAAATTGGAAGCATGTTGATATCGGCATTGATAACTTAAGATACAGCCCTGCTGTTGTAAACTTCAGGGGCAAGTGGTATTTAAGCGGTCACTGTATTCCCGAAGTGTATGTTGCAGACAGCCCTCTCGGTCCTTTCAAACTTTGCGGAAAACTTACGGATGTAAACGGCAGAGAATTTTCAGTTCCCGACGGATGTTATCTTGCCGACGGCGACAGGCTTTATTTCTATTGGTGTCAGACAAGACGGCCGCATGACGGCGAGGATGTTGAACTTGTCGTAGGTACAATGGGTGCAGAGTGCGACCCCGATGAACCCTGGAAGCTTATAACCGAACCTGTGTGGATAAACACCTTCTCACCCGACAAGGAATGGGAAAGACACGGCGAATACAACCAGAATGAACGCATCGGCTGGACAGAGGGTCAGTGGATGATAAAGATAGGTTCGAGATACTATCTTCTCTATTCGGGAAGCGGTACTCAGTTTTCAAGCTATGCCTGCGGCATCATGTATTCGGATGAAGGACCTCTTTCGGGCTTTGTCCGTCAGGAAAGGCATGACCCGCTGACAGAAAAACGCCACGGACTCATGCGCGGTGCAGGTCACGGCTCTATTGCAAAAGGACCCGACAACACGTACTGGGTGTTTTATACAAACATTTTCGGCTTTAATTATGTGTATGAGAGAAGAGTAAGCGTTGATGTACTTGGAATTGACGAAAACGGTGAGCTTTACTGTCCCGAAACATCAGAAGTACCGCAGTTTGCCCCGGGTGTAATCAAAAACCCTGAAAACGGCAACGGCGCGGGACTTCTTCCCCTTACATTCATGCAGCCGACATCTGCCACAAGCCACACACCCGGCAGAGAGCCGTTCTATGCTTCGGATGACAGTGTGTTTACATGGTGGCAGCCACGGCACGATGACCACGAAAAAATTCTCACCGTAGATTTGCGTTCGGAAAAAGGGTATAATATCGAAGCGATGCGTATAATCTGGAGAGATATAGGTATGGAAACCCTGGACGGAATCAACCCGGGTGCATTCCAATATATTGCTGAATATGAAGACATCGAAAGCGGCGAATGGAAGATGCTTGTCGATGCTTCGGAAAACACAAGAGATTTGTGCGTTGATTACAGACAGTTTGACAGAGTTACCACAAAGCAGGTTCGTCTGCGTATTCTGGGTTCACCTGAGGGAATCGAGCCCGGTGTTACAAGCTTTACTGTTTTCGGAAAATGTGCACACTAAAAAAGGAGAGAACTATGTCAAAGAATTATCTTGATGCGTTTAACGAATGGAAAACAGCGTCTTTTTTCGATGAAGAAACAAGAACCGAGCTTTCTTCTCTCACCGATGAAAAGGAGATAGAAGACAGATTTTACTGCGACCTTGAATTCGGTACAGGCGGACTTCGCGGTGTTATGGGTGCGGGCACCAACCGCATGAATAAGTACACCGTGGGCAAAGCAACCTACGGTCTCGGACTGTATCTTCTTGACACCTTCGGCAAGGATGTGTGCCATGAAAAAGGTGTGTGCATCGGCTGTGACACAAGAAATAATTCGAGATACTTTGCAAAAATCTCTGCCGATATTCTTTCGGGAATGGGAATAAAGGTTTATCTTCACTCCGAGGCAAGACCGACTCCCATGCTGTCTTTCTCTGTAAAGCATGTCGGTGCTTTGGCAGGTATTGTCCTGACAGCCAGCCACAATCCCAAGGAATATAACGGCTACAAGGTTTATGACGAATATGGCTGTCAGCTCACAACAGAGCCTGCAAAGAAGCTACTTTCGGTTATAAACGGCATTAGTGATATAAAGACAGTTCCTTTTGACGGAAACGACAGCCTTGTAGAAATCGTTGACCACACAAATGTGTTTGTGGATGAAGTTTTAACGCAATCAAGACTTTCCGACACCGACGCAAAAAAGAATCTTCATATTGTTTATACACCCCTTCACGGTACAGGACGAGTTCCCGTTCTTAAAGCACTCCAAAAGGGCGGCTTTGCTCATGTTGATACGGTTGAGCTTCAGTGCACCGAGGACGGCAATTTCCCGACGGTGGTATCTCCCAACCCTGAGGACAGACGAGCTCTGACACTCGGTATTGAGCAGGCAGAAAAGTGCGGTGCCGACCTTGTATTCGGCACAGACCCCGACTGCGACAGAGTTGGTATTGCAGTAAAGACGAATGACGGCTACGAACTTATGACAGGCAATCAGGTGGGTGCACTTCTTGTTGACTATGTGCTGTCAAATACCGATATGTCCTCTGTCAAGAAGGCGGCGGTAATCAAGACGGTTGTCACAAGCGAGCTTGGTGCGGAAATCGCAAGAAGCTACGGTGCAAATATCTTCACAACCCTCACAGGTTTTAAATTTATCGGCGAAAAGATTACACAGTTTGAAAAGGCAAAAGCACAAGGAAATGAGCTTTGCGGCTACACCTATCTTTTCGGCTACGAAGAAAGCTACGGCTACCTTTGCGGAACACACGCACAGGATAAGGATGCCGTTGTGTCCTCTATGCTAATTTGCGAGCTTTGTGCTCTCTGTAAGTCTCAGGGCAAGACGCTTATTGATAAGATGAACGAGCTTTATAAAAAGTACGGCTACTACAAGGATGCTCTTGACAGCTTTACGCTTAAGGGTAAAGACGGACTCCGGCAGATAAAGTCCATGATGATACAGCTTCGTAACGAAGGTTCTCCATTCTCCGAAAAGACATCTGTTCAGGACTTCTCGACGGGCATTGCCGCAGAAGAAGGTTTCGGAACACTTCCCAAATCCGACGTTCTCAAATACATTTTCGATGACGGCTCATGGGTGGCTATCCGTCCTTCGGGTACAGAGCCCAAAATCAAGATTTATTACAGCATTAAGGAAGCCGATAGAAACAAGGCTGAAGAAAGACTTGAAAAGGTAAAGACGGAAATCAAAACAAAACTTTCACTTGAATAAAGGAGAAAACAAAAATGGCTATTATGACACCCGTTCTCAAATCAGCACCCGTAATCAAAAGATACCAAAACAATCCCATCCTCTCAAAGAAGGATATACCCTATGATGCCACTTTGATTTTCAATGCAGGCATTGCAAAATACCAAGGCAAATACGTTATGATTTTCCGTGACGATATGGGATTTACAGATGAACTGCCCCGTTTCGGCGGTACGCACTTGGGTCTTGCCACAAGTGATGACGGCATAAAGTGGGATGTTTCACCAAAACCCTTCCTTAGTTTTGAGGAAATGAAGACAGAAGAAACACTCCGTTATTATGACCCGAGACTTACGGTGATTGACGGCGAGCTTTATATGTGCTTTGCCGTTGATACGGCACACGGAATCCTCGGCGGCATAGGCAGGATAAATGAACATCTTGACAGTCTTGAGGTTCTCTCAATATCTGCACCCGATAACAGAAACATGGTGCTTTTCCCCGAAAAAATCGGCGGACTTTATACAAGACTTGAACGACCTATGCCCGTATATTCAAGAGGCAAGGACAGATTCGACCTCTGGATAGGTCAGTCACCCGACCTCAAGTTCTGGGGCAACAACAAACTTGTTCTCGGCGTTGAAAACGTACCCTATGCCAATGACAAGGTAGGTCCCGCAGCTCCTCCCATAAAGACCGAAAAGGGCTGGCTTACCACATTCCATGCCGTTGATATTGATGATACAAGAGGTAAAAACGGCTGGGAACCACGTTGGACAAAGAGATACACAGCGGGGCTTATGCTGCTCGACCTTGAAGATCCTTCAAAGATTGTCGGCATGAGTAAAGAGCCTTTGCTTGCGCCTGAAACACCATATGAAACAGACGAAGGCTTCAGAACAAATGTAATCTTCCCCGGAGGTATGCTGCTCGAGGACGACGGCGAAGTCAAGATTTACTACGGTGCGTCGGATGCCGTTGAATGTCTTGCGACGGCAAATGTCGATGACCTTATTAAACTCTGTACGGAAAACAAATAAAAAGTACCGCCGATGTCAAATACGACATCGGCGGTTTACATTATGTGTTTGGAAACGTTAAATAACTCTTACTCTGATTACGTTTTCAATAGCACAAAGCTTTTCGGCTACGGAATCGGACACATCGCCTGCAACTTCAAGAAGTGTATATGCATTGTCCTTCTTGGAAGCGTTAACCATGTTTTCGATGTTGAGCTTTTCGTCGGAAAGAACCGTTGTAATCTGAGAAATAATAGCAGGAACATTCTTATGAAGTACGCAAACTCTTGTGCCTCCGTTACAGGGAAGGAATGCTGCAGGGAAGTTTACGCTGTTCTTGATATTACCGCATTCAAGGTAGTCAACGAGTTCGTTTGCAGCCATAATCGCACAGTTGTCTTCGGATTCGGGAGTCGAAGCACCAAGGTGAGGGATTGCAACGATACCGGGAACATTAACTGTTTCTTCTGTGGGGAAGTCAACTACATATGAACCCACCTTGCCGCTTTCGAGTGCAGCCTTGATGTCAGCGTTGTTGACGAGGTCTGCACGGGCAAGGTTGATGATTCTTACGCCGTCCTTCATTGTAGCGATGGTTTCTGCGTTAATCATGCCCTTTGTGTCGGGTGTGGAAGGAACATGTACAGAGATGTAATCACATTCTGTGAAAATTTCGGAAAGCTCTGTGGAGTGCTTGATTTCCTTGGAAAGTCTCCAAGCGGAATCTACTGTAATAAAGGGGTCATAGCCGTAAACCTTCATGCCGAGGTGAACTGCCGCATTTGCGAGAAGTGCACCGATGGCACCGAGACCGATAACACCTAAGGTTTTGCCGTAGAGTTCGGGACCTACATATGCACCCTTGCCCTTTTCAACAGTCTTTGCAACATCCTCTGTGAGAGTGGATGCCCAGTTGATACCGTCTACTATCTTTCTCGAACCGAGAAGAAGTGCACAGATTGCAAGCTCTTTTACTGCGTTTGCATTGGCACCGGGAGTGTTGAATACGACAATGCCTTCATCCGAACACTTGTCGAGGGGGATGTTGTTTACACCTGCACCTGCTCTTGCAATTGCGAGGAGTTCCTTGTCAAATTCCATTTCATGCATGGAGGCACTTCTTACCATGATTGCTTCCGCGTTTGTGACTTCTTCACCTACATTGTATGTAGCCTTGTCGAAAATGCTTGTGCCGCATTTTGCGATTTTATTGAGTAACTTTACGTTATACATTTTATTTTCTCCTTTGGGAATATTAACGGGCGACCGCATCGGGTCGCCCCTGTTTTTTTGTTTCATTTCGGGCAAAACGGCTTGTTTTTCATCATTGATATCCCGAAAATCTTTTCTTTTTGCTTACTTTTTCTTTTCAGCAAAGAAAAAGTAAGTTAAGCGTTAGCCGCTTCAAAAGCCTTCATAAATTCTACAAGCTTTTCAACGCCTTCTTTTGGCATTGCATTGTAGATGGAAGCTCTCATGCCGCCGACGCTTCTGTGACCCTTGAGGTTGGAAAGGCCTGCTGCTTCCGCTTCCTTACAGAACTTCTTGTCAAGGTCAGCATCGCCTGTTACAAAGCATACGTTCATCATGGATCGGTACTTCTTGTCGGCTGTTGCCTTAAAGAGCTTGGAGGAGTCGATGTAGTCATAGAGAAGAGCCGCCTTTTCTTCGTTTCTCTTCTTCATGGCTTCAAGTCCGCCGTTCTTGAGTGCCCACTTATAAACAAGACCTGCAACGTAGATTGCGTAGCAAGGAGGAGTGTTGTACATGGAATCAGCCTCTGCCATTTCCTTGTAGGAAAGCATTACGGGTGTAAATTCCTTTTCGGCACCGAGAAGGTCTTCTCTGATGATAACAACAGTTAAACCTGCGGGAGCCATGTTCTTCTGTGCACCTGCGTAGATACAGCCGAACTTTGTAACATCAACGGGTTCGCTTGTGATGCAGGATGACATATCCGCAACAAGCACCTTGTCGCCTACATTGGGTACTTCGGGGTACTTTGTACCAAAGATAGTATTGTTATAGCAAACGTGAACATAGTCTGCATCTTCTCTTACCATATCGGGTGTGATTTCGGGAATGTATGCGTATGTTCTGTCTTCACTGGAAGCGATGCACTTTGCGTCACCGTACTTCTGTGCTTCTTTGTAAGCCTTCTTTGAGAACTGACCGGAAACTACATAGTCTGCCTTGCCGGTCTTCATAAGGTTGAGGGGAACTGCTGCGAATTGAGTAGATGCACCGCCCTGAAGGAACAGAACTTTGTAGTTGTCAGGTATGTTCATAAGCTTTCTGAAATCAGCTTCGGTTTCCTTGATGATTGCATCGTAAACGGGAGATCGGTGGCTCATTTCCATTACCGACATACCGCTGCCGTTGTAATCAAGCATTTCCGCTGCGCACTGCTCAAGTACTTCAACGGGAAGCATGGAAGGACCTGCTGAAAAGTTGTAAATTCTGCTCATTGTTGTATACCTCCAACATTTGATTGTTAAAAAATTGATTTAGGTTATAATTATACATCTCTTTTTTTTGAATGTCAACCGATTTGTTTAAATTTGTTTTCAAAGTCGCAAAATTGGAGACTTTTATTCAACGAAAAAAAGCCAAGTTGTGTTTTATTAATGTTTTTCGTTGAAAATGCGTGCCAATATATTGCAGAAACCAAAGGCGGGAAGACACAGAAAAGCCCAGTAAACCGAGAATTTCAGACATATCTGACCAAATAAGTTGAAGGCCTCCGATGAGTAATCCCACACACGCATTTTAAAAAGGGTGTTGACAAAACTGCCCGTAATCAGCTCAAGACTTGTAATGAAAATGCTTCCCGAAAAACAGCGTAGAATAACAGGTAGAGACGAAAACCTTTTTTCGCCGTAATATAGTCCGATAAAGCAAATGCCTCCGAGCAAAACCATGGTCCAGTGGGTATGGCCGCGCCAAAGAATTTCGCAAAGGGAGTAGAGAAGAGCTCCCGTAATAAAAACCGTTGTAAATTCCTTTGCTTTTAAAATCATTTTGCACCTACCACATCCTTTGTAAACTCAAAGCACAGCCGGACTGCATCCGAAATGAAACAGCCCAATTCTTTCCCTGTGTTTTTGACGACTTCCGAAAAACCTTTGCCGAAGTATAAATCATTGAAGGACAAAAGCCTGTCAAAAACATAGGGGATTCTTTTGTCTATGCGGATGGTGGTGCCAAACGCCGAAAGGGACAGATTTTCTCTGTCCCAGAAAAAAGAGTTGTCGAATGAATCGAGCTGTGTTACAGCGGCGATGAAGAATAACAGTATTGTGAATATTGCAAATGCGCAGATAAAATCCGCTAACTTCTTTTTGTACATATACTTCCTTTTTATGCATCTGTTCTGTTTGAGATAATCATTCTTGCAAATTCCTGTCCGAATGCACGTGCACTTCTGAGTGCTTCATCGAGAGTATTGGCGCTTGTTCCGATTTCCACAAGGAGATAGCCGTCGGACAACTGTTGGTTAAAGGGAACGCTTCTGAGATTTATGCTTCTGCAAAGCGTAGGATACGATTCGGAAATGCTTTGCTGAAGATGAAGTGCAAGTGACAGATTGTCTTTCCATAAGGGGTGATTGTGTCCCTGTTCGTTACTTCCGACAACAAACATAATCTGGGCAAAATCCTGCCCTGCAATCTCGGTACATGCACTGATGCTTTCGCCGTCATCACGTATAATGGCATCACGGTGAACATCAAGCACAAATTTTATGGAAGGGTATTGTTCAAGATATTCTTTGACCGACTTTGAACTTTCGGAATACGCATTTATAAAGGATTCCTTGTCATGAAGTGTTTCGCAATGAATTGCCGGTATTCCGAAATCCGAGAGGGTTTCCGCAATCACTCTGCCTGCCTGAACTACGTTTTTGCCCGTATCTTCGCTTCGTGTTTCTGCGCCTTCGGGATAGGCGGTTTCATATTGGCTGTAGGATTCACAACCGTGGGTGTGAAGAATAAGAACGAGAGGCTCGGATGTTACGGGTATATTTTCAAGACTTTTGGGGGTGTTTTCCAGGAGCGGATTGACATCAATCTTAAAGCTTGTTTCATTGGAAAGGGCATAGATGTCACCGGCCGATAAATCTTTTTTGGAAATAGGATAGAGCTTTGTCCCGTCAACAGATAATTCGGAAACTGATGTTGAAACTGTCGATGAAACGTCGGTTTCGACTTTGGATATGGTAATAGAGGGTGTTTTGTCGTAGGATGATTGCGGTTTTTCCGAAGATTCAGAAAACGATAAAGAATATATGGTTCTTTCGGGAACCGTGACGTGCTTGCTTTCATAACCGGAATCTGAAAAAACAATGCCTTTTACCGCGGAAAACAGGCGGTTTCTTGTAATTCCGTCAAACATTTTGTGGTCTGCAATGAAAAAACCGAAAACACATACGCAAACCGTCAATGCAATAACCGACAAACGCTTTTTAAATTGTATTTTTCTCGATAATGTGCGCAGATGCTTTTTTGATTTTTCGATACCCCCGACACTCTTTTTTTCGACACACTCTTTTTTTGGCGGCAGGTCGGCTACCGTTACACGGGGTCCGCAAAGCTCGTTTTTTGAAACGGTTATGTGCGGTCTGCATTTTTTCTCATATATCAATTGTATCACGCCCTTGCAGTCTTTTTCTGTATATTAATATGCTTTTTTCAGGATAAAAATTCATCCATTTCCGATATTGTCATGTTTTTGTGAAATACGGCATTGAGAGAATACCCGATAAGCTTTGCCATACTGCGTGTTATTTTGTCACTTTCCTTGGGACAGACGAAAAATCTTCCAATATTCTGCGGCATTTTTTCTTCAATATAATTATATATGCCGCTGTCCCTGTCCACTGCCTGCGACAGTATGTCAAGACACATGGTCTGTGCCTCGACAACCGTTGGAACACCTACTGCAACGGTTGGTATTCCGAGAGTGTCTCTGCTTATTTCGTGCCTTGAGTTGCCGACACCCGAACCCGGCGCAATACCCGTATCCGAAATCTGCACCGTCTTTACAAGCCTTGATACATTTCTTGATGCAAGTGCATCTATTATTACCGCACAAGAGGGTCTCAGAATGTCAACAGCACCTTTAACAAGCTCAAATGCCTCTGCACCCGTATCTCCCATAACTCCGGGAACAATACACGCACATTCCCCGAGCTGCAGAGAATCAAAGAGATTTTCGTCGTTTTGCTTTATGTGTCTCGACACGATAAGGTTTTGTGCTGTCATGGGACCTAAGGCGTCTGCGGAAATTCTGCTGTTGCCGAGACACACAACAAGACAAAGTCCTTCTTTTGGAAGCATGCTTTTTATAATGTCTGAAATAACCCCCGATACATTTTCAAATCCCCTTGTGTCGGTTTTCCATATTTCACCCGTTGTAACAGTTATATATGTGCCCATACGCTTGCCGGTTTCTGCTTCGGCAAAGGCGTTTCTGACATTTACCGTGTCAACCTTTACTCCTTTTGTAATACATGTTTCAAAGGTGATTCCGTCATCGAAAGTCCCTTGTTTTTCCCTTAAACCTTCGAGAACTTCATCTGCAAGGTCGGTTCTTACTGTGTATTTTGTACTAAAATCCACAAAATTCCATCCCCATTTCCGTAAATTTTGAAAAAGTTGTTAAAAATCTCACTTTGCTATTGTAATTTTCAAACTATCGTGATAAAATACTTTGGAATAAGAATAAATGTATCTGTGTGCCCAAAAGCGGCATACCCAAACAGGAGGTGAACACTTTGCCGAACATTAAGTCCGCTAAGAAGCGTGTTAAGGTTACAGCAGCTAAGTCTCTTCAGAATCAGATGTTCAAGACAAATCTCAAGACATCTCTCAAGAAGTTCGAAGCAGCAGTAGCAGCAGGTGATAAGGCAGCAGCTGAAGAAGCATACAAGGTTGCAGTAAGCAAGCTTGACAAGGCAGTTGCTAAGAACACTATGCACATCAACGCAGCAGCCAGAAAGAAGAGCCAGTTTACAGTTAAGCTCAACAACATGTAATTAAATCATGTAAACATAAAGGCACGGTTTATACCGTGTCTTTTGTTTTTGCCTGTTTTTTTATAATGAATGTGTTTTTTTCGTCATCAACACCAAGATAAAAAACCCGGGAAGCACTTTTTATTCCGTGCTCTTTAAGAATTTCGGCAACATCCTTGTCGGAAAAGCCGAAGGTTTTCATTTCGCTTTTGTTAAGCCGTCCGTCACATATTAGCATGTGTTGGATGCCGTTTTTTGTTTTGTTGGGGAAGACACTTATTGTACCGTCGGGTTCCTGTATGGCATAGGCTATCTTATCAAGCGATTCAATTCCGCCCTTGCGCATGGCACTGACCAATTCCGAAAGGCTGACGTCGGCACTTCTGAGAGTGTCTTCCCTAAGATGACCGTTTATTATGAGAAAGTCGGGCTTGCCTGTCACCATGTGCTTGAAGGGTACGGCACGTATGCAGGCTTTTGTCAGTATAATTTCCAGTATTATTACGGTTGCCGAAAAGACGATTGCATTTATTATCGGCACGTCGGGGTCGGTTATGGGCATGCAGGCGATTTCCGACACCATGAATGAGGTTACAAGCTCGCTTACATCCAGTTGGGCAACTGCTCTTTTGCCTGCAATTCTCATAAGTATTATTGAAACAAAGTACATGACGGAAATTCTGTAAACGGTTTTGAGCACATCTATCACCTGTCTTATTTTTGCAATAATAGTGAAATATATACCGAAAAATTGAATTGTTGACATAAAATTTCTTTTGTGATAAAATAAAAAAAACGCATAAAGATGGTGATTTGACGGTGAAATCCAGAATACTTGTAATCGGCTCTTCAAACATAGATTTTGTATGCAGAATGCCCAAAGTCCCTGCAGCAGGCGAAACGTTGATTTCCGATGACAGCTATGCTTTTGTGCCCGGGGGAAAGGGTGCAAATACAGCTGTTGCGGCATCCCGTCTCGGTGGAGATGTGGTGTTTTGTGCCAGGGTAGGGAATGACTCCTACGGTGAACAGCTTTCGGAAAAATACCGTGCCGAAGGAATTGACACAAGATTTATTGTAAACGATAAAGCTTCAAGAACGGGACTCGCCGTAATAATGGTTGAGGACGGCGGACACAACAGAATAACCGTATATCCCGGAGCAAATATGAATCTTTGTGAAAAAGACATAGAGGCCGCCTTTACAACATACCCCGATGCACTTATTATGCAGTTTGAAATCAGCAAAGATGCGGTTATTGCCGCCGCTCACCGTGCTATCATGAACGGAACAAAGGTTTTCCTTGACTGCGGCGCGGTGACGGAGGATTTTCCGCTTGAAGAACTTGGAAAGCTTGAGGTTCTAAGCCCCAACGAAACCGAGACCTTTACGCTTACGGGTATCACACCCAACTCGTCGGCAAACTGCCTTCGTGCCTGTGTTGAGCTTATGAATCGCATTGAATGTAAGTATGTCGTTCTCAAGCTTGGTGAAAGAGGCTGCTTTGTTTATGATGGAACACACTGCCACCATATTGCACCCATTGATGTGGGAGAGCCTGTTGATACAACGGCGGCAGGTGATGCATTTACTGCGGCACTTACCGTAAGATATATGGAAAACGGCGGAGACATTATTGATGCATGCGAATTTGCAAATGCCGTCGGAGGATATGTTGTTACAAAGGCAGGAGCAATGCCGTCACTTCCAACAACAAAAGAATTGAAGGATTTTTTGAACAGTGGCGAAGAATAAGATATTTTTACATATATATACTTGCAATCCTGCGGGTATTGTGGTATAATGAACCGATATATAGGGGAAAATAATATGAAGAATGTACTGTTGATAGGTGACTCCATCCGTATGGGGTATGATAAGTCAATAAAGCAAGCTCTTGAAGGAAGGGCGAATGTTGTTTTTCCCGAAGACAATTGTCAGTTTGCATGTTATGTGTTCAGATATTTTCATGAGTGGTTCGGCGGTATTGACGGCAGGGATTTCGACGTAATTCACTGGAACGCGGGTCTTCACGACGTGCTCCGCTTGTTTGAAGAAGAGCCGACTACTCCTCTTGAAGTATATGAATACTACATTGAACGCATTTGTGTGAGAATGAAAAAGCTGTGTCCCAACGCAAAGATTATATTTGCCACATCTACATCAGTAATTTCTGAAAAGATGACAAAAGACTTCATGCGTTATAACGAGGACGTCGAAAGGTATAATGCTGCTGCCGTGAAGATTGTCACAAAACACGGCTTTGAGGTCAATGACCTGTATGCTTTATCAAAGACGCTTCCCGAAGAAGCTCACTCAGATGCGGTGCATTATTATACCGATATGGGAACACAAGCCTATTCAAAGCAGGTGCTGTCATATATTGAAGCGGCACTTGGAAACAACTGAGCAATCTATAGTAACATATAAAAAAGAAACGGGGTAATTATTATGCCAAAGTATAAAAAGGTTCTTTTAAAGCTTTCCGGAGAAGCTCTTCTCAACGGTAAGAAGGATGGCATCATTGACTTTGAATTTGTTGATACTCTTGCAAAGCAGATAAAGAGATGCGTTGATGACGGAGTTTCCATGGGCATTGTTATCGGCGGCGGAAATATCTGGAGAGGTGCAGGTAAGGAAATTAACAGAACAAGAGCAGACCATATGGGCATGCTTGCAACTGTTATCAACTCTCTTGCAGTACAGTCTGTGCTTGAAGACAACGGCGTTGATGCAAGAACCATGACGGCACTTCAGATGAACCAGGTGGCAGAACCCTATATCAGAAACAAGGCAGTTACTCATATGAGTAAGGGCAGGGTAGTGATTATTGCCTGCGGTTCGGGCAACCCCTATTTCTCAACAGATACAGCAGCCGTTCTCAGAGCAGCAGAACTCGGTGCAGAGGTGGTTCTTTTTGCCAAGAATATCGACGGCGTGTATTCGGCAGACCCCAAAAAGGATCCCAATGCCGTAAAGTACGACGAAATGAAGTATGATGATATTATCCATAATGACCTTGCTGTTATTGACTCTACCGCATCCACATTCGGAAGAGATAACAAGCTTCCCATTCTCATCTTCGGTCTTAATGACCCCGAGAATATTTACAGAGCAGTAAACGGAGAAACGCTCGGCACAATCGTTCACATTTAATTTTACATAAATCTAGTTCAGGAGGATTTTAATATGAAAATCGAAACAAAAGCATTTGAAGAAAAGATGGGTAAATCCATCTCCAGCCTTGAATATGAATTCGGCTCCATCAGTGCAGGTAAGGCAAGCCCTTCCGCCCTTGACAGAATCACTGTTGAATACTTCGGTTCATCCATGCCCATTAACCAGATTGCAGGCATTGCAAACCCCGACCCCAGAACTCTTCTTGTTACTCCCTGGGATGTAAGTGCTCTCAAGGAAATCGAAAAGGCAATTCTTGCATCAGACCTTGGCATTAACCCCCAGAATGACGGCAAGTCCATCCGTCTCGCATTCCCTCAGGCAACAGAGGAAAGACGTAAGGAGCTTGCAAAGAAGGTTGAAAAGCTCGGCGAAGAATGTAAGGTAGCCATCAGAAATATCCGCAGAGATGCAAATGATAAGATTAAGGATATGAAGAAGAACGGCGAAATGACAGAAGATGAACAGAAGGCTTCCGAAAAGATAGTTCAGGACCTTACAGATAAGTATACAAAGCTTGCAGATGCTTCTGTTGAAACAAAGAAGAAGGAAATCATGAGCATCTAGCAAAGAGTTTCCGCAGACAGTTTTGCGGGTCATCTTTGCGACAGGCAAATTTTCGGTGTCGCCGGACTCATTTGGTAAGACATCAAAATGTTTGACTGCTAAAAACATAAAGGAATTAACAAAATGAAACAACGAATTATAACGGGATTGGCAATCTTGTTTTTGATGATAGCCATCTTTCTTCTTTCGGGTACTTTTGTGTATCCTATAATAATAACATCTTTGTGTGTAATAGGAACATGGGAGATGCTCGGATGCATCAGACAAAGAAGAAATCCGCTTCTTTCGATTCCTGCGATGTCGGTTTCCTTGGCGGCTCCGGTAGTGTCCTATTTCTTTGGATACGGCTCGGTGCTTGTGGTTGTGATGCTGTATATCGCGGTGCTTTTGGCTGAAAGCGTGTTCTTTGATGAAAAAGTAAAGGTAATCAATGTGTCGGAAGTGTTTATGACTACACTTTATGTGGCTCTTTGCTTTTCGGCTCTGCTCAAGCTCAGATACATCCAGAACGGTGCATCGTATGTATATCTTCTGGTATTTGTTGCCGCATGGGTAACCGACACATGTGCGTATTTTACGGGCTTCCTGTTCGGAAAACATAAGCTGATACCCAAGATAAGCCCCAAAAAGACTGTTGAGGGTGCAATCGGCGGTGCGGTTTTCTGCGTGATTGCTTTTATCCTGTTCGGTGTCATTGTACAAAATGCGGCAGATGTCAAGGTCAACCTTGTTGTACTTGCCGTTGTCGGACTGTTCATGTCTGTGGTTTCAATGATCGGCGACCTTGTTGCTTCATCCGTTAAACGTACATACGGAATAAAGGATTATTCCAACCTGTTTCCCGGCCATGGCGGTGTGCTTGACAGATTTGACTCAATCATGATTCTTTCACCGTTTCTTTTGTTTGTGGCGGAAAATATAAAGATCTTTGCATAAAATCCAGCCCCGTGCCGATGCACGGGGTTTGTTGTGCCTATAAATTGTATGTAAAATATGCCTAAAACCCTATATATAGATTGGTAAAACTTGCATAATTTTTTTGGCTGAAAAATTCAAAAAAATACTTGACAAATTAATAACAGGGTTGTATAATAAGCGTTGACTGAATACTGTAAATGTGTCTTTATGCGCAAAATTGCGGTCTTCAGAAAACTTTTTGAAAGGAGTTGCGGTATGCCAACATTTAACCAGTTAGTCAGAAAAGGACGTGAACAGGTTACTTACAAGTCTAAGTCTCCTGCACTTCAGAAGGGTCTCAACACTCTTACCAAGAAGGCAACAGACCAGAGCGCACCTCAGAAGAGAGGCGTTTGTACAAAGGTTTCGACAAAGACTCCTAAGAAGCCTAACTCTGCTCTTAGAAAAATCGCAAGAGTTCGTCTCACCAACGGTATCGAAGTTACATCCTATATCCCCGGTATAGGCCATAACCTTCAGGAACACTCTGTTGTTCTTATCCGTGGCGGTAGAGTTAAGGACCTCCCCGGTGTACGTTATCACATCATCCGTGGTACACTTGATACACAGGGCGTGGCTAAGAGAAATCAGTCCCGTTCCAAGTACGGCGCAAAGCGTGAAAAGAAGGCTGCTAAGTAATAGCGCTTCTTAAAACAGTTTTGGCAGTTTAAGAAAACTGCAATATTGGTTAGTATATTACAGAGGTAACCGCATTTCTATAGATTGTGGTACGACCTCAGAGTAAGTGCTGACGGAATAGGTAATCTCATTTCGAGTACCTGTGAATTCATTTTATGTGAAGGAGGGAATTACAGTGCCTAGAAGAGGTAACGTACCCAAGAGAGACGTATTGCCCGATCCTATGTACAATTCTAAGCTCGTAACAAAGCTTATCAACAATATCATGTACGACGGTAAAAAGGGTGTCGCTCAGAAGATTGTATATGATGCATTTGCAATCATTAATGAAAAGGTAGGAGATCCCCTGGAAGCATTCCAGAAGGCTCTCGAAAACATCATGCCCGTTCTTGAAGTTAAGGCTCGCCGTGTTGGTGGTTCTACTTATCAGGTTCCGATCGAAGTCAGACCTGAAAGAAGACAGACACTCGGTCTCAGATGGCTTACAACTTATTCAAGAGCCAGAGGCGAAAAGAAGATGGCTGAACGTCTTGCAGCTGAAATTATGGATGCATGCAACGGCGTAGGTTCTGCTGTTAAGAAGAGAGAAGATACTCATAAGATGGCAGAAGCTAACAAGGCTTTCGCACACTACAGATATTAATTCCGCGCTGCATAAGGCAGCATAGGATTTCTGTAACAGGACAAGCTTTTGTCCTCATTCTAAATAATATAAGGAGAAAAATCCATGTCGAGAAGTTGTCCTCTTGAGCGTACCAGAAATATTGGTATCATGGCTCATATCGACGCCGGTAAAACTACAACTACAGAACGTATTTTGTACTACACCGGTAAAACTCATAAGATGGGTGAAACCCACGACGGCGGCGCTACAATGGACTGGATGGAGCAGGAACAGGAAAGAGGTATTACAATTACCTCTGCTGCTACAACTTGCTTCTGGGAAGGCGAACAGAAACAGTATCAGCCTCATAGAATCAACATCATCGATACCCCCGGTCACGTTGACTTTACAGTAGAAGTTCAGCGTTCACTTAAGGTACTCGACGGTTCTGTAACAGTTCTCTGCGCTAAGGGCGGTGTTGAACCTCAGTCTGAAACAGTATGGCGTCAGGCTGACGAATACAAGGTTCCCCGTATGGCATACGTTAACAAGATGGATATCATGGGTGCAGATTTCTACAGAGTTGTAGATATGATGCACGAAAGACTCCGTGCTAACGCTGTGCCGATTCAGCTTCCTATTGGTGCTGAAGACAAGTTCAAGGGTATCGTTGACCTCGTTAAGATGAAGGCTTATATCTTCACAAATGACCTCGGTACCGACATTCAGGAAACAGATATTCCTGATGACATGAAGGATAAGGCAGAAGAATACAGAGCTGCACTTTTGGAGCATGTTGCTGAAACAGACGAAGAATTGCTCGAAAAGTATCTTGGCGGCGAAGAACTCACAATCGACGAAATCAAGGGCGCAATCAGAAAGTCCACTATCGACAACACAATGGTTCCCGTTGTTTGCGGTACTTCCTACAAGAACAAGGGCGTTCAGATGCTCCTCGATGCTATCGTAGATTTCATGCCCTCTCCTCTCGACGTTCCCGCGGCAGAAGGTATTGACCCCACTCTTCCCGAGGACGAAGAAGACAATAAGATTACAAGAGAATCTGATGACAGCGCTCCTTTCGCAGCTCTTGCGTTCAAGATCGCTACAGACCCCTTCATCGGTCGTCTTTGCTTCATCAGAGTTTACTCCGGTTCTATCACAGCAGGCTCCACTGTTTATAACACAAACAAGAAGAGCCGTGAAAGACTCGGTCGTATCGTGCTTATGCACGCTAACCACAGAGAAGACGTAGATACAATTTACGCGGGTGATATCGCAGCCGTTATCGGTATTAAGAATACTACTACCGGTGACACACTCTGTGATGAAAACCATCCCGTAGTTCTTGAATCTATGACATTCCCCGAACCCGTTATCAGAGTTGCTATCGAGCCTAAGACAAAGGCAGGTCAGGAAAAGATGGGTATCGCTCTTGCGAAGCTCGCTGAAGAAGACCCCACATTCAAGGCTTATACAGACGAAGAAACAGGTCAGACAATTATCGCAGGTATGGGTGAACTTCACCTCGAAATCATCGTTGACAGACTCCTTAGAGAATTTAAGGTAGAAGCTAACGTTGGTCAGCCTCAGGTTTCCTACAAGGAAGCAATTACTAAGAGTGCTGATGTTGATATGAAGTATGCTCGTCAGTCCGGTGGTAAGGGTCAGTACGGTCACGTTAAAATCACTGTTGAACCCAACGAACCCGGTGCAGGCTACACCTTTGAAAACAAGGTTGTCGGCGGTGCTATTCCCAAGGAATACATCCCTGCTGTTGACGCAGGTATCCAGGGCGCTATGACAAACGGTGTTCTCGCAGGCTATAACGTAGTTGACCTTAAGGTTACACTTTATGACGGTTCTTATCATGAAGTCGACTCTTCTGAAATGGCATTTAAGATTGCCGGTTCTATGGCTCTTAAGGAAGCCCTCAGAAAAGCAGGCTCCGTTCTTACAGAACCTGTTATGAAGGTTGTTGTTGTTGCTCCCGACGATTACACAGGCGTAGTTATCGGTGACATCAACTCCCGCCGCGGTCAGATCCAGGGTATGGATCCTATCTCCGGCGGTCAGCAGATTCGTGCTTTCGTTCCTCTTGCAAACATGTTCGGTTATGCAACAGACCTTCGTTCCAACACTCAGGGCCGCGGTACCTACGTAATGGAACCCAGCCACTATGAACAGGTTCCTAAGAATGTTGCAGAAGAAATCATTGCAAAGAGAGCAAAGAAGGACTAATCAAAGCTCAGAACAAAAACTTTGGCGAATAGGCGTTCAATATGAATAATATGTAAATTTAATACCGATTTGTATTGACACTTTCGCCCGATTTGGTATAATCATACTTGTACTAAAAAAATAATTTTCTTTTTAAGGAGGAAACTCAAATGGCAAAGGCTAAATTTGAAAGAACCAAGCCCCATGTAAACATT
>SVRI01000040.1 GCA_015064895.1 Oscillospiraceae bacterium | reverse complement strand
AAGTATGGAGGATTTAAGAATAACCCGTGAAATGCTTCATGACTCATTCTTGAATGAAAGAAACTACCGAACCCAACACGGTCAAGTCTGCCTTCAGCTTCTTTGCCTCTGGCTTCGTCTATTTCTGTGCCATAAGTTACAGAGTTCATTCCCAATGCAAGAACATTAAGTGCAATTCCTTCTCCACAGCAAGGATCTAAAAGATTAACCTCACATTCAGGGAATTTCAATGCACTTTTTATCATTTTCACATGAGAGTTATCTGTAGGATAATATCCCATCTTAACATTGTTCATCAAGTGTCCGATGATTTGTGCGTTGATTTTTTCGCTATGTGGAATCTGTTTTTTTAAAGCCTCTATTGCTTGTAATAGTTTGGTGTAGTCCGGTGTCATAAGGTTAAACCCATTAACCGCACCAAACAATTTGTTTGCAAAATCAGCTCCTTCAGGCATTTGACATTCAGAAAATAAAAGCCTTAAGTTCCTAACCGTGTCAAGCAGTTTTGATTTTAACTGTACAAGGTCGGTGTAAGTGTCCTTTGCTCTCTGTTCATTGTTTTTCTGCCTGTAAATATCAATGGCACGCCTTTTTATAGGCAGCGCTTCTGTGATACTTACCAAATTCCTATCCATTTCTGCGAACTTCTCAAGGGCGTAATATGTTTCACTCATTAAGCAACCCTCCCAATATCAAATCCGAGATTATGGTAATCCGTACTTTTATGGGTGGATGTTTTGATAAGCTTCTTACGTCCAAGAGCATCAACCGTTTCCAATTTACCTGTTACTGTCGTAACCGTCTTTTCGAGTGTCATCACAGTTTCTTTTGTTTGGGTAAAAATAATGTTCTCCATATCAAATTCCTTTCACGCTATAGACTTCATAAGCAGTTTGTTTGCCGAGAATGCAACCCTTGTTGTCTTGAGTTCTCCTTTGATTAAGAGATAGTAAAGCATAGTCGATATCGCAGTTGAGGCAAACAAATTTGCTGCTATACTCTGCGGAGCCGATACACTTCTCTCTGCACAAGAAAGCTCTGACGGGAATTTCTCTATGTCCTTCAGAATATCAGGGTATACACTTGCAACAGGTTTGCTCATAACCTTTCCATTTTTCTTTACACCACATACTACCTGTCCACCCGATTCTGCGTTCCCTGAGTCTATATAGATGATATTATCCATCTTTTTAAATACCTCGTGGCACATGACTCTTGAACGGTTGTTATCCACAGCACCTATTAAAATAGGCAGTGGTTTAGGTTTAGATGTGTAACATGGATATTCATAATTCAAAAGGTTGTAAAGCTGCTCTTCGTCTTCGATAAAATCCGGAACATATTCCGTTTCTATACCAAAAACTTCCGAATATCTTTCAGCCATTACTGTTGCTTTGTTTTCTCCAACATCTAATGCCGAGAAACTCTGTCTTACAAGGTTCTTATCCTCAACAATATCTCCGTCAGCAATGATAATCCTGCACTTTCTGTCTGACGCATATGCTATGCGATACAAATGAGGTATTACATACCCACCTGTTCCGCCTGCACCAATAATCAAAATCTGTACAGGTCGTTTAAGAGCAAGTTTCATAAGTTTGCCTCCTTATGCGGACGCTTTCCTATTTCAACAGACTCTTTCCATTTTTCAGGGAAGGTTCCTTCAAAGCCATCAAATACCTCTTCAGGTGCAATTTCAACGAACTTGCCCCCGCAAGAGATTCTTGTTCTGACATCAGGAAAAACCTTATCCATTCTGCCGACTACTGTATAAAGTCTTGTTGCCTTTTCATCGCTGTCGTCAATCGGTGAAAAATACCCGGGCATTGTATTGTGTGAATGTATCTCCATTACTAAAATGAACTTTTCTTCGTCCATATCCGGCAATGTAGAATCAACACGTGCTTTGCCTACGATTTGTTTCGGAACATACGCATAATATTGTGAATCTACAAAAGACCAATATATGTATGCCAGTGCCTCAACTTCTCCGCTTTTGTCAACATACGACTTAAAAAAGGCTATAATCTCCGATAGCATTTTATACGGAATTTTCGGCAGAGCCGGGATAAACCCGGCCCTTACCTTTTTGAAAGAAGTCACTTTTTCAGTAGGAGCAATAAAAGTACCCATTTTACTGTTGCGCACCTCGAACACCTTACCGTCCTCCGATGGAACGAAAGAAATGACTTTGCCACTTGCCTGTGCTTCGTCAACAGAACTGTAAAGTCCCTTATACGGGGACATAATTCCTTTTTTCTTCGCTGTAATCGTCGGAGACACCTTGCATTCGATTTCTGTGCCCTTTGCCTTTTTCAGAGCATTCGTAAATTCCTTAGAATCCTCAATTTTTTTCTTGAAGCTGGCGATTGTGTCTTTCTTGTTGGTTACGACCTTTGTGATTGTCCCGTATGTAACCTTCCATGATACATTATCGCCCTCGTCAAGTTCCGGAAAATCTTCCGCTTTCTCAAGACGCAGCTGTTCAAAGGTTTTAGATGTATCTACAATCTCTTCCTTTGCACTGCCGTGAACAAATATGGGTAATTTGTCGATCAGGCTATTTTTCGTAGTCTCTGCCTGTTTCTCCTCTGCTTTTGCGACTGCCGCCTCAAACAAGTTAGGTGCTTCTGCCTGTTCAGAGCCGTTTGCACCTGCATCTGTTTTGGGCTGTACAGTATTTGTGTTTGTAACTTCTTCATTGTTTGGTTCCTCCACTTTTGCTGCATTTGGATCTTCTGCAGGTGCTACTGCCTGGCTTTCGCCAACAATCGGTGCTCCCTGCTGAACCGGTGCAGCATTGTTTTCTACTGCGGTATTTTCAGGTGTTACTGCTGCTGCAGGTGTAGTCGTTCCACCAAAAATAGCATCCGCTTCTGTGCTGTCAAACGGTGTAAAGCCACCGAAATCTCCCGATGCACTACCTAAATCTAAGCCGCCATCATTACCAAAGAATCCATTGTTTTTTTCGTTGTCAAACATTTTGTTTTTTCCTCCTAAAA
>SVRI01000007.1 GCA_015064895.1 Oscillospiraceae bacterium | reverse complement strand
ATAAAGTTTTATAGCTATAAACTGAGTTTTGACTTAATACTTTTCTGATACATGGTAGGCGATAAACCTACAAGCTTGTTGAAGAGTCTGCAAAAATAGTGAACCGATACAAATCCAAGCATATAGGAAATTTCTGTAACGGATAAATCGTTTTGCCTCAGTAGATTTTTTGCCTTTTGAATCCGTTTTTCGTGAACATATTCAACTATTGTCATGCCGTAGCTCTTTTTGAAATCGCGGCAAAGACTTGTCTTGTTTGTGCCGAAAATAAAGCAAAGGTTGTCTAGGGTTATGTTTTCTGTAAAGTGTTCGTCTATGTATTGGTGAACATTTTTGATGTTGTTTTCAGCATCAGAGCCGGATTTGTAACTGCCCGTTTTGACGTATTTGAAGTCGCGCACAAGCATTATAAGAAATGCTTCAAGTGTGTTTTTTATCATCTGGTCGGCACCAAAGGGATATTCTTTACGCTTTTTCATAAAGGTTGTGTTTGGGATGTCATATGGCGGTTCATAGATGCTCATGCCTTCCTGCATAATTTTGGATAAAATTCTTTTGTGTTCGGTGGAAAGTGTTATCGGTGTTTTAGAAAATTCAATAAGCTCGGCACAATTACATTCAAAA
The DNA here is from genome assembly GCA_015064895.1 of Oscillospiraceae bacterium. Taxonomy (GTDB): domain Bacteria; phylum Bacillota; class Clostridia; order Oscillospirales; family CAG-382; genus UMGS1387. Next base: position 86,336 of record SVRI01000007.1, on the reverse strand, counting down.
CCGATGATGATTATGTTCGGGGCGGTGTCTCCGAAGCCTTTCAGTGAATGTTTTTCGTTAGGCCGGTGTATAATCAGCTGATTTACTGATAATACACCTTGATAGTTTTCTGACTTTACTTCGATTTCGCCGTTATCTACAAACAGCAGTTCACAGAAATTATGAAAATTTTCGGTAGTATGATATTCCTTTGTGAATTCAAAATAGTGAATGTTGGCAATACCGGTTACAGTCATCGGTAGGGAAAAGCCCTGAAGTTTGAAGTCCATAAAAACATGCTCCTTTTAGGTGTTTATATCAATTCTATTCTTAAATTTGAACAGAAGTGTTGAAAAAAAGTAAATTTATTTATGATTGTGCAAATCTATAAAAATATCGTGTAAATACATTTTTTTCATTGTGATATATAATTGAATTGTAAAATGCCGATATGGCAAAAAGAAAGGCGGAAAAATTATGAGCAGAATTTATATTCCAGATTATGAGTATAAGGAAAGAGTCGCAAAGGCAGCAAAGATGGTGGCAGATAAAGGACTTGACATCATGATTGTTGTAAGTACGGAATCTGACTACGCAAATGCAAGATATTTCAGCGGTTTCTGGCCTTTGTTTGAAAGAGCCGGTGTTGCTATTTCGGCAAACGGTGACTCGGCACTTTTAGTAGGTCCCGAATCTGCAATTTTCGGTGCTGACAGAAACAAGCTCGATAAGATTTTTGTCCTCAAGGAATTCAGAGAATCGGCCGACCCTTCTTATCCCGAACTTAAGGCAGATACTTTTGAAGATGTGTTTAAGAGCCTCGGTGTTACAGGCAAGAAGGTAAAGATTGGGCTTGGCAGCTACGTTGAATGTACACTTCCTGTATACTTTGGTCTTAAGGAAAGCTATCCCGATGCTGAAATCGTTCTTTGTAACGATATCATGGTTGAACTTCGTAAGATTAAGAGTGTCAATGAACTTGCTTGTATCAAGGAAGGCTTCAGAATTATTGAAAAGGCAACAGATGAAGTTATCAAAAACCTCCGTCCCGGTGTAACTGAGCTTCAGATGGTTGGTATAGCTCAGAAGGTTATTTACGAAGAAGGCGCAGAATACGAAGGTCTTCCTATGTACGTGTTCAGCGAAGAAAGTACAAGACATGCTATTTCCCGTTCTTGCTACAGAGAAATCAAGAAGGGCGATATTGTTCAGCTCAACCTTTCCGCAAAGATTGACGGCTATTCTCCTTCTATCGGTCTACCTGTAGTTATGGGTAAACTTGAAGGCAAAAGACGCGAACTTGTTCAGTTCTGCCTCGATGCCCATAACTGGACAAAGGATCAGATTAAGGCAGGCGTTATTGCGTCCGATATTGCAAAGGGCTTTTACAAGCTTTATGAAGATGCTGGCTATAAGGATAACTTTGTTTACGGTCCTTGCCACGGTACAGGTATGATTGAAGTTGAAGCACCCTGGATGGAAACCGTCAGCGACTACAGCCTTCAAGAAAATATGACATTCCAGGTTGATACATTTATTTCCGGTCCTACATTCGGCTGCCGTTGGGAAATCGGTGCGGCTGTAGGTAAGGATGGATGCATCTCTATGACCGATTACTTGAAGAGAGGAATTATTGAACTCGATGTGTAATAACGTTTTAGGTAAGAAAAACTGGATTATTCCGGATTGCGAATTGCCAAAACCAGGAGAAGGTGTCGCAAAGGGACATGAGTCGGTTATCATTGTGAATGATTCTGATGTTGATGCCGAAATCAATGTTGAAATCTATTTTACAGACAAAGACCCTTACACAGATATCAAGTGGGTTGTAGGTGCAAAGAGGGTAAAATGCTTCAGAATGAATAATCTTGAGCACATGTGCGGTTTCGAAGTTCCCTTTGAAACCCAGTATGCTATGAAGATTTCAAGTTCAACTCCTATCGTTCTTCAGTACGGTAGACTTGATAATACACAGGCAAATCTCGCGTTCTATACAACTCTCGGCTATTCCGAGTAATAAAGGAAGTGTTTTTATGGAATTCAATATGAGCTTTCCAAAAGAATTCGGGCATGTTAAGGAAAACAGAGTTCCCTTTGTAATGTGCGGCGGTACTGTTGAATATCACGGTCCTCATTGCTCTTACGGATGCGATACTCTTATTGCTGAAGGTCTTATAAAGAAGCTTTCCGAAACAAAAGAGCTTATGATTGCTCCTTCAATTTATTATAGCCCCTCAAGCTACGCCGTTGCAGATGAAACAAGCGGTACAGTTCATATTGAGGAAGATGTATTTGAGAGCTATCTTATGCAGATATTTACAAGCTTCCTCGAAGCAGGTCTTCGTAATGTATACGTAGTTATCCATCACCAGTTTGAGCAAGAAAACTTAAAGCCTATGACTCTTTCCTATATGAAGGCTTCGCAAAGAGCAATTATGAGATACCTTGAAAAGACACAAGGGCGTGGCTGGTGGGGAAGTGAAAGCTATGCCGACTACTATGAAAATCTCGGCGGCGGCGATGATCCTTTTAGCTGGATAAAGGTTATTCCTACCATGAGCACCGAGGTGCAGAATGCAACTGGCTATGACCACGCAGGTAAGTATGAGTGCTCTATTCTCATGTCACTCTATCCCGATGCAGTAAAGCTTGAAAGACTTCATGAAATCAAGCATTGGTTCACAGAAAGTGCAAGCGAGGCATCAAAAGAACTCGGCGATGAAATGGTAAGACAGTCGCTTGAATATCTCAATAAGAAAATTGTATGATTACAAAACTTAAAGGCGGAGAAATCTGCCTTTTTTGTTTTTATATAGCAAAATCCCCGAGGATTTCCCCGGGGAAATAATAAAGAGTTGGAAATTTAATACCCCGACGCCGTTGTTTGGTGTCGGGGAATAATCGTATCCGAGAAATGATAATTTAAATCTAAACCATAAAAAGGATGGTGCTAAATTATTTTCTCTTTGCTTGCTTTCTATTTTTATCAAAGAGTATGAAAAATTCCCCGACGCCGTTGTTTGGTGTCGGGGAATAATCGTATCCGAGAAATGATAATTTAAATCTAAACCATAAAATGATGGTGCTAAATTATTTTCTCTTTGCTTACTTTCTCTTTTTATCAAAGAGAAAGTAAGTTAGTACTGAACCTTAGGTCTAGCAACATAGGAAGTATGGAGATACTCGTGAGCCTTGTGGCTGCCGGGTTCGCCAAAGTATTCCTTGTAGATAGTCTTGATGTCTTCGTTTTCGTGAGAAAGTCTGACAGGAAGATTCTTGTCGTCTTCGTAAAGAGCTGCTGCTCTGAGAGCCTTGAGGTCAACAAAGTTTCTAACAGAAGCAGGCTGAGTAGGCTGACCGCCGCCGTTTACGCAACCGCCGGGACAACCCATGATTTCGATGAAGGTGTAATCCTTTTCACCGCTCTTTACCATGTTAAGAAGCTTCTTTGCGTTTGCAGTACCGGAGCAAACAGCAACCTTAACTTCAACACCGCTAACTGTGTATGTAGCTTCCTTGATGCCTGCTGTACCTCTGACTTCTTCAAATTCAACCTTTTCGGGGTTAGAACCTGTGAGCCAGTAAACTGCAGTTCTGAGAGCAGCTTCCATAACGCCGCCTGTTGCACCGAAGATTGTACCTGCACCGGAGCCGAGACCCATGGGTGAATCAAATTCTTCGTCGGGAAGTGAAGTGAAGTTGATACCTGCTCTCTTTATCATTCTTGCAAGTTCTCTTGTTGTGATGGAAACATCAGTATCGGGAACACCTGCAGCAGCCTGATCGTCTCTGCCGATTTCAAACTTCTTAGCTGTACAAGGCATTACGCTTACTACAAAGATGTCCTTGGGGTCAAGACCCATCTTTTCAGCGTAGTATGTCTTGATAACTGCACCCATCATCTGCTGAGGAGACTTGCAGGAAGACATGTTGTCGATCATGTCGGGGAAGTAGTGTTCGCAGAACTTAACCCATCCGGGTGAGCAGGATGTGATCATGGGAAGCTTGCCGCCGTTCTTTACTCTCTCTAAGAGTTCGTGAGCTTCTTCCATGATTGTAAGGTCAGCAGTAAAGTTTGTATCAAATACCTTAGCAAAGCCGAGTCTTCTGAGTGCTGCAACCATCTTGCCTGTTACAACAGAACCGATAGGCATGTCGAAGCATTCGCCGAGTGTAACTCTTATAGAAGGAGCTGCGTGAACAACTACGTGCTTTGTAGGATCAGCAAGAGCTGCCCATACCTTTTCAGTGTCGTCTCTTTCCATGAGTGCACCTGTAGGACAAACTGTGATACACTGACCGCAGCCGATACAAGCAACATTGTTAAGGTTGAGTTCAAATGCCTGACCGATGTGAGTCTTGAAACCTCTTTCATTTGCACCGATAACAGCAACTTCCTGGTTCTTGTCGCAAGCAGCAACGCATCTGCGGCAAAGTACACACTTGTTGTTGTCACGGATAAGGTGAGGCATTGATGTGTCGATGTCGTAAACGGGTGTTTCACCGTCATACTTGTGTTCGTCTTCTACACCGTAGTCACGGCAGAGCTTCTGGAATTCGCAGTCGCCGCTCTTTACGCAGGAGAGACACTTCTTGTCATGCTGAGAAAGGAGAAGTTCAAGAGTTGCCTTTCTGGACTTGAGAACTGCAGGGGAGTGTGTGAGAATTTCAGTACCTTCTCTGTCAATGGGATATACACAAGCAGCAACAAGGCTTCTTGCACCCTTAACTTCAACAACGCAAAGACGGCAAGCACCGATTTCGTTGATTTCCTTTAAGTAGCAGAGAGTAGGGATTTCTATGCCGACACTCTTACATGCTTCGAGGATTGTAGCACCCTTCTTTACGCTGTAAGAATGACCGTCGATAATTACATTAATCATTTCCATTTTATGCTGCCTCCTTATTCCTTGATAATTGCCTTGAAGGCACAGTTGTCAATACAAGCGCCGCACTTGATACACTTGTCCTGATTGATGATATGAGGCTGCTTAACAGCACCTTCAATAGCACCAACGGGACAGTTACGTGCACACTTTGTACAGCCTTTACACTTATCTTCGATAATCTTGAAGGAGAGAAGTTCCTTACATACGCCTGCTCTACACTTCTTGTCAACGATGTGTTCAATATATTCATCCTTGAAGTACATAAGTGTGGAAAGAACGGGGTTAGGAGCTGTCTGACCGAGACCGCAGAGAGCACTTGACTTGATGTAGTGGCAGAGTTCTTCAAGCTTGTCGATGTCTTCGAGCTTGCCCTGACCCTTTGTGATTCTGTCAAGGATTTCGTAAAGTCTCTTTGTACCAACTCTACAAGGAGTACACTTACCGCAGGATTCATCAACCGTAAATTCGAGGAAGAACTTAGCAATGTCAACCATACAGTTGTCTTCGTCCATAACGATAAGACCGCCCGAACCCATCATGGAGCCGATTGCGAGAAGGTTGTCATAGTCGATAGGTGTGTCGATAAGGTGAGCAGGAATACATCCGCCGGAAGGACCACCTGTCTGAGCAGCCTTGAACTTCTTGCCACCCGGAATACCGCCGCCGATTTCTTCGATGATTTCGCGTAAAGTTGTACCCATGGGAACTTCAACAAGACCTGTGTTGTGAATCTTACCGCCGAGAGCAAATACCTTTGTACCCTTGGACTTTTCTGTACCCATAGATGCAAACCAGTCAGCACCGTTTACGATAATCTGAGGAATGTTTGCATATGTTTCAACGTTGTTAAGAACAGTAGGTCTGCCGTAAAGACCCTTAACAGCAGGGAACGGAGGACGAGGTCTGGGTTCGCCGCGCTTGCCTTCGATGGATGTCATAAGAGCTGTTTCTTCACCGCAAACGAATGCACCTGCACCGAGTCTGAGGTCAAGGTTGAACTTGAAGCCTGTGCCGAAGATATCATCGCCTAAAAGTCCGTATTCACGAGCCTGGTCGATAGCAACCTGAAGTCTCTGAACGGCGATAGGATATTCAGCACGAACATATACATAACCCTGGTCAGCACCGATTGCATAACCTGCAATTGCCATAGCTTCAATAAGAGCATGGGGGTCGCCTTCGAGGATGGATCTGTCCATGAATGCACCGGGGTCGCCTTCGTCGGCATTACAGCAAACATACTTCTGACCGCCGTCCTGAACGAGAGTTCTGGCGAGCTTCCACTTCTGACCTGTGGGGAAGCCTGCACCGCCACGACCTCTGAGACCGGATGCGAGGATTGTGTCAATAACTTCTTCAGGAGTCATTTCTGTAAGAACCTTACCGAGACCCTGATATCCGCCTGTACCTATGTATTCTTCGATGTTTTCGGGGTCGATAACACCGCAGTTACGAAGAGCTACTCTCTTCTGCTTCTTGTAGAAGCTTGTATCACTGAGTGCTACGGGCTGGTCGTCAGTCTTTGCACCGTCTGTTTCATCGTAAACAAGACGCTGAACGGGACGACCCTTGAGAAGATGTTCCGAAACGATTTCGGGAATGTCGTCAGCTGTAACACGGCTGTAGAATGTACCTTCGGGATAAACGATAACTACAGGACCGAGAGCACAGAGACCGAAACAACCTGTCTGAACGAGTTTGATTTCGTTTTCAAGACCGTTAGCCTTAAGTTCCTGTTCAAACTTTTCGTGAACTGCAGCACTGCCGGAAGAAGTACAACCGGTACCGCCGCAAATCAATACATGTGAACGTATCATAATTTTGTTTTCCTCCGTTATTATTTCATTGTGTATTCAGCAACGGGTTTGCCGCCCTTGATGTGCTGTTCGATTACTTTGGCAACCTTGTCTTCAGACATATGTACATAAGTAACCTTGTCTTCGCCTGCCTTATAAACTTCAACAACGGGTTCGTACTGGCAAATGCCGATACAGCCTGTCTGAAGAACAGTAACAGTGTCGGAAAGACCTTCCTTTGCAACAGCTTCAACGAATGCGTTAAGAACGGGTCTTGCACCTGCGGCGATACCGCAAGTTGCCATACCTACAACGATTCTTGTTTCGTTTGAGCCTTCACGAAGGGAAACCTTGTCCTTCATCTTGTCTCTGATTGCAGCGAGTTCTGCTAATGATTTCATTTCTAGTTCCTCACTTTCTTAAGATATATTATATTTTTCTTTTAAAAACTCAGTTATCCAGACGAGAACATCCGGTACAGATAACGGGATGTCGCCGCCAAGGGTTTCTCTTATTTCTCTTGTGTCAAGAAGAACATCAAGTGTGTCGGATTTGTGGGTAAATACTAAATCTATTTCACCCATACCCTGAATAAGAGTAACAATAGTATTTATTATATCCCCGAGGGGAGTATAATCAAGATGATTTTTATAAAACAAAGCCGAGGTGACTGTTCCGTGGTCGTGGGGAAATTCCTTTTCACTTTTTGAAGTAACAGTGAGATGACCGCCTGTCTGTTCAGCCGCCATTTTGAAAAGGGGAATACCGAGTCCTACTTTTCTTGTGGTACGGCTTGTGGTGAAGGGGCTTGTTACACTCTCTACCATTTCCTTTGACATGCCGCAGCCGTTGTCGGACACGGTAATTGTCAGGGTGTCGGCAGTCTCATATAAGTCAATTCTAATGAGCGTCGAACGGGCGGTAACGGAATTTTGTGCAATATCAAGAATGTTGAGTGAAAGCTCTTTCATTTTGTATTACTCCTTTACGCCCCGAAGCACCTTGAAAAGCTCGTGTCTTACCTTTTCGGAGCTGTACGGCTCGTCATCAAGTAAAAGAAAGTTTTCAGCCTCGTTTATACTCCATAGATTGTGGGCATCTGAGTTAATAACACATGCCTTTTCACAAATCTTCGGATAATCCTTTTTATACTTTTCAATATCCTCACAAGAATTAAACTCTATACATGAAAAGTCGGGGCTTTCAGGCAAGGTTCCGAGTATTGCCACAATGCCGTTTGCCATTCTGTCTATGTGAGCAGGGTAGACAACAGCATCATATTGCAAAGCAAGACTTACCGCATCTTCAAGTCCCAGGGTTGTTGCCATGGGAAGAAAGTTTTCTTCAACCGCCACAACATTGTCTTCTTCATCCATGTACATCTGCTGTCCGTAGAGCTTTACGTTGTTGGGAAACGAAAGTCTGTATTTCTGAACCTCATCGGAAAAAGCCTTTGCCTTTTCGAGATGCTCGAATAAACAGATAATATGTATATCTTCCGCCGTTGTCAGCTCCATTCCCGCAATACCGATAAGACCGTGCTTCTTTGCTACCTTTATGAAGGTTTCACAGTTGCCGCAGGTGTTGTGGTCGGTGAGTGCTACGATATTAAGTCCCTGTAGCATTGCCATACCGCATATGTTATTTGGTGTCATATCATCGTCGGCACAAGGGGAGAGACAGGAGTGAATGTGCAAATCGTAATAGTACTTGCTCATTTGAGTGCCTCATATAAAAGTGTACATATTGTATAAGCACTTTCACTTGAAGAAAGAACGTTGATTTCCTTTTCCTTTGCAAGTTCCATGAACTCGTCGTCGGGTTTTACGTTTTCAGCAAGAATTACGCAGGATAAATCAAGTAAGGATGCAACTGCAAGTACGTTGACATTTGACATGATAGTCACAAGACATTGTCCTTCTTCACCGTGACCCATAACCCAGCTTAAAAGGTCACCCGTGTAAACTCCGGTTATGTCTCTTTCGGTGTCTGCTTCGACAAGCAGATTAAAGGAGCATTTAGAAATAATGTCCGAAACTTTCATTAAATGTCACCGCCCTCGTTTTTTGCTTTATTCTTTCTTCCGAGCATAAGACAGTCGGTAAGGACCGCATTTCCCTTTGCAACATCCTGTGAGAATGCCATACAGGTAGGTGAGCCGCAGGCACCGCAGTCAAATTCGGGAAGCACGGCGTAAACCTCCTGTGCCTTCTTCATAAGACTCATTGCCGCCAGCATGTCTGAACCTGACTTTGTAACCGAGTTCATCACAAACATGTCGGTAGAGAACTGCTCGGGAAGATTTTCGATAACCTCTTTAGAGTATCTTGACTGCATAACAGGTAAGTATCTCTTGAGGTTCTGGATTTTAACCTTGGCAATATACGGGTTTTCAACGGTAAGTACACCGCCGACACAGCCGCTTGAGCATGCATTAAGCTCAATAAAGTCAAGGAAAGGATAGTTGCCTGTTTCAAGTTCATCAAGAACCTTTATTATGTTCTCAATGCCGTCAACGGCAAGATATCTGTCATTTAAAAGGGAAGTGGCTTCACCGCCCGAAACCGACCAGCTCATACCTATCATACCGACACGCGATACGGGAAGCGGCGGGGTTTCTTTTTTCATAATACCGATAAGCTCAAAATAAACATCGCTCATTGATACAACATAGTCAACATTTTGCTTTTCACCAGCAAAGCCGTTTTTGACATAACTTGTCTTTGCGGTACAGGGTGCTATGAAAACTGTAACAATGTCTTCGTCACGAAGCTCGGGATGTCTTTCCTTTGCCTGGTCCTTTGCCATATTTGCCGCAATGTCCATGGGGGAAAGTATGGGAATTATGTTGTCACAAAGGTAGGGGAAACGCAGTGAAATAAGTCTTGTGACTACTGGACATGCCGAACTTATAACGGGATGCTGTATATCCTTACGTGCAAGATAAAGTCTTGTGTACTCCGTAACCAGCTCTGCGGCACGTGCAACCTCAAAAACATGATTAAAGCCCATGTCAAGAAGACCTTGCAGCAGATAATCAACGTCATCAAGATTTGCAAACTGTCCGTAAAGACTCGGTGGCGGAAGTGCAATTACATATTTCTTGCCGAAGGGGATGTCTGAAAGCTTGTCGTTATTGGCGCGTTTAGCCTTGTGAGGACAAACCATAATGCACTGACCGCAGTCAATACATCTTTCCGAATCAATAACGGCTCTGCCGTCACGGATTCTTATTGCCTCGGTGGGACAACGTTTCAAGCAGGTAATGCAGCCCTTGCATCTTGAAACGTCAAGGGAAACAGAATGCTTGTACTCTTTCAAAGTATTCACCTCTGGGGTATTACTGTGATTGTAAGTTTTGTACCTTCTCCAAGCTTACTGTCGATGTCAAGATTGTCGGAATATCTCTTGATATTGGGAAGACCCATGCCCGCACCGAATCCGAGAGAACGGATGTTGTCGGGTGCTGTGGAATAGCCTTCACTCATTGCAAGACCAATGTCTGCAATGCCGGGACCCTTGTCGGTTAAAACGATTACGATTTTGTCGGGGTATACATAAAGGTCGGCAACACCGCCGCCTGCGTGTATAACCATGTTGATTTCAGCCTCGTACATGGCAATTGATACTCGTCTTATGGTATCAGCATCAAAACCGATACTGCGGAGAATCTTTTTTACCTGAACCGAAGCTTCGCCTGCCGACGAAAAATCGTCACCGTGAACAGTAAAGGAATAGGTAAGGGGAGTTGTGTTGTCCATTGTCTATACCTCATTCGGACAAAGTCCGCCGCTGTAGAGAATGCCGCAAGCGTCAAACATACGCTTGGGAGAAGAAAGAAGAACAATGTCTGCTTCCTTGGCAAGCTCAATCATTTCATCGGAAGGATTCTTGTCGCGGACAAAAACGATACATCTCATGTCCATCATCATTGCAGTTCTTATAACCTGGGGATTTACAAGTCCCGTAAGAAGAACAGCCTGATTCTTAACATAAGCAAGCACGTCGCTCATCATATCGCTGCCGCAGGCAGAATGAACCTCGTGTGAAATACTTTCTTCACAACAGAGTACCTTTGCGTCGAGTAAGGTTGCAATTTCAGAAATTTTCATAAATAAAACCGCCTTTTGTAAAAGGTTTGCGATTTATCGGTGTTATGCAGAGTATTTTTCGATGATACCCTTAACGTCGTCGGGAAGAAGTCTGCCGTAAACGTCGGAATTTACAAGAAGTACGGGAGCAAGACCGCAAGCACCTACGCAGCGGCAGGATGTAAGTGAGAACTTACCGTCGGGTGTACAACCGCCGTCTTCGATACCGAGAATCTGCTTAAGCTTGTCAAAGAGGTCGCCTGCACCCTTAACGTAGCAAGCAGTACCGAGACAAACAGAGAAGTTGTATTCGCCCTTGGGATTAAGGGAGAACTGAGCATAGAATGTGACAACCTCGTAAACCTTTTCAAGGGAAATATCGAGACCTTCAGCAATCTTAGTCTGAACTTCGATGGGAAGATAACCGTAAACGTCCTGTGCCTTCTGAAGAATGGGAATAAGAGCACCGGGCTGGTCCTTGTGGGCTGCAATAATTTCGTCGAGCTTTGCAGCCTTTTCTGCTGTATCCTTGAAGGGTACAGATGAAATTGTAGTTGCCATTAAAGCATACCTCCTGATTTTAATATTTCATGTTGTTAATTATATCACAATCATTTATAAAAATAAAGAGGTAAATATAAAAAAAACAGGTATTTTCAAAGTTTTTTATCGAATTTAACACGTTTTTTGTACTAAAAACCCTCTTTGTAAAATTTATGTAAATTAATAATGAGAAATATTGAGTATTTTAAGCTATACTTGTACGTGGTTAGTGCCAACTAACCGATAAAAATGAACAGAAAATTAACCCGTGATACAAAAACTCTTAAAATTGAGATGTTATCATAAGTCATCTTCACATGAGTTCGAAACCTTCCTCATGTAAAACAAAACTAAAGGAGAAATACCATGAAGAAAAACAACAGAATAAGAATGATGAGCCACAGTGCACTCATTGCCGCACTTTATGTGGTGCTGACCTATTTATCAAGCGTAATAGGTCTTTCGTCGGGGGTAATACAGTGCCGCTTGTCAGAGGCATTATGTATTTTGCCGATATTTACACCATACGCAATTCCGGGACTTTTTGTCGGGTGTATTGTGTCAAATCTTTTATTTTCACAGCCCGTTATGATACTCGATGTCATCTTCGGAAGTCTTGCAACCCTTTTAGGTGCCGGCGGTACTTATTACATGTCAAAACATAGGATGTTTCCGTGTCTTTACACCTTGCCGACTATCCTTTCAAACACCTTGATTATTCCCTTTGTACTTAAATTTGCCTACGGTTTTGAAGGCAGTGTATTCTACTTTATGGCAACAGTGGGGCTTGGGGAAATCATTTCCTGCGGTGTACTGGGAGCCGTTCTTTACTATTCGCTTTATAAACATTCAAAGCATATATTCGGGTAAATTTTGCCGTTCTCTTTTTTGAGGGAACGGCTTTTATATTATTGACTTTTTTCTATTTCTATGATAAACTTATTGTGTATGAATATATATAATGTTACTTTTGTGCAATTCTGAGGAAATTAATGGAAATTTTTGAAAGCGTTTATGATAAATCAAAATTCAATAACTGTGTGCTTGCTTTCGGCAACTTTGACGGTGTTCATAAAGGGCATCAGCATCTCTTAAATTCTGCAAAGAGATATGCAAAGGAAAAGGGGCTTACGTTTGGTGTTTACACCTTTTCGGACAGTCCTAAATTTGCAAATGCAGACCATTCGGTGCTGTCGCTTCTTGGGTACAGACTGTCTTATATCAATGAGTTCTGCAACCCCGATTTTGTCTACCTTGAGCACTTTGATGATGTAAAGAACATGAATCCCGAAATGTTTGTCCGTTACATCGTTGACAAATTCGGCTGTGTATGTGCCTTCTGCGGTGAGAACTTCAGCTTTGGCAAAGAAGCCTTGGGAAAGAGTGCCGACTTAGTCAGGCTCATGCAGGAGAGCGGCAAAGATGCCGTAATTGTTGAAAGCTTAAAGTGCGGCGGAGTTGTTGTATCGTCAACATACATAAGAAGCCTTCTTGCAGACGGCAGGGCGGATGAAGCGTGGGAGCTTCTCGGTGCTCCTTACGGTTTTACATCAAAGGTTGTGCACGGTGCACATCTCGGTCACAAGCTGGGTTTTCCGACAATAAATCAGATTATACCGAAAGAGCTTGTACTGCCAAGGTTCGGTGTATATTCCACTATTGTTATTGTTGACGGTAAGGAATATATGGGTGTTACAAATTTTGGCGTAAAGCCCACAGTGTCAAGTGATAACACACCTGTTGCCGAGACGTATGTCATTGACTTTGACGGCGATGTTTACGGTAAGCAAGTGGGCTTGTATTTTTGTAAAAAGCTTCGTGATGAAAGGAAGTTTTCCTCACTCGATGAGTTAAAGGAGAACATAAGTATAAATGTTGAACAGACTAAGAAATTCTTTGAAGAAAAAAACGGTAATTAAACTTTGCTTTTTTGCAATTGTTGTTATATCTTTCGTATTGCCCGTATGTGCATCGGATGATGTAAAGGCAATGCCCGAGCTTACCTACAACGGTAAAACCCTCTCGGAGTATGCAGGTATGGACAACCGGCCTCAGATTGAAGGCTTCAGTGCCTATGCCATGAACCTCAATACGGGTACTGTCATATATGAAAAGAACTCAAAAGAACCCGTGTTTCCGGCATCTACCGTAAAGCTTATGACGGCAATTGTTGCATATGAGAACATACCCGACCTTGATGTTGATATTACAGCTTCTGCCGAGGCAGTAAGAAAAACTCAGGGTGCAAATATATTGATAGCTGCGGGTGAGGTTTATTCTGCAAACGAGCTTCTCAATGCGCTTCTTATAAGCGGTGCCAATGATGCGGCACTTGTTCTTGCAGAATATGTTGCGGGCAGTGAAGAAGAGTTTGTAAAGCTTATGAATGATAAGGCAAAGCAAATCGGTGCAAACTCGACAACCTTTGCGAATGTAACCGGATTTGATGACCCTGACCAGCTTACAACTGCGAGGGACACGGCAATTATCGGTCAGTATTTTTATTATGTTTCCGAGCTTTTCAATATGAGTAATTCCACACGTTTTGAGTCGGACAGAATAAAGAGAATCCTTACCAACAGAAATATGTTTTTGTCAAAGGTAACATCGGATAAGTATTTCTATAATCCTGCTGACGGCATGAGTGTCGGCAGTACGCCCGACGGCGGATACTGCGGTGTATCGACGGTAACGGCTGATAACGGCCTTACATATCTCTGCGTTGTTATGAAGTCGATAGAAACTGACGATACAAGCTATGTATACAGAGATTTGAGAAGCATCTTTGACTTCTGTACCGATAATTTCGGCTATCAGGTTGTGGCTTCTACTGACTCTGTCATGTGCGAGCTTGCTGTTAAAAATGCAGTTGATGTCGATCATTTTGCACTTTTTCCCGAAACGGAACTCAAGGTGCTTTTGCCAAACGACCTTGATTTTGCCAAGGACATAACCTTTGAAAAGCGTGTGTTTACCGACGCGGCAAAGGCTCCGGTAAATAAGGGCTCGGTTTTCGGTGAGGTGGTTGTAAAGTATAAGGGTGAGGTTGCAATCGGAAAAATAAATCTTGTTTCGGATGTTTCTGTGGATAAAAGCAACGTGCTTTATTTTCTCAGCAAGGTTGAAAGGTTTGTAAAGAGTAAGTGGTTTATAGTTTTTACCGTAACGCTTGTTGTACTTTTCCTTGTGTATATCGGTTTTTCCATTTACTATAAGTACTTCAGACGCAGTAAATACACAGGTAACAGGTTAAAAGATAATGATAACTTTAAGAAAAAGAGCTGATAATTATGCTGTCAAAGATTAATTCTCCAAGTGATATCAAGACAATGAAATATTCCGAGCTTGAGGGTCTTGCATCGGACATACGTGAAAGAATTACCGATGTTGTATCAAAAAACGGCGGTCATCTTGCGTCAAATTTAGGTGCTGTTGAGCTTACCATTGCTCTACACAGATGCTTTGATTTTCCAAAGGACAAGCTTATCTTTGATGTAGGACATCAGTGCTATACCCACAAGCTTTTAACAGGAAGAGCCGACGAATTTGATACTCTCAGAAAAAAAGACGGACTTTCCGGATTTACCAACCGCTTTGAAAGTGAATATGATACCTTGACTGCAGGACACAGCGGACCTTCCGTGTCGCAGGGACTCGGTATTGCTGCCGCAAATAAGCTTTGCGGTGATGATTCTTATGTTGTTTCGGTGGTTGGCGACGGCTCGTTTACAAACGGACTTGTTTATGAGGCACTCAATAACTGCTATGATAAGGATTTAAAGCTTATTGTTGTCATTAACGATAATGAAATGTCAATTTCATCAAATGTCGGCAACATGTCAAAGTATTTTTCAAAGCTCAGAACCAGCAAATGCTATTTCCGTTTTAAGCATAATCTTAAAAATGTGTGTATGAAAATTCCTTTTATCGGAAAAGGTCTTGTGAATGTTTTTGTGGCAATCAGGGATTTCTTCAAAAAAATCCTCATTACCGACAAGGGCGTTTTCTCATCCCTTGATATAAAGAATTTAGGTCCTGTTGACGGCCATGACATTCAGAAAATGGAAGACGTATTCAATGAAGCAAAGGCTTCGGGTGAATGCTGTTTTGTACTTGTCAAAACCAAAAAAGGTAAGGGCTATGAAAAGGCAGAAACCAACCCCGAACACTACCATTCGGTCGGCAAATTCAGTACCGAAACCGGAGTTTTACCGTCAACGTCAAAAACCTTCTCAGATGTCTTCGGCGATATAGTCGTAGACAGGGCAGAGAAGGACGATAAAATCACGGCTCTTACCGCGGCAATGTGTGAAGGAACGGGACTTTTGGAATTCAGCAAAAAATACCCCGACAGATTTTTTGATGTGGGAATTGCTGAAGAACATGAATTGTCATTTGCATCGGGTCTTGCGGCAGGCGGCATGAAGCCTGTTTGTGCGGTCTATTCCACATTTGCACAAAGGGTTTACGACCAGGCTTTTCATGACTTTTCCGTACAGAAGCTGCCGTGTGTTCTTGCACTCGACAGATGCGGTTTTGTACCCGATGACGGTATAACACATCAGGGACTTTTTGATGTTTCAATGTTTACTTCCATTCCCGATCTTACGGTTTATTCGCCCGAAACCTATGATGAAATGGAATCTTCCTTTGACAAGGCACTGTCGGAAAAAAATGTGTCTGTAGTAAGATATCCCAAGGGGACAGAAGCTAAATATGACAGAAGCGGATTTGTATATAATAAATCTCGTGATATATCGGTTTACGGCGATTACAATGCCGATGTTGTCATTGTTACATACGGCAGAATTACCGAACAAGCTTATAAGGCGGCGAAAATACTCCGTAAATATACGTCTGTTATGATTATAAAGCTCGTAAAGATCTATCCGTGTGATTATGAGACAATCCTCAACGCAGTGACGGGTGCAAAGGTTGTATATCTTCTTGAGGAAGGTATAAAAAGCGGCGGTATATCCGAAAAGATTGCTGCCTTCCTTTCGGGTAAATTCGGCGGTAAAACTGTTATACGTGCCGTTGAAAACAGCTGTGCTTTTCATGCTACCGTTGACGAGCTTACGGATTATTTCGGTATGACAGCAGAAAAGATTGCAAAAGAAATTAGCGAAAATGTTGTTTCTCAGGATTGATATCAAAAGGAGGTTTTTTATGAAAAGAATACTTGTTTTGATTTGCTTGTGTATGATTTTGTCGCTCTGCTGTTTTGCGGCAGACTTTGACGGATACGTGGTAAAACTTAAGGAAAATACGGCGTCTTTCTTTGCCGATTCTTCATCATTTTCGGATGAAGCAAGTCTGTTTTCGGAAATGGACGACGAGCAGTTTGCCGAGTTTCTTGTTGATGAAATTTCGGGTGTTGACGGCGTATCTGAGTCCAGAGGCGTTTTGAAGGTTACTGACGAAGAAACTCTGGATGAGCTTATTTCCCTCGGTGTTATTGAATACTTTGAAGAAAACATTTATTATGATTTATTTGGTTATGATGTTGAAGCAAATGCGGGCTATGCAAATATGTGGCACATTCCTGCCATCAATGCGGACTTTGCCTGGGATGCGGGTATATACGGCAACGGCGTATATGTCGGGGTTATAGACTCGGGTGTTTATAAGCATGCAGACCTTTCCTCAAACCTTATTGACGGCAGAGATTACAGTGGTGAATCGGGCGTTTCCTGCAATGATGATACGGTTGAAAACGGTCACGGCTCGGCTGTGGCGGGAGTTATTGCTTCAGTCTGCAATACAACAGGTTCTGTGGGTGTTGCATTCAAATCCAAGGTTGTCCCTTTGCGTGTTATAAACAGTTCGGGCAGAGTCAGCCTTTCGGATGCAACCGATGCCATTTATGATGCAGTCGATTACTACGGCTGCAAGGTTATAAATCTTTCATTTGGCTCTACCAGCGAAAGTAAGATTCTGTACTCTGCCATTAAGGACGCAATAGGCAAGGGTGTTATTGTTGTTGCGGCTTCGGGTAATATTGATACAAGCGGTAATGTTCCGAGATATCCTGCATACCACCCCGAGGTAATAAGTGTTGCAAATGCCGAGAGAAATGGTTCTTCCTACTCAATCAAGGCTTCTTCAATTTCCAATGAAATGGTTGATATTGCGGCACCCGGTACGAGAATATATACAACAATGAACAATGACAGCTCATATGCTTATTATTCAGGTACATCCTTTGCCGCACCCGTTGTGTCTGCGGCGGCTGCTCTTGCAAAGAGTGTAAATCCCGATATTACTCAAAGTGAATTTGAATCACTCATTAAGGCTACTGCAAACTCTACCTACAGAACAACATCGGGTCAGACGATAGAGCAGTGGGGAGCAGGTCTTCTTGATATAGAGATGATGCTTAAAGCGATGCTTAATGACGAGGATGTTTTTGTTTCCGACATACATACAGTTAAAGACGAGAGCTATTTCTGCGTAACAAATATGACATCGGCTCCTATTTCAAAGTGCTTTGTCAGAATCAGTGAAGAAGACGCCGAAGGTAAGGTGAATTCAAAGCTGATTAAGCTTTCTCTTGCATCTTCCGAATCACGGGAAATAAGTCTTGCACAAGAAGGCTTTACCAAAAATGCCAAGGTAGAAAGCATTTCTCATTTGCCGGGTGATGTAAATGACGACGGCTTTATTGACATTCTCGATGCATCTGTCATTCTTCGTCTGACTGCGGGATATGAAATTGCAGGAATTGTTAAAGAATACCTTGATGTTAACGGCGACGGATATGTTGATATTCTTGATGCTTCACATATTCTGAGATACTGTGCCGGATATGATGTGGAATTTCATTAAATAAGTGATATGGTGGGAATAATTGTCTTTCCTTAGAGATACACGGATTTGGAGGCGTACTGCGGTACGCCTTTCTTTGTGCTTATAGGAGTGTTTCGGCACTGCGGTGCCGACCTTCTTTTGTCCCGCGACAAAAGAAGGCAAAAACGCTCCGCTCAAAAGGAGAGATGGCTCGACACCATTCACAGACAAAACCAAAACTTCAGCGAGTCTGCGCCGACCTCTCTCCTTTGCCGCGGCGGCTTACCTCTCACAACGCGGGCAAGTAATTACTGAATTTTAAACTCTCATTTTCGCGAAAAAGTCTCAAACATATTATAGGGTACATCGGTTGATTATGGTTAATTCAATCAACTGAATATACTTCAAATTAGCACAAATATAAATGAGGGGAGTTAAGCCACCACGGCGAAAGAGGGGAGGTCAGCGGAATGAGGGCGGCAGTGACGTTGAAGTTTGAAGTCGACCAAATTTTGACGGCTTCGTAGAAGTAGCCTGTTTCAATTGTTTGAGTCAAAATTTGCCTTTTTGCACTTTGTTTCTCCCGAATGAGCCATCCCCTCTTGTTGAGTGGAGATTTTTTGGTACTTTTGCATCGGGGCAAAAGTACAGAAAGAAATAACACAAAGAAATAACACAAAGAATAACATAATTACGACAGCTGGAAAATTTTTATATAATAAATATTGATTGTACATATTCGTTGTGATATAATTATAAAGTATAAATATGTATTTTGGACTATTGTGTCTTATAATAAGGAGTGTTCAATATGGAATTTAAGTTTTCCGACAAGGTAGAGCCCTTAAAGCCGTCAGCTATACGTGAGATATTTAAATCTCTTACAAACCCCAATGTAATTTCCTTTGCGGCAGGTAATCCTTCACCTTTGTCTTTTCCTACAGATAAACTGCAGGTGCTTGCCAATGAGATTTTTGATAATCAGGCAGCCTTTTCGCTTCAGTACGGCATTACCGAGGGTTATATGCCTTTACGTGAGCAGGTAGCCGACAGATTAAAGTCCAAGTTCAATACAGGCAAGGATTTTGACGAAACCATCATCACAAGCGGCGGTCAGCAGGCAATCGACCTTGTTGCAAAGGTGCTTTGTAATGAGGGAGACACCGTTGTTTGTGAAACACCAAGCTTTATCGGTGCACTCAATGCCTTCAGAAGCCACGGCTGTGTGCTCAAAGGTCTTGACGTTGGTGACGACGGAATAAATCCCGACCAGCTCGAAACACTTTTAAAGAGTGATAAAAAGGTAAAGCTTATATACCTTATTCCCACATTCCAGAATCCCGCAGGTATCACAATGAGCCTTGAGAAGAGAAAGGCTGTACTTGCAATCGCAAAGAAGTACAGAGTACCGATTCTCGAAGATAACCCTTACGGTGAACTCAGATTCTCGGGTGAGGATGTTCCTACAATCAAGAGCATGGATGATGAAGGTATTGTTGCTTATACAGGCTCTTTCTCCAAGATTCTTTCGGCAGGTATGAGAGTCGGCTTCCTTTGCGGACATAAGGATCTTTTACAGAAGGTTACGGTATGTAAGCAGACAAATGACGTACATACAAACCTCTTCTTCCAGATGCTTTGCTCAAAGTTCATCGAAAAGTATTCACTTGACAATCATATCAAGGGCATTTGCGACCTTTACCGCGATAACTGTATGACAATGATTTCGGAAATGGAAAAGCATTTCCCCGAAAACGTAAAGTTCACACGTCCCGACGGCGGTCTTTTCCTGTGGTGTACAACTCCCGAAGGAACCGACATGCAAAAGCTCATTCAGAACTTTGTGGCAGCCGATATCGCAGTTGTTCCCGGTGCAACATTTATGCCGAGTGCCGACGATGTAACTTATTCCTTCCGTATGAACTATTCAATGCCTACAAAGGATCAGATAATACGCGGTGTTGAAACCATGGGCAGGGTTCTTAAAGAAACTTTATAAGCGAGGATATAGAAATGACAGAAAATGTAAATATTATAAATACCCCTGAAAAGACAGAGGCAAAAAAGAGAATTTTTTCGGGTGTTCAGCCAAGCGGTATTTTAACACTCGGAAACTACCTCGGTGCTATTAAAAACTGGGTTACACTTCAGGACGACTATGAATGTCTCTACTGTGTAGTTGATCTTCACGCAATAACGGTTCGACAGGTGCCTGCCGATTTAAGACGTCACACTCAGGAAGCCCTTGCACTTTATATCGCCTGCGGTATTGACCCCGAAAAGAGCTGTGTTTTTGTACAGAGCCACGTGCCTGCACATGCAGAGCTTTCATGGGTACTCAACTGTAATACAATGTTCGGTGAGCTTTCGAGAATGACTCAGTTCAAGGACAAGTCTCAGAAACACTCCGACAACGTAAATGCAGGTCTTTTCACATATCCCGTTCTTATGGCATCGGATATTCTTTTATATCAGACAGACCTTGTACCCGTCGGTATTGACCAGAAACAGCACGTAGAGCTTACACGTGACGTTGCTCAGCGTTTCAACGGTGTGTACGGCGATACCTTTAAGATTCCCGAGCCTTACTTTGTAAAGACGGGTATGAAGATTAACTCTCTTACAGACCCCACAAAGAAGATGTCAAAGTCTGACCCCAATCCCAAGAGCTATGTTGCAATTATCGAAACAAGGGATGAAACCATTAAGAAGATTAAGAGTGCCGTTACAGACTCGGAAGCTTGCGTAAAGTACGCTGAAGGTAAGGACGGTATCAACAACCTTATGTCAATCTATTCTTCCTTTACGGGTAAGAGCTTTGATGAAATCGAAAAGGAATTTGACGGCAAGGGCTACGGCGACTTCAAGATGGCAGTCGGCGAAGTTTGTGCCGACGGTCTTACACCTATCCGTGAAGAATATGCAAGACTTGTAAAGGATAAGGCATACCTTGAGGATGTTATGAAAAAGGGAAGCGACACAGCTTCTTATCTTGCAAGAAAGACACTCAGCAAGGTTTATAGAAAAGTCGGTTTTTATTCTGTTAAGTAACAGTTGAAAGGAACTTGAAATGAATATTTTATATTTGTTTTTGGCAATTGTGTGTGCGTTTTTCATATCGGTAACGCTTACACCCATTGTAAGAGTATTGGCTTTTAAACTTCATGTTACGGATGTCCCCAAGGACTCAAGAAGAATGCATAAAAAAGAAATGCCGCTTATGGGCGGACTTGCGATATTTGCGGCATTTGTTATAGGTGTTCTTGTGTTCTGTGACATCGATAGGAAGATTATCGGATTTTTGCTTGGTGCACTGCTTATTACACTTACCGGTATTATTGACGATAAATACGAAATGCGTGCAATACTTAAGCTTCTCATGCAGATTGCGGCTGCCTTGATTGCTGTATTTTCCGGTCTTCAGATTGAAATGATTAATTTCTTCGGCAGATATATACCCTTCGGTCCCTGGTCGGGTGTAATCACGGTTGTATGGATAGTAGCACTTACAAATGCCATTAACCTCATTGACGGCCTTGACGGTCTTTCCTGCGGTGTATCCACAATATCTTGTTTTACACTTCTTATTTCACTTGCTTTTCATCCCGAAACACCCTTTGCAGTGCTTCTCATGATAGGTATTCTTGCAGGAAGCTGTATGGGATTCTTACCCTTCAACTTCAATCCTGCAAAGATATTCATGGGGGATACGGGTGCACTTTTCCTTGGCTATTGCCTGTCGGTGCTTTCGATTTTGGGATGCTTCAAGCTTGATGCCATCGTATCCTTTGCAGTACCGTTCCTCATTTTTGCACTTCCTCTTATGGATACTGCATTTGCATTTATGAGACGTATTTTTACCGGCAGAAGTCCATTTTCTGCTGACAGAGGACACGTTCACCACAGACTTATAGATAAAGGCTTTGACCAGAGACATTCGGTACTTCTTCTTTATGCGGTATCCGGTATTTCGGGTATTGCGGCAATTCTCATTTCGCTTGATAAATTTATCGGCGGTATTGCAATGTTTGCAGTTGCCATTGTAATTCTAATTCTGAATCTTGCTTTCGGCGGTAAGGAAATATACGATTCCGCACCAAAATCCGATGACAGTAGTCAGAAAAACGATAAATAGTATACAATAAATCTAAATTTACGGGGTGTTTTATGAAGAATCACCGTGAAGTCCTCGGTATTGCAGTTAATGTAGTGCTGGTGCTTGTTTTGTTGCTTTTCATAGTTATCGGCTTGAATAAAATCGGTGTTTACGATTTACCCGACCGTGTTGAAAAGCTTATTGGCACATATAAGGAACCTCAGGATGTGAGCATTAAATCCAATTCGGGACTTGATGAATCAATTGAGTATAACGACAAAAAAACGGTTGTTACGCCTGTTTCTGAACTGACTTATGAAAATGCCAGGTCTCTTATTGAAGAAATTGAGGCAGTAAAATCATACAGGCATGAAATGACTGCAGAGTACTATGATGAATCACAAGTTGCTTTGTTACAGAATATCAGCTTTGAGTCGGATAACGGTATAAGTCATGCCGTTGTAACTGACGGTGCGGGAAATAGTCTTAAAACCGTTTCGGAAAATGACGGAATTATATCTGTTACGATGTTTTCAGACGGCAACGAATCGGTAATAACGTATCCGAAATCCAATTTTGATATTACCGACGAATGCGGCTTTATTATTACTGCCGACAATTTCCTAAGTTCCGATTATGAGCTTGATGAGGCATCATTCTATCTTGAAAACGGTACCTACGGCTCAGAACTTACCATTACCTTTGAAACGGTTATGGGTGACTATTCACAGACAGAGGTGTATACGCTTTCTGTTGATTACGGTGTCGTTGTATATGCCGAATGCTATGAAAACGATAAGCTTATTTATACTCTTAAAACAAAGTCGTTGTCCCATCTAAATGATTAGACTCATAATGAGCAGTAGAATTGCAGAACTGTGATTAATCGCTGTACCGTTGATACACATTGACATTATTGCAGCGGCAAGAAGACTGTCCTGTTCGTCGTTTTGATTTTGAGACTCGGCATAAGGTTTTGTGCCTGTTTGCCGTTGTTTCAAAAGGTTCATTTGTGCAATGGCTTTATGATTTGGAAATGTGGTAACAGACTGACTGCAATTGTCTTTACCTTTTTCCTGTATGTGTTGTATATACATAAATACTCCGGTTAAGGCGGCAATTTTTGCCGCCGGATTTTAAATTATGTCTTGGTATGTATGCTTTGCAGTGCCGAGGCACATTCGAATATTTTTAAAAGCATCTCGGCTTTGTGCTTGTTTTTTTCGGGAATGAACGGTTTTAGTGCAAGAATTAAGTCGATGTATTCCCTGTACATCTTGTTGCCTTCTTCAATATACGTGTCAGGGCTTGTTTCGGATGATAAATTACCTTCAAGTACATCTTTTAGCTTTTCAACAAGATTTGAGTCTGAGAGTAAACCTGCAATGCTGTTTTGCGGCATGTAAACACCTCATTTCATTGTTTCAAGCAGCTGCTCGAGTAGTGCCAGCTGTTTACTGTCGAGGTTTTTGCCGATACTTTGCAGTGTTTCTTTGTCGAGCTTGTCAATAAGATTGATTGCTGTTTCGACGTTTCTTGTGTCGATTCCCTTGTCTTTAGATATTTCCATGATTTTTTGCGACAGCATCTGCGAATCCTGTTTATTCATCGAGATCACCCTTTCTGTTTTTTCGGAGGTTATATGAAAATACTTGTAGTATCTGATACCCACGGTGATACAGAGCTTCTGTACAGCATAGTTTCAAAATATAGAGCCAATACCGACCTTGTTATACATCTTGGTGATAATCTTAAGGATATCAACGAGGTAATGCGTGATTTTCCCACAATTGCAAAGCTTGGTGTTCTCGGTAACTGCGACTTTGCTTCAATGTATCTTGATCCGGTATCCGAAGGCTGTTTTACTGCAGAAAAGAGAAGAATATTCTATACCCACGGTCATAAATATCATGTTGATTATGGTTCGGAACGTCTTGCCGCCAATGCAAAATATAAGGGTGCTGACATAGTTTTGTATGGTCATACACATGTGGCACTATGTAAAGAACAGAACGGGGTTCTTGTAATAAACCCGGGAAGTCTTTCAAGACCCAGGGATAACACAAACGGAACATATGTCAGACTTGAGGTTTCGGGCAGTGACGTTAAATATGATATAATTGAGGTGGAAAAATGACATTCAGACCTTCTTCAAAAAGTAAAAAAGAAAAAATACTGTCAATATCCTTGGCTGTTGCTGCTGTTATTTTGTTTCTTGTATCGGGGTTGGTAAACCGCTTAGTTGTTGTATATCAGCTTACGGCTTTTGTTTGCGGTATTTTATCCATAGAAATGTATCTCAAATATGTAGGCAGCAGTTACATATATGAAGCTGCTGAGGATAGCTTTAAAGTCTATAAGGTTACCGGCAAAAAAAGTATATGCGTGTCAAGTCTTGATTATGAAATGTCGCTGTCTCATGTTGTTTCAAAAGAGGAATACGAAGAAAGAAAGGACAGCTTTCCAAAGACTAATTTTAATGTGAACCTCTGTAAGAATTTTGCACCCGACAGCTATTACTTATATTTTTTTGAGTTCAACGGCAAAAAGAGTATGATGAAGTTTGAACCCGATCAGATGTTTGCTGATTATCTCAATGATAAAATATCTGCGGCATGGGAAAAGGCAGAAAATGAGGATGACGAAGATTATTAACCCGAAAGGATAGTATAGATATGGCAAATTATAACGAAGTATTACTTTTAAAATTCGGTGAAGTTGTTCTTAAGGGACTTAACCGTTCATATTTTGAAAGTATGCTTATAAAGGATACAAAAAGACGCCTTAACCGTCTTGGAAAATTCTCTTACAGCAGTGTTCAATCGGTGCTTTACGTAACTCCTGTTGACGAAGAAGCAAAAATGAACATGGATACGGCACTGCTTGAGAGTACAAAGATTTTCGGCATTATGAACGTATGTAAGGCGGCTGTGTGTGAAAAGACACTGGATGCCGTTCTTGAAGCTGTAAGAACATATACTGCCGATGCACTTCGGAATGCACGTACATTCAAGGTTGAATCAAAGCGTTCCGACAAGGAATTTCCTCTTAAGAGTCCCGAACTTTCAAGAGAATGCGGCGGTGCAATCCTGGAAAAATTCCATCACCTTAAGGTTGATGTAAATAATCCTCAGGTAACCGTTAAAGTTGAAATCAGAACCGACTTTGCGTATATTCATACTGACCCCCTTGTTGGTGCGGGCGGTATGCCTTACGGCAGTGCAGGTAAGGGACTTTTACTGCTTTCCGGCGGTATTGACAGCCCAGTTGCAGGCTATATGTGTGCAAAACGCGGTGTTGTAATTGATGCACTTCATTTTGAGAGCTTCCCGTATACAAGTGAAAGAGCAAGGGAAAAGGTAGTGGAGCTTGCATCACAAATGGAGGATTACTGCGGTAAGATTAAGCTTACGGTTGCCTCTGTTACCGAAATTCAGGAGCATATAAAGAGTAAATGTAACGAAGATTATTTCACACTTCTTCTTCGCCGCTTTATGATGAGAATTGCCGAAGAAATAGCAATCCGTCGTGAATGCAGATGTCTTATTACAGGCGAAAGTCTCGGTCAGGTTGCAAGCCAGACAATGAATGCTCTTAATTCAACAAACAGCGTTGTCAAAACTCTTTGTGTCCATAGACCTCTCATTGCCATGGATAAAGAGGATATTGTAAAGCTATCCCGTAAAATCGGCACATTTGACATTTCCATCCAGCCCTTTGAGGACTGCTGTACAGTCTTTACACCAAGACATCCCGTAACAAATCCTAAGCTTGAAAACATTCTCTCTGAAGAAGCAAAGCTTGATGTTGAAACACTTGTTAACAACGCAGTTGAATCTGCCTATATTCAGGAGGTAAATGTATTTTGATTGCTGAAATACTGTGTATCGGAACTGAAATACTTATAGGCGATATAGTAAATACAAACGCGACATATATTTCAAAACGTCTTTCCGAATACGGCTTTGATGTGTTGTATCACTCTGTGTGCGGTGACAATAAAGTCCGTCTTGAAGAGACGTTAAAACATGCATTTAAAAGGGCAGACCTTGTAGTAACTACAGGGGGTCTTGGTCCTACATATGACGATATAACAACCGAGCTTTGTGCAAAGGCTTTAGGTCTTGGTCTTCATAAGGACGAAAATGTTGAAAAACAGCTTTATTCTTACTTTGAAAAGACGGGCAGAAAAATGACGGAAAATAACCTCAAACAGGCTATGGTACCCGACACCAGCACCGTTCTTATGAATGATTTCGGAACGGCACCCGGTATTGCAGTAGAGAAAGACGGTAAAGTTCTTGTGATGTTACCCGGTCCTCCAAGAGAAATGAAGCCCATGCTTGAAAATCAGGTTATACCGTATCTCTCAAAATATACAGACCACGTGCTTGTTTCCTCCAATGTCAATATAATCGGTATGGGTGAATCGAGCGTTGAGGAAAAGCTGTATGACCTTATGACAAAGTCGAAGAATCCCACACTTGCTCCTTATGTAAATGAAGGGGAAGTCAGGGTAAGAGTGACTGCAAGAGGAAAAAATGAGGTTGAGGCAAGAAAGCTCATATCAAAAACAGTTGAAGAAGTAAAAACAGTTCTCGGCAGGGTTGTCTATGATGTTGACAGTCCTTCTGTAGAACACAGCCTTGTAAAACTGCTCTCTGAAAAGAAAAAAACCATTGCTACCTGCGAATCATGCACCGGAGGCTTGGTTAGCGCCTCTATAACAGCGGTTCCGGGTTCAAGTGAGGTATTCGGCTTTGGAGTTTGTACATATGCTAACGAGGCTAAAATGAGGCTTGTCGGTGTTAAGGCAGATACCCTCGAAAAATACGGTGCCGTGTCCGAGCAGACGGCAATGGAAATGGCTGAGGGTGTCCGTAAACTTTCGGGTGCCGATATTGCACTGTCACTTACAGGCATTGCAGGTCCCGGCGGCTCAAGCGACGAAAAGCCTGTAGGTCTTGTATATCTCGGCGTTTCTGTCGGTGATAAGCTTTATGCAAAGAGAATGCTTCTCGGTCAGCATGCAACACGTGACCGTGAATATATAAGAAAACTTGCAGTCAAGAACGCACTCATGACTGCAATAGATGAAGTTATGGAGTTGTAATATGACAGAGCTTTTAAGACTTGTTGAAGAAATTACAAAACTTAATATCTTAAAGGGCGTATTTTCCGTTCCGATGAAAAAAGACAGTGAGTATGTTAAATGCAATCTTCGTCCCATGGGCGAGAGGTATCAGTTCGAGTCCTTTACCAAGACTCAGGCTTTTCACGAAAATGTAGCTAAAGACGGACTTTGCGACAAAATCTGTTCACTTCTTACGGTCTGTTTCCGACAGGCTGAAATCTTCACCGATGAGTATGTCTACGGTATTAAGATTTCCTCCAAAGGCAAGCTGCTTCACAACAGACGCAGAAATACCAAAGTCAAAAAGGAAAATATAACCCATAACAGAGAAAAGAACCATATAATTGACCTTGATAACGCACCCCCTGTCCTTTGTGATATAGGTGTTATCGGAAAAGACGGTAAGATTATCAATTCAAGATATGACAAGTATAAGCAGATTTGCCGTTTTGTAGAGTTTATTGACGATGTTGTGAAAAAAGACCCAAGAGAAGAATACAACATCATAGACTTTGGTTGCGGCAAAAGTTATCTGACATTTATTTGCTACCACTACATGACAGAAATTGCCCGCAAAAAGGTAAATATTGTGGGTCTTGACCTTAAGAAAAAGGTAATTGATGACTGTAATGCTCTTGCAAAAAAGTACGGCTATGACAATCTCACATTCCTTTGCATGGACATCAAGGATTATCTTCCGAAGGTACGTCCCGATATGGTGATTGCCCTTCATGCCTGTGACGTTGCAACGGACTATGCCCTTTATAATGCCTACAGATGGCAGGCGGACTATATCTTTTCGGTTCCTTGCTGTCAGCATGAAATGAACGGCAAGGTTAAGTCTGATAACTTCTCGCTTTTGTGTGATTACGGTCTTTTAAAAGAACGCTTTTCGGCTCTTGCAACAGACGCATTAAGGGGTAAATACCTTGAATACTGCGGGTACAGTGTTGATGTCTTGGAGTTTATCGACATTGAGCATTCTCCCAAAAATGTGCTTATAAGAGCTAAACGTACTACCAAGATAAACGATAAAAAGAAGTCTGTTATCAAAAAGAAAATCGATTGCTTTGCTAATGAGTTTTCCTCACACCTTACCTTCGGCTCGCTTATTCTTTCGGGTAAAAAGACAGTTGAAAGCGGCGGCAAAAGCTTTGAGGTTATTGCCGGTAAGTCAAGCATGATGCTTAAGGATGCTTTGAGTGTAAGAAGTGAAGTGTTTGCAAATGAGCAAAACTACAAGGCAGGTGCTTCAAGGGATATACAAGACGATACTGCATGGTTCGTCAATGTCTATGACGGTAAGGGCGTTGTCTGTGCTACATCGAGAATGATATACCTTGATAATAAAAATGAGCGGCTTATCGGTAAGGTTGCTGTCAAGAATGAGTACCGCAAGTTCGGTCTCGGAAAGCAGATGCTTTTGATGCTTGAAGAAATTGCAAAAGATGAAAAGGCAAGCCTTATTCACGTTAATTCTCAGGCTCAGGCATTGGGATTTTATCAAACGCTCGGATTTTCAAAAGACGGCGGCAAATATGTCGAAGAAGATATAGAGATGATTCCCGTAAGTAAAAGAATATAAAAGCAAAGCCTCGGTTAAATACCGAGGCATTTTTTTACTTTATTGATGAAAGATAGCTTGCAAATATTGCGGCACATGACGCTGTAGGAAGTGAATACCTTGCATTTTCATTGCTGTAGGGTATGTGTACAACCGCGTCTGCGTTTTCCATGAATGTTTTAGAAATGCCGCGTTTTTCACCGCCTATGAAAAGTACAAAAGGCTTTTGCGGTTTAAAATCAAAAAGAGAAACCGAGTCTTTAGACAGGGCAGAGCAAACTATGTCAACGCCGTGCTTTTTAACTTGCTTTACAAGCTCATCATCGTCATGCGATACAGCCATGTCACACAGCTCACTTGCACCTGCGGATGATGTGGACACCACATTTGCCGCACTCATCCAGTTTCTTTCGGGTATTATGAAGCCGCGGCAGCCGAAGGCAAATAAATTGCGTATGGAATAGCCGAAGTTGAACGGGTCTTCAACACCGTCGAGCATGACAAGATATTCGTTATCTTTTAGACCGGCAAGTAATTCATTGATGTCAGTAAAGGTATAATTTCCGACTTGAGCAACAACACCGCCATGGGATTTACCCGTTGAAAGGGTATCAATATACTCTCTGTCGCAGATGGTGTAGGGAATGTTTGATTTTTTGAGATTTGATATAAGATGTGTTATCTTTCTGTCCCTTTTTGCCTGCTTTTCCCTGTCAATGTAGACACCGAGTATTTCTCTTTTTCCTGCCTTTATAGCAGCGTCAAGAGATATTATACCTTCAAGAAGCGTCACATCTGTATTATTATTGTTCATCTTGCTGTCCTGCATTTTCCAAAGATTCTGTATTCTGCTCCTGTTCATCAGGTTCTGTTACCTCAGGCTTTTTAGGAAGATTGCCGTTTACAAATGTTTCGGTGATGGAAGTGCCGTCGGCATAGGTATAGGTGCCCTGACCGTTGAACATGCCGGCAGTAAATGAGCCGGTATACCTTTCGCCGCTTGCCCATTCAAATATTCCAAAGCCCGACGGCAGGTCGTTTTCATAGTCACCCGTGTAGCTGTCGCCGTTTGCCATGTGAAGTGTGCATTCACCCGTATATTGTGTACCGTCGGACAGGGGAACGGTAACTATTTCACTGCCGTGTTTAATATCGTTTACAAAGGTACCGTAATAGTATGAACCGTCGCTGAAGCGGTATTCACCGATGCCGTCTTTTTTGCCCATGTTGAAATTTCCGTTGTAGTATGAGCCGTCGGCAAAGGTATAAAGACCGTTACCGTGGGGTATGCCGTCGATCACCGCACCTATGTAACTGCTGCCGTCGGCATAGGTTATTTTTGCATTTCCCGTACGCACATCATTTATAAAGTCGCCTTCATAAACATTACCGTCTTTATAGGTGATTTTTCCGTAGCCGTGTCTGAGAACACCCTTGAGCCCGCCTTCGTATACGTCACCTGTGGAATATTTTATGGTAAGCTTTTTGTTTTTGTCAATTGACAGCTCGCCCGAATCGCCGTTTGAATATTTGATTGTACCTGAAACGGGCTGACCTTTTTTTACCCAGCCGCTGAATTTTGCCGTATCGGTTGTAATATACCTGTAGCCTGTAAAGAAAACTATAAGACCTGCAATTAGTATTATCGAAAGTGTGGCTGCGGCAATAATCAATATGGATTTGAAGTGATTTTTATTAATCGGCTTCATGAGTGCCTCCTTATTCTAACGGAATGCTGGGTCCTGCTGTGTTGTTATCATTTTCCGATGTAATGTCCTCGGACTCTGTGGAATCAGAACTTTCCTTGCCGTCGGATGATTCTTCACCGCTGTCCTTGCTTTCTTCGGTGTCATTGTCCTTTAGTTCTTCTTCATTTTGCTGTTCTTCTGTAACTTCTTCCTGAGGCTTTTCGAGCTTTTTGGTAAATACATGCTCAAGAATCTTGTCTGTAAAGAATGCAGCAACAATAACGATAATAAGTGTTGCCGTACAGAGAAGAATCATTTTTCTTACAGACAAGGCTTTGTAGTTGTATTTTTTGAGAAGAAGCTCGGTGTCGCATTCTTCAGATAGATAATACTTTTCGTAATGCTTTCCTTCAAGGGCATCTTCAAGGGTGTCGCTTTTTTCTTTATCTTCAGGATAGACAATAACAACTGCTTTTTTCAGACCAAACAGTTTTTTTGCACCGGATGCCGCAATTGCGCCTTTAAGTCCTGTTAAGCCGAGACTTCTCATTGTTAGGGCACTATCCTCATTTGTACATTCTTTTTTGATAAGAGCATTAATAAAACTGCTCAAAGCTGAACGCTGAATGTTGGTATAAATCATTGCGATGATAATACCTATACCTGCCGCAAAAATTAAGAAATTGATTACGGGTATATTGTTAAGCATTTTTAACTCCTTTTAGTCGTTGAATATATCGTTACCGCACAACTGCTTGAGAAGCGTCTCGAGGTCGGCATCGTCGTAATATTCTATTTCAAGC
The DNA here is from genome assembly GCA_015064895.1 of Oscillospiraceae bacterium. GTDB lineage: Bacteria > Bacillota > Clostridia > Oscillospirales > CAG-382 > UMGS1387. The sequence continues at coordinate 54,964 of SVRI01000007.1, read as the reverse complement.
TTGCCTTGTCCCGGCTTTTTCTTGTTTGAGGCAATTGCTATCTTTCTGCCGAGATTGGATGAAATCTTTTCTTCAAGCTTAGAGAAGTATACCTTCATATCTCTTGACTTTTTGAGTGTTTCATCGTCGGGAATTTCATTCTGTGCCTTTTCAGCAGCCTTCAGCATGTCTTTTACGAGCTTTTCGGTATCTCTTACCGAAAGTCCCTTTCCTACAACATCCTGGAGTGCCGTATGTATAAGGTCGGCATTACCGAGTGAAAGCAGAGCTCTTGCATGACCTGCTGAAATGTCCTTGCTTGCAAGGGAGTCAAGTGCTTCATCGGGAAGTGAAAGAAGACGAAGCGAGTTTGTAAGTGCAGGTCTTGAAATACCTACCGCAAGTGCCGCCTCTTCCTGAGTAAGCCCGAACTCTTCAATAAGTCTTTTTAAACCTTCTGCAAGCTCTACGGGATTCAAGTCTTCTCTCTGAAGGTTTTCAACAAGGCTTACTGCCGCAACTTCGGAATCAGTAAGGTCCTTGATTACAACGGGAACGGTTGTAAGACCTGCCATTTTTGCAGCTCTCCAACGTCTTTCACCCGAAATAATTGTATACTTGTCGCCAAGAAGTTTTGATGCTGCACTGTCTGCGTTTTCAAGCTTCACCTTTCTTACAACAAGAGGCTGAAGAACTCCGTGTCTTTCAATGCTCATTGCAAGGGAAGAAAGTGCTTCTTCATCAAACATCTTTCTTGGCTGATCCTTGTCCGGCTCTATATCCGATATTCTGACGGTATTAACGGCAGATGATTCATTTTCAACAAAATAGTCTGCCTCTGTAAAAAGTGCACCGAGACCTTTTCCGAGACCTTTATTCTTAACCATGTATTATTCCTCGCTTGTTTGTTATTTGTGATGTATATTATAAATTGAATATGTGAACTCTGTATATTGTAAAAGTTAAAAGGAATGATATAAAAAAGGATTGAAGCTGTTGCCTGTAAGATGTGCTACCGACAAGACCATAATAGTAAATAAAAGCAAAATTCTTATTGTGTTTGATGCAGTAATTACAACGGCATTGGAATAAGTCGATTTATCATACAGCTTTTCAAGCAGTTTCATAACGGGTGTACAGATTATAAGGGCAAGACAAATCCAGAATATGTTATTGAGGATTATTGTTGTATCTGACATGCTCGTAAAGGACACGCCGCCCGTGAACATCACCTTAAGATATTTTACGGCATCTGACATGTTTGTGAATTTGAAGAATACAAATCCGACATTCACAACAGTTAAAAGGTATATATGCCTTAAAAATGCAGGTATTTTGTCAAACCATTTCTTTGTGTATTTTTCAAGTATTATAAACAGTCCGTTGTACAGACCCCAGATAATAAAATTCCAGCTTGCACCGTGCCAGAAGCCTGTCAAGAACCATACGATTATAAGGTTTCTAAGAACAAACCTTTTGTTACCGCCTAAAGGTATGTACACATAGTCTCTGAAAAACGAACCGAGCGTCATGTGCCATCTGCGCCAAAATTCGCTTACGGATTTTGATATGTACGGGTAGTTGAAGTTTTCGGGAAAATCAAAGCCGAACATTTTACCAAGACCTATTGCCATATCGGAATATCCCGAAAAATCAAAATAAAGCTGAACCGAGTACATTATAATTCCGAACCATGCACCGAGAGTTGTAAGCTCGTCTGCCTTGCTTGTCATGTACATGTCAACAAACTTGCCTGCCGTGTTTGCAATTATTACCTTTTTGCCAAGTCCCAGAATGAATCTGTATATACCCGAAGAAAACTTTGGAACAGATAATATCCTGTGGTTTATGCTGTTTTCAACATCGGTGTATCGTACAATGGGACCTGCAACAAGCTGGAAATAGAGTGAAAGATAAAGCAGATAGTTTGTGAACTTTTCCTGAGGCTTTATTTTTCCTCTGTATACATCAATGCTGTATGTAAGAGTCTGGAAGGTATAGAAGGAAATACCTGCAGGAAGTATAAAGTGCGGAACGGGCAGGTTAATAAAAGGAATCAGATTTAAGTTAGATATAAAGAAGCCCGAATATTTGAATACAGCAAAAATTCCGATATCGGTAATTACCGTCATAAGAAGTGCTGTCTTAGCTTTATTTGTACCGCGGTACTTTTCAATGGCAAGGGCATGACGCCAGTCAAGAAAAGCAGTAAGAACAAGTAAAAGCACCCATACAGGCTCACCCCATGCATAGAAAAGCAGGGAAAAGGCAATTAGTATTGCATTTTTTGCCTTAAAGCTTGGAACTGCATAGTATAATATTAAATTCAGAGGTAAAAATATAAACAAAAATAAAAGCGATGCGAAAATCAATTTGCTTTCCTCCGAGGTGACTAAAATGAATAAGCATAAGTACAATGAAAAAGATAAGAAAAACTTTAAAAAGTACGCCGAGAAGTTTGCACCGAAATCAAATCTTTTAAAAGACTGTGTTTTTGCCTTTGTAATCGGCGGGACAATATGTGTTATCGGGCAGGGAATAGGAGATATAGGTAAAATGTTTGGCGTCAATGAGGAGAATGTCAAAATTCTTATTCCATGCTCGCTGATTGTACTTTCTTGTATTCTTACGGGACTGGGCTTGTATCAGAAAATTGCAAAATACGCGGGTGCAGGTACTCTTGTACCCATAACCGGTTTTGCAAATGCCATAAGCTCAATATCAATAGATTCCAAAGCCGAAGGACTCATCCTCGGCGTCGGAGCCAATATGTTTAAAATCTCGGGTCCCGTTATTGTTTACGGGACACTTACCAGTGTAATTATAGGGATTATTTATTACATTACGGCAATTATCTGACAGTAATCAGAGAATAATAATCTCATCCAAATCAATCGCTGCATTTGCGTCGAATCTCGAGCGTGCTGCGATTTCTTTTTTCTTACCGCATACCTTGCAAGTAACAACTGCCTTGTCGTAGTCAATAAGAACCTTGACAGCAGAGCTTCCGCAGCTGCATTTTATTTTCTTATCTTCCTGAAGATTGCCTATTGCAAAGAGAACCTCTCTCATTACGCTCGTGTCTGCAACCATGACATTTGCATCCTTGGCGTTGGAGTCTTCCTCGTTTGTTTCTTCAATCATATCCGCAATTTCTCTGCCCGAACGGATAATTTCATCGTCTACATAGTCACTTTCACCGATAAAACAGATGTCAATGCCCGTAAAGGAACAGGGGAAACAGTATATTTCCTTTTCAAAGAACATCTCAGGGGAAATCTTGTATGGATGTGCGTGGGGACACATAAGACAGGGAACAAGCAGGGATATGGAACCTGAGGGTTCTTTCATTATTTCAAGATGACTTTTTCCGCACTGAATACAGGGCATACTCATTTTGCCCTTTTCAAGTCTTTCACGTGTTACGTCAAAGGTGAGTATTGCACCGCAGTGGGGACATCTGTATGCAACCGTTGTTTTTGTTCTTGTTTCCATAATAAACTCCTAAAGATATACGTTGTTTTTGCATCTTTCGTAGTAGAAAAGATATTGCTGTGCAATGCCTGCGTGTTTTCCCGTAAAGTGGGGAGACATACCTTCGGAATAATAATTTTTAAGAATCTTTTTAACCCATACGTCAATGGGAAAGGCATCATACTTTGAAAATCCGAAAAGAAGTACGCAGGAAGCAACCTTGGGACCGACTCCCTTGATTGTCATAAGAGCCTGCATTGCATCATCAAGGGGCATATCAAAAATTGCGTTTAAGTCAAGCTCGCCGCCCGCAACCTTTGAAGCGGCATCATATATGTATTTTGCACGAAAACCTGTTTTAAGTGCGAAAATTGCATCGGTTCCTGCATCATATAAAGCCTTTGCAGTGGGGAAAGAATAATATGTATTGCCGTCACATTCAAAGCTTTCGCCGTATGCTTTTGACATGTTTTCGATAATGCCTTTGATTCTGGGGATGTTGTTGTTCTGACTGATGATGAATGAGCAAAGCGTTTCCCAGGGATCCTGCTTTAACAGACGTATACCGCTTGAGAATTTTGAAGCCTCATAAAGCACCGTGTCATTTGAGAAGGAATCTATGTATAAAGAATAGTTGTTATCAAGGTCAAGAAAGCTGTGCCAAAGATTGTTGTAGGTGTCCTTGTCGCAGTTAAAAATAACGTCGTTATCTGTTTGCGTTATCTCAAGATATCTGCCGAAGGCAACACCGCAGTAGGTATCGTTTTTGCTTAAATGCTTTGAAAATCTGAAGCACTGACCGCAGTCAAAAATCTGAGCTATATCAAAATTGTCAGGACGTTTAATTGAATATGTCATTTTTACTCCTGAATATTATTTACATCAAGTGGTTGATTTTATTGATTTATTGTGTTAGCATAGATGGGACAAGGAGTGAAAAATATGGAAGAAAAGATATATACCATACCCGTCAATGAAGCATTTGATGAATATGACGGCTGTCCCTTTTGCAGAATGAGAAGAACTCTTGAAGATAATGAACGCGAGCTTATCATGGGTGCTTCCATGATGGAACCCGATATAAGAATCAAGACAAATAAGCTCGGTTTCTGCAGAAAGCATTATGATAAGATGTTCGGCATGAACAACAGACTCAGCCTTGCTCTTATGCTGGAAAGTCATCTTGCCGAGGTGTCGGATAAAACAGTTATCTGGAAAAATTCGCTTATCGGCAAGGATCATACGAAAAAGGCATCCGAAAACATCAGAGAAATCAAAAAGAGCTGTTATGTCTGTGAAAGAACTATTGATAAGTTTTCAAAAATGATGTTCTGTGCCGTTCTTTTGTGGTCAAGAGAACCGGAGTTTCGTGAAAAACTGTCAAAACAGCCTTATTTCTGTCTTGAGCACGCCGAAGAATACCTTGAAACGGCAAGAGTAAAGCTTGACAAAAAATCCTTTGCATCCTTTGCCGAACAGCTCTCAGCCGTTCAGTCAAAATATATGGAAAGCCTTAAAGAGGACGTTTCATGGTTCTGTAAAAAGTTTGATTACAGATACGAAAATGAGCCTTGGGGCAATTCCAAGGATGCCGTGGAACGTGCAATCAAATTTTTAGAGAGCGATTATTAATTGCTTTCCTTTGTCTGAGCAACCTCATAGCAAAGAGCCATAAGTGAGTCGCCGAGATGTACGTTTTCAATCTTGATGTCCTTATTTTCGGGACATTTGATTTCGGCATTGGAGAAATTCCAGATACCGAGTATGCTTGTTTCTGCAAGCTCGTTGAAGGTGTCCTGAGCTGCACTCTTTGGTATTGTGAGAACTGCAATGTCAATAAAGTTTTCGTCAATGAATCCTGCAGCATCCTTTGCATCCATTACAGTTAAATCACCGTAGGTTGTACCTATAACATCCGGGTCTGTGTCAAACAGGCCCATTATTTTTATTCCTCTCTTTTCAAAAAGGGGATTGTTGACAAGAGCCTTGCCCATGTTACCGATACCGATAATAATGGCAGTTATGCCGTTTTCAACACCGAGAATGTGTGAAATCTCGGAATAGAGGAACTTTACATTGTAGCCGTAGCCCTGCTGACCGAAACCGCCGAAGCAGTTGAGGTCCTGACGGATTTGGGAAGCGGTAATATTCATCTTTTCAGACAGCTCTCGGGAGGATATTCTCATGATATCGTTTCTGATAAGCTCTCTAAGATATCTGAAATATCTGGGAAGACGTCTTATAACCGCATTGGAAATCTTTTTGTCGTTCTGTTTGTTGTTCATTTTCTTCACCTTTATATAAATTTATACTTCATCAATGCCCATTGTGGCATATGCATTAAGATTGGTTCCTGCCGTTTTATTGCCGACGGTGTATTCGTAATAGCCCTGGGAAGCTATCATTACCGCATTGTCACCGCAAAGAGAAAGGGGAGGTACATAAAGCTTTACGCCGTACTTATCGGCAAGCTCTGCTATGGCACGTCTTATATGGCTGTTTGCACTGACGCCGCCTGCAAGAACGAATTTTTTTGTTTTGAACTTTTCGTTATCTTCAAATAAAAGCTCTACCCGTTTTGTTATTGCCTTGACTACAGCATCGGTATAGCTTGCGGCAATGTCAGCCTTGTTGTACTCGGCTTTGTTTTGCTCAAGCTTGTGAATGTAGTTGATAGCTGCAGTTTTAAGACCTGAGAATGAAAAGTCAAAGGGGCTGTCCTTTACCTGAGCCTGTGGGAAAGTAATATAGTTTTTGTCACCCTCGTATGCAAGCTTGTCCATTTTTGCACCGCCGGGATATGGCAGTGACAACAGCCTTGCCACCTTGTCAAAGGCTTCACCTGCCGCATCGTCTCTTGTTGCACCCAAAATTTCAAAGTCTGTATATCCGTTGACTCCAATGAGGGACGTGTGTCCGCCCGACATTACAAGGGAAGTAAAAGGGGGCACTAACAATTCTCTGCCGTCATTTCCGTCAAAGTAACAGTAGTTTGCCGCAATGTGTCCTCTTATGTGGTGAACGGGAATAAGCGGTATACCCAGCTTGTACGCAAGGGATTTTGCAAAGTTGACACCCACAAGAAGTGCACCGATGAGCCCCGGGCAGTTTGTAACGGCAATTGCATCAATGTCGGAAAGACTTAAGCCTGCTTCTTCAAGAGCTTCATTCGTAAGACTTGATATTGCCTCGGTGTGAGCCCTGCTTGCAATTTCAGGAACAACACCGCCGTACAGGGCATGTATTTCAATTTGTGATGATATTTTGTTTGCGAGTATCTCTCTGCCGTCTCGGACAATTGCTACCGCCGTTTCGTCACAGGAGGACTCGAATCCTAAAATAAGCATTTATAATGTCCTTTCATTAAAGGGTAAGGTTCATGAGAATTGCATCCTCGGCGGGATTTTTGTAGTAGTTTTTGCGTTTTCCGACCTCGGTGTATCCGCACTTGGTGTAAAGATTTATTGCCGGCTCATTTGACTGCCTGACTTCAAGGGTTATTATAAACATATTATCTAGTTTTGCCGATTCAGAAAGCGTAGTCAGAAGCTTTTCTGCAATGCCTTTACGTCTGTATTCGGGATGGACAGCAACATTTGCAATCTGTACTTCGTCAAGTACCACCGAATATGTTATATATCCTGCGACAATGCCGTCACATTCGGCAACCAGAATCCTGCTCGTTTCACACTCTGAAAAAGAGCACACGGCACTGTATGACCACGGGGGATTTATGCTTAATTTTTCAATTTCGGCAATTGCCCCAAGATCTTCCTTTTTATGTTGTCTGATTTCCATAAGCATCCTCGTCAAGAAGGGTTTTTATAAGCTGTTTGACACATTCCTCAATTTCACAAAGCGACTGTTTGTAAACATCCATGTCACCGCCGTACGGGTCGGAAATGTCCTTGGGCAAGGCATATATTTTGTCTGAATATTTCGGGTACATTGCAATAAGACTTCTCGAATGATTACCGCTCATGCCGATAATGTAGTCTGCGTCTTTAAGCAATTCTTCCGCAACAGGAGTCGATGTGTGAGTAAATTCAATGCCTTTTTCCGCAAGAACCGCCTTTGCATTATGACTTATAGGCGAAACACCGTCACCGTAAATTCCGCATGAAAAAGCGCAAAAATCTGTTCCGTCGGCAAGGTGGTTAAATACAGCCTCTGCCATAGGACTTCGACAGGTGTTACCTGTGCAGACAAATAAAACCTTTTTCATTTTAATAACCGAACTTGCCCGAAAGGCTGTCGTCGTCGTCAATCCAGTCCTTTACGTTGTATACTGTGTACTCTGTGGGAGTTTCACGTACTACAACCTTTTCGATGCCCGCATTGATAACATTACGCTTACACATCTGACAGCAGCAGGTACCGCCCATAAGCTGTCCCGTAGGTGCATCAACGCATGCAAGGTAGAGGGTAGAACCCATCATCTGATGAGCTGCGGCGGCAATGATAGCATTCTGTTCTGCATGAATGCTTCTGCACATTTCGTATCTTTCGCCTCTGGGAATATTCAGTTCTTCTCTCATGCAAGTGCCGAGGTCCGAGCAGTTCTTTCTGCCTCTGGGTGCACCGTTATAGCCTGTAGAAACAATTGAGTCGTTGGACACGATAATTGCACCGAATTTACGTCTTAAACAGGTGCTTCTTGCGGCAACCGTCTGTGCTATATCAAGGTAGTAATTCTCTTTGCTTATGCGTTCCATAATGTGCGCCTCCTTATTTTTGGGCATAATTATACATTTAACAATTTATTATATAATAAAAGAGTGTTTTCGTCAAGTTTTTTATCAATATTTTATTGTAAAAATGTGTTGAAAAATTGTGAAAATATGGTATAATATTCTTTGGACAATGTGCCTATTTTGATTTGAGACGGAGCGGTGTTATGAAGTTTATTTTCCCGATTGACGGAGATGTTTTGTTTACAAATGCAGACGGTAAGGCTTTTGAGGACGGTATACTTGTAAATGTTTCCGTATCCTGTGAAAGCGGAAGAAATCTTGCAATAAACGGCGTTTCTGCCTCCGAAAAAGACGGGGTATATACTGCTGAAGTATATCTCGATGCATACAGAAACGCTGTTGAGGCTGTTGATACCGATTCAAACGAAATTGTAACAATCTATGTGTACTGGTTCAAGAACGGCTATAAAACCTACAGATTCGGCGTAGACGACGTTATAAGATGTTTTCAGAACATATATGAGCATCAGGATGAGTATAAATCAATCTTTGATGACCCGTTTCTTGCAATTTATAAAGAGCTTCACGAAAAGTATGGTACTTATGTCCATATGCACATATACTATGAAACGGACGACAAGAAGTTCAATCTTTCCATGTTTCCCGATAAATATAAAGACGAGTTTATTGCCAACGGCGAATGGTTAAAGTTCACATTCCATGCCAATGCCGACCATCCCGACAGTCCTTATAAAGATGCTACCTATGAACAGGTTATGCGTGAGGGTAGACTTGTCGAAAAAGAAATTTTGCGCTTTGCCGGTAAAGAAGTGACATCCAATATTACTTCTCAGCATTGGGCAAACTCAAATCTTTGGGCAACAAGAGCCTTCAGAAATCTCGGATTCAGGTGCATTGACGGATATTTTACTTTTGACGAAAACGGCGACCCGTATGTTTCGTATTATCTCGACAAGGAACAGACAAAGCATGTTTTTGACAGAGATTTCTGGGTTGATAATAAAGAGGACATAATTTTTGTTAAGGACGATATTGTTATAAATGAGGTTGACCTTGATAAAATTGACGGTTATATGGAAGATATAAGCAGCCGTCAGAACAATTGCTTCCACTATCTTTTGATACACGAGCAGTATTTCTATGAAGATTACTTCATGTATGAGCCTGATTATAAAGAAAGAATATTCAGAACGGTTGACTGGTGTCATAATCATGGCTATAAACCTGTTACCATCAGCTCAATTGCTCTTGAAGAGAGAAGATAAAAAGGAGAGTTTATGATTACTTTTGATGAAATAAGAAAGAATGAGACTATAAACACATATATAAAGAAAGCCGATGCCTCACTTGAAGCTCTTGGCTATACAGAACACAACTTTGCCCACGTTACGAAGGTTGCGACGGATGCTGCATATATTCTCGAAACTCTTGGCTTTTCCGAGCATGACATTGAGCTTGCAAAAATCGCAGGCTATATGCACGATATAGGAAATCTTGTAAACAGGGTAGACCACTCACAAAGCGGAGCTATAATGGCATTCAAGATTCTTACTGACCTCGGTTTTGAGCCTGAGGATGTTGCCACAATTACTACCGCAATCGGTAACCACGACGAAGGTGACGGTGTGCCTGTAAATCCCATTGCGGCGGCTCTTATTATTGCCGATAAGAGCGATGTAAGATATACAAGAGTAAGAAATACCGACCTTCCGAGCTTTGATATTCACGACAGAGTAAACTACTCTGTAAAGAAGTCGTCTATCAAGATAAATGGCGAAAAAACACTTCTTAAATTAAAGCTTGAAGTTGATACCAAGGTAAGCTCGGTTGTAAATTACTTTGAGATTTTCCTAAACCGTATGGTGCTTTGCAGAAAGGCTTGCGAAAAATTGGGACTTGAATTTAAGTTGATAATTAATGAGCAGCAGCTTATGTAAATTAAAAGAGGAAGCCTTGTGCTTCCTCTTTTTGTTATATTCAATCTTGTAATCTCGATTCCAGAATCTCAATATTCTCATTATAGAACTGCTCAAATCTACCCTCATCAAGTGCTTCTCTGATTCTTTCCATAAGCACGTTGTAGAAGTATAGATTGTGAAGCACGCAAAGACGCATTCCGAGAAGCTCTCTTGCTTTGAACAGGTGTCTGATGTAAGAGCGTGAATAGCTTCTGCATGCAGGACACTGACAGCCTTCTTCAATAGGTCTTGAATCTTTTGCATACTTTTCGTTGTTTAAGTTCATGAAGCCTTTAGAAGTAAAGAGATTTCCGTGTCTTGCGTTTCTGCTTGGCATTACGCAGTCAAAGAAGTCAACACCGCGTTTTACTGCATTTAAAATGTTGCCGGGTGTTCCGACACCCATAAGGTATCTCGGTTTGTCCTCGGGCATGTAAGGTTCTACAACCTCGATTGTGTGATACATTTCCTCTGCACTTTCGCCGACTGCAAGACCGCCGATTGCAAAGCCTGCAAGGTCGTCTCTGTATTCGGCAATTGACTTCATGTGGTCAATTCGTAACTTTTCAAAGGTTGAACCCTGATTGATACCGAAAAGAAGCTGATTGGGATTTACTGCATCCTCCATCTGATTGTTCTTTTTAACTTCGTCAATACAGATTTTAAGCCAGCGTGTAGTTCTTGCACAACTGTTTCTCGCATAGTTAAGCTCGGCAGGGTTTGCAATACATTCGTCAAATGCCATAGCAATGGTAGAGCCTAAGTTAGCCTGAATTTTCATACTTTCCTTAGGTCCCATAAAGATTCGTTTGCCGTCCATGTGGGAAGCAAAATGCACACCTTCTTCGGAAATTTTCCTGAGCGTTGCAAGGGAAAACACCTGAAATCCGCCACTGTCGGTAAGGACCGGCCCCGACCAGTTAAAAAACTTGTGTAAACCGCCCATTTCCTTGATTAATTCATCACCGGGTCTGATATGCAGGTGATATGTGTTTGATAATTCAACCTGACACTTGATTTCCTTTAAGTCGTCGGTTGAAACAGCACCCTTGATGGCGGCAGAAGTGCCGACGTTCATGAATACGGGTGTTTCTATTGTTCCGTGGACGGTTTCCATTCTGCCGCGGCGTGCAAATCCTTCTTTTTTGAGTACCTTAAACATTTATAATTCCTTTCGATTAAAGCCTGTCAAACATCTTGTCAAGCTTCTGCTTTGTAAATTCGTAAATAACGGGTCTTCCGTGAGGACAGTAGAGCACTGCCTCGTTGTTGAAAATTTCATCAAGTATATACTTGTTGTCAAAATCCGTATGCCTGTCACCGGCTTTAATTGCGGCACGGCAGGCGGCGGTAAACAGTGCTCTGTCGAATATTTCGCCTGCGCTCTTGCTGTTGCCCTCAGAAAGCTTTCCTGCAAGGAATGTAAATACATCCTTTGTATCGCTTTGAGATATAGGAGTGGGGATTGAACGGATAATTACCGTGTTTGCTCCCAATTCATCGAAGTCAAAGCCGATTTTTTCAAAATATTCCTTGTTTTCCATTGCAGCCTCGGCTTCCTTGGGTGTCAAAACAACATTTATCGGCTCTAAGAGATACTGTGCCGAGTTTTCGTGGTCGGGTTTCTTTAACTTTTCGTAGATAATGCGTTCATGAGCCGCATGTTTATCCACAAGATATAAACTCTGACCGTTCTGCGCAACAATGTATGTACTAAACGCTTCACCAATGTAAATGGGTGACTGTTTTTTCTTTTCGGGGGTAATTTCCTCTTGCTTGAATACTTCAACAGGGATTGTTTTCTGCACTTCGACAGGCTTTATTTCCTGTTTTATGCTTTCGCCGATTTCGGTTATCTTGATTTCCTGTTTTACAGGCTTTGGGATAAATTCGGGAGCTGTTTTTTCGGGCATCGGCGGAACATAAATATCCTTTAAAAAATCAAGCTTATTGGATTCATTGTTATCGGAACTTGATTTCGGCTTTGTGTCATAGCTTACGGGTGAAGTATATAACGGGGGAGTACTCGGTGCTTTGTAGGGCTCTTTAGCCTTTGTTTCAGGCTCTTGCTTTTTCACTTCAACAACAGTCTGTTCATTGGCTCTTTCAACCTTTGGGAATACTTCCTCGTCATTGGTGAATCCCGAAAACCTTACTGCCTGACTCAGGGCATTTTTGACTGCAAAGTAAATGGCATCAAATATGCTTTTTTCATCGGTAAACTTTATTTCAAGCTTTGCGGGATGTACATTAATATCAACAAGTCTTAAGTCAATATCACAGAACAGAACGCAGGCAGGAAATTTACCTGTAGGACAAAAGCCTCTGAAGCCTTCTTCAAGGGCGGCAAGCATGGTACGGGAACGTATATAACGGTTATTTACAAAGAAATTCTGCATGTTTCTGTTGGGACGTGAAAATTCGGGCTTTGCAATAAAACCGTGTATTCTTACCTTTGAAAGCTCATAGTCAACAGGGTAGAGGACAGAGGCAAATTCTCTGCCCATGCAGGCATAAATTGCACTTTTAAGATTGCCGTCACCGGGAGTTTGAAGCTTAACTTCGTTATTTGAGATAAAGGTAAGGGCAATTTCACTTCTTGAAAGAGCAAATTTTTCGCACACTGCCATAACAGAAAGTGCCTCGGTGGAGTCTTTCTTTAAGAACTTGCGTCTTGCAGGCACGTTTTCAAAGATGTTTTCGACAGTAATCGTTGTGCCCTGAGGACAGCCTGCATCTGTCATTATAACTTCATCACCGAAGTGACACTCATACATTGTGCCTGTGTCTTCATCTATATGCTTTGTGAGTATTCTGACCTTTGATACGGCCGCAATGGCGGCAAGTGCTTCACCGCGAAAACCGAATGTACCTATAGCTTCAAGGTCTGCACCTGTTTTAATTTTACTTGTTGCGTGGCGGAGAATACACTTCGGGACATCTTCCCGAAGTATACCGCAGCCGTTGTCGGTAACTCTTATAAAGGAAGTACCGCCGTTTTTTATTTCAACTGTAATACTTGTACTGCCGGCATCTGCACAGTTTTCCAGCATCTCTTTTATTGCCGAGGAAGGTCTTTCCACTACCTCACCTGCGGCTATAAGGTTTGCCGTCTGCTTGTCAAGTACGTTTATGATTCCCAAAGCTCTCACCTCACTTTACCATATTTCATTTTATTATATCAGTTTTGCACATTTATGTCAAGGAATTTGGCATTATTACATAAAGAAACTCCTGCAGAAATCCTGCAGGAGTATTTGCTGTGGTTTAGCTGAACAAATCATCAAGATCAATTCCGATGTCTTTATCTAAGGGATCGCCGACAAGTTGTATGATTTCCCATGCTGCCGCCTTTGAGGTTTCGTCTGTGTTGGAGTCATAGTAAAGTGAAACCGCAACCTCATATGGAGTTTTTGAAATAGGTGTACCGTAGACAAAGCTGCCGTTTGAAAGCTTTATGTATGGACGGAATACAAGAACTGTTGTGAGTGCATCTTTGCGCATTGGTATATTTGTAAGAACTGCTGCATAGACTTCTGTTTCGTCGTCTTTTTCATATACCTTGTGGATGTTATCACTCTTGCAGAATGTCTTACCGTAAAGCACAAGACCCTTTGATAAATACTCATCATTCATAACAACATCTGCAATTTTTCCGCTTGTTATATAATCGTATCTTGAAATTGCAAAGCCGTATTCTTCAACAGTATCTTCAAGATAAAGGTTGCTGCTGACAGATGCCTTTGCTCTTATGCCCTGAGGCTCTTTTGTTCTAATGGATGAAACATTATATGAGGCAAGTGAATCGGATAATACTTCGTTTTCGGCAAAGGCAGTGCCGTCAAACGTGTAAATATCTGCTATGGATTTTGTAAAAATTGAGCCGTTTGTCAGAACATTGACAGTAATATTGGCACCGTTCTTTACACCGCCGGCATATACCTTGTCAGTTCCCGAAAGAATTACGGAATAACCCGAATCAAGAGCAGTTCTTATTTTGTCGGTATTTTCTGCTGATGTTGTTATTTCAAACGCATCGGAGAAATCAAGGCTTGATACATAAACATTGCCGTCTGTGACAACAAATTCGGTCTCATCCTTATTAAGAGAAGTGACAGACGAGAATCTGATATAGTCAAGGCTGATATCAAAGGCTGCGTTGTCGGTAGGTGCTGCATTTACATAGATTTCAACACCCGTAACAGCACCCGAGAGAGCTGAGATGTCAGCAACATATGTTGTGTAACCTGTAGATGTAAGCGGGAATACGTAAACCTTGTTGCCGCTTGTGGTTTTTACCGTAAGCTCAACCGTGCCGTTTTCGTCTGTGTATGCACTGGTAAGACCGAAGGAAAGTATGTTTGCATCAAAGATTTCGAGAACAGGTGTCTTGAAGTTTACCTTTGTACCCGCCGTACATGTTGACCACAAGTGGCCGTCGGAAACCTTTGCATGGAAGCCGCCGTCGATACTGAAGCCATAGATAAAGCCTGCGTTTTCGTCGTATTCGCCGTCAAATTCAAAGCCGTCGGTCTTTTTCCAGATTGCGTATACAGTAGTATTTTCTTTAACGTCAAGTGTTGTTACAGTTTCAGACGCGTTTTCATTAAGTCCCCAGCCGATAAAGGTATATTTATCACGAAGAGGAATTGCAGATGAGAGCGTATAATTGCTTCCTGCGTATTCATCGGCCTCGGGAAGACCTGTAACTGTATCTGTTGTGCCTGCCGCATATGTGAGGGTATATGTATCAGTCTGACCTGTAATCTTTACTGTATGAGTAGCCTTAACAGAGTCGTCGAAGCTGCTTGTTGCAGTAACCGTTACAGTACCGTTATTTAACGCCGAAAGAAGACCGTTTTTGCTAATAATAGCAATATCAGTATTATCAACACTCCAGCTGACATCAGTGGAAGCATCGGAAGGTGTTGCTTTGACTGTGAGCTGGATTGAACTCCCTTTGTCGGAAATGCTGCTTTCGCCGTTAATTTCTATGGATTCGGGAATGTAAATGTAGGTGGGTTCAATAACTGCGGGAATAACGGGATTTGCAAGAGCAAAGCACTGCTGTGCAACTCTTTCGTGACCCTTGTCGCCCCAGTGATTTGCAACACCCGAATTTTCAAATTCGGGAGCAAGATATTCGGGAACACCTGCAACGTCGTTGTGAAGAAGGAAGAAGTTTTTGTCGCTGTAGTTTTGTCCGAGTCTTGCCATAAATTCTTCCTTCATAGCACTGTGCCATGTTCCGCAGTACTGGGCAACAATAATAGCATCAGGACAGTAGGAGAACATCATGTCGTACATCTGCTTGTATGCGTTATAAGCTACATCGCCGTTGGCATCTGCCTTCATGTTACCCGTCTGAGCTGTCATGATGATGTTAGGTCTTAAGGTTTTGACTGCACTTTCAATTTCAAGGTACTTTGCGTGAGTTGTCCAGTCCTTGTTTACGTCCGTTTCGGGGCTTATAGCAGCATCCCATTCGGAGTTTGCAATAATTTCAAATGTGACCTTTGAAGGATAGTATTCTTCTTCGAGATAGGAAACGAGCTTATGAACATAGTCGTTTTCTTCAGCGGATGCCGCCATACCCCAGTCACCGTACCAGCCGAGGCTTGCAGCGGGACCGTGCTTTGTTGTGGATGCACCCCAGAAGAGGATTCTGATGTCATATACTGCCTGTTTTTCACGCTGTCCCGATACTGTAACATTAAAGCTTTCGGAAATAGATTCGTCACCCGAAACATAAGCTGTAATGGTGGCTGTGCCGTCACTCATGGCTTTAAGTGTTGCATAGCCGTTACCGTCATTTTTTACAGCAACACAGCTATCACTTGATTTCCAAGCGACATTTACAGCAGAAGCTTTGTTCGAGAATGCTTGAGCCTGAACAGACGCCGATGCACCGTCACCCGAAAGCGTAGAAGCTGTCTTTATAAGCTTCAATACCTTGATTTCGGGAATTTCGGGTTCGTATGTAGGGATATTTGAAAGGGTGATGTCCTTGATATAAACTGTATCGTGGTGGTTTGTAACACCGAGAACATACTGGCTGATAGTGCCTTGGGAAACAGGTGTTGATATATCAACAGCAACATCAACATATTGGCCGGTAGTTGCGGCAATTGTAGGATATGTAGCAGAATAATAGGTTCCACCCTTGTTCATTCTTACCTGGAATGAGGTGGATCGGTCAGCCTTCACTCTGAAGAGAAGATACTTGTATGTAGAAGTGTCAACAGAAGCACTGATTGAAAGAAAGCCGTTGTTGTAATATGTAGTGCCGTCGGGTTTTAACACGTCGGTTCTCTTCCTGACAGCCCATGCGCCCTCGGTTTCATCGAAAGTAGCACCTGTGTGGTCATAGAGCCAGTTGGATGCGGCAATTGTAGGAACAGTCTGCACTGCTTGCTCTACATCAATTGTATGATAGTCGCAGAGAATGCAGATGTCCTCTGTTTCACCTGTGGAGGCTTTACAAGTAATGGTTGCCAAACCTTCTGCTTTTGCAGTTACGGTTGCACTGCCGTTGCCGTTATCCTTGAGAGTTACAAAGGATGCACCTTCTGCAACAGAGTAGGAAACGGTAATGCCGTCTACACCGTTTCTGTGCCAGAGATTTGTTGTAAGAGAGGCAACATCACCTGACTTTATGAGAAGTGTCTTGTCTGCTTTGAGGTTGAAATTGAGATTGTTGTCGTAAACTGCATAAAGGGTAAGGTCTGTGTTGTTGAGAACGATTGATTCATCGACCGTTCCGTCGTTTGCTTTTGACCATCCGATGATGCCGTTGTTTGCATCAGCCACACTGACTATGGGTTCAAAGCTTGAGCCTGTCAGACTCTCGTAAGTTACCTTGAGCTCTGTTCCGTCTTCGTCAAGATATGTAACCTTGTATGCAGGGATGATGGAAACATCGTCAATATAAATTTTTTCGGTCGAGTTATAGCTGGAAAGGGAATCATAATGCCATTCAAAATAAACGGTGTTGATGTCGGTTGTATCTATTGCACCTGTGTTCTTGTTTGTAAGAGAACCGAAGGTTGCTACATTGTAGCTGTGTTCGTACCAGCTGTTTTTTCCCGACGCAAAAGAGCCAATTTGCTGTGCTATCTGCCAACCTGCTGTGCCGTTCTTCATAATCCAGAGCTCTGTGTTTGTAACACCTACAGAGGCATCACTTGACCACTTGTAAGCCTTGAAGGAAATCTGATAAGGACGGTTTCTGTCGAGGGCAGGATTGAAAGCAAAGCCTATTGTAGCGTATTCACTCGTAATGCTTTCGCCTACATAGTGTCTTAAAACTTTACCGCTATCACCCGATATGGGGCTGTCGTCAAGAACAGCGTTTTTAACGGTGGAGGGAAGGGAAGTCATGTCGTCGAATGTCTCGGGTTCTGTTGTTCCCGTAAGAGCATTGAGACCGGGAGAAGCAGCAAAGGCTGCCAATGAAAGAATAAGTGCCATTATGATAATTGCGGCTAAACGTGAAAATCTTTTCATGTTTTGTCTTCCTTTCTGAAAAATTGCTTTCTACACAATAATTTTATTACAAAAATATCTGCAACACAAGAAATTTTATATCAAATCATAGAAAATATTTTATTTTTGCTTGAAAGTTCTTTAATTTAGTGTTATCATAATTTCAAAGGGGGGTGACATTGTGAAATATAATCGTGATAACGTTACCGAATTTGAATATGAATTTATTGAGTCTTCTTCCTGTGAAGAATATCACTGCCATAACTGCATCGAAATAATATACATAAAAAAAGGAATAATACGGTTAAGAACCGATATGTCTCAGTCTGTCTGTGATGCTTCGGCAGGTGACTATGCAGTTATAGCAAGCTCCGATGTTCACAGATGCTTTTGCATGGGATCTTGTGAATATGAGCTGTTTCGTTTTCCTGTATCCTATCAGAATTTGCTTGGCAATAAACCTATACGAAACAGTTTTGTAATTGCAGGTGATACTTTAAGTGTAAATGATGTTGATAAAAATTTGCTTAGCAGTATTTGCGAATATTTAAAACAGAACGGTAATGATAAATCGGTTATAAGAAACCTGTGCTCCAGCCTTTGCTCAATACTTGTGTCTTTTTACGGTCAGAGAAAGAAAAGCGATTTTGCAACGGATAAAGTGCCGGAAGATTCAGACACAATGGAGTTTAATCAGAACATCAGTGTTGAAACAATCGAAAAGTTTGACAAAACACTTGATTATATTAAGGAAAACTACGCCAAGTCAAAAATCAACCTTGAGATTCTGTCAAATGTTTCGGGACTTAATAAGTCATTCCTTTCAGCACTGTTTCCAAAGCTTACAGGTCATAATTTTAAAGACTACCTTAACCGTTTGCGGGTAGACCGGGCAATTGAACTTATAACAGCATCAGAAAAAAGCATTTCCGAAATAGCATTTCTTTGCGGATTTGACACTATCAGAACATTAAATAATGTTTTCAAAAGTGTTGCGGGTTTGACTCCTTCTGCCATAAGGCTGGGAGCATCTGAAAAAGATAGTTCGGGTATTGACACACAAATATCAGCTCTTGGCAGTAAGATTTTCAGTTATAAATGGAATAGCACGGTTTTGTTTGATAATGACTATGATAGCAATGCCATTTTCCTTCACAGTAAAGACCCTGAGAAGAAGTGCTGGTGCCATCTGAACCTCAGAATGATGTTCTGTGCAGGCAGGGAATACCGGATTTCCTATAAAGCAAAAAGTTTAAGCGGTGATGCAAAAAATCAGAATATCAGATGTAATTTCTGTTTTCCCGACGATGTAATAAAAATAGAACACCATTCGCCGACGCAGATTGAAACGGTCGCTTTGGAAGACGGATGGTATGAATATTTGTTCAGCTATACAGTTCCCGGTTACTATAAGCCGTCAAGTATTGATAATTTTTCAGTTTATTCATCGCCTGCCGGCGACAGACCTGTGGACTATATTGTAAAAGACATTGTTGTGGAACTTATATAAATTAAAGAGAGTCCGGAGTAATCCAAACTCTCTTTTTTTATGTCTAGAACCTGAAGTCTCTCTTGTTGTTGTTTCTTATTGCTTCAATGTTGCTCTTTGCAATTTCTCTTACCTTTTCTTTGGGGATGTTGAGAAGCTCTTTTTCAATCATTTCATAACCGAGCTTCTTTGTTTCGGGTGAAGCATAGTCCTCTAAGAATTCGGAAAGAGTCATAAGTGCGTTGGGGTGACAGCAGTTGAGAATCTGACCTGTCTTGCAAAGACTCATAAATCTATCGCCCGTTCTGCCTTCACGGTAGCATGCCGTACAGAAAGAGGGAATATGACCCATTTCCATAAGCCAGCGGACAACCTCGTCAAGAGTTCGTTCATCCGACACATCAAACTGTTCTGTGTCGTGCGGTCTTTCTTCTTCTGCATATCCGCCGACAGAGGTTCTTGAAGCACCGCTTATCTGTGAAATTCCAAGCTGTAAAGCTTCGCCTCTGACTTTTGCACTTTCTCTTGTCGAAATAATCATACCTGTGTATGGAACAGCAATTCTTATGCAGGCGATAATCTTCTTGAAGGTTTCGTCGTCAATGCCGTTATCGAACTTCGAGGGGTCAATGTCGTCGGCTCTCTTTAATCTCGGAACACTTATTGTGTGAGGTCCTACACCGTGTACAGCTTCAAGGTGCTCTGCGTGCATGATAAGACCTGCAAATTCGTACTTGTATAATTCAAGTCCGAAGAGTACGCCGAGACCTACGTCGTCAATGCCGCCTTCCATGGCTCTGTCCATGGCTTCGGTGTGGTAAGCATAATTGTGCTTTGGACCTGTGGGGTGAAGTGTCTCATAGGTTTCCTTGTGATATGTTTCCTGGAAGAGAATGTATGTACCGATTCCCGCATCTTTGAGTTTTTTGTAATTCTCAACGGTAGTTGCCGCAATGTTGACATTAACTCTTCTGATTGCACCGTTTTTGTGCTTTACCTTGTAGATGGTGTCAATGCATTCCAAAATATATTCAATGGGGTTGTTTACGGGGTCTTCACCCGCTTCAATGGCAAGTCTCTTGTGACCCATGTCCTGAAGTGCAATTACTTCCTTTTCAACTTCTTCCTGTGTAAGTTTCTTTCGGCAAATGTGCTTGTTCTGATAGTGGTAAGGGCAGTATGTACAGCCGTTTACACAGTAGTTTGAAAGATATAAAGGCGCGAACATTACAATTCTGTTGCCGTAAAAATCCTGCTTTATCTGACGGGCAAGCTCATACATTTTTTCGTTAAGCTCAGGAATGTCACAAGCAAGAAGAACGGAAGCTTCTCTGTGTGTAAGACCTACAGAGTGAGTACCTGCTTCGTCTTTCTTGGGTTTTGCCTTTTCCAAAATTGCTTCAATAAGCTCTCTGTTGTGCTTGTTGTTTTCTGCATATTCAAGAGTTTCGAGGATTTCCTCGTGGTTGATAAATTCTTCAGCTTTAAGTGATTTCAAATCAAATTTTGCCATTATCTGTAACAGTCCTTTCTGTAACTCGTATATTTAAAAGTAAAAACTCCTAACTCCTAACTCCTAACTCCTAACTCTTATAATCCCCTCTGTCGGTTACAATTTCATATCCGATATCCGCAAATTTCTTTTTCAGATTTTCAAGCCCTTCAACACTTTCAAGACCTGTTCGAAGTTTGTTGTCATAGAGCATATATTTGTCTTTAGCCGTATCGGGTGAAAGATTGGGCATAATTACGTTTGCTCCGGCTAAGATACCCATTTCTCTGCCGCCGTCTTTGAGTGTTCCGAGGGCTGTAGTTGACGGCAAAAGAATAGACGGCTTCATTATGCGTATAAGTGACAGTAAAAACAGCGTCAACTCAAATGAACCCTTTTCAAAGTCTGCAAAAACCGTGTCCTTGTGGGGAAGAAAAGGACCTATTCCGCACATCTGCGGGTCAAATTCTTCGATGAATTTTAAATCCTTTGCAATGTGCTCGTTTGTCTGATAGGGACTTCCCACCATTATTCCGCAGCCTGTCTGAAAACCAATCTTTTTAAGATTGTGAAGACACTCCATTCTGTTCTCTAAGGTTAAATCACTTGGATGGAGCTTAGAATAATGCTCGCTGTCTGCCGTTTCGTGACGAAGAAGATACCTGTCGGCACCGGCATCATACAGAGCCTTGTAGCTGTCATAACTTTTTTCGCCGAGTGAAAGCGTTACGGCACAGTCCGGGTATCTTTTCTTGATTTTACGAACCGTGTCACATACAAATTCATCCGTAAAATGATTGTCCTCACCGCCCTGTAATACGAAGGTGCGAAAACCAAGCTTATATCCGTTTTCACAGCATGAAAGGATTTCTTCTTTTGTCAGCCTGTACCGTAAACACGATTTGTTGTCACGGTTAATTCCGCAGTATAGACAGCCGTTTTTGCAGTAGTTTGATACTTCAATAAGACCACGGATGTATACCGAGTTTCCGTAAACGGATTTTCTTATGTCTACAGCGAGATTTTTTGCAAATTCGGCATCTTCACCGGTGTAATTGTCAAGAATGAATCTGTATTCATCAAGTGAAAGACTTTTGTTTTTATTCAGTTTTTCAATAAAATCTTTAACTTTGTTCATTTGTTATTACGTTGGAATATGCGGTTTTAACTGTAATTCCTTCAAGTTTTCCGATTTTTCCCGACAGTGCTGCAATTACGTCCTGCGGTGCATCAATGGCAACAGATACAACGCTTATATTCTTTTCACGGTAGGGAATACCCATTCTGCCGATTATGTACTTACCGTACTCATGAAGCAGTGCATTCAGCTTTTCAACCGATTCCGTTTCGGATACAATTATACCCATAACGGCAACTCTCGTTTCCATTCCAATTTTCTCCTTAATAAAAAAATGACTGCATCCTAAAACAGAATGCAGTCAAAGTAAGCATAGTTCACCTAAAAGGGGAATGTGTTAGATTGATGTACTGCATCCTGCTTTCAGAAAAATTCTTCAGGTCGGATTCTTTACATTGATAATTTTATCACAAAGTTTAATTGCTGTCAATATCAAATTTTCCCACACCGACGATAATTGCATCTTCGGGCTTGAAATAGTCTTCAGTATTGCTAGAGTAGCCGGCAGCTTTCCATGCCATATCAAAGGTTATGTCATCGTTGTTTGATAAAATGTGATAGATTGTGCCGCATGCAGCATTGTTCATTACTCCCGAAATTTCAAGCTTGTATTTATAGGAGTAGTCATCTGTTTTCCAGCTTCCGTCGCTGAGCTGATAATGACTGACCTTAGTAAAAATCATGTTTTCGTCAAGGAAGTGTTCAAATTCCTCATGGTTATCTTCCTTGTAGGTCTTTACGATATAGATTTCTTCTGTTCCGAATTTTTTATCAAGTTCTGCCTTGTCAAAATCGGGTTTTATGACATTTTCACTGAGTGTTTCTTTCTCTTGCTGTTCCTGATTTGCAACAGGCTTGTTAAGGATATTTGCAGCTGATGAAACTTGGGGCTCTTTCTTGCATGAGCAAAGACTAAGAATAATCATAGCTAAGATAAAAAACAAATATTTTTTCATAGTGTTTTCTCCTTTATTTTAAAGTTACAACCGTAACGCCCGAGTCGCCCTCACCAAATGTTCCCATTCTGAACTCAGCGATTCTCTTGTCACGTTTGAAGTAGTCCCAAAGTGCCTTTCTGAGAGCACCTGTTCCTTTTCCGTGAATAATTCTAACATTTACAAGACCCGAAAGTACAGCATCGTCAAGGAATTTGTCAACAACAAAAATTGCATCGTCGGCTATAAATCCGCGAACGTCTACTTCGCTCTTGGCTTCCATTATCTTTCTGGGTGTTCTTGCACCCGACTTTTTCTTGTCATCTTTCTTTTCGGTGATAAGTCTGAGTTCTTTAAGCTTTGTGTTAAACCTTGCCGAGCCTATAAGAACCGTAACCTTTTCGCCGTCAATCTTGTCAATAACACCTTGCTTGCCGAGAGAAGCTATAGTTACATTGTCACCCTTGACAAAATCTCTCGGAGGCTTGTATTCTGCTTCAATTTTTTCACCGATTTTATTGTTAAGCTCCGCAATACCGAGAGCCTTTCGTACTTCATCCTGACTCTTAGCTAAAAGCTCCTTGAAGTTTTCTGCGTCTTTCTTTCTTTGAATTTCCTGAAGCTCGGCAAAAACAAAGTCTGCGCTTTCTCTTGCGCGTTCCAAAAGCTCATTTGCTTTGGCTTCTGCCTTTTCTCCTTCTTCTTCAAGACGTCTGTTAAACTCCAGTCTCTGCTTTTCTGAAACATCGAACATTGCCTGTGCTTTTTCTTTAAGCTTTTTGGCATGCTCTTTTTGAGTCTCTAGTTCAATTCTGTCTTCTTCAAGCTTGCCGATGAGACCCTCGAAAGAGCGTGTTTCTTTGTTGATTTTGCTGTTGGCACGGTTTATAATTCCCTCTGAAAGTCCAAGTTTTCTTGCAATTGCAAAGGCATTTGAACGGCCCGGCATACCAATCATAAGACGGTATGTGGGTTTAAGTGTTTTGATGTCAAACTCACATGATGCGTTTGTTACATTCTTTGCATCAAGAGCATATGCTTTTAGTTCTGCATAGTGAGTTGTTGCGGCACATAAAGCACCGCGTTCGGTTATAGTTTCAAGGATTGTCTGGGCAAGTGCCGCACCTTCAATAGGGTCGGTGCCGGCTCCGAGTTCATCGAATAACACAAGGGAATTTGCCGAATATCTTGTCAGAATATCAACAATATTTACCATATGAGCGGAGAAAGTCGAAAGTGACTGTTCGATGCTCTGTTCGTCACCAATATCTGCAAGTATTCCGTCAAAAACGGGAAGGGTAGAGCCGTCTTTTGCAGGAATATGAAGTCCCGATTGTGCCATAAGCGATAAAAGACCGATAGTTTTCAAAGTTACGGTTTTACCGCCGGTATTAGGACCGGTAATTACGAGGGTCGTAAAGGATTTTCCCAGATATATGTTTGTGGGCACAACCTTGTTTTTGTCCAGAAGCGGATGTCTTGCTTCGTTGAGTCTCAGATATTTGTCATTGCCTATGACGGGCTCACAGCAGTCATAGGCAAGTGAAAACTCGGCTTTGGCAAATATTATACTTAAAGTACAAATAGCCTCAAAGCTGTCAAGTAAATCTGCTGAAAATCTTGTACAGTCGCTTGTCAGCTCGTAAAGTATTCTTTCGATTTCAATCTTTTCCTGTGCTTCAAGAGTTCTTAACTCATTGTTTGCTTCAACAACACCCATGGGTTCGATAAAAACCGTAGCACCGGAAGCGGATGCATCATGAACAAGACCTTTGATTTCATTTTTGTACTCGGCTTTAACCGGGATTACATATCTGCCGTTACGGGTAGTGACAATGTTTTCCTGAAGATACTTAGAGTCGCCTGAAATATATTTATTCAGTACTTCCTTAACCTTTGAGGAGGCATTTTTAATTTTTCTTCTTATTTCGTAAAGAGTATCGGAGGCGGTATCCGCCATAATGTCTTCGGAAACTATGCATTTTGATATCTTTTCTTCAAGAAACTTGTTTTCATGTATTCTTTTAAGATATATGTTGAGCAGGCTTTCTTCGGAAACATTGGCAAAGTATACTCCCAAAGAAGAGCAGACCCTCAAAAGAGCACCTATATCAAGCAGCTCTTTCATGTTGAGACATGAGCCTTTGTCGGCTCTTGCAATGTGCCGGGTGATGTCTCTTGCAGAACTGAGGGTAGGAGCACTTTTTGTTTGTATAAGAAGCTTTGCCTCACTTGTTTCCTTGAGCCTTTTTTTGATTTCTTCGGCAGAAACCGAGGGGGAAATTTCGAATATTCTTTCGTGTGCAGCTTCAACGGGACAGTATGAGGCAAGAACAGAGAGAATTTTGTCAAACTCAAGTGTTTTTGTTGCTTTGGAAAAGTCATCAAAAGACAGTTTATTCAGATTGTCTGAGGATAGTGTCAGGTTATTTCGTTTTTTCATTTTTCTCCAAGTGAATTGAGTATAGATTTATAAATTTTTAGTGTTTCATATGTTCTTTCGGTTTTGTGGATAAGATAGTTTTCGCAAATAAAAGTAAAATCCTCTTTAATATCGTCTGAGTATTTAAATGAAAGGAATTTTGATATTTCCGAAGAAGCTATGCATGAAAGCATAACGGCGGTATTGCCGGAAATTGTGCAGGAAAACGGAATGCTTGAAGAAGTCTTGCATTTGTCGCATATTATTGCCGATTCTTCAAAGCTGAAAGTGTAAGAGTGTGAATTTCCGATTTTGTTACCGCAGACAAAGCAAGATGAAAAATCCGGCATAAATCCGCAAACGCACATGAGCTTTAATTCAAAAGCACCCTTTATAAACCATAAGGGGATTTCGTTCATGTTTGCAAGAGCAAACAACGCATTCAGCAAAAGACGAAGACTGTCGCTTTCGTCACTAAGCTCGGTTGATGTATGACTCACAACATCAGCAAAATAGCAGGCAAGAGAATATTTTTCCATGCTTGAACGCATGTTGTAGAACATTTCCTTGCATACGGCGGTTTTGACGGTAAATCTGCCGTTTTTTTCAATTATTTCAAAATCCGAATATACAAAAAGCTGACATGCAGAGGCGTTTTTGCTTGAAATCTTTCTGACACCTTTGGCATATACATGAATTTTGCCCTTTGCAGGGGTAAGAATGGTCAGCATCTTGTCATTTTCGCCTTGAAATTGTTCCTTGATTACAATACCGACGGTTGAAAATTCCATTAGTCTTCCTTCTTAAAGCCGAGACGAGCCATGTTGAGCTCAGAGTCTCTCCAATTTTCTTTAACCTTTACCCATAAATCGAGAAATACCTTCTTTGAGGTCATTTCCTCGATATCTTCTCTTGCAAAGGTTGCCGCCTTCTTTAAGGTTTCACCGTTTTTGCCGATGATAATCTTTTTGTGGGCATCCTTTTCGCAGTATATCTCGGCTCTTATTTTTATGAGTTTTTCGGTTTCTTCGTAGTCTTCAACGGTAACTGCAGTACCGTGGGGAATTTCCTCATCAAGAAGACGAAGCAGCTTTTCTCTGATTATTTCGGCACTGATTGTTCTTACCGTCTGGTCTGTTATCATATCCTCGGGATAGAACCAGGGTTCGTTACGAAGAAAAGGCTTAAGCTCGTTCATTATGATATCAATGTTTTCACCCTTGAGAGCTGAGGCGGGGATAATCGATACAAAATCGTAAAGCTCGTTGAACTTTGCCATGTTGTCAAGAAGCTTTCCTTTGTTGCAGATGTCTGTCTTGTTGAGAACAAGAATTGCGGGAAGCTTTGCTTTCTTGATTCTTTCAATTATTTCTCTGTCCTGAGGATGAATTGAATCGTTGACCTCAGCCATGAAAACAACAGCGTCCGTGTCAGGAATTGCAGTTTCCGCGGCATTTACCATAAATTCACCCAGCTTGTTTTTGGGCTTGTGAAGACCGGGCGTGTCTACGAATACATATTGCTCGCATCCAACCGTGTGAATACCCGTTATTCTGTTTCTTGTTGTCTGAGGCTTTTTTGATACAGCCGCAACCTTTTCGCCGACAATGGCATTAAGAAGGGTAGACTTGCCGACGTTCGGTCTTCCGATTAGGCTTATAAACATTGTTTTCTGTTCCTTTACAGGTACCTTTGAAGAGCCATCAACGGCATCGGATATGTCACGTCTGAGACCGATTGAGGAAAGGATTTCTTCGGTGCTTTCTTTCATGTATTCATCGTCTTCTTCACTTACTTCGTGGTCAAAGCCGAGAAGATGAAGAACCGAATGAACGGCAAGGAAAGATGCCTCTCTTTCCATAGAATGACCGTATTCTTCTGCCTGCTCTTTTGCCTTTTCAAGAGAAATAACAATGTCACCGATGGCACAAGGCTCGTCGGATTCGTCATCGTATTCAATTTCACCGTTTTCGAACATTGGGAAGGAGAGTACGTCTGTCGGTGCATCCTTGCCCCTGTATTCTTTGTTTAATTCGTGTATCTTTTCGTTGTCCACAAAGGTTAATGAGATTTCAACGGGAAAGTCTATTTCCTGATAATCAAGTGCCGCAACAATTGCTTTCTTTACGGTGTTTCTCAGAGCGGCAGATAATTCGATTTTATTCTGATCGTTTGTTGAGTATATTGTGTGCTTCAATTTTCATTTCCTCCGTTTTCTTCCTTGTTGTCGGAAGATGCTGTCACTTCTTTGTTTTCGACAGCATGTCTTTTTTTGTTTTCAAACTTTTCGTAAGCGTTAATAATCTTCTGAACCAGTGAATGTCTTACAATGTCCTTGTCGGAAAGGTGGAAAACACAGATTCCGGGTATACCTTCAATAATCTTTGCGGCAAGCTCAAGTCCGCTTCTTGTGTTGCCCGGAAGGTCTATCTGGGTAATATCTCCTGTAACTACGATTTTTGAACCGAAACCGAGACGGGTTAAAAACATCTTCATCTGCTCGGGGGTTGTGTTCTGTGCTTCATCAAGGATTATGAATGAATCGTCAAGCGTGCGTCCTCTCATGTAAGCAAGAGGAGCAATTTCAATAACACCCCGTTCCATGTTTCGTGCAAAGCTCTCAGCACCCATAAGCTCATATAGAGCATCATATAAGGGTCTTAAATATGGGTCAATCTTGCTCTGAAGGTCGCCCGGTAAAAAGCCGAGACGTTCGCCTGCTTCAACGGCAGGGCGGGTAAGAATGATACGTGACACCTGTTTTGTACGAAGTGCAGTTACTGCCATCGCAACGGCAAGAAATGTTTTACCCGTACCGGCAGGCCCTATACCCAAGGTTACGGTGTTTTCTTTTATTGCTTCAATGTAATTTTTCTGACCGTAGGTTTTAGCCTTTACAGGTTTGCCTTTGCTGGTTATACAAATGCAGTCGCCCGAAAAGTCGCGAAGCTCTTCCGTGTTGCCGACGGACACCATGCTTATAACGTATCTTACGTTCTGCTCGTTAAGTTCTTCGTTTCTTTCCGAGAGCTTCAAAAGATTCTCTATAACGTCGGATGCAAGGTTTACCTGCTTTTCTTCGCCGGATATTTTTATGCCGTCTGTCTTTGATGTTATGACAACACCAAATTCATTTTCAATTATTCTTGTGTTGCTGTCAAAGTTTCCGAATATTACTGATTGCTTCTGCGGATTAATGCCGCATAAAATTTTTTCGGTCATGCTTTACCTCACTATATAAATATACAAAATAATTATATTACTTTTTTTGATTATTTTCAATAGATTTTTATAATTATTGTTTGTTTTTTTGCTGATTTATAAAAGCTGTCACAAAACTTTTGTATGTTTCAGAAAAAATGTATCTTTCATAACATGAAGTATATCTCGTTTTGGAGGAGTTTACATGAAATGTTCCGATGAAAATATAAAGATAGCCGTTATCGGCGGTGATTTGAGACAAGTATATACTGCCACAGAGCTTGCAAATAACGGCTACGAGGTTGCTGTTTTCGGGTTTGAAAATTTCACAGGCGATATCGGATTGTGTACAAGAGCATCTTGCGTTGATGATGCCCTGAATAAAAGCAGATGTGTAGTTCTGCCAATGCCGTTATCGAATGATGGAAAAATGTTGTTTATGCCGTTTTCCGATATTAAGCTTGGTCTTTGCGACTTGTTTTCTAAAGTTAGTGATGACATAATGCTTTTTGGCGGCAGAGTCGGTGATGTAAGCGAAAAATACGGAGTAAAAATTGAAGACTATTTTGAAAGGGAAGAGCTTGTTATTGCAAACGCATATCTTACAGCAGAAAGCGCTGTTTCAATTGCAAGTAATGAGATGAAAGAATCGCTGCGTTATATGTCTGTTCTTGTCATGGGATATGGACGTATCGGTAAGGCATTGTGTCATTTGCTGAAGGGTATGGGGGCAAATGTATATGCTTCTGCAAGGAAAAATAAGGATTTTGAATGGATAAGAGCATTTGGTTATTCACCAATTGATACAAGTAAGGTTTGTGACGTGGTTGCCTCGTGCAGGCTTATTTTCAATACAATTCCGAAACTTGTACTTGGTGAGGATGTTTTATGCTGTCTGCAAAAAGACTGTCTGGTTATAGACCTTGCATCAAAGCCGGGCGGTGTCGATTTTGAGGCGGCGAAAAAATGCGGACTCAAAACATTATGGGCACTGGGGCTTCCGGGTAAAAAACTGCCGATTAGTGCAGGAAGAGTTCAGGCTCGTGTTATTCTTGATATGCTTGAAGATGAGGGGGTAATTTAATGCTGGGATTTGCTTTGTGCGGTTCGTTCTGTAATTTCAAATATGCTTTTGATGAGCTTGAAAAGCTTGTGAAATCAGGTGAAGATGTCATACCGATTATGTCGTATAACGTCTATACAACCGATACACGATTCGGAAAAGCTGAAGACTTTATAAGTAATGCAGAAGCGCTGTGCGGTCGCAAAGTTATTCATACACTTGAGGATGCAGAACCGCTTGGACCGAAAATTAAGCTTGACTGCCTGTGTATATGCCCCTGTACGGGGAATACGCTTGCAAAACTTTCCTGCGGTATATGCGACACACCCGTAACGCTTGCGGCTAAAGCTCATATGAGAAACGAAAGACCGCTTGTAATAGCCCTTGCATCAAACGACGGACTTCTCGGCAATGCCGAAAACTTCGGAAGAATGATGGCAAGACGCAACGTGTATTTTGTGCCGCTCAGACAGGATGATGCCATTGGTAAACCAAGAAGTCTTGTGTGTGATTTTACAAAGCTCGGCGATACGGTAAAGCTTGCGGTAAAAGGAAGCCAGATTCAGCCTGTTCTTATATGAACAATTTTAACTTTATTAAAGAATAACTGCAAATTTTGTTATTTAACTGTGGTATATTAATGAAAAACCGTTATGTCGGAGGAAGTTATGAATTTTAATACTAAAGTTATGGAAATAAAAAGAGACGAGTCCTTCAAGCTTCACGGAAGACCGTATTATGTCAATGATGTTCCCGCATTTACCTGGTCAAACAGCGGTATTGAGTTTTGTGCTAAATTCGACAGACTTACCGTGTTTTTCGGCGAAAACATCGTTGAAACACCTGCTTTTTTTAAGGTGTTTGTAGACAGTGTTGAAGTTAAAACCTCTGTTGTCGGAAAGGGAACGGCTGCTGTTCTCGAAAATTTCAGAGATAAAATGCACACCGTAAAGATATTGCGTATAAGCGAGGGTTGGAATCCTATATCCGTCGAAAAGGTGCAGATTTACGGAAAGAATCCCGAATTTATGCCTGTTCCCGATAAAAAGAGACTAAAGCTCGAGTTTCTCGGCGACTCAATAACGGCAGGCTTTGGTGTACTTGCTGACGGCGAAAAAATGGAATATACAACATACGAGCAGGACAGTACCAAAACATATGCCTATCTTACGGCTGAGGCTCTTAATGCAGAAATCAGAACAATCTGTATTTCGGGTGAAGGTATCTGCCACTCCTGCGGGGACATGGTCGGCACTCCGTTTATTAAGTTCTTTAATCAGACTGCCCGCGGAATTGACGGCTTTACTCCCGATGACTATGTTCCCGATGTATTTATAGTAAACGGTGGAACAAATGATAAGAGAACCCATGTGACAAGTGAAGAATTTATTGATGGCGTTATTGCTTTGCTTAGTGACATTAGAAGTAAATATCCCAAAACTCCTATTATATGGATGTACGGTATGATGGTTCACGTGTTTGACGAAGAACTTAAGGAAGCAATAGAAAGATTCAATAAGACTGATAAGAATACCTATTGCTTTATTGTAAAGTCTGTTAATGAATATAAGAATCAGAGAGGAACGTACGGTCATCCGAATGTAAATGCTTCTGTGAGATGTGCGGGAATACTTAGAAGAAAGATTCTTGATGTGCTGGAAAAGTAATCTAAATTTTTCGGTAAAACCTCTTGACAAACATTTTTAAAAGTGTTATTATATTAAAGCTGTCGTAAGACAGCATCTGCGCCGCTAGCTCAGCTGGATAGAGTGTTTGGCTACGAACCAAAAGGTCAGGGGTTCGAGTCCCTTGCGGCGCGCCAGTAAAAAGAACATCGTTTGATGTTCTTTTTTTGCTTTTATCAGTTGGGACTCGAACCCTGTGAGGGCACGAAGCGTTAAGAAAAACAACCCAAAATGGTTGTTTTTTAGCGAAGTGGTGCGAGACGGGAACCGCTGTGCGGTCGTCGAGCAATCAAGATGCGAAGCATCTGAGTCCCTTGCGGCGCGCCAGTAAAAGGAACATCGTTCGATGTTCCTTTTTTCTTTTATATGTTGGGACTCGAACCCTGTGAGGGCACGAAGCGTTAAGAAAAACAACCAAAACGGTTGTTTTTTAGCGAAGTGGTGCGAGAAGCTCGACTTCGAGCAGTTAAGATGCGAAGCAGATGCGTCCCTTGCGGCGCGAAAGTTGTAGGAACATAGTTCGATGTTCCTTTTTTCTTTTATATGTTGGGACTCGAACCCTGTGAGGGCACGAAGCGGTCGGGAAGCCCGACAACAAAAAACGTTAAGTCCCGGCTTAAACTGATTTATTGTGTCACATTACTTGTAAAGCCGACATGCATTTGTTATTTTCAAAGAAAAAACCGTTTTTGACAATATTTTTAATATTTTCCTGTTAAAGTATTGCAAATAAATTAAATCTATGGTACAATCTTCTAGATTAAAGCTTTAAGGAGATAGAAAAATGACTAACGAAAAACGTTCAAGCTTTTCGGGAAAACTTGGGTTTGTCCTTGCCGCTGCCGGTTCTGCAGTAGGTCTCGGTAACCTTTGGAGATTCCCATATCTTGCTGCCCGTCACGGCGGCGGCATATTCTTGCTGGTTTATCTTATTCTTGCCGTAACATTTGGCTTCGCACTGATGACAGCAGAAATTGCAATCGGCAGAAAAACAGGTCTCAGTGCAATCGGTGCTTTTCAGAAGCTCAATAAAAAGTATACTTTTGTAGGTTATCTTGCAGCAATTGTCCCTGCTTTTATTCTTCCGTATTATTCTGTAATCGGCGGATGGGTTACAAAGTATCTTGCTGTTTATGCAACAGGAAAAGGTGCTTCGGCTTCTACTGACGGATTCTTTGGCGGATTCATTTCTGCACCCGTTGAACCTATTGTTTGGTTTATAATATTTATTGGAATTACATCACTGGTTGTTCTTTTCGGCGTGGAAAAAGGTATTGAAAGAGTATCAAAGGTTATGATGCCCGTTCTTGCAGTTCTTGCCGTTTGCATTGCAATTTACTCTTGTATTTGTTCTCCTAAGAATATTGAGGGGCTAAAGTATTACCTTATTCCCGATTTCAGTAAGTTCTCAATGTCAACCGTTCTTGCGGCGATGGGACAGCTTTTCTATTCCATGTCTCTTGCAATGGGTATTATGATTACTTACGGTTCATACATGAAGAAGAATGTCAGCATTGAATCTGCGGTTGGAAATATCGAAATCTTCGACACAGGTATTGCTTTTATGGCAGGTCTTATGATTCTTCCTGCTGTCGGTGCTGCCGGTGCAGAAACTGCGGGCCCCGGTCTTATGTTTGTTGCACTTCCCGGTGTATTTAACAGCATGGGTATTGCCGGTCATATTGTTGGTGCTGTATTCTTCCTTCTTGTTCTTTTTGCGGCTCTCACATCTTCAATTTCCCTTATGGAAACTGTTGTATCGATTCTTTGTGATAAGTTCAAACTCGGTAGAAAACTATCCTGCCTTGCAGTATTCCTTTTCTCAATTGTTCTTGGTCTTATCACTTGCTTCGGCTATTCACTTTGGCCTGATTTCCATCCCTTCGGTAATCCTAAAAACAATGTTCTCGACTTGTTTGATATTGTTACAAATAACTTCCTTATGCCGATCGGTGCTTTGGCAACATGCATTATTGTCGGATATCTTATTAAGCCTAAAGCTATTGAAGATGAAGTTGAACTTTCGGGTACGTTTAAGAAGAAAAAGCTTTTCAGAGTTGTGATTAAGTACGTAGCACCTATTTGTCTTGTTCTTATTCTTATAACATCCGTACTCAGTGCATTCAGAACACCCATTGAGAATTCACTCGTAGCAGCATATGGTGAGAAAACCGCACAGGCTGTTCTTAAATTCTTTGTATATTAACTATATTTAAGCCCCGTTCAAATCGAGCGGGGCTTGTCTTAGCTTTATAATCAATAAATAGAAAACCCACCTTTCGGTGGGTTTTGTTTTATACATTTTTTGTAGCAATGATAACACGGATTCTGCCGCCATACTCGGGTAATTTATCATAGTAGGCTTTGAGATTGTACGAGCCGTTAAGAACTTCACCAAGCTCTACATGTTCAAAGTGTGTTGTGGTTTCTTTGATATAAACTCTGATATTGTCCGAAAGCTTGTATGAATTACCTCTTTCATCGACCACACTGTCGCTTGTAACATGGTCGATGTTGTCAATAACACCCGTAAGGGCTGTTGCAGAAACAATAGCACCGTTTTCCTTTATAAGCTTTGCTGCACCGACTGAACAGTTGGACCCTGAGGTTATTACCTTTTCAACGTTGCTGTTATCAAGATAGGTTATTGTACCAAGCTTTGATGAAGTAACAATACCGTAGTCATTGGTGTCACCGGTAAAATCATTCAGTATAAGACTCTTAATGAGACCGTCTTCAAACTCATAGTAGAGTACGGAAGATGTGTATATTATATGTTCGGCATCAATTTCACATCCCGAAAGTCTCTGAGGATAAACCTTGAGAATGTTTGTGCCTGAAATATCAATAATATTGCAGTTATCGGTAAAACCGCCCTCATTTATTGCTCTTGCGAGCTTTGCGGCTTCGGACTTTACTATTTCTGAGCTTACTCTTGAAATCTGTACGTTGTCTGATATGTATACCTTAACAACATCGCCGACTTTAAAACTGTTTTTAGAGTACTGATAAGTGTGAACAGAACCTGTAGCATCGACAACGGTAAGATAATTTGATGTATATGAATTGCCGTTTTTGTCGGTATACATCTTTTCTCCTTTGTCGATAATGACGCCGCTTGATTCACTTGAAATCACTTCGGGTCTGACAATTCCCGCAACCTTTTCATCCATTCCGAGAAGAAGTGTTGCTTTGTCACCGACGTCAAATGAACCGAAGGATGACAATTCATATGATGCATTTGAACTATCTATGTGATATGTTTTACCCGAAAGAACCACAGTCATGGGTGATGAGACAGGGGTAACTGCTTCAATCGTTCCCGATTCACGGTCTCTGTAAATCCATACTGAATTTAATACTTCAGAGAAATAGTATACATCATAAGGAAGAATATCAGTTGAATCAATGACACTGTTTTCAAGGAACACAGTTGCATTTTCAGCATCAAGCTTTAAGTTTTCCATTGAGCCGTCAGCAGAAACAACATACGGACCCTTTAATGTACCCGAAACAACCTCGGCATAGGATGAATCCTTGTCGGTACTGCCTATACTTGTTGTGTCGGCATCAACTATGTCAATAACTTCATCGTTTTTGCCGAGAATGAGTGTTACATAGTCATTTTCAGAATATTCACCGTAGGTAGATACCTTGAGCTTTGAGTCGTTTGTGGCAAGAATGTACGTGCCGGAGCCTATTGTTACGGCATTTTGTGAAACAGAGGCAATTACACCTGACTGTGTATCTCTGAAAATCCATACACTCTTAAATGGCTCAGAGTAATAAATTACATCATTTAGAGAAATAAGATAGTTGCTCATTTCTTTGCCGTTAAAGTAAACCTTGGCACTATCAACACTAAACGGAATGTTATTTTTCCATGAAGCCAGCTTTTCTTCGTTATTGATATAAACGGGAGTGCTGATTGTGGCATCAATCATTTCAAGATATGTTGCGTTGTCGCTGTTGCTGTCAAGTAAAGTAATGTCGCCTTCAATTACATCTACTACTACGTCATCAATGCCTAATAAAAGAGTTACAAAAGCCTTTTCATGACTGAAAGAGCCGCCGAGTGCAAGCTTTTGCTTAGCCTTTGTGGTAGAGATTGAATAGTTTTTTGTACCGAGTGTTACCATGCTTTCAGATGAGTAAGTAACAATACCGGTGGCTGTCTTTCTGTATGCATAGATGCTGTTGATAACATCGTTTGTGTAAATAACATCACCTTGCTTTATGTCTGCAGATGCACATTTGTTATTGTTGAGCATATATACTGTGCTTTCATTTGGTACAAAACCCTCAAAGCTATCTGATACGCCGTCGGAAATAAAAGGTCCGTCAAGCTCTTTTTTCAGAAGCTCGGAATAGTCTAATTGTTCTTCGGCATCAGCTGTATATCCAAGAGTAGTACAGTAGACAATCCCGCTCTTTGTTTTTGTAGAGAGCATGTTATATATAAGAATCATACACTGTTCACGGGTCATTTTATCGCCTTGTTCTGCCGTGATGTTCTCATCAAGATCAAGCTCTTTATATTTATTCAGCTGAGCCGTGGGATAGTTGCCTATAAGGTCGTTGTTTGAATAACCGAGAAGTCTTAAAACTATTGTTGCCGCTTCTTCGAGAGTTACGGGGTTAGACGGTTTAAAAGTACCGTCAAGATAACCGTTAACAAGACCGCGGTTGATAGCAACCGAAACGTAGCTTGCCGCCCAATGAGTGTTTCTGACATCGGGGAAGATGGATACGTTAAGCTTTGTATTGGATGCAAGATTCTTGTCAGTTGAAGCGTTGACTGTCATCTTGACAAACTCGGCTCTGGTTACATTACTTGAATAATTCATGTTGCCGTTCTGGTCGCCGTTGGCGATTTCAAGAAGCTTTATTACATTAACAGCTTCATCGCTGATGGTTGTCTTTTCGTTGTTTGCGGCAACCGAAATTGTCATTAAACACATAACCAGCATAATTCCGATTATTATGTTCACAGTTATTTTTTTCATTATTGGTTTTACCTTTCAAAAAAGAGTTTAATCGTGTCTGAGTGCTTCGATAGGATTAAGCTTTGCAGCTTTGTTTGCGGGAAGATATCCAAACAGAATGCCTATTGCAACAGAAATACCGAAGGAAAGAAGCACCGATTCCAAGGTAGGTATTGCCTGCATTTCAAGTGCCGCAAGAAATGTCTTAGAGAGTATGCTTGAAAGCAGGAATCCGAAGGCAATGCCGAGAATACCGCCGACGGCACTTGTGGTAGCGGCTTCAATTACAAACTGCATTCTTATATGTTTGCCTTTAGCTCCAAGTGCTTTTCTTATACCGATTTCTCTTGTTCGCTCGGTTACCGAAACAAGCATTATGTTCATGATGCCGATACCACCGACAACCAGGGAAATGCCTGCAATTGCGGCAAGTATAATTACCATGGTATCCATCATTTCATTCATAATATCAAGAATTATCGTGAGACTTGTTACAGCATAGTAGTCATCATCGTGAAATGTCTGGAATAATCTGTCCTTGATTGCTGAGATACCCTTATCAACAAGGTCATCTGATTTTGCTACAAAAGTATATGTATTTATTTCAGATGTTTTAACTATAAAGCGAGCAGCTGTGGAATAGGGAACATAGATGAAATTATCGGCACCGTTTTCGTCTGTTTTATCGTCTTGTTCTTCAACAACTCCGATTATGCGGTAGTTTTCACCGTTAATGTCTATGGTGCTTCCAAGAGCATTGCCGCCGTAAACAACGTAGTCATAAAACTCACCGACAAGACAAACTCTTTTGTTTTCCTTGATGTCGATATAACTTATGTTTCTTCCGCTTTTCAGATCATAATCCTTGATTGCAAGATAGTCTTCACTGCAACCTGTGATGGAAGGCGTATACTTCTCGTTGTTTGCACCTCTTACCTGTCCGTAAGCTGAAACGGTGGGGGAAATGTAGTTGTATAAATCTTTGTTTTCATTGTAGAATTCATACATGTCATCAACATCAACAGTTCTCGATGAACCTCTACCGATGATGTTTACCGAAATATTTGTTGTACCCATGCTTTCAAAGCTGTCATTCATGTATACGGTCATACCGTTACCGAGAGCCATGATTACAATTACCGAGCCTACGCCGATAATTATACCGAGCATGGTAAGAAAGGAACGCATTTTGCTTGCCGCAAGGCTTTTTATAGCCATTATAAAGCATTGAACTATGCCCATATCAACATGCATCTCCTTTCTCGGATTTCATCTTGATTACCAAAGGGTCCTCGTCAAAGGAAATGCTGGAGCTGACGGTTGCTTCGGGTGCATCGGAAGGCCCGTCATAAACAACTTTTCCGTCATGAAGTCTTATGATTCTTTTTGCAGATTTTGCTATTGAATTGTCATGAGTAATAAGAACAATTGTGTTGCCTTCACTGTTAAGCTTTTGCAAGAACTGAAGAACTTCGATGCCTGTTCTTGAGTCAAGAGCACCTGTCGGCTCATCGGCAAGTATTACCGAAGGATTGCCGGCAAGTGCACGGGCAATTGATACTCTTTGCTGTTGTCCGCCCGAAAGCTGTGATGGATAATTCTTGGCTTTATCTTCAAGTCCTACACGTGCAAGTGATTCGATTGCAGCTTTATGTCTTTTTTCGGGACTTAATCCTGCATACAGCAAGGGAAGCTCTACATTTTCAACAACAGTAAGTTTTGGAATGAGATTGTATTGCTGAAATATAAAACCAAGCATTTTGTTTCGTATTTCTGCAAGCTCATTGTCATCCATTGTGCTGACATCAATACCGTTTAAAAGATATGTGCCGGAGGTCGGTACATCAAGACAGCCTATTATATTCATAATAGTCGATTTACCCGAGCCCGACTGACCAACAATAGCAACAAACTCACCTTCATCTATATGGATATTGACATTATTTGAGGCATATGTGGTAGTGTCGCCGTTGACATATATCTTGTATATATCTTTAAGTGTAATCAATGTGCTTCACCTCGTTACATGCCGCCTGCCGGTGGTCCTTGCATACCGCCGCCTGAAGAATTTCCGGCAGGAGGACCGCCTTGACCCATCATCATGTTGAATATGTCGTCAATGCCGTCATCAGATGGATTAATCAAAACTATGTCATTTTCGTTGATACCTTCAAGTATCTCAATATAATCATCATCGCTGACACCGGTTTTTACTCTGACTTCTTCAAATTGTACATTGAGAGGTGCAGTGCCGATTTGCTTATCGCCGCCTTTTGCAGGTGTAACGTCAGTGGGGTTTTTTATAACCTTTACTATGTCTCCTCTTGAAACTGCAGTAAGAGGAATCGCAAGAACATCCACATGCTTTTCAATAATAATTTTTGCATCGACGTTCATTGATATTCTGAGCATCTCCTTTGTGTTTTGCTGTTCGAGTGTGAGTGTTGAAAAATCATCGGAGAATGTGTAGAAGTTATCTCTGATTACATAGGATGAGCCGTACTGACGGAGAAATGTGTCGTCAATATATAATTCACCGGTTATGGTCTGCTTCACAGTTATATTGCCTGAATAATTATAAAATGTGCCTTCTTCATTTTGAACAGAAGAAACGAGATTGTGTGTTGTAACGGTTGAAGTCATACCGGTTTTATATTTCTTGTGAATTGTACCGTCTTTATCCGTAATTCTTTCTTCGGGGATTTCTACATTGTCTATTGTAACCTCTACAGGATATGTGGTTGTGCCGTTCACGGTAGTACCGATAATGTTCATGTTTGTGATTTTGCCGTTATATTCCTTGCCTTCACGTGAATCACATGTTACAATAACATCCTGGCCGATTTCAAGCTTGTCAATGTCAAGTTCGTCTATATTCATTGTGAATTTCAACGCAGACATGTCATAAATTACAGCAAGAGATGTACCTGTCATACCCGAATACACGGTATCACCGGTCTTGTATGTTTTTGTAACGATTTTACCCGTCTTAGGTGCCTTGATTTTATAATTGTCAAGCTCGTCACGAGCGTTATCAAGGTTTATAAGAGCGTTTTCAACATTGTTTTCTCCGTCTTCAATGCTATATTTGAGTGATGTATCGGAGAATGTGGCAAAATAGTCGCCTTTGTTAATATAGTCACCCTCGTTGAAAGCGATGTCTATAATTTCGCCTGCACCATAAGAAATGATTGAGCCGTAATCGTTGTATTCGAAAACACCGCCGCCGTTGCTGACACATTCATTAATTGTGGCTGAATAGGCCGCTGTAGAGTTTGATATTGAGCCGTTGTTTGTGACGGCAACAGTTATATTTCTGACAGACGTGCCGTAAGTATTTGGGTAGCTTGATGCACCGATGCTCTTTACATAACCATCTATATATCTGTCTTCACCAAGCATAACCGTGGCTTTGTCGCCTATGTTAATGATGCCCGAAGAAACATCTACTTCAAAGAACGGAATGTCAACAAGCATGGTCTTTTTGTCGATAACATCGGCAACAGCTTGTGTTGCTCTGACATCATCACCGACCTCAATGTGTATTTTTTCGATAGTGCCGCTGATGGTGGACTTGATATAAATATCGTCCATGCTGTCATATACACGATTTAAATTATTTTCGGCAATTTCAACATTGTTGGCAAGCTGCTGAATTTTTGAATCACCCGACTCGGAATCAATCAGGTATAAAGGCTGGTCTTCGACAACGTTGTCGCCTTCTTCAAAGTAGTCTTCAAGGATTTCACCGTTGACAAGGGGAGTAACATAATACTCGTCTTTGGGCGCAATGGTGCCTGTACTTTCAATAATTTCCGTGATAGTTCTCTTGGAAACGGTGTAGGTTGAATGTGTCGTTTCCTGAGCACGCATGTTTTTCCCGAAGATTCCGACCCTGAATGCGGCGAATAATAGAACAATCAAAATTACGGAAATAATGATAACAGTCTTAATGATTTTCTTTTTCTTTTTGCCTTTGTGTTTTTTCAAAGCAGCAGCCTTGGAGACAGGCTCGGCGGACGTTGCAGCTTCTGTATTCTTTTCGGCATTCGTATTTTCTTTGCTCATGAATATAGTCCTTTCGTAAAATAATTGCCTATTCTATAAATGATATGATTATGTTACCATTTTTTTATGAATTAAAAAAGATGATAATGTGATGACAATATGTTTTTTTATCGCCGTGACGTTCACATTTTTTAAATCGTACACAATATAGTTAATAAATTATTTATAATTATTGGTTGATAATGTTCAATATTATAAGTATACTACATTGAGAATGATGATTATTTATGGAGGTAATATAAATGTCTGAAAATTGTACACATGATTGCAGTACCTGTACGGCTAACTGCTCATCGCGTGATAAAACGAGCATGCTTGAGCCCCTTAACGAGCATAGCAGTATAAAAAAGGTAATCGGCGTTGTCAGCGGTAAGGGCGGTGTCGGTAAGTCAATGGTAACATCCCTTCTTTCTGTTCTTATGGCTAGAAAGGGATATAATGTAGGTATTCTTGATGCCGATATTACAGGTCCTTCTATTCCTAAGGCTTTTGGCGTAAGCGGACAGATTACGGGTTTTGACGGCTTTATGGTTCCTAAAACAAGCCACAGCGGTATTAAGATTATGTCAGCTAACCTTCTTCTTGAAAAGGAAGATGTTCCGGTTATCTGGAGAGGTCCTGTTATTGCAGGTGCAGTAAAGCAGTTCTGGACTGATACAGTTTGGGAAGACCTTGATTTTATGTTTATCGATATGCCTCCCGGAACAGGCGACGTTCCTCTTACGGTATTCCAGTCAATTCCTCTTGACGGTATTGTTATGGTAACCAGCCCTCAGGATCTTGTTTCACTTGTTGTTTCTAAGGCAGTAAACATGGCAAAAACAATGGAAATCCCGATTATCGGTCTTGTTGAAAACATGAGCTATGTTGTATGTCCCGACTGCGGCAAGAAGATTGAGATTTTCGGTAAGAGCAAGACTGAAGAGACAGCTAAGGAACAGGGACTTGATTTCCTTGCAAGAGTTCCTTTCTGTGAACAGGTTGCATCTCTTACAGATAAGGGTGAAATCGAAAAGTTCAGCGGTGATTATCTTGATAAGCTCGTTGATAAGGTTGAAAAGCTTTTGTAATTGCATAAAAATTACCCCGCCGATTTGGCGGGGTTTTTACTATTCGTTTGTGTTTTCCTTGTTCGCTTCGGGTGTCGAAAGATCCTGCTTTAATCTTATAACACCTTCTTCACTCTGAGAACGTGCCGACCAAATGATCTTTCTCGGACATTTGCTTTCACAAAGACCGCAGCCGTCGCAAAGGTCATAGTTGATAGAAGCCACGTTTCCGTCAACCTTTATCGCACCGTTGGGACATGCCTTTTCGCAAATCTTACAGCCTATACAGCCTACATCACAGTAATTCTTTGTGATAGCACCCTTGTCGGCAGACATACAGCCAACCCAATGCTTTGAATCGTAGGGGATAAGCTTTATGATACTCTTGGGACAAGCCGCAACACACATGCCGCATGCAACGCACTTGTTGTAATCAACTGCAGCAACACCGTTAATAATGTGTATAGCATCAAATTTACATGCCGCAGCACATGTGCCAAGACCAATACATCCGTTAGGGCAGAGCTTGTCGCCGCCCGCAAGCTTGTTTGCACTGACACAGTCGTGAATACCTTCATAGACGTATTTTTTCTTTGCAAGCTCATGTGTACCCGAGCACATAACCTGAGCACGGTATCTGACATGACTTTCTGCCGGTGCGACACCTGCGATTTCAGCAATTTTGTCGCATACTTCCTTGGAAACGGATGTACAAGCGTTTACTGGTGCTTCGCCCTTTACAATTGCTTGTGCAAGAGCGGCACAGCCCGTATATCCGCAGCCGCCGCAATTGGCACCGGGAAGACATTCGGTAATCTGTTCAACTCTTTCATCTGTTTCAACGGCAAACACCTTACTTGCAATTGCAAGAATAAGACCTAAAACACCGCTGAGTACAAGGAAGCATAAAAATGCAAATAATATATTAGTGTACATATAATCAATCCTTTCAGTTACAGCGGTAATTCAACACCTGAAAAGCCTGAGAATGCAAGAGCAATCAGTGAGGCTGTTACAAGCGCAATCGGTGTACCTTTAAAGCACTTTGGAGTTTCTGCAAATACTATTCTTGCTCTGACACCTGCAAAAATAACAATTGCAAGAGTCCAGCCCACAGCAGAGCCAAAGCTGAATATTACAGATTCAATGAGATTGTAGCCGTTCTGTACGCAAAGAAGTGCAGAGCCGAGTATTGCACAGTTGGTTGTAATCAAAGGCAGATAAATTCCAAGTGCTGAATAAAGTGAAGGTACTGATTTTTTAAGAAACATTTCAATAAGTTGTACAAGCGATGCAATAACAAGAATAAAAGCTATTGTCTTGAGGTATTCCAACTCAAAGGGAACAAGCACGTGTGTATATATGAGCCACGTAATTGCCGTTGAAAGAGTCATTACAAATGTAACGGCGCAACCCATACCGAAAGCAGTTGAAGGCTTTTCGGACAGACCCAGAAACGGGCAAATACCTAAAAATCTAGAGAAAACATAGTTTTCAATCAAGACGGAGGAAATAATAATTCCGATAATTACACCGACATTCATTATTTATTACCTCCTTTTTTATTTTTCGCAACTGAAAGAATAAAACTAACAGCGGCAATGAGGCAGCCGAGTGCAAGGAATGCTCCGGCGTTACCGGTGATAAATCCGTTTTCGGGATAACCTTTTATAATTGTTTTTCCGAGAAGAGCACCCGTACCCAAAAATTCTCTTATCATGCCGAGAAGTCCGAGGGCAAATGTGAAACCGATACCCATGAATAAACCGTCAATCATAGAGGGAATGGGCTTGTTTTTGGAAGCAAAAGCTTCGGCTCTTGCAAGGATAATGCAGTTTACAACTATAAGAGGAATAAAGATACCGAGGGATTCGTTAAGGCTGGGAAGATATGCCTTTATAAGAAGCTCAACGGCTGTAACAAAGCCTGAAATAATAACTATGTATGCCGCAATTCTTACCTGTTTTGGAATAAACTTTCGAAGAAGTGAAATAAGAAGGTTTGAAAGAATAAGAACTGCTGTGGCAGAAAGACCCATACCTATACCGTCTA
The DNA here is from genome assembly GCA_015064895.1 of Oscillospiraceae bacterium. Lineage (GTDB taxonomy): Bacteria > Bacillota > Clostridia > Oscillospirales > CAG-382 > UMGS1387. The sequence continues at coordinate 11,774 of SVRI01000007.1, read as the reverse complement.
TCATTGTCTTGGATGTGGCAAGGGTAGGACATGTGCCCAAAAGCTGTACAAGAATCGGATTCTGGTCAAACAAACTGCTGAAAAAATGCTTTTTTATGTCGAACTTGTTTTCATTCATTTGCTGTTACCTCCGATCGTATTATTGTAGACATTAACCTGATTTAATGCTGTCTGTACGGCATTTATAATAGGCTTTGACGTCTTTGTTGCACCGGAAATAATGTCGGCTGACTGAATTCCCGGTTCATTTTTGCCCTCAAACTGTTCGAGGAACCATGTGCTTGATGCTTTGCCTGCAGGAGGAGTCGGGTCGTTCATTGCTCTTGTACCATAGTTTTTGGTTTCGGACATGGAAACGATTTTAACACTCTTTACAGTCATGTCATCATTGACAGCCACAAGCATTTTTATTGCATCCTTAAAGCCCATAGGCTCAATAGATACGCAATAACCCTTCGAGTTACCGTTTGCATCCTTTAGAACATAAAGAGCCTTAATATCTTCATTGATGTAACTGCAATCTGCAAGTGAACACCGAGCAACAACCGTCTTGTTATCATTTTCAAGTATTACGTATTCTTCGCCGTCAACTGTAAAGGATTTGTTGTCAAAATCCAAAGAGTAAATTTCGGAAAGGGCATCTGCTGTTTTTAACTGTTCATTGTATTTGATTTTGTCCTTTGTTATTGCATTTACTGCCGCGATAATAGTTGCAACAATGGAGCATATAACAAGAAGCTTTAATGCAATTACAAGAATTTCTTTGGTGTTTTTTGAATTTGTATTACTCATTTCTTAGCACCTCCGAATACCTTTGGTTTTGTGTTTTTGTCAAGATACCATACAAAGAGGTTCATAATAAGTACTGCAAATGAAACGCCTTCGGGATATCCGCCGAAGAATCTGATGAATACTGTAATCAGACCGCAGCCGATTCCGTAAATGATACGGCCCTTCTTTGTAACAGGACTTGTAACATAGTCTGTTGCCATAAAGAATGCCGCAAGCATAAGACCGCCGGAGAAGAGCTGATGAAGCATATAGTCGAGGTTTGAAATATTTCCTGCAGGGAAAATAAATGAAATAATCGCAACAGTTGCAATGTAAGTTACGGGAATGTGCCAGGATATTACCTTTCTTGCGATAAGGAATATGCCGCCAAGTATAACAAGTGCGGCAGATATTTCACCGATACAACCGGGAATGTTTCCGATAAGAGCATCAGTAACGCCCGATTCCGGAAGCTGTCCTTCTTTGAGTTTTGCAAGGGGGGTTGAGCCTGCAGTTACATCTACATTCATGGCAATGGGAGAAAGCTTTGCACTGTCAATGGAATTATAAGAGCTTACCTGTGAAGGATATGCAACAAACAGGAATACTCTTGCCGCAAGTGCGGGATTTACAACATTCTTGCCAAGGCCGCCGTATAACTGCTTTACAATAACAATTGCAAAGAATGCACCTACGATGGGAATCCATAGCGGAACGGTAACGGGAAGACAGAATGCAAGAAGAATACCTGTAACTATTGCAGATAAATCTGAAATAGTATTGCTCTTTTTCATGAGTTTTCTGTATATGTATTCAAAAAGGACACAAGATACAACGCTGACAGCAGTAATAGTCAAAGCACGAAAACCGAAAACATAAACAGACCAAATAAGGGGAAGCATAAGTGCAATGATAACATCAAGCATTATGTTTTTTGTCTTAATCGGTCCTTTGACATGAGGCGATGCCGTCATTGTAAGGAATTTTGAATTGTTCACTATTTCTTCGCCTCGCTTTCTTTAGTCTTTGCTGCGGCTTTTCTCTTTTCTGCGAGAATTGCACCTTTAGTTGTTCTTATGTACTGAACAATAGGAACATTACCGGGACAAATGTATGTACAGCTGCCGCATTCAACGCATGAAAGAATGCCGAACTCCTCAGCCATAGCCTTGTCATCCTTTTTAGAGAATGCCGCAAGGTAGTTTGGCATGAGATGCATGGGACAGACACCTACACATTTACCGCAGTGTATGCAGTCGCCCTCATTGTTTGACTGTGTTTTGTCTGAAAGGAATAGGAATGCAGACGTGTTTTTCATAACAACCGCATTTGTATCCCACTGAGCCTGACCCATCATAGGTCCGCCGCTTACAACCTTTGCAAGATTGTCTTTAGCACCGCCGCAGAATTCAATAATATCTGAAACCGTAGTACCGACGGGTGCTCTTAAATTCTTAGGTTCATTAATAGCATCACCGTCAACGGTAAGAACCGTATCAATAAGCGGCATGCCGCAGTAAACAGCCTTATAAACGGAAACACATGTTTCAGCGTTGAAGATTACACAACCGACATCAGCAGGAAGCTTGCCGGCAGGAAGCTCTACATTTTTAATAACCTTCATAAGCTGACGCTCATCGCCCTGAGGATACTTTGTTTTAAGAATCTTAACTTCAATGTTGGCAAATTCAGAAGCCTTTTCCTTCATAACCTTTGCAGCATCCATCTTGTTGTTTTCAATGGCAATAGTCATGTGCTTTGTACCTGTTGCATGCATGAGTATTCTTGCACCACCGATTATCATTTCGGGCTGTTCCAACATAAGTCTGTGGTTTTCCGTAATGTAAGGCTCACATTCGGCACAGTTGACAATAATTTCGGTTGCTTTGCCGATTGCGGACTGAATTTTGGCATATGTCGGGAAGGACGCACCGCCCTGTCCGCAGATACCTGCGTCATGTACTATTTCGATAATCTTTTCAGAACTCTCACTGAATATATCTCCGCCGTAGGGCTTAATTGATTCATCAAGAGTGTCGGTGAAGTCGTTTTCAATGACAATATGAGCTGTTTTTCCGTAACCTGTATAAGAATTACGCATCTCAATGTCTGCTACCGTGCCCGAAACGGATGCATGAATGGGGCAGGAGAGACCGTTTTCAAAATTGCCTATAAGCTGGCCTTTTTTTACATAGTCGCCCTTGGCAACAAGCGGCTGTGCAGGAGCACCGATATGCTGCTGCATGGGTATATATACCTTGGCAGGCGACGGCATATCTGTAATGGGACAACCTTTTGTGTTTTTGTTGTCAGGAACGTGAAGACCGCCCTTAAAAGTTTTTAGCAAAAGAGTCATTCCTTTCGTTAAAGATTTGACAATATGTTGGTTTTCCATAAAATTAAGTAATTATATCATTTATTTTACTTGTTTTCAAGTGATTTTATCGTTTTTTGACATTAAATAACTAAAAAAATATAAAATTTTACTTTTTTTGGTGGAAATGTGTAGAAAAAAGTGTTATATTGTTATGTAAATATTAACGAGTTTGGAGATGTTTTAACAATGCCCGGGACTATATATAGTGTAAGACCAAGTGAAAAAAGAAGTGCCGAAGAAGAGGCAGTTTATGATGTCCTTGAAATGCTTGAAATTCCTTTTGAAAGACTTGATTGGTCTATTGAGGACGCGGGCACAGATAATGTTTATGATACACTCGGAATTATGAGACTTAAAAACCTGCTTCTTTGTAATGCTCAGAAGACAAAATTTTATTTGTTGGTTATGCCTGCAAGTGTTCCTTTTAAATCGAATGTTTTGTCAAAACAGCTCGGCACGCCGCGTTTTTCCTTTGCACCTGAAGAAAACCTCAGAGAACTTCTGCATGTAAAACCCGGTTCTGCCAGCATACTCGGACTTCATAACGATAAAGACAGGGTTGTCAATCTCTGTATTGACGAGAGAGTACTGGAACAGGAATACTACGGCTGTCATCCTTGCGTTAACACAACAAGTCTGAAGATTAAGACGGATGATATTCTTAATAAGTTCCTTACTCATACAGGTCATTTTTATACAATTGTACGTATGTGATTACTTGAGAAGCTCTGCTTTGAGTTCTTCAACCGTGTCTACTATGATTTTTGCACCGCTGTCGTAAAGCTCCTCGTATGTGCCGTAGCCGAAGGTTACGCCGATTGTGTCTATTCCGAATTTTTCGGCACCTTCCACATCGTGCATTCTGTCGCCGACCATAATAATAGAGTTTTTATCATATTCACCGATATTTTCAAGGGCGTAGGCTATGACCTCGTCCTTTTTTGTTCGGCTGTTTGACATGAGTGCGCCGGCAACAAAATCAAAGTACTGCATAAGTCCGAAATGCTCAAGGATAATACCAGCAAATTTTTCGGGCTTTGAAGTTGCAAGCACGATTTTTTTGCCTGCACCTTTGAGTGCTTTCAGCATGTCTTCTGTGCCATTGTAAACTTTGTTTTCATATATGCCGACAGTAGCGTAATACTCCCTGTATTTTGCGACATATTCTTCGCCTTTTTCTCTGTCAACTCCGCAAAACTCCATAAAATGTTCACGCAGAGGCGGACCGATAAATTCTTCAAGCTGTTTTCTGCTGTCATACTTGTTTCCAAAGTAGTCAAGTGCATGTGCCACACCGCCTGTGATACCAACCGCAGGATCGGTAAGAGTACCGTCAAGATCAAAAAGAATTGTAGTGTATTTCATACTGCATCCTCCGTTTCTGTGTTCATTATAAATCAATAATGTGTTCTTTGTCTAAATTAGTTGTAAAATATATAAATTTTATACTACACTTATTGACAAAACTTCCATCCGAACGTATAATGATACTATATATTGTAAAACGTGTGAGGTATGTGCTTTGGAGCTGAACTTTAAAGGCGATAAACTGAGCGTTAACTTAATAGATGAGGGTACGGGCGAAACGGTTGTGGTACTTCACGGCTGGGGTGCAAGGGCTGATTTATACAGAACCGTCATAAATCCTCTTGTTTCGCATTACCGTGTAATTGCTCCCGATTTTCCCGGATTTGGAAAAAGTACAGAACCGTCATTTCCTTATTCCATTGAAGATTATGCGGAATTTGTCGCAGCACTTTTAAAAGAACTTGGCATTGATAGAGCACATTTGATAGGACATTCCCATGGCGGCAGAACCGCTTTGGAGCTTGCTACGGGAAATTACGGATTCGAAATAGGAAAAATTGTGCTTCTTGATTCTGCGGGCATTCCCGTCAAAAAGAAGCTTTCAAAACGTATAAGAATACGCACTTATAAAATACTTAAAGGTGTTGTTACTTTTGCTCCTGTTAAGAAAATGTTCCCTGACGCACTGGATAAACTCAAGAAAAAATTCGGCTCTGCCGACTATGCCGCAGCATCCGATATTATGCGTCAGAGTATGATTAAGGTTTTGCCTTGTGATTATACAAATAAGCTGTCGGATATTAAGAATCCAACCCTTCTTATCTGGGGGGAAAACGATAATGATACACCGCTTTCCTGTGCGAAAGTGCTTGAAAAGGGAATATGCGATTGCGGTCTTGTGACAATTCCTAAAGCAGGTCATTTTTCCTTTGCACAAGCACCGACGCTTACTGCTAATGTGCTAAAATCCTTCTTTAACATAAAATAAAACGGAGAAGATTATGATTTATCCTATTATCTACCACGTAACTGCAGCCGTTGCTTTTATATTTGCTGCTATATTCTTTATGCACATGTTCCAGCTTAACGGCTATCACAGAGACGGACATATGAGATGGCACAACGATATACTTGGTGCAATTTCCGCAAAGATGACATTTGCATTTATTGCTTTTGTGCTTGTTATTTTTGAAAATAAGTTTACTCTTTCCATTGCTTCAATACTAAATGTTCTGACAGTTTTAATGTTTTTGCCGCGGCCTGCAAAAAAGCCATTTGTGTATACGGCAAGAATAAAGAGACTTTTTACAACGATTATTGTTATTTACTCCGCACTTGTTGCGGTATCTTTCCTTGTTCCGTACTGTCATTTTGTTTCGGCACTCGGATTTGTGCTTGTGAACTTTGTGGTTCTTTTTGCGGATATTATAAATTCTCCCGTTGAAAAGGCAATAAAGAACGGTTTTATTAAGGATGCAAAGAAAATCCTTGAAGGACGTAAGAATCTTACAATAATCGGCATTACGGGAAGCTACGGCAAAACAAGCTGTAAGTATTTCCTTACAAAGCTTCTGTCAACAAAGTACAATGTCCTTATGACTCCTGCAAGCTATAATACTCCTATGGGTGTTGTAAAGACCGTCAGGGAGCACCTTAAGAATTCCCATGAAATCTTTGTTTGCGAAATGGGGGCAAAGAACATCGGCGATATCAAGGAACTCTGCGATATTGTTCACCCTCATATGGGTCTTATTTCGTCTGTTGGTCCTCAGCATTTGGAGAGCTTTAAGACTATTGAAAATGTTGTTAATACAAAGTTTGAACTTTACGATGCAATTCCCGAAGGCGGTAAGGTTTATCTCAACTATGACAATGAACTTATAAGAAACGCAAAGGCAGGTAAAGATATCGTTTCATTCGGCTGTGAATATGAAAACGCTTCTTGTCTTGCATCAAATATCACACTTTCCGAAAAAGGTACGGATTTTGATGTTACATACAATGGCAATAAAATTCATTTTTCCACTAAGCTTCTCGGCAATCACAATGTTCAGAATCTTGCGGGATGTATAGCAATTGCAATTGATATGGGCGTTGAAGAAAGCGACCTTGTACTTGCGGTAAAACGACTTGAAAGTGTACCTCATAGGCTTCAGATGATAGACGGCGGAAATATTACAATAATTGACGATGCCTTTAATGCAAACCCTTCAGGTACTAAGGCGGCTCTTGAGGTGCTCGGTTCATTTGACGGCACAAAAATCATTGTAACTCCGGGTATGATAGAGCTTGGCGAAAAGCAGGCTGAATTAAATAGAGAGTTTGGCGTAAATTGTACAAAATACTGTGACTATATTTTCCTTGTCGGCGGCAGAATTGCAGATGATGTTTTTGAGGGTGCAAATTCTACGGATTTCCCGAAAGAAAAGCTCCTTCGCTTTGATAAGGTTGAAGAAGCAGTTGAATATGCAAGAATGTTGGAGTCGGATAAAAAGAAGTTCGTTCTTCTTGAAAATGACCTACCCGATAATTATTAAATTCTATTTTGAAAAGAGGAATACACATGTCAGACAAGATTAAGGTCGGCGTATTTTTCGGCGGTAAGAGCGTTGAACACGAGGTTTCTGTAATCTCGGGACTTCAGGCTGTTTACGCATTTGATGCCGATAAGTATGAGCCTGTACCCGTTTACATAACAAAGAACGGTGAAATGTACGCAGGCGGTAACGTCGGCGAAATTGAAGCCTATAAGGATATAAAGAAATTGCTTGAAACGGCCGTTAGAGTTAATCTCATCAAAGATGGCAACAACTTCAGCCTTATCAGATATCCTGCTAAAAAGTTAGGCAACAATGTTGTTGACACAATTGAAGTGGCACTTCCCGTTGTTCACGGCACAAACGTCGAAGACGGAACGCTTCAGGGGTATCTTCATGCACTGGGTATTCCGTATGCAGGCTGTGATGTGTTTTCAAGTGCTGTCTGCATGGATAAGGAAGCAAGTAAGCTTATTATGAAGGCTAAAGGCATACCCGTACTCGACTGTGTGACCGTAAACTCTAAGCAGTATTCTGTTGACGGCGATGCTGTACTCAACCTTATTGAAGAAAAAACAATGTATCCTGTAATCGTAAAGCCTGTAAATCTCGGCTCAAGTGTCGGCATCAAGAAGGCAAAGAATAGGGAAGACCTCGACAAAGCACTTGACTATGCCTTTGGTTTTGCCAATGTCGTTCTTATAGAAAACGCCGTTGAAAACTTAAAGGAAATCAACTGTTCGGTTCTCGGTGACATATATGATGCCGAAACATCTGTCTGTGAAGAACCCGTCGGCGGTGATGAAATCCTCAGCTATTCCGATAAATACCTTAGCGGAGGCAGTAAGGATTCAAAGCTCGGTACAAAGGTTGGCGGAAGCAAGGGTTCAAGCGGCATGGCTGACCTAAAACGCAAACTTCCTGCTGAAATTTCAAAGGAACTCGAAGAAAAGGTACGTTTCTTCGCAAAGGCGGCATTCCAAGGACTCGGTTGCAGCGGTGTTACAAGAGTAGACTTCCTTTATAACACAGTAACAGAAGAACTCTATGTAAATGAGCTTAACACAATCCCCGGCTCGCTTTCATTCTATCTCTGGGAAGCTTCGGGTAAGAGTTTCAGCACACTTCTCGATGACCTTGTAAAGCTTGCATTCAAGAGAGAACGTGAACAGGGTGAGCTTAACTTCTCGTTTGATACAAATATTCTTCAGGGGATCACTCTTTCAAGAGGTGGAAAGGCATAGTTTTATGTTTTGGAGGATATATTCATGAAACTTAACGAATTTCTAACATATGTATACGAAGGCAGAGAATTTGAGCTTACTTTTGATTCTGTCCCATATTTTCTGTACTATGATTTAGAGAATGTTGACAGTAAAGAAATTCAGATTATGCACCTTTCCGATTGTAAGTTGAAGAAGGAAGTTTTCAAAGGCACTATTGAAGAATTGCTTGATTTTGACTTTGGAAACAATACAACGCTTAGGTTGAATATTGATAAGATTTGTTTTGATTGCGTATTGTAATTAATTGCACGTTAAAAAACGGCACAGGAAAATCTGTGCCGTTTTTGCTATTCAATATAATCTTTTGCCTTTTCCAAAAACATTTCCTTTGCTTTCTGCGGACTATCGGTAAAAACAGTACATCCTGCCGCCTTCTTATGACCGCCGCCGATACCGAGAGAAGCACAAAGAACAGATAAATCAGTATCAATATTGCATCTTACCGAAATTTTATATTCACCCTCTGCTTTGTCTCTCATAAATGCCGCAATCTGAACACCCTCGATGCCTCTGCCAAGCTGGCTTACGGTTTCTGTGTCGCTCACCTTTGCACCGATTGATTCAAGCATTTGGTTTGAAAGATAAATAAAAGAAATCTTACCGTTTTCATAGTATTCAAGATTGCTGTACGCAAGGCTTTCAACAGCTATCTGAACCGAAGATTTCAAGTCAAATAAACGGTAGTTAATGTCCCGACTGTCAGTATTCTTTTCAAGCAATGATGCCGCAATTCTGTGGGTTTCGGGTGTTGTATTTCCGTACTTGAAACAGCCTGTGTCAGAGCTTATCGCACCGAAAACAGAGCTTGCTATTCTTTCGTCCCATATTGATTCATTTGTCCATTCTTCAAGCTCGCAGATAATCTTGTAAACTATTTCGCCTGCCGCTGACGCTGTACTATCAAGGTAGAGCTTTTCAGCAGTAATAGTATTCTTTTCGTGGTGGTCTATTGCAAATTTGTTGTTCTGATGAAAAACATCTGCAACTTCTCCGAGCAGGTGGTCGGAAGCGACATCTACCGTAATGTATGTGTGCTTCTCGTCCTTGATTTTGTCATAACCCTCTCGGCTTTCCAATACTTCTGTGTCAGAGTAATTAAGAAACAAAAGTCTTTTGGGTACAGGATTTGGTGAAAGAATCAAAGCCTTTTTGCCGAGTTTTTTGAGAGCGCCCGAAAGACCGCAGGCTGAACCGAAGCAGTCGCCGTCGGGATTTGCATGAACACCGATTACATAATTGTCGTTTTCAAGTAAAAATCTGGAAACGCTTGTTATAGTTTCATTCATAATAATTCCTCGTAGCTTTTAATGTAATTTTCGCATCCGTCTTTTAGCTCATCAATACAGCAAAGGCTTCCTTCTTCCTCAATGATTGTATATCTGAAACCGTTTTTCTTTAATGTGTTTGCGGCATATAGCGAATCTTCAAAAACCATAGTTTCTTCTTTGTTTCCGCCTATAAGCTCCATGGCTCTGTCGAATACATCGGGATGGTTCTTATTTTTACCTACGTAATCTGTACATACAAGCTCATCAAGATAGGGAAGAAGCCCCATTCGTTCAAGGGCGGGTTTGCAGACATCAATGTTAGTTGCAGTAGCAATGGCAGTTTTTATGCCTTGTGCTTTAAGTGCTTTCAGAAAATCCAGAGCTCTTGGCATGGTTTCTATATTGCCGTTTCTGTATACTTCACGCATTAAATCGTAAAGCTCGTCTATTACCTCATCAAGACTTATTGTTTTGCCTGTTAATTTCATTGCCCTGTCAAACATGGCTTTAAGACCGGTGAAAGGAATATAGTTCCCGTTTTCATCGTTGAACATATCTATTCCGAAACGTTTGCCGAGTATTTCCCTTTCATACTTGTCCCAGTATTTCTGGGTGTCGAGAAGAGTGCCGTCAAGGTCGAAAACTGCGTATTTAAAATTCATGATATCACCTTAATGCTTTTTGAATTTTGGGCGGATTTTTTTAATGTATATAAAAATAAACACATCGAGTAAATAATCAAAGCAAATAAAGAAAATGTTAGAAGTTACAAGTAAAGCGACATATATCTGCCACGGCTCATTCTGAAGTGCAAATATAGTTTTGAAGCAAAACATAAGAATACACATTGAAATGTTGAATATCAAAACACATATTATCTTTCTGAGGGCTTTCGGCATTTTTTTGAAGACAAACTTCAGAATGGGATAGTAACCGAAGAAACCGATAAAATACAGTGTTGCGGTAGACATGGGCACAAAAATAAGTGCAAGCACGCTTGATGTAAGAAAAACAAGAAACGGGTATTTACCGCCGCATTCAATTTTAATTACGAACACAATGAGAGAACAAATCGCGGCTACTGTTATGTCAAGAAGCTCCACAAAAGTACCCAGTACTATAAGTACAACGATGAGTGATGATAACAGAGCGGAAAGAGTTATATTCTTTGTTTCTTTTCTCATGCTGCACCGCCTTTCAGTATTTTATTATAAATCAATTTTCAATTTATTTCAATGTAAAAAACAGAAATTGACAACAGTTTACAAAAAGTTAATCTAAATTTTTACTATTTGTTTTGCATATTGATTCAATATGTGATAATATATGTAGGAAAGGTGGATTGTCCATGAAATTTAATGTGATATTTGAAATGATTCGAAAGTTTTTTGTCAGAACTTTTACCTGTTTTTCTCTGTTGACACTTGTAATGGCATTTGTGGGACTTTTCAACAAGTCTGACGAGCTTTCTAAGTATTTAACGGTTAATCAGATATTTACGTTTGCTATTATTTCTTTGTTTTTTGCTTTGTCGTTTCTTATTGCTGACTTCATTAAGAACAATACGATTATCCGCAGGTGCGTACAGTTTGTGCTTACTTATGCTTCCTTTATCGGAACGTGGTTTTTAAGAGGAACTCTCAAAAATCATGTAGAAACAAACAGCCATAACATGGCATATTCGCTATTGATGATTTCGTTTGGATTCGTTGTTGCGTATGTTATTTGTGCCTTGGTTGTTCTTTTGCTCGGTGCCGTTAAAAAGACGGCGGTTGAAAAAGAACTAAAGTATGAAAATGTTTATAAAAATGTCAAGAAGGAAGAAAACAAATAAATCTCAATGAGGATTGTGTCTGTTTGTCACAATCCTTTTTGCTAAAGGTGATTAAATGGCAAATTTTAACTACGTTGCGACCTGTCTTTTCGGCTTAGAAAGACTTGTCGGAGAGGAAATAGACGAACTCGGATATGAAAGAGTTGACACAATAGACGGCAGAGTGTATTTTAAAGGCAGTGCCGATGCCGTCGCACGCTGTAACATTAATTTCAGATGTGCAGAACGACTCTTTATCGAACTTGCTTCCTTTAAGGCGGAGACCTTTACCGAGCTTTTTGATAATGTTAAACGTATACCCTGGGAAATGATTGTCGGAAAAGACGATGCTTTTCCCGTTAAAGGTCATTCGATTAAATCAAAGCTGTTTTCAATACCCGACTGTCAGAGTAT
>SVRI01000032.1 GCA_015064895.1 Oscillospiraceae bacterium | reverse complement strand
CGCCGCTGACAAACCGTCATTTTGACGGCATACCGAAAACCGTCAAAATGACAAATATTGCTGTCGGGCTTTCCCGACCCGCGGCGGCTTACCTCTCACAACGCGGGTAAGTATTTGCTGAATTTCATGTTTTCATTTTCGCGAAAAAGTCTCAAACATATTATAGGGTACATCGGTTGATTATGGTTAATTCAATCAACCGAATATGCTTCAAATTTGCACCAAAACAAATGAGGGGAGTTAAGCCGCCACGGCGAAAGAGGGGGGGTCAGCGGAATGAGGGCGGCAGTATCATTTAAATTGGTAGAATCCAAATTTTGACGGCTTCGTAGAAGTGTTTGGTTTCATTTGTCCGAGTCAAAATTTGCCTTTTTGCACTTTGCTTTTCCCGAATGAGCCATCCCCTCTTGTTGAGTGGGCGTTTTTGGTACTTTTGTCGATACAAAAGTACAGAAAATAATAATAAAAGATATAAAAAAGTCAGCAAGCATAAAACTCGCTGACCTCAACTTTTTCACTCTTACTTCTTACCTCTTACCTTCACAAACTCTGCGAATTTGCAATTGTTCCTCCGCCGAGAACAAACTCACCACTGTAGAACACCGCCGCCTGACCCGGAGTTACCGCCCTTTGAGGCTTGTCAAATTCTAAGAGAACCTTTCCACCATCAAGAGGATGAATGACACACTCACTTTCACCCTGATGATATCTGAGCTTTGCCGTAGCCTTCATGGACGAGTCAAGCCCTGCGACTGCAATGAAATTTACATCTTCAACTATAACTCTGTCAGTAAATAAAAGCTCTTCCTTGCCCACAACCACCGTGTTTGTTTCGGCATCCTTTGAAATAACATAAAGCGGATGCTCCCACGCAATTCCGAGACCCTTTCGCTGACCGATTGTGTAACAGGGAACACCCTTGTGCTTTGCCACAAATGTTCCGTCGGAAAGACGAAAATCTCCTTCTTTTAATACTTTTCCCGTATGATGCTCAAGGAAGTTTCTGTAGTTGCCGTCCTTTATAAAACAGATGTCCTGACTGTCCTTTTTTCTTGCGTTGATAAAACCGTTTTCTTCTGCAATTTTGCGTACCTCTGCCTTTGTCATACCTCCGAGAGGGAAGAGGGTGCGTGATAATGTTTCCTGGGATAAACCGTAGAGTACATATGTCTGGTCCTTGCCCTCATCGATTGCTTTTTTTATTAAATATCTGCCCGAACCTTCATCATATATAATTGAACAGTAGTGTCCCGTTGCAACGTGAGTAAAGCCTTCGGCAGAATATTTGTCAAGGATGGATGTAAACTTTATGTGCTTGTTGCATTCGATACAGGGGTTGGGAGTAAGACCGTCAAAATACTTGCATGCAAAATCGTCCATGACACACTTCTTGAACTTTTCTTTGAGACTCAGAACTTCATGTTCCATGCCTAGTCGTTCGCATACCTTTTTTGCGTCGTTGATGTCCTCATCGCTTCCGCAGTTTCGCTCGTCAAATGCACCGATGTCCTCGTTTTCAAAAAGCTTTAATGTTACACCCTTTGCAGTGTACCCACGGCTTTTAAGTAAAAACGCACATACTGCCGAATCCACACCGCCCGACATGGCGGCGATTATTTTTTTATCCATGATATCACCCGCTTTTCTTCATTATACTAACATATCTTGCCGTAATATTCAAGTATAAACTTGACAATACTGCATGATAATGTTAAAATTAGTCATAATCAAAAAAGGAGGTAATACCAATCCTCGTGATTGGTATACAACGATTATGAAAAAGTTTTTATCTTATGCTCTTTCGGCAATAATGATTGTTGCAATGATAGCAGTTTCAGTTTCTGCCGTAGAGTTTGTAAAAGGCGACGGTTATAACACGTGGTCCGGCCCCAGTTACGCTGACAGCGTTAATATGGGTCTTTCACCCGTTACAATGACAGTAAATGAAGACGGCTCCGTTACTGTAGAACAGGGAGGTTACTATAGGACTTTCCAGAGCGACAACAATTACGGCGGTGTTGCCACTGCCGAAAAGGTTGGTCTTGACGGTCTCGAAGTAACAATTAATTTTGAAGAAGTTCCTGTGCCTACAAACGATTGTTGGTTTGGCTTGCTTCTTCTCCAAAATCCTTACCCATTCAATACAGCTGATATGGCTCCCACCGGCGGTTACAACCCTCTTATCAGATTCAACGTTCCTAACCTTGAATTCTATTCTCCCACATTCACAGGTCTCGGTAACTCTGATATGACAGAACCCGCAGCTCCGTATGGTATGTTTGCTCTTCAGTCCGGCGATACACTCAAGATGAGTGTTAAGTATAAGTTTGGTCAATATTTTGTTACATATGTACATAACGATATGGTCTATGAAGTTCCCGCTGATAAGACAATTGACGCATCCAATCTTTTTGTAGGTCAGTATGGCGGTAAGGCTCACGTAGTTGTTACAGGTACACTTCTCGGTGATCTTAACACATGGAAGTACACAGTTTCCGTTAAGGAAGGCGTAGGTATCACAGATGAACAGCTTGCGGCTCAGGAATTTGAGCTGTCAAAGGGTGCTGCCGCAACAGATATTGAAACATATGCTTCGGACATCGAATATTATTATGAAGAAGCCCTTAAGACTGCCGGATATGATGCGGTAGAATACGATGATATCATGGAAGCTCTTTATGATATTGTTGAAGCAAGAGATGAGGTTGCTCAGGCTGAGGAAGATCTTGGAATTGCTGCTGATGCCGATGCAATTGCAAAAGCATTGGATGATGCTGTTAATGCAAGAATAAAGGCACGTGATGCTTATTATGATGTTGAATGGTACGCAGAAGATTATGGTATAGAAAAGCTTTACTATGTTCCCGATGACTCTTTCTTGTTTGAGGTGAGAGAAGAACAAGAGGCTCCTGTTGAAATTGAAGAAGAGATGCCTGAAGAATCGGAACCTACATTAAGTGCTCCCAACAAGACACCGAGTAACTCATATACCACTCATGATGAAGATGAAGACGAAGATGAAGACGATGACGAAATTGCACACTATGCCGGCTACGAAATAACTGATGTTTTCGATATTGGCACCGTCGAACAAATCATGCAGGGCTTCGTAGGTATTGCCATCACGGTTTTCATATCTTGTTTCATCATTTATATGCTTCCCACAATATTTGCCCTTATCACAAGGAGAAACCGCACAAAGGTAATTCTCTTCAATATTTTCCTTGGCTGGACATTTGTAATGTGGATTATCTGTATCGTGTGGGCATTCAAGAAGAATGAACCCGAGGAAAACGCAGAAGATGCACGTGCCGAGGCTGTTCCTGCAGAAAAGGTAGAAGAAACACCTGTGGTCGAAGTGCCTGCGGCACAGGTTTCGGCTAATGAAGTTCCCGTAGTAGCTGCAGCCCGGGAAACCGCACCCTCAAAGTTCTGTGGTAACTGCGGTCAGAAGCTTGATATCAATGCAAAGTTCTGTAATAACTGCGGAACAAAG
This sequence comes from Oscillospiraceae bacterium, assembly GCA_015064895.1. Classification (GTDB taxonomy): domain Bacteria; phylum Bacillota; class Clostridia; order Oscillospirales; family CAG-382; genus UMGS1387. The sequence goes on along the minus strand of SVRI01000032.1, from coordinate 14,556 downwards.
GTTGATGGCTGATATTTGATTTTTATCCTCCCGTTTTTCGGGAGGATGTTTTTTACATGGGTAAAATTTCTTTTTTCCGTTATTGACTTTGAACCACAGATGTGATAAAATGATATGGAATGGAGGTGCAAATATGGGATATTCCGCAGAAGTTGTAAAAGCAGTCCGTGAAAAATTCGAAAAAAAACGTGCCGATGCGGAAAATTTGTCCGTACTGCACCGAAATGAAGTTGCCCTTAAGTGTCCGACAATTCTTGAAATCGACAAGGCACTGTCCATGACGGGACTTCAGATTTTTGAAGCATCACTTAAGGGACCCGAAGGCCTTGAAGAAAGAATTGAAAAGGTAAAGAAAGAAAACCTTGAGATTCAGAAGATTAAGCGTGATATTCTTGAGGCAAACGGTTTTCCCGAAGACTATCTTGATATTAAGTTCTCCTGTGATAAGTGTAACGATACGGGATATGTGGGTATAGATATGTGCTCATGTATGAAAAAAGAGCTTGTCAGGGAAGCATATAACCGTTCGGGACTCGGCAGAGTTCTTAAAACACAGACCTTTAAAAACTTTGACCTTTCACTTTACGAAGATGAAGATGAAAGAGTTCAGATGGAAAGCATTTACGAAAAGGCTAAGAAGTATGTATCCGATTTTGGTAAACCCGATAAGGATTCAAACCTTCTTTTTATCGGAACGACAGGTCTTGGTAAAACACATATTACCACAGCCATTGCAAAGGGTGTTATCGATAAGGGCTTTGATGTTGTCTATGACAGTGCACAGAATATAATACGTGCATTTGAAAGCGAGCATTTTGATAAGGACGAAAAGGCGATTGCCGAGACAAAAAGGTATTTTGAAAGCGACCTTCTTATCATTGATGACCTTGGCACGGAGTTCAGAAACTCTTTTACGCAGACTTGTATATATAACCTTCTTAATACAAGAATCAACGCAGGTAAGTGTATGATAGTCAGTACCAATATCGGTTCTAAGGCAAAACTGCTTGAAACATATGATGAAAGAATAGCATCACGGCTTATTGGTGATTTCCGACCGCTCAAATTTGTCGGTCAGGATCTGAGACTTGCCAAAGTAAAAAAGCAAAAAAATAATTTTATTAAATAAAACAAAGGAGACTGGAAATTATGAAAATGAGTTTCCGCTGGTATGGCGATAATGACCCTGTAACCTTAGAGTACATATCCCAGATTCCCGGCATGAGAAGCGTTGTTTCTGCGGTTTACTCTGTTCCACCCGGAGAAGTGTGGCCCGAAGAAGCAATTAATGACATCAAGACAAAGTGCGAGGCACACGGTCTTGTGTTCGATATCGTAGAGAGCGTTCCCGTTCACGAAGATATCAAGCTCGGTAAGCCTACTCGTGATAAGCTTATCGACGTTTACTGTGAAAACATAAGACGCCTTGGCAAGGCAGGCATCAAGGTTATCTGCTATAACTTTATGCCCGTATTTGACTGGTTAAGATCCGATCTTTCCTATAAGAATGAAGACGGCTCCACATCCCTTGTATACAGAGATGCAACCGTTCTTTCGCTCGACCCAAGAAAGGGTGACCTTTCTCTTCCCGGTTGGGACTCCTCTTATACTAAGGAAGGTCTCGATGCACTCCTTAATGAATATAAGGATGTTGACGAAGAAAAGCTTTGGGAAAACATGAAGTATTTCCTTGAAAAGATTATTCCCGTTTGTGAGGAATGCGATGTCAAAATGGCAATCCATCCGGATGATCCGCCGTGGGGCATTTTCGGTCTTCCCAGAGTAATCACAAATGAGGAAAACCTTGACAGATTCTTAAAGCTTGTTGATTCACCCTATAACGGACTTACACTCTGCACAGGCTCCTTGGGTGTTAACCCCGATAACGATACTGCTGCAATGATCAGAAAGTACGGTAAGATGGGCAGAATCCACTTCGTACATGCAAGAAATATCAAGCATGTCGGCGAAAGAGACTTCAACGAAACAGCTCATAAGACAGAATGCGGCTCTCTCGATATGTACGATATCGTAAAGGCTATGCATGAAGTAGGCTTTGAAGGATACTTAAGACCCGACCACGGTCGTATGATCTGGGGAGAAGAGGGCAGACCCGGCTACGGTCTTTATGACAGAGCTCTCGGTGCTGTATATCTTAACGGTCTTTGGGAAGCTATCGACCGTGCGGAGAAGCTCCGCAGCTAATGTCCGGGGAATGACAGATAAAACCGTAATCTTCGGTGTCGCTCATCCCGACCGTTTGACCGCCATAAACTCAAGCGGTCAAACTGCTTAATTTATCCAAAAACGACACCTCCCATGCAAATGGGAGGTTGTTTCAACTTTTTAATGGAGGAAAACATGGAAACAAAACGCTTTTCAAAAAACGATGACGGCTTTACCTGCGTCAACTGCGGTTTTGAGGTAATGCCTTTGGGTAAAACCAGTAGAAACCATTGCCCGAGATGCCTTTGTTCACTCCATGTTGATGTTCTTCCGGGGGATAGGGCAAACACTTGCGGCGGCACGCTTCGACCTGTTCGTACATACCCCGACCCTAAAAAAGGCTTTGTCATTCGTTATAAGTGCGATAGGTGCGGCGAAGAAGGTAATAATAAGGCGGCACTGAAACTGACGGCTAAGGATACACTTCCCGATGAGCAGTATGATGATGAAGAACTTTTGATTGCTTTGACAAAATTATATTGATAAAAAAAGGCACGGATTTTTCCGTGCCTTTCAATTTATACATCTTTGCATTTGAACTTGTTCTTCATCGTTTTTTTAAACATCATCGTTATCATCTATGTTGCGGTAAGCGGTTCCATATACAAATACTGTTAAACCGTCTACTTGTATATGAAAATTCATTATGCCATCAGCAGTAAGTTTCTGTGCTTTTCGTTCAAGTAGATATGTAGCTTCTCTTTCAGCTTTTTTTATTTTGTCGGCATAAAATGGGTTTTCTATTCCAAGCAATTGCGTAAAACCGGTGATTATTGCAGTGAAAAGACCAATTCCGAAATTAGAAACTGCAGAGATGCTTTCTATCTCTTTGACATTTTCAACGTGAGATGTGCTTATATGCATATATAAATCATATGTTTGAGTGAGATTTTGTTTTAATATTAAATTATCCATTTTTTTCACCCGCCTTTCTTTATTTAATTATACTCAATCATTGAGTAATTGTCAATACTCAAATCATGAGTATGATATTGTTTTTTTACAAAAATAATATCGGAGGTTGAGTATGGATTACAGAACAAGATTGAGAAATGTCAGGGAAGACAGGGATTATACACAGGCAGAAATAGGAAAAGTATTGAATAAATCACAACAAGGCTATAATCATATAGAAGCGGGCAGGGCAGAACTTAAAATAGATGACTTAAAACTGCTTTGCAAATTTTATAATTTGTCAGCCGATTATATGATAGGACTAACTGATACTGAAAAAAAGTGACACTCCTAACTTCTAACTCCTAACTCCTAATTTACAAATGTTTCCCCTCTGTTAACCACAAATTCATATAACTGCACTAAACTAATAAGAGTAAAATTACCAAAGAAAGGCAGAAAAGACATGAATAATCTTTTTATGACACTTGATAAGACTGCGACTAATGCACAGGGAGGCGGAATCGGCGGAATACTCGTTTCGGTACTTCCTTTTGTCCTTATGATTGCTGTTTTCTACTTCTTCCTCATCAGACCCCAGAAGAAGCAGGAAAAAGAAGTTGCAAACATGAGAAACAGCCTTGGTGTCGGCGATGAAATCACAACCATCGGCGGTATTATCGGCAGAGTAACACACGTTAAGGATGATGTTATCACAATCGAAACCGGTGCTGACAGAAATAAAATCAGAATCAGAAAGTCCGCAGTTGCTACCGTTGATAAGAAGTACGGCGAAGTTACAAATGTTCCCAAGGGCGGATATAAGGTTAAGAGCGTAAAGAAGGGTGAAAAGGCAGAAGCCGAAAAGACAGAAACACCCATTGAAGCCCCCGCACTCAAGGAAGATGATAAAAAGGACAGCAAGAAGAAGTAATTAATCTTGCATAAACATGACCCCTGTTTCATATCTTTTATCAGAAAGGTATGAGGAGTTGGTTGTGTGAAAACAAATAATAAACCAAAGGCCTTGAAAAACACACCGAATTGCAATAACGGTTTTTTCAGGGCTTTGCTTTTTGGATTTTTAACCTGTGCTGTTACTTGGCTTTTGCTGACACTTGTGTTTGCGCTTATTATGTCTAAGCAGACCGACAGTAAGATGTTAGGCAGTATATTTACGCCTGCCATTGTTGTAATAAGCCTTGCTCTAGGCGGTTTTGTTTCGGGAAAAACTGATAAATCAAGTGCAGTGCTGTCGGCTTTTTTACTCGGAATAATGGTGCTTGGAATAAGCTACGCATTGTCGACACTGTTCGATATTTCACGAAATCCCGGAGCACTTCTGAAGACGGTTGAAATAGCCGTAATGTTTGTTTGCCCCATTGTCGGAGCAGTTATTGCCACACGAAAAAGAAAGAGTCCCGTGCGGCGTAAAAGAAAAATGTAAAAATAATGTAAACAATCGAAAAATACCCTTTTATTTAATATATATATATGGTACAATATCATCCGCTGGTGCAAAAGTGTCAGCGGAAATTTTATTATTACACACACATGTCTCCACGGCTTGGTTGCCTGAAATATCAGGTTTGCCGACAAAGCAGATATGTGGTGGAAAAAAACCAAAGGAGGACATGAAAATGTCAGTAGTATCAATGAAACAGCTCCTCGAAGCTGGCGTCCATTTCGGACATCACACAAGAAGATGGAACCCTAAGATGGCTGAATACATCTTCACAGAAAGAAACGGTGTTTATATCATCGACCTTGCGAAGACAGTTAAGAAGCTCGAAGAAGCTTATATGTTCATTCGCGAAGTAGCTATGGAAGGCGGCGACATCCTTTTCGTAGGTACAAAGAAGCAGGCATCCGACGCTATCAAGGAAGAAGCTGAAAGAGCAGGCTGCTACTATGTAAATATGAGATGGCTCGGCGGTATGCTCACAAACTTCAAGACAATTAAGAAGAGCATCGCAAGACTCAACGCACTTCACAAGATGGAAGATGACGGTACATTCGATCTTCTTCCCAAGAAGGAAGTTATTTCTCTCGTTAAGGAAATCAACGACCTCGAAAGAAACCTCGGCGGTATCAAGAACATGAAGGGCACACCCGCAGCTATGTTCGTTGTTGACCCCAAGAAGGAAAAGAACGCAGTAGCAGAAGCTAAGAAGCTCGGTATTCCCGTAGTAGCTATCGTAGATACAAACTGCGACCCCGATGAAGTTGACTATGTAATCCCCGGTAACGATGACGCTATCCGCGGCATCAAGCTCATCCTTTCCGTAATGGCAGATGCTATTCTCGAAGGTAACCAGGGCGAACAGCTTACAGATACAGCAGCAGAAGCAGCTCCTGTAGTTGAAGAAGCAGCAGAGTAATTAAATATTGGAGGAAGTTTGTTATGAATTTTACAGCTAAAGACGTATCCGATCTCAGAGCGCAGACCGGTATCGGTATGATGGAATGTAAGAAGGCTCTTACAGAAGCAAACGGCGACATGGAAGAAGCAGTTAAGATCCTCAGAGAAAAGGGTCTTGCAGTAGCAGCTAAGAAGGCTGGCAGAATTGCTGCTGAAGGTAAGGTTGCTATTAAGGCTTGCGGCAATAAGACAGCAGTTATCGAAGTTAACTGCGAAACAGACTTTGCTGCAAAGACAGATAAGTTCGTTGAATTTATCGATAAGCTCCTTGACATCGTTCTTGAAACAGGCGTTGCAGACGTTGAAGCACTTCTCGCAGCAAAGTTCGATGCAGAAAACACAGTAGATGACTACCTCAAGAAGGAAGTTATCAACTCTATCGGTGAAAATATCTCTATCAGAAGATTCGAAGTTGTTGAAGGTCTTAACTCCTCTTACGTACACGGCGGCGGTACAATCGGCGTTATCGTAACAGGTGAAACAACAGGTGATGAAGCAGTTGCTAAGGAAGTTCTCAAGAACCTTGCACTTCAGGCAGCAGCTATGAACCCCAAGTATCTTGACAGAGAATCCGTTCCTGCATCCGTAATCGAAGCAGAAAAGGAAATCGTTCTTGCTCAGATTAAGAACGACGAAAAGAATGCAAATAAGCCCGAAGCAGTTCTCGAAAAGATGGTAACAGGTAAGGTTGCTAAGTACTACACAGAAAACTGCCTCATGGAACAGGAATACGTAAAGGGCGACAAGGAAACTGTTGCTAAGTACGTTGCAGGCGCAGCTAAGGAACTTAAGGTTACAGGCTTCATCAGATTCGAAAAGGGCGAAGGCATCGAAAAGAAGGAAGAAGACTACGCAGCAGAAGTTGCAAAGCTCGCAGGCACTAAGTAATTTGCCGCTTCTTTGATGACAAAGTAAAATGTAATCCCAATCATCAGAAACGATGGTTGGGATTTTTACTTTTATAAAAATTAAATGAGCGAAAAATACCTTGACATTAATTGTTTCATATTGTATACTATACTGTACGTATTTACGCAAAATCACAAGCACTTTTGGAGTGAATTTTAAATGTTTGAAATAGTAAGAAGAAAAGAATTAAATCCTACCGTAACACTTATCGAGGTATCAGCACCCCTTGTTGCAAAAAAGGCAGAACCCGGTCAGTTTATAATTCTCAGAACCGATGCTGAGGGAGAAAGAATACCCCTTACAGTTGCGGATTTCGATAGAGAAAAGGGAACCGTTACCGTTATTTTCCAGATTGTCGGCAGTACTACAGAAAAGTTAAATGCCTTACGCGTTGGTGATAGCCTTTGTGACTTCGTAGGTCCTTTAGGTAAAGCAACACATACAGAGGGGCTGAAAAAGGTCGCAGTTGTCGGCGGCGGTGTGGGATGTGCCATAGCTTTTCCTGTTGCAAAGAAATTACATAGCCTCGGCTGTGAAGTTCACGCAATTGTCGGCTTCAGAAATAAAGATTTAGTTATACTTGAGGACGAATTCAGAGCTAATACCACAAAGACCGTGCTCATGTCTGACGACGGAAGTGCCGGCGAAAAAGGACTTGTTACGGATGCACTCCGTAAACTTATAGAAAGCGGCGAAAAGTACGATGAGGTTATTACCATAGGTCCGCTTATAATGATGAAGTTTGTTTGTGCTCTGACTAAGGAATACGGAATTAAAACCGTTGCCAGCATGAACCCAATTATGATTGACGGCACAGGCATGTGCGGTGGTTGCAGACTTACTGTCGGCGGCAAAATGAAGTTTGCCTGCGTTGACGGCCCCGAATTTGACGGGCATGAAATAGACTTTGATGAGGCAATGGAAAGAAGCAGTATGTACCGCGACTTTGAAAGACACGCCCACGAGGAAACCTGTAATCTCTTTAAAAAGGCTGAGGAGGCAAAGTAATATGGCAAATATGTCACAGATCAAGAATGAAATGCCGACTCAGGCACCCGAAGTCCGACGTCATAACTTCCTTGAGGTTGCACTCGGATATACACCCGAGCAGGCAATTGATGAGGCAAAACGCTGCCTTAACTGTAAAACCCGCCCTTGTACAGGCGGTTGCCCGGTAAAAATATACATACCCGAATTTATCGCAAAGGTAGCTGAGGGTGAATTTGAACAGGCTTATCAGATTATCGCCAAATCAAGTTCGCTTCCTGCTGTTTGCGGCAGAGTCTGCCCTCAGGAAAAGCAGTGCGAAAGTAAGTGCGTAAGAGGCTTAAAGGGCGAACCCGTTGCAATCGGAAGACTTGAAAGATTCGTTGCCGACTGGCATAATGAAAATGTAAAGGAAGCACCCAAAAAGCCCGAAAGCAACGGTATAAAGGTTGCGGTAATCGGCTCAGGACCCTCAGGTCTTACTTGTGCAGGCGACCTTGCCAAGAAGGGCTATGACGTAACAGTATTTGAAGCACTTCACGTTGCAGGCGGTGTACTTGTTTACGGTATTCCTGAATTTCGACTTCCCAAGGCAATTGTAGCAAAAGAAGTAGAAACGCTAAAAGCACTCGGTGTTAAAATCGAAACAAATATGGTCATTGGTAAAGTCCTTTCAATAGATGAGCTTATGTCGGAATACGGCTTTAAGGCGGTGTTTATAGGCTCGGGTGCAGGACTTCCTAAGTTTATGAATATCCCCGGCGAACAGCTTAAAGGTGTGTATTCTGCCAACGAATTTTTGACAAGAGTAAACCTTATGAAGGCATATAAGGAAACTTCTGACACACCCATCATGAAGGCAAAGAAGTTTGCGGTGGTCGGCGGCGGTAATGTTGCCATGGATGCCGCAAGAAGTGCATTAAGACTTGGTGCGGATGAAGTGTATATCGTTTACAGACGGTCTATGGATGAGCTTCCTGCACGTAAAGAAGAGGTTGAACACGCCATCGAGGAGGGTGTTGACTTCAGACTTCTCAATAACCCCGTTGAAATTCTGGGTTATCATAATCCCGATGACAGACGTGACCCGAGAAACGGTTTTGTTACAGGTATCAAGTGCGTAAAAATGGAGCTTGGAGAACCCGATGAACGAGGAAGACGCAAGCCCGTCGAAATTCCCGACAGCGAATTTGTGCTTGATGTTGATTGCGTAATTATGGCTATTGGTACTTCACCCAATCCCCTTATCAAGTCTACAACCGAAGGACTCATGACAAAAGAATGGGGAGGAATTATAGCCGAAGACGAAACTGGACTTACCTCACGTGAGTTCGTGTATGCAGGCGGTGATGCCGTGACAGGCGCGGCTACGGTTATTCTTGCCATGGGTGCAGGTAAAAACGCGGCTGAGGCTATAGATAAAAAACTTTCGGAAAGATAAAATACGAGAGTTAAGGAGTCTTGACACAGTGAATATATTAAAGTCAGCGAGTTTTTTTACTTGCTGGCTTTTTTTGTTTGTTCTTTCTGTACTTTTGCCCCGATGCAAAAGTACCAAAAAATCTCCACTCAAAAAGAGGGGATGGCTCATTCGGGAGGAATAAAGTACTAAAAGGCAAATTTTGACTCGGACAAATGAAACCAAACACTTCTACGAAGCCGTCAAAATTTGGGTTCTACCAATTTCAATGATACTGCCGCCCTCATTCCGCTGACCTCCCCTCTTTCGCCGTGGCGGCTTAACTCCCCTCATTTATATTTGTGCTAATTTGAAGCATATTCGGTTGGTGGATTAAATGTTGTCAAACGGTGTGTCAAAGGCTATGCTTTAGACTTTTTCGCGAAAATGAGAGTTTAAAATTCAGTAATTACTTACCCGCGTTGTGAGAGGTAAGGCACCGCGCCAAAGGAGAGAGGTCGGCGCAGACTCGCTGACATGATGGTTTTTGATGAGATTGGTGTCGAGCCATCTCTCCTTTTGAGCGGAGAATTTTTGGTTCTTTTGTTTCGGGACAAAAGAACGAATAAAAAGCACAAAGAAAGGCGTACCGCAGTACGCCTTTTTTAGTATTCATCCGTAAGGAATTTTACTTAACGCTTCGTTTTTGTCCCTATCCTGCCATAATGCTCCTAAGTTTCTCAAGTATCTTTTTTTCGCACCTTGAAACCTTTACCTGATTTGTTCCAAGTAAACTTGCCGTCTGTGTTTGGGTGAGGTTTTTGTAATATCGTAAATGGAGTATTTTTCTGTCAAATTCGCAAAGCGAATCAACCGCCTCATGAAGGGCAATTTTTTCGGTCAGTTCCTCTATAAAGTCATCCGAGAATAAAGTGTCTCCTATTGTTATGTCAGAGTCTTTACCGCCTATTTTTTCGTGTATAGAAACGGTGGGACTGCATGCTTCAAGTGCCAAAGTTATGTCCTCGGCTGAAAGATTGCATATTTCGCAAAGCTGACTTAGATGAGGCTCTTTTCCGTGCTGTTTTATATACTGCTGTTTTGCCTGCATAATTATGCTTGCATTGCTTTTTATACTGCGGCTAATTTTTATTGGACCGTCGTCACGCAGAAACCGCTTTATTTCGCCCGTAATAAGAGGGAAGGCGTAGGTGGAGAATGTGTACCCAAGAGTGTCGTCATAGCCTTCTATGGCCTTTAAAAGCCCTATTTTGCCTATTTCAATAAGGTCTTCATAGTCCTGCCCTCTGTTTTTGAAACGCAGAGCTATGCTTCTGACTAAATTCAGGTTCTCTGTTATAAGAAGCTCTTTTGCATTTTGGTCGCCGCTTTTATAAAGCTGAATAAGTTCAGAGTTGTCATATAAAAGGTTTTTATTCTTCATGCTTTCCTATGTATTTTTTTAAGGTTACCGTTGTTCCTTTGCCGACGGTTGATTTTATGCTGAATTTGTCCGAGAAACATTGCATGATTGAAAATCCCATGCCGCTTCTTTCGTCGCTGTTGCCGCCTGTGTACATGGGAGTAAGTGCCTTGTCAATATCGTGTATTCCGCAGCCCTTGTCTTTGATTTTAATTGTCACAAGACCGTCCTTGTCAAAAAAGGCACTGATAATGACAAGCTTTTGATTATCCTTGTAGTTGCTGCCGTATGCGTGTACTATGCAGTTTGTAACTGCCTCCGAAACGGCAGTTTTTATGTCGCATATTTCCTCAATTGTCGGGTCAAGCTGGGCGATAAACGCGGATATTACCGAACGGGAAAATGCCTCGTTTGCACTTTTGGCGGGCAGGGTGATTTTAAACTTGTTTTGTATGTCCTTCATAGTCATTTCCTTTCAATGTCAGTTTGGATTCTTGGTTCGGTTGTCAACACTTTTTATTATTTTGTCAACACCTGCCATTTTAAGTATTTTCATGGTTCTGTCATCTGCACCGCAGATGTACATATTGCCGTCAAGCTCCTTTATTTTCTTGTACCTGCCGAGTACAAGTCCGAGTCCCGATGAATCCATAAAGTCAACTCCTTCAAGGTCAAGTATAAGAGTCTTTGGTCTTTGCATAACAATCATTCTGTCAACATTTTCACGAATTTCACGGGAGGTGTGGTGGTCAATTTCGCCCGAAATATAGACAATCATTTTGTCGTCTTTGACTAGGGTTGTCATATCCATAATTCATTCTCCTTTGCTTTGTTTATTAAATAATACAATATTACTAATGAAAAAACTGTCGAAAGAAAAAATACTATTTAATGTTTTTTTGCGACATGAGAAAAATAAGCATAAAGAGTAAGCCAATTATCGGTGTTAAGGGATATACGAGACTTTGGAAAGCACCATATCCGAGAGTTTTGCCTTTAGTGTAAAACAAGACAAACACCGGTACTATTGTAAGATATATAGTCGGAATAAATATTACATGAAGCTTTTTTTCGCCGGAAATTGATTTGCCGAGAGCAAGTGAAGAAGAAAAAACGTAAACCGATGATTTTATAATAAAGGATATAATCCTCAACGCAGAAATCAGCTCTGTCATGTCAATACCGGGTACAAGTTTTATAAGTGCATAGTCCGGGTCTGATAATTGCTTGGTCAGGCTGCTTCCGAAAATCATAAAGGTAACCGTGTTGTATATGCCGATGAATGAAAATGCAATGATGAAACCGACAAGTATACTGTGCTTCATAAGCTTTCCTGATTTGTCCGACATTAAATCCTTAAAGCAGTAAATGAATACAATGGTGTCGGCAAAAAAGAAAAGACCGGATATTATGCCTTGGATTGAAGAAGACAAAATACTTTCTTCAATATTATTGAATTTTAAATTATCGAAATATATACCTGTGGTTGAAAAGGTAGAAAATATTACTGCAATCAGCAATAAAAACGGAAAGACAGCAGGTATGCAGAATCTGAAGATTCCTTTTGAACTGTTGCAGCACAGATAGTAGCTGACAATGAGTATGGAAAATGCAATAAAACAGTAGTAGGCAAAGCTTATTCCTCTGTTGGCGATGTAAGATACATCTTTTATTGTTTCGGTCAATATCAAAAGTGTAGTAGCCGCAGACAAAACCGATAAGAGTATTGCGGCAATAAAAGATAGCTTTTTAAACCTTGGATTATCGGTGTCTTTCTTCTCGCAAATACGAAGGGCAGCAAATATGCATATAAGACCCGTAAGAAATGCAAAAATCAGAGAAATAAACAGATTATCTGACTTGTGTAATGGACTGAATATCATTGCACCCGACAGTAAAAAAACAGAAAAAGATACTGTACTCTGGATTGTTTTTCCTCTCATTTGTTTCCCTTCCTTTTGTAGTCGCTGTAGTCAACAGTCGGTGCATCAATGTCTTTTCTAAGAGTTATAGCCGACAAAAAATGAACCACATTCTTTTCTTTGCCTTTTGCAGATTTTATAAGATCCGTCAACTGTTGCTTTGATTTTACTGTATTCAAAAGCTTTTCGGGACTTGTACCGGTAATGATTATCACATGGCTTTTGGTTGGAAAAATGTTGCTCTCACAGATTTTGTGAGCTATATCTTTAAGAAAAACTGTACTTGTGTCCTTTTCGAAAAAGTAAACCTTGCATGTGGCAAAGTAACAGTCTTTGTATTCCTTTGACAGCTTTTCTGCCGCATCATCCGGTGTTTTGCCGCTTCCGGATATGACAAAGCATTTTTCGTCACCCGATTTTTCGCATATTGCACTTATCTCGACTTGATTTTGTCCCTTTTGTGAAAATGAAACAGCGTGTATGAAGTATGTTTCGGTGTTGTCATTATCTGCACATGACGAAAGGAAAAGTAACGAAAGAACAACTGCAATAATCGGTAATAATCTTTGTTTCATTGATTGTTTTCTCCATGGTCGTAAAGTGAATCTGAAGTGTGATTTAATGCTTGCTTGGGAATTGAAATAACCGTATCGCACAGACCTTTTGGCTTTATGGGGGAAAGCGGTAAAAGGTAGGGGACTCCGAAGGATTCTTTTCGTGCCATACATGCAGTTATGAAGCATGCAGAAAGAATAATTCCGGGAAAGCCGAGATATTGTGCAAGTATAAGGTTGATTATACGTATAAGCGAAATGCTGTTCATGAATGCAGGGGTTATAAATGTGCATACTGCCGCAATGGAAGAAACCATTATTACGGGTGCACTTGCAAGATTGGCGCTTATGGCGGCGTCACCAAGGGTTAAACCCGCAACAATGCCTACAGCATTTCCGACAGCCTTCGGCATGCGTATGCCGACTTCGCGTATAATCTCAAAAATTAGAAGAATTGTTATAAGCTCCCCGAAAACACCGAAAGGAACATCACGTCTAAGTTCTATAACAGCCTTATATAGCTTGTAGGGCAGGGCAGAGGTGTGATGCTCTATGGTAGAAAGATAAACGGCAGGAAGATAAAGAGCTATCATTACGCTTAAAAAACGAAGAGCACGCATAAATGTTGCATAGTACGGCGTTTTAAGATAGTCCTCTGCTGACTGTATTGATTCGATGAAAAGATAGGGAACCGTCAGAACTACGGGACTGCCGTCGCAAATTATGGCAATTCTTCCTTCAAGCAGTTTTGCTGCTACAACATCAGGCTTTTCAGAGTTTCCGACGTTGGGAAAAAGAGATGGTGTTTTCTTTTGAAGATAGTGCTCAAAATACCCCGAATCAATAATACCCGGCTGATTTATTGATTCGAATTTGCTCTTTACCCTTTTAACAGTTTCGTCGTTGGCAACACCCTTGATGTAGCATATATATACGGTTGTGTCTGTAAAGACACCGCCGGTCAGACGCAAAGCCTTGAAGCTTGTTGTCTTTAACCTTTTTCTGAGGAGTGCCAGATTGTCCTCGGAATTTTCAATAAAACCTTCCCGCGGTCCTTTAATTACCACTTCACTGTCAGGCTCAGCGACACTTCTTGCAGCGACCATTCTCACCTGTGCACAGTAGATGTGAACACCGTCGTATAGCTCAAGAATTATAACTGCAAAACCCGATAAGAGCTTGGTAATAGCGGTTGTTACATCGGTTATTTCCGTAAGTTCTGTGCTTGAGATAAGCCCGAAAACCTCGATTGAGTCTTTCGGCGCACGTTTGTTTTTTATAAGCGGTAAAACAATGCTTTCGGAAATGTAGTCTCTGTCGGTGTATGAGCCGATATTGAGCAAATACCCTGTTTTGTCATCACAGAAAGTGATTCTTCTTGAGTTGAAATCGGCACAGCCGGAAAATGAATTCTGAATTGAAGAAAGGCATAAATCTGCACTTTTAAATGACATAAATTATCACCGTAGGTAGTGTTTCCCGAATAAATAAAAAAATGCCTGCAAATAAACTTGCAGACAAAATGTTCACAATTATATAGTTGACATATAGGTGGATGTTTGATAAAATAATACCCGTTGAGCAGTAGCACAACGTAATATATGCAGAGGTATCGAAGTGGTCATAACGGGGCTGACTCGAAATCCCCTCGGTTACACTGTAACTGTACCCCTACAAATGGCTTAACCGTGCGGGTTTAAGCGAGGTTCAAACCTTGTTTTTACACCCTTATCTAGCGGTTTTTCTAGCCATTTCTAACATTTTTCTAACAAAATTTAATAATTTGCTCAGTTTTTTCTCCGTCAAATCGGAGTTCAAAC
>SVRI01000031.1 GCA_015064895.1 Oscillospiraceae bacterium | reverse complement strand
ATATTTAGACGACTTAATTGGTTTAATGAATAATAATTAAACTCATTTGGATTATCAAACGGTTGTGCTTGATACGTGGTTGCGTTGCAATTCATAAAACAAAAGTAGCAAAATTTTTGTTTTGCTAGGTGCGTATGCTGCTGTTCTCCATGTACTCGATAAAATGGAAAGTGATTTTCTTTTTGTGGCAAAAGATGAATTGTTTGCAAATAAAATTAAAGGTTTTACTTTGAATTCAAGAGTTCGTATGTCAAACAATTTACAAAACTTCTAAAACTGTTGGGGTGAATAAATTATGATAAAAATAGCCATTTGTGAAGATGTAAAAGAAGAGCTATCACACGAATATGACGAAACAATTGCTTCTGATGGGTCTGTCGAAAATGGCGAAAAAAGTAACATGATAAGATTTTCGTTCGATATTGTAACAGAGGAAAATGAGAAATATGGTATTTTTGTGATTTGTTATAATACCGATACAGCCAATCCCGACAATGTAGGAGTATATATGATAGAAATTGCTCGTGCCGACTATGACGAATATGATGCATGGCAAGACCGCATGGTGCCGGGAATAAGTATTCTTGAGTGATTATTTTTATGATAAAAATCCACCCATTCGGGTGGATTTCGTTATATTATTTATCATCAATTACAATCCCCAACAAATTCACCGCCGCAAGAAAAGCGTTAGCACTCATACCTCTTGGCAAACCGTTCTTTTCACAAATTTCATCACGTTTACTGCTGCTGTCACTGCCGCCCGACAGACCGAGATTGTAAAGGTCTGTTTTGGTGTAATTGACAGCACTTTTTTTGCCGTCAGATGTTATACCTGCTTTTTCAAAGAGGGAACGTATAGTTTCAGATTCAATGCCCTCAACACCGAGCAAGCCTTGCTTTGATGCCTTGTTTTTTCTTGCTTCTTTTCCCACAATCTGCGGTGCATAGAGGTTGATGATTTCACAATCATTTCCCACATAGCCTTTTAATTTATTTCTGATTACAAAACCTGCACCGTCACTGTCGGTAAGTACAACAAGTCCGCTTCTTTCTGCAAGCTTTCTGATTAAAGCACGCTTTTCGGAGTTGTTAAACAGTGCAAAACCGTCGGTGGTTATAATGTGAGCATCGACTATGGAAGAAAGCTTAATCTTGTCATATTTTCCCTCGACAATAATAACTTTATCTGTCTTTATCTTTTCCATATTACATTATAAAGTTTACGTCACCCGTAACAGCCGCAAGAACAGTATTGATAACAGTCTGAGGACGTTTGTCACAGTTGTTTTTTGCTTCATATGCTTCCTTTTCGGTAGGGAAGTAGGTTTTAACTTCGCAGGTCTTTCTTTTATTAACAATAACACCTGTCGTGAGATAGGCACCTATATCTGCTTTTTCTACATCGGCATAGTATTCGATGCCGTTGACTAATGTGTCATAGTATCTCCATGCACATCTGAGAGCTTCTTCTCGAATACCGTCGGGAATGAGACTAGGTAACTCAGTAATAATGGAACGGCCTTTGTTGGTAAGTCCGCATCTTTCTTTTCCGCCTACTTTGAGTATGTATATGAGATTATCCCTGTTCAGGCTTTCTATACATTCAAAATAATCGGGCATTTCAACAAGACCTGTGGCAATAACCGCAGGTTGTAATATAGTACAGTCAAGTTCCTGACCTAAGTTGTCAATTATGAGCATTGTAAGGGCTCTGATTTCATCGGGTTTGTTTAACATTTTTATCACCACCTATTACTTTATCACAATACATATTTTTTTGCAAGATTATTTTTAATATTAGATTTAGTAATATTGTAACGTTACACTTTCAAACGCAGATGCGGACATCAGGGCAGTATTCAAGGATGTTGCAAAGGAAGCGGATGTTATTGCAGAGCAGTTTAAGGCGGCTCTTGATACTTCAAAAAAGGCAGAAAAAAACACCGTCGAGAGGGACAGGGTTGTGAGGAACAGTATTTCGTTAATTAAAGGCAAAAAACAAGACTATGGAATAGGTGTTTACCTTGATACGGACATATTTGAAGGCATAAGCCCTCGTGGTTGGGGAAAAGAACTTTCAAAATTTGTTTATGCTAATCTTTCGGGAATAGATACACTTGCATATGACAATGATGGAACACCTGAAGTCATACATTTTGCTAAAAAAGGTGAACGTGTTCAAAAGACTGGTACAAAAAATTTCCGCAGGGTTTTAGATGAGCTTGTTTATGCAAAAGGAAATATTGAAAAATTATCTGTTATACATATTGATGAGTTGTTAAAAACATCTGAAGTTGTAAATACAAGTGATGAAAAATCCCATCAGTGGCTTGATGCAAACGGTTGGGAACACAGACTTACTTATGTGCAGGATGTTTATGGTCGAATCTATGAAGCGACTTTGAACATAGGAAAAAGTAAAGATGGAAGAAAAATACTCTATTCTGTTTCAAATGTAAAAAAAGTTGACGAGGTCCCCGTGTCCTCAAAGAGCGATGCTCAAAGGGACTGGACTCTATCCGCCAACTCTAAGAATAATTATACTCAAAAAAACGGAAATGTCAACAGAAATTCAAGAGATATTTTTACCAAGGCTGATGAGGACTACATGAAGGCCGTTGAAAGCGGTGACATGGAGACGGCTCAGAGGATGGTTGATGAAGCGGCAGAAAAGGCTTTAGCAGAAAGTAAAGTGCGTGACATCAGCGGAAAGCTTGTTCATGTATATCACGGCACATCCAAAGGCGGTTACACAGTATTTGACACCTATGCTTATCATTCAAAATTCGGCTTATTTGGCAACGGTGCATATTTTACCGAGGACAGAAGTATTGCCGAGCAGTACACAAACAAAGGCAGGGGCGACAAGCCACAGGTTTACGATGCTTACCTGAATATAACAAATCCGATAGATATGGATGCAAAGGCTGACATAAGTCTTTGGAACAAGGCATTGGAAAGAGCCGATTTAGATTACATTACTTTATCGGAAGGTATGACAAACGAAGGGGCTTTCAGAGAAGTTACAGAAACGCTTGCCGATGAAGGATATGTTTTATATGAAGCTGAAGAAACTGTAAGAAATATCTTTGAAAACATGGGATATGACGGTATTACTCACATCGGCGGAGGCAGAGCAAACAAGAGTGACGGCACGAAGCACAGGGTATGGATTTCGTTTGAAAGTGAACAAATCAAATCCGCTGACCCTGTTACCTACGATGACAACGGCAAAGTTATTCCTCTTTCCGAGAGATT
The DNA here is from genome assembly GCA_015064895.1 of Oscillospiraceae bacterium. Taxonomy (GTDB): domain Bacteria; phylum Bacillota; class Clostridia; order Oscillospirales; family CAG-382; genus UMGS1387. The sequence continues at coordinate 14,880 of SVRI01000031.1, read as the reverse complement.
CAATCCTGAGAAAAACGATATCAGGTGGTCGAAGGATGTGTTCTCGGAGGACGGGGTGAGAAGTTCGAAGGGGTTGAGTGGGGAGGATGAAAAGTATTCATACAGCACGTTAATATCAAAACCGGATATGAAGCTGACAATTGTTGATGAAGCGGTTCCTGACAATCGTGCAGATATTATTGAGCAGGCTAAGAAAAATGCTTCTGCTGTGGGCATTGTTGATAAAACAACCAAGGCAATTTCTGTATATGTTGATGACATAGGCGATTCGGTTATAATAGGCGCAAAGGGCTTACAACACGGTTTGAGAAGAAAAAGTACATTACAAACTGATGCTACAAGTATTGTTACTTTGAAAGCCGGCGAGATAATCAAGAATTCTATTCGTATCAATGAATTGACACCTAAATACGATAATGTTGACAGTGCTTATGCTCTTATTGGTGCGGCAAAGAATAGCAATGGTGACTTATACATTGTAGAGTCTGTTGTTAATCGTTTTAATAACGAACTGGTTTCTATGGAGGTTTTATACTCTGTAAACGCAAAAAAAGAGAACCGGCTGAGCTCAATGCTCCCGGGAATTCAACCTCCCGTTACCGATTCTACAATTAGTATAGCAGATTTGTTGCAATATGTCAATAGGTATTTCCCGGATGTACTTTCGGAAAGTGTTCTCAGACAGTTTGGATATACTGAAAGACCTTCAGGTGCTCTTGGTGAAAGTGTGTTGTATTCAAAGGAATTATTCACCGACGACAGGACAATGTCAGCTGAAGAAATTGAAAATAATGAAATCGAGCAGATGGTTCAGTCGATTATAAGTTCCGACGACCTATCGGATGCAGATGTGAAGGCAATCAGAGAGGAAATCATAAACAACAAAAAGTTATTGCGTGAAAAGCTTCTTGCGGACATTACTACAACAAACCTTGCACGTTGGGGTATGGATATCGGCAGAAACGAAAATGCAGCCAAGATGAGCATTGAAGAGGCTGTAAAGAAGGTCAAGGACAGTTTCGGTATTACCATTACCGACGCAAAGGATGCTTCGGTTGCCGGCAGTGCCGTTTCTTCCTACAACGAAAACACATTAAAAAAGTCCACCGCCAAAACGGTGGACTCTGTTTTATTCGACCTTAAATGTTTTACATTCGGTTTCACCGCAGTTTCCGGTCCTGCAGGGTGAAATTTCAATTTTCTTTGCTTCACATTCACCGTCATCATTGTATTTGCAGTTTTCTGCAGAACATTTGATTTCAGAAATGTCGCATGCATCATTTCTGCAACCGCAGGAGTTGCTTACTGAATGATTAGAAGGTACAAAACTTTCACAAAGAGTTTCATCTGTCATTCTTGCAGAAAGTGTACCAACTTCTATCTTGTGAAGCTTGCAGCCACCGTCTGTGTTGTACATACATTTTGTTACGTCGCATGATATGCGTGTCATTATATTCATCCTTTCATTTTTTGTTTGAGATTTTATCTCAAAATATATTGTGCCTGTTTTGTAAGCTTATATTCAAGTTTTGCCTTATGAGATACGGAACTGCAGTGTGTCGATTGATGGCGATAAAATTTAATTTTATCATTTTTTTAGGCAAAATAATGATATTTTTGTAGATAAACAAAAGTCTTGAAAAATAATGCTTTTAATGTTATTATGTTATTAAGAATTTCTGGCACCATTAACCTGAAAGGGGAATTGTTATGAAGAAATCTACACTTTTAAAGCTCATATGTATGCTCGTTGTGGCACTAACTGTTGCAACTGCGGTATCTGCAATGGGCTTTACAAAAACACTCACATATGCAGACGGCACATTCTCTGATGTACCTTCTACATCATGGTATGCTAAAGAAGTAGCCTCCGCATATGAACTCGGATTTATGAACGGAAAAGCTGAGGGTCAGTTCGCGCCCGATGGTAATGTTACTGTTGCAGAAGCTGTCACAATGGCTTCTCGAGTTCATGCAATCTATAATGGCAAAGAAATTGCCAAGACTGAAGGTAAATGGTACGACATGTATGTTCAGTACGCACTTGCAAACGGTATCATTGCCGAAGGTCAGTTTGAAAACTTTGACAGAAACATTATGCGTTATGAAATGGCAGTAATGTTTGCAGATTCCATGCCTGCAAGCTATTTTGTAGCTAAGAATGATGTTAAAGCTATTCCTGACGTTAACGAAAACGAAGAATATCATGACAAGCTCCTTATGCTCTATAAGGCAGGCGTTGTAATGGGTTCTACCGAATACGGTGATTTCCTTGCAACAAACAGCATCAAGAGAAGTGAAACTGCGGCTATTATCAATAGAGTTGCACTTCCCGAAAACAGACAGGTAAAGACTTTAAAAGAATATGACCGTAAGGAAGCTAAATATCTTATCGACAATTTTACAATGGTAAGAGCGGTACGCAACCGTTCAATGATTGCTTCCGGCTGGCGGTATGAAAACACTGTGAATGCCATTGTTGATACAGAGGATAAATCTTCGAACAGCCTTGTGGATATGAGTAATAATGGCCATGTTGCGATGCACAGAGATATAACCACTGTGTCAAAGGGCGTTGTTGAGCTTGAGGCAATGTATTCCTGCGATGCCCCCGCATACTCTATGATTCTCACCGATATCAACGGCAATAACATGTTTACACTAAAAGCTGATAAGGACGGCAATTATTTTGCAATCGGTGACACAGAACAAGCCGTTGACTTCAAGCATGAAAGAATGAGTCTTCTTACATATTTTGTTTTTGATCTTGATTCAAGAACGGCTAAGATTGTAATTGACGGCAAGGACATCGGAACATATTATATGTCATCTTCTGCTACCGATATTTCACGTCTTACTTTTTCAACGAGTGATGAAACGACGGGCACTCTTACTGTCACTGAAGTTTATATGTATGCAGACTATATTCTGAACGATGAATTCAGAATTACTAATTATAACAGTGCACCTTACGGCTGGAATGTAGAAGGAAATGTAACTGTGCAAAAGCAGGTTTCTGACCTTGACACCCATAGTGTAAGGATAAACAATAACGGTACTGCTGTCAAGAGTTTCGAAAAGGTTTCCGGTAGTTTTGTTTATGAAACATTTGTCAAGGTTCCTCAGAATCAGGAACTTAATCTTGCTCTGAAAAGCGGCTCGGAAAATGCAGTTTCCGTGTCTGTCTGCAACGGAAAAATTACAAGCGGCAACGAGCATGTTAGAGATTATAATCCTAATATATGGCAGCTTGTCAGAATTGAAGGAGATACACAAAGCGGTACAGCCCTCATTAAAATCAACGGAAAAGACTGCATCACGGTTCCGTTGACGGCTTCATATATTGATTCGGTATTGATTTCAGCAAATGGACAGGGAAATGCTTACTTTGATGATGTAGAGCTTTATTACACTTACGATTACCCTGACTACTGTCCGGAGCCCGTTCCCGTTACCGACGATGAATGGTATGTGGGCATGAGTGTCTGTTCTCTTTGGAGAGAAGGTACGCATTACGGATGGGACTGCATAACACCTTATGATGAAGCAACTCCTGTTCTTGGATATTATGATGAAGGTCTGCCCGAGGTTGCGGATTGGGAAATCAAGATGCTTGTTGAACACGGCTATGATTTTCAGCATTTCTGCTGGTATGTCGGAAATGCAAATGACGGCATTAAAGAACCGCGTCTCGGTGATGCACTTCATAACGGATATTTTAACGCAAAATACTCCCATATGCAGGATTTTATGATTATGTGGGAAAACAACGGCTACAGCTTTAAAACCGTTTCGGATTTTAAAACAAAGGTGTGGGATTACTGGTGCGACTGGTATTTTTCTGACGACAGATATTTCACTATCGACAATAAGCCTGTTTTAACAATATACCAGTATCAGAAATTTGTTGATTCGCTTGAAGGTGAAAGCAGTGCAATTGAAGTAATTAAATTCATGCGTGAAGACATCAAGAAACTCGGATACGACGACATGATTATTCTTATATGCAACAGCAGCTCAAGCTCCGCAAGTAATCAGGCTTTCAAGCGTCTCGGTGCTGATGCCACAATGTGTTATAATTTCGGAGAAAACTCCTATAACGCTTCATTTCAGATTAACTGTTTGAACGCGGCAATGGGAGCCGGACACATTTCTCTTATGCCTTCCATAAGTGTGGGATTTAACGATATCGGTTGGACTGAAACAAGAACTCCGAATGCAACTCCCGAGGTTTATAAGCAAGTACTTGAATGGTCAAAAGACAGCTATATGCCGCGTATTGCTAAAAAAGAAAATGAGAGCTGGAAGAGTCATCTTGTGTTCAGTAATACTTGGAACGAGTACGGCGAAGGTCATTATATGATGCCCACAAACCTTAATAAGTTTGGTTACATGGATGCTGTAAGAAGTGTTTTCTCATCTGTTGCAGGCACTTCCGACGGCGGTCACTTTGATATTGAACCGACTTTGAATCAAAAAGCAAGACTCGGTACTCTTTATCCCAACAGAACACAGCTTATAAAAAGGACATACTGGACAGATAATGAAACTGTGGACCCCGACAGCCTAGAAGTTATAAAGGGATGGAATCTTGAAAAGAAACAGGATTCACTCTTGTGGGTGGCTTTGGGAGGTAACACAACACCTCCTACATATTCTGACAACGAAAAATGTCTAGTAAGCAAATCTCTGAACAATGACCCTTCAATTACAGTCATCAAAACAGATAATGACACTCTTAATGCCGATTCCATAAAGTATCTGAAGGTAAGAATTAAATTTGAGAAACCTACCGTAACTAACGTCACTCTTTACTTTAAAGGCGTTGGTGACAAAGAATACAGTCAGAGCCGCAGTGCTCAGAATGCTACGAGCGGTCTTGAAGATTTTGAAGATGTCTATATTGATATGACTTCCTGCAAATTCTGGAGAGGGAATATCACTGATATAAGACTTGATCCTTCTGCATGTGAAGGAACGTATTATATCAAGTCTATTGAATTTCTTGGTAACGAAGCTCCCGGTGAAGACTTTGTGCTTAACATTGACGGAGCCGAGGCAACCGTTCCGAAGAATTTTGTAAAAAAACACGGTAACGAAATTCTGGTTGCAGGAAATCCCACCGAAGGTTTCTATTCCATTAATAATTTCTATACCGAATGGAACAGATATGACGGCAAACTTTTGCTTAAAACGGGTAACGGTCATACCTTCAACTTTGTTGTAGGAAATGATATTGCAATTGTTGACGGAAACGAAAAGAAAATGTCAACAGCATTCAGCGTACTTGACGGACTTCCTGTGATTCCCTTAAGATTTGTGTATGATAATTCTGATATTAAGTACTCTCTCACAAATAACGGAATCAAGGCTGAAATCAGAGAGTCAAAAATCATAGAGTCAATCAAAAACAGAGTCGAAAACGAATTTGAATTCAATGTCGAAACCGATCTTGAAGGTTGGGTGATCGGATGTGCGACAGGCAGTGTAACGGGCGGCAGTTTGGTTATGCAGGCAAAAGTATCAAATAACGGATATTATGACCCAATGATAACAAACTCCAATGTTGTTATTGACACTTCGTTATATAATTCATGTCAAGTAAGAGTGAGACCGACTTTTGAAAATGCAGCCATTGTTAATTCACCGTTTACTCTTTATTTCGCAACCAGCGACCAGCCTTCGCTCAATGAAGAGAAGACATCTAAAATCAGCTTAAAGGACGTATCTCCCGATAAAGACGGTTATTATACCCTTAATTTTAATCTTTCACAAAATGAATTATGGCGCACAACGGCAACAACAATAAGATTTGACCCGACAAATTCCGCAGGTACGTATGAAATTGACTACGTCAGAATGATTGTAGATTCCGATGCTAAGGAAAAACTTGAAGCTAAAGAAAAGGCAGAAAAGGAAAGGGAAATCAAGCTTATGGCAGCTGATGAAGGTCAACCGTTTTATATCGAAAACCCCGATGCAGAAGATACAAGCATTGAACCGCTGTCACATCCTCAATATGTTAAATTGAAAATTGTTGAAGATGAGCTTAAACCCGGAAATCATGCATTTGAATATGTTCCTGACGGCAAGACAAAGAATTGGGCTTATACCATGATTCCGACAAGGTTCAAGACAGGAGTTACATATAAAGTGGAATTTGATATAAGGGTAACGAAAGATCACACAGGTGCAAATGTTGAAAAGACTTCGCTATGCTGGAATATGAGATATACTGATATTGTAAACGGTGCTTATAAAACCACAGCCGATCATTATGCTTCGCTTGGCAACTTTGGAACAGCCGACGGCTGGCAGCACGTTGAATTTACTCATAAAATCACCGAGACAGGTACTATCAGAACAAATGACTATTTTGCCATATTTGCAAATCCCATAGATGTTGACGGTTCTTACCGCGTTGTCGGATACATGATTGATAATATCAGAGTATCGGTAGTTGAATAGTATATTTAGAATCGGAACGCTTCGGCGTTCCGATTATTTTGTGCAAAAGTTATAAAATTTCAGATGTATTTTTGTGACGGGTAGGATGTTAAAAATGACATCTTTAGGGTTGAAAAGTAATTCTTTGTATGCTATAATAGATTCTGTCTGAATATGGGCATTTTTGCTCAAAATTTAAAGGAGAAAAAATATGAAGAAATCCACAATCTTAAAGCTTTTGTGTATGCTTATCGTGGCTATGACTGTAGCAACTGTAGCATCTGCAGCCGGCTTTACAAAAACACTCACATATGCAGACGGCACATTTTCTGATGTACCCGGTACATCATGGTATGCTAAGGAAGTAGCCTCCGCATATGAACTTGGATTCATGAACGGTAAGGCGGAAGGCCAGTTCGCACCCGACGGTAATGTTACTGTTGCTGAAGCTGTAACAATGGCTTCTCGTGTTCATGCAATCTATAATGGCAAAGAAATTGCTTCCGTCAGCGGTGGTAAGTGGTACGATATGTACGTTCAGTACGCACTTGCAAACGGTATCATTGCCGAAGGTCAGTTTGAAAACTTTGACAGAAACATTATGCGTTACGAAATGGCGGTAATGTTTGCAGATTCCATGCCTGCAAGCTATTTTGCTGCTAAGAATGATGTTAAAGCCATTCCCGACGTTAATGTAAACGAAGAATATCATGACAAACTCATGATGCTCTATAAAGCAGGGGTTGTTATGGGCTCCACCGAATACGGTGATTTCCTTGCAACAAACAGCATCAAGAGAAGTGAAACTGCGGCTATTATCAATAGAGTTGCACTTCCCGAAAACAGACAGGTAAAGACTCTTAAGGAATACGGTGACAGAGAGCAGGCTGTATATCTCATTGATGATTATGAAATGAAGAGAACAGTCAATAAGGTTAATAAACTCAATTCTGGTTGGACATTTGAGAATACAGGTAACTTTAATATTGATACTACAGACTCTTCATCAAACGGTCTTGCTGATGACAGCGATACAAGCTACGTTGCAATTCACAGAAACATACTTACTCAGAAAGATGGTATTGTATGTTTCGAGACGGTGTTTACCGTAAGCGGTGACAACGGTTCAAGAATTTATTTCTCTGACAGCGAAGGTAATGTTCTTGTTGAACTCTATCAGAAGAATAAAAAGCTTGTTGTAAAGGGCGGCAGTGATAAGGAAACTGATGCAACAATTGCTGACAACAATGCTCTTTATGCTGAACTTGATCTTGATAATAATAAGATTCTCGTAGTTCTTAACGGCTCTGAAATTGGCACATTTGACATGTCCTCAGAAGCAAAGGATCTTTCAAAGGTAACATTCTCAACATCAAAAGAGTATAAGTCACTTCTTGGTGTCAAGGGTGTACATATGTATGCAAACTATGATGTTAACAACATGTTTATTACTGATGTTGCCGGCAAGGCTCCTTACGGTTGGGATGTCAGCGGTGATGTTAAGATTTCTACCATGAGTTGCGATAAGGACACTAACAGCGTAACAATTACCGGTAAAGGTTCTGCAAAGAAGACCTTTAAGGCCGTTTCTGACAAGTTTGTGTTTGAAACATTTGTGTTTGCTCCCGAAGGACAGTCCGGTACCGTTGCATTAAAGAGCGGAGATGCCGTTGCTGTTTCTGTTGATGTAAAAGACGGTGTTCTTACAAGCGGCGGACAGAAGCTCAGAGATTATCATAATAATGTATGGCAGCTCATCAGAGTTGAAGCCGATACCGAAAACGATACAGCTCTTATTAAGATTAACGGCAAGAATACAATCACTGTTCCTTTCACAGTTGATTCTGTGGATAATATTGAAATTACTTCCGAATCAGCAGGCGACTTCTGGTTCGATGATGTAGAAGTATATAATGTATTTGACTATGCCGATTACTGTCCTACACCCGTTCCTGTTAATGATGACGGCTACTATGTAGGTATGAGTGTATGCTCTCTTTGGAGAGAAGGCTCTCACTACGGTTGGGACTGCATATCTCCCTATGACGAAATCACACCCGTTCTTGGCTACTATGATGAAGGTCTCGCAGAAGTAGCAGACTGGGAAATCAAGATGCTTGTAGAACACGGCTTTGACTTCCAGCATTTCTGCTGGTACCTCGGCAACGGTGCAGCCGTTATCAAGGAACCGAGACTTGCAGATGCAGCACTTCACGACGGATATTTTAACGCAAAATATTCCGGCATGATGGACTTCATGCTCATGTGGGAAAACAATGCAAATGCAGATTGTAAGAATTTTGATGATTTCCTTAATATTTGGAATTATTGGTGTGACTGGTACTTCTCCGATTCCAGATACTTTACAATAGACAATAAACCGGTGCTTACAATATACAGATATCAGAAGTTTATTGAGTGCTTTGGCGATGAAGCTGCTGCTAAGAAGGCAATCAACTTTATGAAGGAAGATATCAAGAAGCTCGGTTATGACGGTATGATTATTCTTATGTGCGACAGAGGAGCAGATGCTGCACAAAACAAGAAGTTTGCGGCAATTGGCGCAGACGCAATGGTGTCATACACCTTCGGCGATTCTTCTTATGATGCACAGTTCCAGAAGGATTCCATGAATGCTGCTCTCAAAGCGGGTTCTCTTCCTTTGCTTCCTTCCGTAGGTGTCGGCTTTAACGATCTTGGATGGACAGAAATCAGAACGCCCCTTGCAACTCCCGAAGCTCATAAGGAGGTATACAGTTGGGCAAAGGATACATATCTTCCTAAGATCGCCGAGAAATATCCTGCTGAGGAATGGATGAGTAAATTTGTATTTGCAACTACATGGAATGAATTCGGCGAAGGTCACTACATTCTTCCTACCAATGTATGCGGCTTCGGTTATCTTGACGGCACGCGTGCTACATTCTCGTCTGTTGCAGGAACAACAGATAAAGCACACTTTGATGTTGAACCTACTCTCAATCAGAAGGCAAGACTTTCCTATCTCTATCCTGCAAAGACAGTTCCCATGAGAAAACTCAGTCTTGATGATACATCAAGCGATATTGCAAATAATAAGGCTGTTATTGACTGGAACTTTGAAAATGAAGATGCCTGTCTGTTCTGGGGTGTTATGATGAACACATCAACACCTAAGTTTGATGCCGAAAGAAAAGCTCTTGTCGGAACAACAACAACAAACGACGGCGCTATTAAAACACTTGATACCGAAGACAACTTCTTCAATGCAGATTCTGCAAAGTATTTATTAGTCACAATGGATACAAAGGGAAAGCCTGTCAACTGTGATATGTTCTTCAAGCATAACACAAGTGATGGCTGGAGCGGTACAAAGGGCTTCCACTTCAGTGCAACTGCGAAGGAAGGTTTCCAGGATATTATTGTTGATCTTTCTTCAAATGCCCAGTGGAAGGAAGAAATTCAGGGACTTCGCTTTGACCCCAACGACCTTCCTGATGAATATGTAATAAAGAGAATTGCATTCCTTTCAGATGCAAGTGAAGGCTCGCTTACTCTTACTGTTGATAAAACTCAGCATGTTGTTGCTACTAAGCAGGTAATGAGGGTAGGAAACGATGTATATGTCGCAGGTAATCCCTCTGACGGCTTCTATTCAATTCATAACCTTTATTATGAATATAACAGAGTTAACGGCACTCTCATGATTAAGGCTGATAACGGCAAGAAAATGAATCTTGTTGTCGGTTCCGATATTGCTGTAATAGACGGTAAGGAAAAGAAACTCAGCGCAAAGATTGATATTTATGACGGCCTTGTGTTTGTTCCTCTTAAGGAAATCTACGACATGGCAGGTTTCAAGTACAGCATTGATAAGAACGATGACTTTACTGTTTCTGTAAGACCTGAAGAAGTGGTTAATGCTGCAACTCAGAGAGTTCTCAATGAATATGAGTTCAATGTTGCAGGCGACACTGAAAACTGGGTTGTAAAGTGCGGTACAGGTAATGTTGCAAACGGTGTATTCGGCTTTAATGCAACTCCCGTTACTTCTACAAATACAGGCTTTGACCCGCAGATTCAGCTGGAGGGTGCAAGAGTTGATACAAAGTACTATAAGAATGTTGAAATCCGATTCAGAGCTTCTCTTGCTAATGAGGGCGATGTAATAGACTTCTCGAAGGTTTACTTTGCGACTGATAAAGAGCCCGGTCTTAATGAAAAGAAGTCAGTTTTGTTCCACCCTAAGAATATTGAACCCGATGGACAGGGATTCTATGTAATTAATTTGGATATGTCCGAAAATGAATTCTGGACAGGTATGGTCAACACAGTTCGTTTTGACCCGGCTAACATGGACGGTTATTATGAAGTTGACTATATCAGATTCTATGCTGATGAAAAGTACATGGAAGAACTCAAGAAGCTTCAGGAGGCTGAAGAAAAGAGACAGGCTCTTATTAACGCTGTAAATGAAGGCGGTCCGTTCTATCTTGAAAACGCTGATGCAGAGGACCTCACCGCGGAAGTTCCGCAGCTTGCAGGTACAACTAAGCTTTCTATCGTTGAAGATGATCTTCGCAGCGGCAACCACGCATTCCTTCTTACACCCAATAAGGATAAGCAGACCTGGTCTTACTTTGTAGTTCCCACAAGGTATAAAGCCGGTGTTACATACAAAGTTGATTTTGATGTCAGACTGGTTTCTGACCATAACGGTGAACCTGTAGAAACAAAGGTTGTTGTAAATCCCAGATACACCGATAAGATTGACGGAGCTGTTAAAGAAAGAGCTGACCATCCCGAAAACAGTCAGCCTATAAGCATTTCGAGTGAAGATGGATGGGTTAAGGCATCGGTTACATTTACCGTTAATGAAAGCTCACCTCTCAGAACCGGTGATACATTTACTATCTTTGCAAATCCTCCCGGAGATGCAAAAGAGTTCAAGAATATTGTTTACATGGTTGACAACTTTGTTATTACCGTTGTAGAACCTGAAAAGACTGAAGAAAAATCAGAATAATACAGAAACTCGAGCCTTCATGGCTTTTGTGGAGGCTCGGCAACACTTTAATTAGATTAACATGAAACTTAATATTTTATGTGTCGGAAATTCTTTACTTCATCATCCGCCGTGTGCAGATGTTTTCTGGGACGGTGATTGGGGAATGGCTGCAAGCTGCCGTGAAAATGATTATTATCATATTTTGCAGCGCCGTCTTGCAGGTAAATATCCTGATATTGAATTTAACTGGCACGAAAACGGCTCGGCAATGTTTGAGCAATCTATAAAAAAAGATGAAGATAAGGATTATACTGAATTGTTTGGCAGACTTTTCGGTAAAACACTGTCTGAATTTACACCTGATATTGTTAGTCTTCAGCTTGGTGATAACTGCCCGCATCACGAGACGAGTGATATGGCATATGCAAAAGCCATAATACAAGCTGTGAACTACTTTAAGAAGGTAAATCCCAATGTTGTTGTGATTCTATGTCTCACATGGTATGGAGAAATGATTGATTCAAAACACATTGGTACTCTTATCGCAGCCCGTGAAACTGAAATGCCGTTTGTAGATTTGACAAAGCTTTTTTGTCCCGAAAATCAGGCTCTCGGTTTGTTTAAGCACAACGGTGTTCAGAACCATCCGGGCGATAGGGGAATGTGGTTAATTGCTGAGGAATACACCAAGGCAATTTCAAAAATTATTGATTCTAAATTATTAGAAAAATAAATTTAAGGAGAGGTAAAAAATGAAAAAGTTTTTACTCGTAATGCTTGCAGCTTTGCTTTGCGTTTCATTGTTCGCAGTTGTGGCAAATGCTGAAGACGAAAAGAAAATCAGTGTTCTTTGCGTTGGTAATTCCATCACAAAACACGCACCCAGTCCTGGTATAGGTTGGGAAAATGATTGGGGAATGGCTGCATCATCTGATGACAAGGACTATGTTTCTGTTCTCGAAAATATGGTTGCTATGGAATATCCCGATTATTATGTTGATGTAAACATTTCAGCAGCTTATCCTTTTGAGAAGAGTGTAACAACAAGTCTTGATTTTGACTATACACATATTCTTGAAACAAGCATCGGTGTTGATATCAAAAAGTATAATCCCGATGTTATTACATTCCAGTGGGGCGACAACGTAAAGAACTGCACTAGAGACTCTTATGCTTATGCTCTCGGTCAGGTAGTTGATTACTGCCGCAGTGTTAAGCCCGACATGGCTATCATCTTCAGCCAGCACTTCTACGGTTCTTCGGGTGATGACAAGTGTCTTGCTGTTGAAGACGTTGCAAAGGCAAAGGGCGTATCTTATGTAAAGCTTTATCCTTTGTGCACAACTGAAAATAAAGCTTTCAAAGAATACCCCGACAAGACAGCGTTTAATTCTCATCCCGGCGACAAGGGCATGGAAGAAATTGCAAAAACCTTCTTTGTTGCAGTAAAGAAGGCACTTGATACAAAGTATGCTTCTAATGATATTACTGTTATGGTTGACGGCAAGTTCGTTGAATTTGACGTTCCTCCGACAATCATTGACGGCAGAACACTCGTACCTGTTAGAGGTATCTTTGAAGCACTCGGTGCTACTGTTGAATGGGATCAAACTACTAAGACGGCTTCTTCTACACTTGGTAAGGACAAGGTTTCACTTACTCTTGGTTCTAATGTAATGAAGAAGAATGACGAGGAAATCACTCTTGATGTTCCTGCAACAATTATCGACGGCAGAACTCTCGTTCCCGCAAGAGCTATTGCTGAAGCATACGGCTGCACAGTAAACTGGGTTAACTACACAAGAGAAGTTCATGTATGGTCTGCTGAAGTTGAAATTGACCTCACAACTCAGGTTGAAGGAGCACTTGTAAACTTTATTGATGCTGAAAGCAAGAAGACACCTAAGGGCATCACAGCTACCGGTGTAAGTGAACTTCAGTTTGTTGAAAATCCCACAGAAGCAGTGGATACAGTTTACTATCTTGAAACAAATGTTGCAGCCGGCACAAAATCCTGGACATATCTCTGGGGCGAAACAACTGGCGTTATGAAGGCAGGTCAGAAGTATCTCATTTCCTTCGATATCATGCACAAGTGCGCTGCAGACGGTTCTGTTCCTGCAAAGTCCAGCACAGGTATCTGCTTTAAGTTTGCAGATTCCGCTGATGACGGCAACGTAAAGGACCACGGCATAGGCAGAGTTGAACTTGTTCCCGGTGAATGGAAGCATGTTGACTGGATTTATACTGTTCCTGCAACAATGGATGAATCCAAAGCTTCCAAGGTTGGTATTTTTGCAAATCCCGACGATGCTACATCAAGTGCAATGAGTTTTTATCTTGATGACATTTCCTTTGTTCCTTACGATGGAACGCTTGAAGACGGTGCTGTAGCTGATGCTTCTCTTCTTGAAAAGCTCGACAATTTCAGTTTCGATACATCCAAGGGTCTTTCCATTGACCTTTCAACACTCAAACTCAGCGGTTGTGATGGCGAAGTAACTGACGGTGTTCTCAAGCTTGAAGCAACAGGCGGCGACCCTCAGGCAACTCTTGCTGATTTATCTCTTGATGCAGATAAGTATCCCATCATAGCTGTCAGATTCAAGGTTGAAAACTTGGCAAACGAAAATACAGATTTCCAGATTTATTTTGCTACTGAAGCAGACCCTGATCTTTCAGAAAAGAAGTCAGTTCATGTAAAGTATGACTCCTGTAAGAAGATGGGTGATTATCTTGTTGCTTACTTTACAATGTCCCAGTGTGATGAGTGGACTGGTAAGGTTAACACCGTAAGATTTGACCCCGCAAACTCAACAGGTACTTTCACCATCGCTCAGGCAATGTTTGTTGAAGCGTAACTTGTTTTGCACCGCAGTAAAATGCGGTGCATTTTTTACTTTGTTGTCTTATTTTAAGAAAAAAACTCATAATTCTATTGACAGCAGATGCTATTAGTGATAAAATTACACTATCAAATAATTAGAAAAGGAGTATTTTTCTATGAAAAAGTTTTTAGGCATTTTGCTTGCAATGCTTGTGCTTTCTATGGCAGCATTTGCAGCAGACATAACAGTAACACTTAACGGCGAGGCTATTGACTTTGCTGATCAGGCCCCCGAAATCGTTGAAGGCAGAACTCTCGTTCCTCTTCGTGCAATCTTCGAAGCACTCGGTGCTTCTGTAGAATGGGATCAGGCAACAAAGACAGTAACTTCTTCCATGGATGATGTTACTGTCAAGCTTACAATCGGCGATAACACACTTTACAGAAACGGTGAAGGTGTTACACTTGACGTTGCTGCTCAGATTCTCAACGGCCGTACAATGGTTCCTGCAAGAGCAATCGCAGAAGCGTACGGTGTTGACGTTCAGTGGGATGCTGCAACAAGAACTGTAGTGCTCACTAAAGAAGCGCAGGCTAAAAAAGACGGTGTTGTAAAGTA
>SVRI01000006.1:70756-91731 GCA_015064895.1 Oscillospiraceae bacterium | reverse complement strand
AGCCCCTTAAGGGGCAGCCCGTGACCTAGATGCGGTTGGCGGATCTTCACGTGCCTATAGGCACAGCCGACCTAATGCGCCACGGGCGCTTGTGCATACCACCGGCACGGCCGGTGGTTATGATTATTATAGAGGTATGGTTATGACTGAGGAACAAAAGAGATTACGGCGTGTATGTTTTACCGGACATCGCCCAGAAAAATTAGACATCCGCGAAAAGGAAGTCAAGAACAGATTAAAGAAAGCAATTCAGGAAGCTGTCAACAACGGCTACACTACTTTTATATCGGGTATGGCTCGGGGTGTTGATATGTGGGCAGCTGAACTTGTACTCGAAGAACGAAAAAGCAACGCCGACATAAAACTGATTTGTGCATCCCCTTATGAAGGCTTTGAAAAATCGTGGAGCTTTGCCGAAAAGCATCGTTATACTTCTATAATGAAGAAAGCCGACTACATCAAATATGTATGTGAGCATTATTCCCGACAATGTTTTCAAATAAGGAATGTTTGGATGGTCGATCACTCCAATTTAGTAATTGCGGCATACAGTGGCGAAAGCGGAGGAACACGGAACACCATACACTACGCCAATAGCAAAAAAATTAAAATTTACAACATTTTAGAACAGCAAGACGATTAAGGGACATTCTGCGGAATGTTCTTTTTCTTTGCATTTTGCTGAAATTATTTATTACTTCTTGAAAAGTACATATATATATGATATAATATTACATTGAATTATTGTAATAGTTTTGAGGTTTTGATTATGAATGTATTGTCTTTGTTCTCAGGGTGCGGCGGTATGGATATTGGTTTTGAGGGCGGTTTTGAATGTTTAGACCGTTCTATTAACGCTGTTTTACATAATGATTGGATCGAAGAAACTAACGGGACATGGGCAAAAGTAAAAGCTACTGGTTTTAAAACAGTTTTTGCAAATGATATACGCGCAGACGCAAAGGCGGCTTGGGTTTCGTATTTTCTACAAACTGAACCCAATGCAAATAATATTTATCACCTCGAAAGTATTGTTGATTTAGTGAAACGCGCAAAGTTGGGTGAAAATGTTTTCCCAACAAAAATTGACATTGTTACTGGAGGTTTTCCTTGCCAAGATTTTTCGGTGTCAGGGAAAAGATTAGGTTTTAATTCCGAAAAATCACACAATGGAACTGTACTTGAAATCGACGAGCCTTCTGTTGAAAATCGCGGTCAATTATATATATGGATGCGTGAAGTAATCAGCATAGTAAAACCAAAACTATTTATTGCTGAAAATGTTAAGGGCTTGACTAATTTAGACAATGTAAAAGAAGTTATCGAGCAAGATTTTTCGATGGCAGCCGACGGCGGATATTTAGTTGTCCCTGCAAGGGTGTTGCATGCCGCAGATTATGGAGTACCTCAATCACGCGAACGCATTATCTTTTTTGGATTTAAAAAGTCTGCTTTAACAAGAACTGCATTAGCTGAATTATCAAAGCAGAATATATCATTTGAATATGACCCTTACCCCACTAAGACACATGCCTATACGGTTCCCAAAACTGAATGTCTTGCTGAGCCTGTTTCTTGTAGGGAAGCGTTTGTTGATTTGTTAGAGCCGAGCCAAAGCTCCGATATATCTCAAACAAAATACTCAAAAGCAAAATTTATGGGAAAGCATTGTCAGGGGCAAGCGGAAATCAACATTGATTCTATTGCTCCAACTATCCGTTCCGAACATCACGGAAATATTGAATTTCGACGATTAAGTTCTGAAAATGGCGGTAAAATAATAGAAGAATTAAACAGAGGACTGCAAGAAAGAAGATTATCAGTTCGCGAATGTGCAAGAATACAGACTTTTCCTGATAATTACCAATTTATTTTACCCAAGACAGAGGACAATGTTTCTGTATCTTCAAGCGACGCATATAAAATTATAGGTAATGCAGTTCCTTGTGTATTAGCCTATAACATTGCAATGAATATATCCGAAAAATGGGATAGATATTTTACGAGGTAACTAATATGATTATATCCGAAAACAACAAACCAAGTCTTGATATATTTCAAGGTCTAATGCGTAATGTTGATACTCTGTTGAACACTGAAGCTGTGGGCAGAGAGACATATTATTCAAAAAGAAATGGTACACAATTAGAAGAAGATGTTTTTGACGCTATGTCGCGTTGTGCTGTCAATACGGAGTTTGAAGGTACCATACAACTTGTATCGGGAGCATCTTTCCCCGACATCGTCGCTAACAAGTTCTACGGCGTAGAAGTTAAAAGCACAAATAAAAATCATTGGAAATCAATAGGAAGTAGTATTTTAGAATCAACGCGAAATCAAGAAGTCGAAAGGATTTACTTGACCTTTGGTAAACTTGGGGCTCCTATATCATTTATGAGCCGACCATATGAACAATGTTTGTCGGGTATTTCTGTAACACATTATCCAAGGTATCAAATTGATATGGAACTAAAAGACGGCGAAACGATCTTTGACAAAATGGGAATACCCTACGACGAATTGAGGAAAATGGAAAACCCTGTTTCTCCCGTTTCAAAATACTACAAAAGCAAATTAAAGTCTGGCGAAAGTCTTTGGTGGGCGGCGGATACGGATATAGAAGAAACAACAGCTCCGCCGACTGTAAAGCTTTGGAGTGCATTAACGCCAACAGAGAAAATATATTATACTGTTCGGGGTTATGCTTTGTTCCCGGAAATATTAAGCCATGCAAGCTCTAAAAAATATCAGCGATACGCTTTATGGTTAGCAACAAATTGCGGAGTTATTAACACCAACATTCGTGACCAATTTTCGGCAGGCGGAAAAGTAGACATAATGACACCCAACGGAATATATGTAAAAATGCCCGCTGCATTCGGGAGAATTGAAAAACACTATGAACTTATCAAGGATACAATTTTAGAGGCGGACGAAAAGATATTATGCGAGTATTGGAATGTGTCCAAAATAGATACAGACCGATTAAAACAATGGTGTGAAATAGTATCAGCTTCCGCAGACGAGAATATAGGTTATCAAAAAACTTTGGAAATACTAACAAATATATTTCAATAAACGAAAGAAGCCGCCTGAAGTGGGCGGTTTTCTTGTTGGAAAAATTTCTTTTTTCGCTATGTAGCTTGATTTTTCTTGCGGAATATGTTACAATGTTGTTGAGCGAAAAGAAAGGAGTTGCAGACAATATGGAAACCATTAAAATACAAGACATAGACCTCGAAGAAGAGATTTCTATATATGCTCGTATTTCAGTAGATACAGAGGACGAAAACGACGACAACACAAGTATTGAAAATCAGCTACGCATTATCAAGAACTACATACAACAGCATTTTCCGAAATGTACTGTTAAGGAGTATGTAGATAGAGATAGGTCAGGCTATACCTTTGAGCAGAGAGAAAGCTATCAAGTTATGCGGAAAGAGTTAATGTATGGCAAGTCAAAAATCTTGATTGTCAAAGATTTCAGCCGTTTCTCACGCCGTACAAGTTTAGGACTATGGGAGCTTGAGCAAATGAGGGACTGCGGTGTGCGTATCATCAGCATTATGGACGGCTGTGATTACCCCACACACGACGATTGGCTTTCAATCAGCATACGCTTTATGACAAACGAGTTGCCCGTTACATCTACAAGCAAGAATGTAAAGCAGAGCGTTAAGACTATGCAGAAAGTCGGCGAGTGGCTTTGTGCCGTGCCTTATGGCTATATACTTGAAACAGTACGAAACAAGACCGTCATTACAGTAGTACCGGACGAGGCGGTTGTCGTCAAAGAGGTTTACCGCCTTTATGCTTATGAGGGTTGGGGCTATAAGAAGATAGCAAACTACTTGACGAGTAAGGGCATACCTACGCCGAGAATGAAAGAGAAACAGAGAGCCGAAGAAAACGGCAAAGAGTACAAGCGGAAAGTCAGCACAGCATGGAGCGTTGAAACACTTGACGGAATGCTACGCAACGATTTTTATTGCGGAACATATCGGGGCAACAAATACACTCGAAAGAAAATCAACGGGGCAGACATCAAGCTCGACGAGAGCGAGCATATTGTCATAAAAGACCACCACGAGCCGATACTTGACGATAGACTTTACCGCTATACACAAGACCAACTTGACCGCCGAACGGGGCAAGCAACACATTACAGAGGTACAAAGAAGTATGACACACCATACACAAGCTACCTTTTCTGTGGCGACTGTCAGGCCCCTATGTTCAGCAGAAGCACCCCAAGACTTGCTCCGTCATACATCTGCGGAACTTATCACAAGCGAGGACTTGCGGGCTGTACTGCACATCATATAAGGGTTGACTTTTTGGACGGTATACTCAAAGATTATGTCCGCTTTGTAAGAGATAATAGTCAAGATATGATTAAGGAATTAGAAAAAGCAATCGCAACCGAAGTGGATGCAGTCAAAGAGAGTGAAAAAACAATCAAACTGCTTGAAAGTCAGCTTGAGAGTGCAAAAGCGGAACTTAAAGCCGTTGAGAAAATGAAAATCAAGAGAATGGCACAAGACGAAAGCCTTTCGATTGACGACATCGACGAAATGTACGCCGAGATTGAGCAAGAAGCTCTTGACAGAGTTAAGGGAGCAAGGGAAAACCTAAAAATCGAATCTGCAAGACGGAGCAAGGTTGTAGAGATAGCGAGAGTATCAAAGACAGTCTTTGAAGTCTTTGACAACATCATAAACAAAGACAGCCTTGACAGAGTTGACATAGGACTGATTGTTGACCGCATATTTGTATATGAGGACAACCGAATTGAAATCAAGCTCAAGGCAGATATAGAAAGCCTATTGCAGACGGGCGATTTGCCCTCAGAGGAGAAAGTCGCAAATTTTAATTTTGACAGTATAGATATCGAATATTCTACTGTATATGCCCAAAAGGTGCGCAATCAGCTACCTAAGGTCTATACTGTCAATGTTATCAGTGAGGGCGACCCCCTTGAAATCTTCACCGACCGCGACGGCGAAGTCATTTTCAAAAAATACTCACCAATCGGCGAGCTTTTAGGCTTTGCATCACAGTATGCCGAAACTCTTTATAAAACCAGCGGACATCCCGTAATTGTGTGCGATAGGGATAGCATTGTGGCGTTTTCGGGAGTGTCCAAAAAAGAGTGTAATGAAAAGAAGGTTTCACCTGATATCGAATCCATCATGGAATCCCGTCAGATGTATACAAGAAAGAATGACGGTAAGAACTTCTATGTTGTAGACGGTAATGAAAAGATTGTTATGTCATGTGCTGTGCCTATTATTTCGGGCGGCGACGTTATCGGTGCTGTTGTCAGTACACAAAACGCAGAAGAGACTATGACTGAACCCGATGAAACTGAAATCAAACTCGTTCAGACCGCCGCAACATTTCTTGGTAAACAAATGGAAGAATAAATCACAAATGCAGGCTTTTTGCCTGCATTTTGTAATAAAAGAGGATGCTTTTGAATATGTTTGTGTATGAAAAACACAAAATATAAATGTCTGTTTTGTTTGCTGTTTTGTGTAAATTGATGAAATGGATTTTTTTTACAAAAAAACTTGACAAATGCGATTAGTTATGCTAAACTAACTCATGGTTAGGAACGACTAACTCACATACAGACCTTTTGAAACAGTAGGTGATTTAATGGATCTTACACAAGCCGTTGAAGGAACTGAATATTTAATTAAAGCTATCGAGGTAGAGGATGAGGAGCTTGAATCATTTCTCTTTTCTCTCGGATGTTATGCAGGCGAAACAATAACAGTTGTTTCCCGCCGCAAAAAGACAAGTGTGGTTTCCATAAAGGATGCAAGATACAGCATTGATAACCAGCTTGCAGAAGCGATCAAAATATAAAAATTGCTCTTTTATGAGCATTTTTTTAGAGAACTTGGTTAGTCATAACTAACCCCGGCGTTGATATAAGGAGGAAAAAACATGAAAAGCATTAGAATTGCCCTTGCAGGTAATCCCAACTCGGGCAAGACCACAATGTATAATGCCTTGACGGGTGCCAATGAAAAGGTTGGTAACTGGGCAGGTGTTACGGTAGAAGCAAAGGTGCATCCCATGAAGAAGATGTACTGCAGTCAGCAAGTTGAGCTTCTTGCAGTTGACCTTCCCGGTGCATACTCTATGTCACCCTTTACTTCTGAGGAAAGCATTACAAGTGAGTATGTAAAGAATGAAAAACCCGATGTTATAATAAATATTGTTGATGCAACAAATCTTTCAAGAAGCCTTTTCTTCACAACTCAGCTTCTTGAACTCGGAGTGCCTGTTGTTGTTGCCTTGAATAAGAGTGATATCAACGAAAAGAAAGAGACAAAAATAAATGTTCAGGCACTTTCTGAAAAGCTCGGATGTCCCGTTGTAGAAACTGTTTCCATTTCCTCCGACGGTCTTAAAAATGTTGTCGATGCTGCTGTTTCAAATGTCGGTAAAGGACAAAAAGCCCCCTTTGTTCAGAAGGGTGTTGACCTTACCGATAAAGAAGCCGTTAAAGAGGCTGATAAAAAGAGATTTGAATTTGTAAACGGTATTGTAAAGCAGGTGGAAAAGAGAAAAACTCTTACCAAGGATATAAGCGTCAGCGATAAAATCGATGAAGTGCTTACAAATAAGTGGGCGGGTATTCCGATATTTGCCGTTGTAATGTTCCTGGTATTCCAGATATCACAGGTTTGGGTCGGTCCCTTTATTGCAGATACACTTGTTGCATGGCTTGAAATGTTCCAGGGATGGGTAGGAGGCCTTCTTGAAAACGCATCTCCCTTCCTTTCGGCACTTCTTGTTGACGGTATTATAGGCGGCGTAATTGCAGTTATAGGCTTCTTGCCTCTTGTAATGGTTATGTATTTCATGATAGCCTTGCTTGAAGACTGCGGATATATGTCAAGAGTTGCGGTAGTGCTTGATCCTATTTTCAAAAAGGTAGGTCTTTCGGGTAAATCCGTTATTCCCTTTGTAATTACAATCGGCTGTGCCGTTCCCGGTGTCATGGCAAGCCGTACAATCAAGAACGAACGTGAACGAAGAGCAACAGCAATGCTTGCACCCTTTATGCCTTGCGGTGCAAAGATTCCCGTTATTGCACTTATTGCAGGTGCCTTCTTTGATAACGCGGGTTGGATAAGTACGGTAATGTACCTTTCGGGTATAGCTCTTATTTTCCTTTGTGCTCTTCTTATCAATGCAATTACCGGTCACAGGGCAAAGAAATCCTATTTCATTATTGAACTTCCGGAATATAAGGTTCCCAGTATTTTGGGTGCATTCAAGTCCATGTGCTCAAGAGGCTGGTCGTACATAGTAAAGGCGGCTACAATCATTCTTGTTTGTAATACTGTAGTTCAGATTATGCAGACATTCACATGGTCCCTTCAGGTTGCACAAACAGCAGATTCCTCCATTCTTGCTTCAATCGCAGGTCCCTTTGCTTATATTCTTGCTCCTGTTGTCGGAATTGTCAGCTGGCAGCTTGCAGCAGCGGCGGTAACAGGCTTTATTGCTAAAGAAAACGTGGTTGGTACACTTGCAGTATGCTTTGGCATAACAAACTTTATAAATGTCGACGAGCTTGCACTTGAAAGCGGCGCGGGTGAAGTTGCCGCAATTATGGGACTTACAAAGGTGGCGGCACTTGCATACCTCATGTTCAACCTTTTCACACCTCCTTGCTTTGCGGCAATAGGTGCCATGAACGCAGAAATGAAGAGTGCAAAATGGCTTTGGGGCGGCATAGGCCTCCAGCTCGGTGTAGGATTTACAGTCGGGTATCTCGTAAATACAATCGGTACACTTATTGTTAATCCTTCCACACTCAATGTAACAGCCGCCATTTCGGGGCTTGTTGCAATTGTAGTATTTGCATTGATTATTGTTTATCTTATCGGTAAAGCAAATAGAAAAGTAAAACAGTAGTATTTAACTCCAAAGAAGGTGTATATAATGCTTGAAAATATTATTATTGTTGCAGTTGTTTTGGTTATAGTCGGTGCTGCGTCACTGTATATCTATAAGGCAAAAAAGAACGGCAATAAATGTATAGGTTGTTCGGCGGGTAAATCGTGTAAAAGCTGTAACTGCGGATGTTCGGAGCAAAAGAAATAACACTTTACAGACATTTTTATAATTCCTAACAAACAAACATACACCATACAAAAACCATACAAAAAGGACTTCGGTATTTGCCGAAGTCCTTGATTTTTTTTAAAAATGTGATAAAATGTAATAAAGTAATTGTTTGCTTAGGAGGTCTTGATATGAGATTGGCAATATTACCAAGATATATAGACTTAAACAAAGAAAACGCACCGTCAAATCGGAAGCTTTACATAAATTGTGACTTTGACGATATGGCAAGGAAGCTTGGAGTCGGTCTTTGCGCGATACTGACACCCGATGACTGTGAGGATGTTCTTGCAATTTGTGACGGTCTTATAATCCCCGGCAGCCCAAACGGCGTAAACCCCGAATATTACGGCAAAACACCCAAAGTTCCCGTGTATGATGAGTATGCACTTGATTCAAAGGTACTGGATTATTTTGTAAAGCATGATAAACCCGTCCTCGGAATTTGTGCCGGACACCAGGCTATAAATATTTACTTTGGCGGTACAATCGGTTATGTCGGCGGCGATGACCCGAGAAGACATTCAAGAACAACTCATAGCGTTAATTTCAAGAAAGACTCTTTTCTTTATGATGCCTTCGGTACCGGAAGAAAGACCATAAACTCATATCATGTTATGCATGTCGATAAGCTTGCAGACTGTCTTGAGGTTGTTGCAGAATCGGATGACGGAATAATTGAGGGCTTCAAGCATAAGGATAAAAATATTTTCGGTGTTCAGTGGCATCCCGAAAGAAGTTTTGATGAGGAAAGAAAACTGCTTGAAAACTTCCTTGAGCTTTGTAAAAAATAAAGCGTAATATAGAATTAAGGCACCCTTTTGGGTGCCTTTTCGTATGCTTAATCAAGTTCCTTTTTGCCTGTGTAAAGCTCGTAATATCTGCCTTTCTGCTGAAGTAAGTCGTCGTGGTCGCCCCGCTCAACTATGACACCGTTTTCAAGTACCATAATTGCATTTGCATTGCGTACCGTCGAAAGCCTGTGAGCAATAACAAATGTTGTTCTGTCGCGCATTAGTCTGTCCATGCCGTGTTCGATGTGACGTTCTGTTCGTGTATCGACAGAACTTGTAGCCTCGTCAAGTACAAGGATTGGTGCCTTGCTTATTGCAGCTCTTGCAATGTTGAGGAGCTGTCTCTGACCCTGTGAAAGGTTTGCACCGTCACCTTCAAGTACAGTATCGTAACCCTTTTCAAGACGCATGATAAAGGAGTGGGCACTTGCCGTTTTTGCTGCTGCAATTACTTCTTCGTCTGTAGCATCAAGTCTGCCGTAACGGATGTTTTCCATAACCGTTCCGGTAAATAAGTGAGTATCCTGAAGTACCATGGCGATGTTTTGTCTCAGCTCCGACATCTTCATGTCCTTTATGTCAATGCCGTCAATAGTAATCTTTCCCGATTCAATGTCGTAGAAACGGTTGAGAAGGTTTGTGACGGTTGTCTTGCCGGCACCGGTTGAGCCTACAAATGCAATTTTCTGACCGGGTTTTGCATAGAGTGAAATGTTTTTGAGAACAAGTTTTTCAGGTACATAGCCGAAGGAAACGTCTTCAAGAATTACATGTCCCTGCATTTTGGGAACAGAAACGGCATTTTCTATATCTGCGGGTTCTTCTTCCATGTCAATGATACCAAATACTCGTTCAGCACCCGCAAGTGCAGAGAAGACGGTTGTCATCTGCTGGGAAATGTTGTTGATAGGGAAGGAGAACTGCTTAGAATACTGTGCAAACACAGTAAGTGAGCCGGGATTCATATTGCCTGTGCAAATAAGTATACCGCCGATGCCGAGGGTAAAGGCATAGCTGATGTTGGAGGTGTTGTTCATTATGGGACCCATAACACCGCCGTAGAACTGTGCCTTGAACTGCTTGCCTCGAAGATCGTCGTTTAGAAGTAAAAATTCATCAACCGAATCTTCTTCGTGGTTGAACACCTTGACAACTTTCTGACCGGTAACAGTTTCTTCTATGTAGCCGTTTACAGCACCGAGTGCCTCCTGCTGTCCTTTGTAGTACTTCCTGCTCTTGCTTGCAATCCATACACCGAGACGCATGAAAATAGGAACGAAAATTACAGTTATAAGTGTGAGAATCCAGTTTGTGGTTATCATGAAAACGAGTGTGCCGACAAGGGTAACAGTACCCGAAATCAAGGAAATCAGGGAGTTGTCAAGCATGATACCTATGTTGTCTACATCGTTTGTGAAACGGCTCATCACTTCACCTGTAGGATTGTTGTCGAAGAAGCTGACAGGTAATTTCTGCATCTTTGCAAACAAATCGTTTCTGATGGCTTCAAGAGAACCCTGAGAAACAGAAATCATTATTCTCTGCTGGAGATATGTGGCAATTACACCTATAAGATAAACCGATATAAGAATTGTGATTGCCGAGAGAATATACGCAAATACTTCAGCTCTTGCATCACCGCCAAGAGCTTTCTCGACACCGCCGAACAGGGCGTTTTTGAAACCGTCAATGGCGTAGTCGGAAATCTTTTCGGTAATACTCAGCTTTGATGCTATGCCTGGTGCTACGTGGAAAGTGATTTTGTTGATAATGGGGGCAAGCATGAATGAGCCGATAAGATTTGTGACGGTGCTTACCAGCATACAGAATGCCACAAACAGAATGTGGAATTTGTATTTTTCGACATACTTAAAAAGCCTTTTGATAGTGTTTTTAGTATTTTTGGGCTTGCTTTTTTCCATGGGACCTCTGCCCGGACCGCCTCTGCCCGGACCTCTGCCGGGACCGCCCATGGGAGGCGCGCCGTTTTTACCCTGCGAGGCAGAGGAATTGTACTGTCTTTGAAGCTCAGTTAAATTTCTTGCCATTTTCTTACGCCTCCTTTTCTTTGCTTTCCATCTGGGAAGCGTATATTTCGCGGTATTCGGTGTTTGTCTGCATAAGTTCATTGTGCGTGCCGACACCCGTTATCTGACCGTCGTTCATGACAACAATCATATCGGCATCCATAACAGACATAATTCTTTGTGCAATGATTATTTTGGTAGAATCTTTAAGTGAACCCTTGAAGGTTTCACGTATTTTTGCTTCTGTCGCTGTATCAACAGCGCTTGTTGAGTCATCAAGAATCAGAATCTTTGGCTTTTTGAGAAGAGCTCTTGCGATGCAAAGCCGTTGCTTCTGACCGCCCGATACATTTACACCGCCCTGTTCAAGCTCTGTTTTGTATCCGTCCTTGAAGCTCATGATAAAATCGTTTGCCTGAGCACTGCTTGCCGCAGAAACGATTTCTTCTGTAGATGCATCCTCATCACCCCATTTGAGGTTGTCTTCAATGGTGCCTGAGAAAAGTACATTTTTCTGAAGAACCATGCCTACGCCTTCTCTGAGGTTTTTGAGACTGTATTCTTTTACGTTTATTCCGTCAACAAGTACTTCACCTTCGTCTGTATCGTAAAGACGGGGAATAAGAGAAACAAGTGTTGTTTTGCCGCAACCGGTGGAACCGATAATACCTACGGTCTTGCCTGCAGGAATTGTCAGGTTGATTTTTTCAAGCACACTGTCTTCACTGTTCTTATAATATCTGAAGGTTACGTTTCTGAATTCAATATTTCCGTCTGTAACTGTTTTGTCCTTATGTGAAGAAGTCTCATCCGAAATATCAACCTTTTCGTCAAGTACCTCTGAAATTCTCTTACCGCTGGCAATGGCACGGGAGGACATGATGAACATCATTGAAAGCATCATGAGTGAATGGAGAATCTGGTTTGCATATGTAATGAACTGTGAAAGGTCACCGGGAGGCATTGCGTTTTGAGAGCCCATTACATGCTGTGCACCAAACCATATGATGGCGGCAATGGTGATGTTCATGAAAAGAGTCATGAAGGGGCCTGTAAGAATCATAATCTTCATGGCAGAAATGCCCGAGTTTTTGAGATTTGCATTTGCCTTTGTAAACTTTTCTGTCTCGTGGTCTTCTCTGACAAAAGACTTTACCACACGTACGTTTGTAATGCTTTCCTGAACGGTGGAATTGAGCTTGTCAACCTTTTCCTGCATAATGCCGAATCTCGGAAAAGAAAATTTGATAATCAGACCGATAACAACGGCAAGAATGGGAACGGATATTGCAAAAATCCATGAAAGACCGGGGCGGAGATTGATTGCCATAACAAGTGCACCGATAAACATACCCGGTGAACGCATACACATTCTGAGAAGCGTGTTGACAAAGTTCTGTACCTGGGTTACGTCGTTGGTAAGACGTGTTACAAGAGAACCGGTTGAAAACTTGTCAATGTTGGCAAAAGAAAACTTCTGTATTTTCTTGTATACGTCGCTTCTGACGTCGGCGGCATAATTAACCGAAGCCTTGGTTCCGAAATATGCACCGCCCACACCGCCTACCATCATCATGAGGGCAGTCAGTACCATAAGACAAATGAATATAATGCATTTGGTTGTGTTCAAGGAGCCGTTTGCGGCAGCATTAAGAATCTGCCCGAGAAACATGGGCATCAGAACTTCACCGATTACTTCCACAATCATGAGAAGCGGCCCGAGGATAAAATAAAGTTTGTACGGTTTGGCGTACGATAACCATCTTTTCATAATAAAACCATCCTTTCGCTAAAAGTCAAAATTTCTGAGACCCTGATTCATTTTTTCAAGACATTCCGTAAGATTCTTGTAGTCATCTTCGGTAAAATTCTCGAACATGGCAAAGTCTGACCGTGTGAAAAACTCTTCGGACTTTTCAACAAGCTCCTTACCCTTGTTTGTAAGGACAATGCTGTTGTAACGATTGTCCTTTTCGAGGCTTTCACGTGAAATGTAACCGCTTTCTTCAAGCTTTTTGAGGGAAACCGCAACCGCGGCACTACTTATGCCGAAATGCTCGGCAATGTCCTTCTGTGAAGGGCAGACGTCCCTTCGTGAAATGTACATCAGAAGCCTGTGCTGACTTCTGTGTATGCCGAAAGCAGAGTGCATTTTTTCAAAAATACTTCGGTGAAGCCTGTCAACCTGTATCATTTTGTAGAAGGTGCTTCTTGCACGTTCTTTGTCAAAATTGCTGTACATTTTTACCTCCGTAAACAGACACTTAACACGTTAACTGTTAACACGTTAACCATTATACTTTTCTCATGGGAAAAGTCAACATGCCGGATTCTTTGTTTCAATATTGTTTACAGCCTGTTTTCATACCTTGCTGTTGCAAGAACAGAAAAAGTGTGTTATACTTATAAAGATAAAATAAAAGGGACGTATTAAATGAATTATATTGTGCTTGATATGGAGTGGAATCAGCCGGGATATGCTGATACTGCTCTTTGCCGAAACGGCGTGTGTATGAAGAATGAAATAATACAGATTGGTGCCGTTAAGCTTTCCGAAAATTTGGAAAAAACAGGTGTCTTTGAGTGTATTATAAAGCCTGTCAGCCTGACAAGTATGAACAGAATGATAAAACAGCTGACGGGAATTACCGATGAGATGATAGATAAAGGCGAGAGCTTTGAGGCGGCAATCAACCGCTTCAGAGAATTCTGCGGTGATGATTTTGTCATTCTTATATGGGGATATGATGATATAAGAATACTGAAAAGTAATCTTATGTTCCATGGACTCGATATAACATGGGTTCCTGCAAACTATAATCTTCAGATGATGTTTTCTTCGCAGGAAAACCTTGAAAGAAGACAGTATTCTCTTTCCTTTGCCCTTGAGCATTTTGAAATTGAACCTTCAGAAAAGCTTCATGATGCTCTTAACGATGCCGAGTATACTGCAATGGTATGTGAAAAACTCAATATCAGAGAGGGAATTTCCAATTATAAGCTTATGCCGTCGAAGGAAACTAATGATACTAAAAATTCCGATGTGCTTATTAAACGTAAATTCCGATACATACGCTACAGAGACGATATCTGGCATAACGGATTTATTGTGAGACCCGTGTGCCCGTGCTGCGGCGAAAAAATGAGATATGAAAAGCCTAAAAGAATAGGTTTGTGGAAGATAAATATTGAGGCAAACTGTGAAAAGGACGGAGACTTCATGGTTGCTTTAAAAATTTCGGAAACACCTCAGGGGACATTCTCGGTGAATCAGCAAATATATGTTCTTAATGAAAACACAAGGGAATACTTTGAGGGTAAAAAAACAAAAAGAAGCTCAAGAAAGAGACATTCGTCAAGAAGCAAGAAAAAACAAACCTCTGTTGACGTAAATAATTCGGAGAAAGAATCCAATGAACAGATTTGAAAGATTTGAGATGCTGGCAGGTAAGGATGCCGTGTCTGTGCTCAAAAGTAAAAAAGTCATAGTTTTCGGTGTCGGAGGCGTTGGGGGATATGTCTGTGAAGCGCTTTGCCGAAGCGGAGTAGGGCATATTGATGTTGTTGACAATGATACTGTCAGTATAACAAATATCAACCGTCAGATTATTGCTGTTACGGATACTGTCGGAATGAATAAAACAACTGTCATGGCAGAACGTATGAGAAGCATAAATCCCGATGTCAAAGTGACGGAATATAATATGTTTTACCTTCCCGAAACGGCAGAGGAAATAGACCTTTCGCAATATGATTTTGTTGTCGATGCCATAGATACTGTCAGCGGAAAGCTTGAGCTTGCAGTCAGATGTCAGAAACTCAGTGTGCCTCTTGTTTCTTCCATGGGAACAGGTAATAAATTTGACCCGACAAAAATTGTAATAACAGACATCTATAAAACAAAAGTATGCCCGCTTGCAAGAGTTATGCGTAATTTGTGTAAAAAGAACGGCATAAAGAAGCTGTCGGTTGTCTATTCCGAAGAAGAACCCAAAACACCTCTTTTTCAGCCTGAAGAAAATGATAACCCCAATAAGCCGGTTCCGGCAAGCTCTGCTTTTGTTCCGCCTGCGGCAGGACTTACCATTGCTTCGTTTGTTGTCCAAAACCTGATAAAATAAAGGGATTTGACTTACGGTCAAATCCCTTTTTATGTATCGTGAATTGCAGTTAAAATACCTCTCCACCCGAGAAAACATAACTTTCAATATTTTCGATTATGCTTTCCCAGTATTCATCGTCATACTCGTCGGTGTACCTGAAATCAATAACCTCGCAGGCTTCGGATATGTATTCCAGCGCCTGCTTGTATTCGCCGTCATATCCGAGAAGAGTCCAGACACCGCTTTGTACGTCTTCCATTATGAGAAGCATGGCTTTGTATGCTCTGTACGGGGATATGCCTTTTTCCTGACAGCAGATGAGAAGCCCCAGAGCATCGTAGTCAAGACCTTCGGGAATTTCATCTCCGTACAGCTCAAGCTCGTTTGCAAATATGCTTATGCTGTAAATTACATCGGTGATGTCAAGGTTCTCGGCAATAATGTAGGTGGCTATGGCGTGCTCCGTTGAAGGCAGAAGCTTGTATATGCCTTCGAAATCTCCCGTAAAGTCGGGAAGCTTTGCGATTACACCGTCATGAATGGCGAAAAACTCACCGTCGGCAAAGAAAAGCTCGTCTGCATATTTCAACTCTTTTTCGTTGAGTAAATCTACTAATTTCTGCATAATTATCTCCATTGATTTTTTTCGATATGTATTTTACAACAAAATAAAGTCAAAGTCAATAACATACTGTTAACGGCTTTTCAATGGCTTGTGAAATGCTCGTTAATAATCCTGAAAATAAGGTTTTTGCGTTGACATGCTGATATGTTTGTGGTATTATAGGATTGTAATTTGACAGCCTTAAAATATGAAAGAGAGACCTTGAAATTATGGTAACAAAGAGTAAAAAAAAGATAAATAAAGAGCCTTTTTATAACATTGTTATACCTGCAATCATCGTTTTTCTGTCCTCGCTTTTGTTTATGCCGTCATCCGGTGTTTTCAGAACAATTCCGGTGCTGCTTGTTTGCGGCGTTGTTGTTGGTATAATGGGTATGGGAAAGACGGTTGCCGTAGTTTGTGCGGGTATCTTTAATCTTTGCACGTATCTTGTTCACGGCAATGGTGTGATTCAGAGCCTTTTGTTTGCAATTCTTGCAGTTGCATTTGTGGCAGGCGGTGCATATATCGGTTTGCTTGTAAAAACTTCCTTGAAGACATCTAAGGAATCTGTCAAGCAAAAGTGTTATATCCTTATGTCCGTAACCTTTGTTTTTGCGGTTGCATTGTCATGCTTGTTTTGCGGAAACATTTATACTTTCTTGAAATACAGCAAATCCAATAATGCTTATATAAATGAGCATTACGGAAAAACAATTGAAAAGAATTATACTGCATATGAATGGCGTGAAATGGATGTCCGTACATATGTGACTTTCAAGCATGATGCGGTTGTAATTGGTGCAGATAATGAGTGTTATATCAGCACAAAAGAAGATAAAGTCACCGATAATGTCAGGGATTATTATGAGAATTTGATGCTTAAAGAAGCAAATAAAAAGCTTGCCGGAATAATGGCAGGGGTGACAAGTGCCTTTGAGATTTCCGCTTCGGATGTTGATTTGGATAACGGTGAAATTCTGTCCGCAACTTCAAATGTCGGCGATTACAGTAAGAGAGTTGCTTACGCCGTAAGCTTTTACAGCCTTATTGACGATAAGGCGGATTTTGAAGTTTTGTGTTGCGATGCGGTTGCAGCCGTTAAGGCATACGGCTTTGAGTATGAAGAAATTGTATTTTGTGCCGGAGACCCCGGAAACGTTAAGTATAGTTTTGTCATGAATGATGAGACAAATGTTAAGAATGTGTCATCCGGAATCAAGCAGTACAGCGATGAAGATGTTGCAAGGTTCGGAATAGATGAAAAGACTATTCTTTCATATTGGCAGTAGATTAAAAGCACGGCAGACTTATGCCGTGCTTTTTGTCAAAAAGTGTATAAAAATGGAACATATTTCTTATTTTTACGTCAAACACTGAAAAAGATCAAATTACGACAAAATAATGCGTATGTAATTTGAATAAAAGCATTGACAAAAGCATTTCTTGTTGGTATAATGTATTGTATATTATAGTCTGCAATTATATGCTTTTTCGGAGGTGGTATTTTGGACGAAAAAGATGTTATAAATAATAACGAAGAAAAAGAGCAGGAACAAACAAAAAAACGTTTTTCAAAAACAAAAATTGTAATTCTTTCGATAGCAGGAACGCTTTTAACGGCTCTGATTATTTTCATCGCGGCATTTGTTGTTCCAAACTGGGGTAACATCAAGGCTGCTTGGATCTGGATGACGACCTCAAAGGAGGATATTTCCAAAAATATTACTGCGGCAAGGCAGACCGCTTATGAT
Organism: Oscillospiraceae bacterium; assembly: GCA_015064895.1. Taxonomy (GTDB): domain Bacteria; phylum Bacillota; class Clostridia; order Oscillospirales; family CAG-382; genus UMGS1387. The sequence continues at coordinate 74,295 of SVRI01000006.1, read as the reverse complement.
GCTGCCAAGAACGCGGGCTATGAAATGAACGAAGACATTTACAATGCATATATAAACGGTAAAATAACCGAGCAGCAGATGTCGGATATTGTGGCTAAAAAGTATACGCTTGAAGAAGCACGTAAAATGAACAGCGTTACTCAGTCACAACAGACGCAAGCGTCGCAGACTGTAACATTTACTCCGTCAAAAGCGGATGCTGTTGAAGCATATGAACGTAACGAGATCACAGCTGACCAACTGTCACTCATCATGTCCGGAGAAAAGACACTTGATGAAGTAAAGTCTGAAAATCAAGTTTCTGAAAATACAGATGTTGAAGGTGAAACTCAAGACAATCCTGAATCGGACGACGGTACAAATAATACTCAAATACCCGGTACATCGGAAAGCAGTAACGGGGCAGCATTCTCGCAGGATGCGCTTGATGCATATAAAAAAGGTGAGATTTCCGACAGTCAGCTTGCTGAAATAGGAAACAATAATAAAACCCTTGATCAGGCAAAGCAGGAAAATACAGTGCAGACTCCTCAGCCAAATACGGCGGCACCGACAAGTCCGCCGGCTCAGTCGACAGGTCAGACGGTTGATGACCAGATAGCTGCACTTATTACAAGGATGTATGTTCTGAAGGCTGAATATGAGGGCAAGGTTGCCGGTATTGTTGAACAGATGAAAGCGGATTACTCCAAACTGCCTGCCGAGCAACGAAACAAAACTGCTAAAAGCAATATTGCTACAGAATACATGGGTGTTATAAACCAGATGGAAGCCCAATGTGACGGTCAGGTTGATATTGTTGTTACTGAATTACGGACAATCCTTAAGGATAACGGAAGAGATACAGCTCTTGCCGATGCAATCGTTTCAACCTATGCGACAGAAAAAGAAAATACCAAGGCATATTATCTAAGCACATACGGTGATTAAAAACAATTTATATACAGAGAGGAAACAGACAATGTTAAAGAGCAAGAAATTACTGGCATTATTATTCGCAGTAGTAATGCTGATTCAGACACTGCCGATAACAGGTTTTGCGGCAGACGTTGAAGGTTTTGTTGATTTTCCCATAGGAAGCTGGTCCGAAGAAGCTATGACAGCAGCAGTTGATAACGGACTTCTCGTGGGAACAAGCGAAACCACAATTGAACCTCGTAAGAATCTTACAAGAGCAGAATTTGCTGCAATTGTAACAAGAGCTTTCGGGGCTACAGAAAAGGCTGACATCTCAAAATTTGAGGATGTCGACGCTGATATGTGGTATGCAGAACCCATTGCAAAGGTAGTACAGATGGGCGTAATGAACGGTACAGGCGATACTACATTTGCACCCAACTCGTATATGAAGAGAGAAGATGTAATTCTCGCCCTTGCAAGAGTACTCTTTGTAAACGGTGACGATACATCGGTTCTCGATCAGTTCTCCGATAAGGCGAAGATTGATAACTGGTCGGTAAAGGCTATCGCAGGTATGGTTTCCGAAGGTTATGTTCACGGTTATGAAGACGGAACAATCAGACCTTTGAACTATATTACAAGAGAAGAACTTGCACAGCTCTTCCATAATATCTTCAAAACATACATAAGTGAAGACGGCGAATTTGATTCCGTTGCAAAGAAGGGTTCCGTAATTGTAAGAAGCAAGTACGTAACTCTTAAGGATGTAACAATCGACGGCGACCTTATCATGGCTGACGGTATCGGCGACGGCGACTTCAGAATTTCAAACGTTCACGTAACGGGTAAGATTATTGCCCGCGGCGGTGAAGGTATGAACTACTTTGTTAATGTAACTGCTGACGGCAAGGTTATTGTTAATGACCCCAACGGTGTTGTTAACTTCTATAACTACAGAGAAGAAGATACTCCCTTCAAGGGCGGCAACGTAATTGAAAATACACCCGCAACATTCCTTGAAAGAAAAACACCTACTTCGCCTTCAATCGGCGGTGGCGGCGGTGCGGATTATGACTTCTATATCTACGACAGCTATGAATCAATCACCAATAACCTTGATCCTGAAGTAAAGCTCGAAAACAAGGGTGCTTCATATAAGATTAAGGACAGTGATGTTCCTACTGAAATCGACGGTAAGAAGGTTGCAGGCTGGTACAAGGAAGGCGACATTGAATTCTATGACAGAAGCGACCTTGTAGGCAAGAAGATAAAGGATGTTGAGGGTAAGTGGTATCCCGCTTATCTCTATACAATCAACTTTGTAACCGACAGCGGCACAACTTCTGTTGAAAAGATTGAAAACAAGGCAATTGAAGCTGCGGAAATTCCCGTAATTACTACAGATGTTTCCAAGGAATTCAAGGGTTGGTCAACAACAGCCGGAAGTCTTGTTCCCGAATATACAGACGCAGACCTTGTTGCAGGTACGGTAAAGGATGTTTTCGGTGATGAAACAGAAGTAACACTTTATCCCGTTATCGTTGATAAGGATGCTGTAATTGTTGTATTCAAGCATCCCGCAGGTGATGTAGAAGTTACAAAGTACGATCCCGACTATGTTCTTACAGACAGTGACATTCCCGCAGATCCCACAAAGGCAGACCACACCTTCAAGGGTTGGTCCAAGGATCCCGCTGCGACAACGGGCGAAGACAGAAGCTACTTTGTAGGCAAGAAGATTTCCGCTGTTGAAGGCACATGGTACCCTGTATTCGAAGAAAACCTCGATGAATATACAATCACATTCGTAACAGACGCAGGTAATGAAGTTGTAACAAAGACAGAAGGCGAAACAATTGCTGATTCTGAAATTCCCGCGATTACAGTAGATGCATCCAAGGAATTTATGGGTTGGACAACAGTTGCCGGCAGTACAAATGTTGATTACACAAACGCTCAGATTACAGCAGATGTTGTAGAAAACGTATTTACTTCCACAAGCGTAACACTTTATCCCGTAATTAAGGATAAGGATTCCTACAGCGTAATCTTTAAGCCCGCAAACGCAGGTGAAACAGACAAGGAAGTTAAGAAGTACGATCCCGATTATGTACTTACAGACAGTGACGTTCCCGCAGACCCCACAAAGGCAGATCACGTATTTGCCGGATGGGCAAAGGATCCTGCTGCGACAACAGGCGAAGACAGAAGCTACTTTGTAGGTAAGAAGATTTCCGAAGTAGAAGGCACATGGTATCCTATCTTTACAAGAGATGAAACAACATACTCTGTATCCTTCAAATATGAAGACGGTACAGAAGCTCTTCCCACAGTAGAAAAGAGCCTTGTTGCTTCCGAAGATTATGTACTTACAAACGCAGATGTTAAGGATGTAGCACATCCCACAGCTCCTGCAGACTATAAGTTCCTCGGTTGGTCCGAAGCAGGAAGCACAGTGGTAGTACCCAGTGCAGACCTCGAAAAGTCAATCAGAGACCTTGACGGAAAGATTTACTACGCACAGTTCGAAAAGGTAACAGATAACTACACAGTAGTATTCAAGTATACAGACGGAACAGAAATCAATAAGGTAGAAAAGACACTTTCCGCATCCGAAAACTATGTACTTACAAGTGCAG
>SVRI01000006.1:0-70746 GCA_015064895.1 Oscillospiraceae bacterium | reverse complement strand
TACTACGCACAGTTCGAAAAGGTAACAGATAACTACACAGTAGTATTCAAGTATACAGACGGAACAGAAATCAATAAGGTAGAAAAGACACTTTCCGCATCCGAAAACTATGTACTTACAAGTGCAGACGTAGACGATGTAGACTACCATACAAATCCTGCTGATTACACATTCCTCGGCTGGACAGAAACAATAAGCGGAACAGACTATAAGACAAGTGCAGAACTTCAGGTATCCATTAAGGACCTTGACGGTAAGACATTCTATGCACAGTTTGAAAGAGCAGAAACAACATACTCTGTATCCTTCAAGTATGAAGACGGCACAGAAGCTCTTCCCACAGTAGAAAAGAGCCTTGTTGCTTCCGAAGATTATGTACTTACAAATGCAGACGTTAAGGATGTAGCACATCCCACAGCTCCTGCAGATTATAAGTTCCTCGGTTGGTCCGAAGCGGGAAGCACAGTGGTAGTACCCAGTGCAGACCTCGAAAAGTCAATCAGAGACCTCGACGGAAAGATCTACTACGCACAGTTCGAAAAGGTAACAGATAACTACACAGTAGTATTCAAGTATACAGACGGAACAGAAATCAATAAGGTAGAAAAGACACTTTCCGCATCCGAAAACTATGTACTTACAAGTGCAGACGTAGACGATGTAGACTACCATACAAATCCTGCTGATTACACATTCCTCGGCTGGACAGAAACAATAAGCGGAACAGACTATAAGACAAGTGCAGAACTTCAGGTATCCATTAAGGACCTTGACGGTTTAGTCTTCTATGCACAGTTTGAAAGAGCAGAAACAACATACTCTGTATCCTTCATGTATGAAGACGGCACAGAAGCTCTTCCCACAGTAGAAAAGAGCCTTGTTGCTTCCGAAGATTATGTACTTACAAATGCAGATGTTAAGGATGTAGCACATCCCACAGCTCCTGCAGACTATAAGTTCCTCGGTTGGTCCGAAGCAGGAAGCACAGTGGTAGTACCCAGTGCAGACCTCGAAAAGTCAATCAGAGACCTCGACGGAAAGATCTACTACGCACAGTTCGAAAAAATTTCCGACGTTTACACAATTATCTTTAAGGATAATGATGAAAACGACCTTGCAACTCTTACAAAGAATGAAGATGAATCTATTGTTGATTCTGAAATCCCTGCAGTAAGCGTTGATGCTTCAAGCCTCTTTAAGGGTTGGGCAACAACAAAGGGTGCAACAACGGTTGAATTTGATAATACAATGCTTGTATCTGATGTTGTAGCTAATGTATTCACTTCCACAACTGTTACACTTTATCCTGTAATCGTTCCCAAGGATGCAGTTGAATACTTTATTGAACATTACTTCGAAGATCTTGACGGTAACTACGTTCTCGATTCTGCTAAGACACAGAACGGTTTTGAAATTCCCGGTAAGACAGTAACAGCAACAGCACTTACTGTTGAACACTATGAAGAAAACCTTACTCATGCAGACAGACTTGCAGAAGGTATTGTTCCCGATGCACCCGAAGTTCTTACACTTAAGTTCTTCTATGATCTTGAAGTTCTCAAGGTTAACTACTATGACCTTGCAGTTGATGAAGACTATCCCGTACTTGTTTATGACGTTAAGTACGGCGGCACAATCGATAACTTCTGCTACGAAGATACAGCATTTGATGCAGCCGATAACGATGCAATCAAGGCTGAAATCAAGGAATATGTTGAATATATCAAGATGGCAGGTTACGGTAAGAACTACGATGACGAATACTTCTTCACCGAGTTCGACGATACCATGGGCAGTTACTACTATCCCGGTTTCGGTGCTTATGACCACCAGCATGAAATCAACTTCAAGTGGTATGTAGAAGATGCTGTTGAAGAATATGTAGTATTCGACGAAGCACATGTATTCACAGAAGACCTTGATCTCTTCTCTAAGGTTAAGAAGCTCAACGCAGTAGTTGAATTCCCCTCTAAGCTTACAGATGAAGTTCTTACACTTAATATTCCTTATGAAGAACATACAAGATTCCTCGACTCTGTAAGAGACGCACTCTATATCAATGATCATGTTGCTGAATTCCCTGAAATGGCAGGCGTTGAAGACGATATGTATGATAAACTGTCAGATGTTGGCGGCAGAGTGTTCGGCGATGACGGTATATTCAACGATGAATATGAAATCAACAACACTGATGTAATGATTTACTTCTATCAGATGATGGGCGGCAAGGCTGAATATAGAAGATGGCTCTGGAATGAAGTAGAAAGCTCACTCAGAGATACTCTCGGCAGAGGCTCTAAGGTAGAAGATGACTATATGATTCTCAGAAACACCTTGCCTAATGACGAAATAGCACTTAAGACATTCTTTGAAGATAACTATTACGGATTAGATTTTGTAAGCTTGTATTCTGTTGCATATAATAAGTATATTGACTCCAGAAACTTCATTAATGATTCTTCCGAAAAGGATGAGTTCCTTGTAACTGCAAATAACGAATTCATCATGGAAAAGGTTGATGAAAAGATCAGATCTCTTGCATCCCTCGACGCAGTTATTGATGAATACGGCGGAGGCAGAGTTCCCGAAGGACTTCTCAACAGACTTCCCATGGACATCGTAAAGGATATTTACGAACCCAGAGTTCAGAGATTCCTCGATGACCTTGATGCGGCAAGAGATGAGGCTAAGAAGGCAAGTCCCGACCTTGAAAAGTGCAAGGTTGACAGCGGTATCATCTTTGATATTAACCTTGTAGAAGAACTTCTTATCCCCGGTATGGAATTTGCTGAAGAATCCCATACAAAGGCAGTTAATAAGGCAGTTGCTTCCGGTAATAAGGCGGCAGAACTTATTGAAAAGTATTATGTAGATAACCCCTATGTAACAGGTGCAGCAGGTAACTACGGTGCAGTTAACTACGCATTTGAACCTTCCTTCTATGTTGAAGATACAGACGGCGACGGACTCTACACAATCAAGAGCTTCTATGATATTTATACCGGCATGGTAATGCCAGAAGCAGTAGAATCAGTTGACGCACTTCTCTGGTATATGGATCCCGAAGGAGGAGCAGTAGAATTTTCTAAGATAAGAAATCTTGCAGAAGAAAATGAAGCTCTTATTCTTGCACTCCATAATCATCCTCATGCACTCATGGCTGAATATGCTGAAAACGGACTTCCCGAAACAATGGAAGAATACTGGGAAGACCTTCTTTCCGATCCCGAAATCAAGAAGGCAGTTGAAAAGATTGACAATAAGGTAAGCTTTGATATGATGTACTTCGTTGAAGATAAGATCAACAATGCTACTCTTGAAATGTACTTCTTGAAGGTGCTCAATAAGGTTGGTGTTCCTGCAGAATCACTTCTTAGCAAGTACACAGGCTCCAAGGCTTATAAGGAACTTACATCCGAAGACTTCAATAAGCTTCTCGATCAGCTTGAAGAATGCTGGGAAACAGTTGATGTTGACGGTGAAATGGTAGAAAACGCTAACGGTACAACCGATTACGTGTTTGACAATGTTCTCGATAAGGTTGGTTCCAGCGGTGATGTTGCCGAAGTATCCATTAAGGGCTTTGCAATGACTATAACAAGATTCTTTGCAGATGACCTCTATCAGGTAGCTCCCTAAAAGTAATCGCATATAAACAAATTTTGAGCAGACGGTACGCCGTCTGCTCAACCTATAGGAGAGGAAAAAATAAATGTTTTTTAAACGATTTATGGCTGTTGTTCTCACATTGGCAATGCTTTGCTCAAGTATTGCTTTTGCAACGGATAACGGACTTTTGATTTCATCAAATCCGTCTGTTGCACCCGAAACAACAGAACAAGCACCCGTTCCCACACAGGAAGAAATAAATAAATCTGCCACAGGCTTTACGGATATTGCTGCAGATGCTCCTTATGCTGCATCTGTAAAAAAGCTTGTTGATTTTGGAATTATCAACGGTTATCCCGACGGTACATTTAAACCCGAAGGTGAAGTTACAAGAGCCGAAATGTGTAAGATGATAAATCTTACTTTCAATTATACCGAATTTGATTCAGCAACCGGTTTTTCCGATGTAAATGCTTCAAATTGGTATTATACATATGTACTTACAGCCCAGAAGCAGGGATATGTTGAAGGCTATGAAGACGGAACTTTCAGAGGCTCAAACAACATTACAAGACAGGAATTTTGTGCTATTATAAACAGAATCCTCAAGCCAATGAACCTTGGTATTCCCGTAACAATCAATGATAATGTTGCAAATTGGGCAAGACCCCATGTAGAGGTTGTCGTTCAGAACTACATTATGCCTCTTGAGGAAAATAATACATTCCGTGCAACCGAAAACCTTAAACGCCATGAACTGGCAACAGTTCTTTCCAACATGGCAATCGGTCCTGTAAAACCCATTGAAGCAGATGTCAGATTCTTTGTAAACGGTGAGCTTTACGGAGAAACACAGACAGTTGCCCTCGGTGCTTGTGCAACGGTTCCCGAAAATCCCCAAGTTCCCGATGAATCATATGTGTTTGACGGCTGGAGAGTTATCGGAACCCAGGATCTTGTAAATGTTGCAACAGAGTTTGTAAATAAAGATGTTGACTATGAGGCTGTTTTCTCGAAAAAAACGTATAATGTTACATTCTATTCCAGAAGCGCCGTATTTGCGACAGTTGTTGTTGAACATGGAAATACAGCAGCAGTTCCTGAAATTCCCGAAGTCAAAGGTTACTCTTTCCTTGGTTGGTCTCTTTCTGACGGAGGAACTGTTGTAAAGCTCTCCGGCACCAAAATCGATAAAGACACAAACTTCTATGCCGTATTTGAAAAGGATGCCGAAAGCGAAGGCGGCGGTGGAGATACCGGAGGCGGTGCTCCTGTTCAGGAAAAGGTATATACCGTTAATTTTATTGTAGACGGTGACCTTTATGATTCCCAGAAGGTTATAAAGAATCTTACACCTCAGCTTCCCGATGATCCCGAACGTGAAGGATATATATTCCTTGGATGGTCACTCTCAAAAGACGGTGAAATTGTTTACCCTGATTCCATAAGAGTAACGTCTACTGTTATTCTCTATGCGTTGTTTGAAAAGGAACCCGATCCCGAACCTGAGGTGTATACCGTTACTTTCTATGCAGACGGTAAAAAGCACGATACACAGTTTGTTGAACACGGAAGCTTCCCAACAGCCGTTTCCAATCCCGAAAAGGATGGATATGTGTTCAAATATTGGTCGAGATCCGAAAATGGCACTGAAGTAAAACCCTCATATGTTACAATAACATCCAATACAGATTTCTATGCTGTTTTTGAAAAGGAACAGGAAGAGATAAAGTACTTTAACGTAACATTCATGGTTGACGGTGAAGAATACTCAAAGAGCAGAGTTCAGCAGGGAAATAAAGCATCTGCACCTGCATCTCCCACAAAGACAGGGTATAATTTCAAGGGCTGGTCCACAAGAGAAGAAGGCTCTGTTTCTTCGGTATCGGTGGTTGTAAATTCCGACCTTACTTTCTATGCTGTGTTTGAAAAAATTGAACCAAAAAAGTATGTTGTTACTTTCTCGGTAGACGGTAAATGTTCTGACCAGTTTGTTGTTGAAAATGAAACAGCCAATGTTCCCGAAAATCCCGAAAAGGAAGGCTATATCTTCAAGGGCTGGTCGAATACCGAAAACGGTGAAATTGTAAATGTAACTTCCATTCAGATAACCTATTCAAGAATTTTCTACGCCGTATTTGAAAAGAAGGAAGAAGAAAAGAAGTATTACACAATTACCTTCATTTCCGATGGTAAGACATATGATTCCCAGACTGTTCTTGAAAATGCAGCAGTTTCAGTTCCCTCAGATCCCGAGAAAGCAGACCATGAATTCCTCGGTTGGTCGAAGAGCGAAAACGGCAGTATAGTAACAGTTGAAACAACTGCAAAGGCAAATGCCACATACTACGCAGTATTTAAGGAAATTAAAAAGTATACAGTTACCTTCTATGTAGACGGTGCAGTTTATAGGACATATACCGTAATTGAAAACGAAACGTCCTCTGTGCCTTCCACACCTTCGGTTGACGGATATAATTTCCTCGGCTGGTCAAAGACAGAGGGTGGACAGAAGATAGAAATAGGTTCTGTGAAGATAACAGAAAATACATCTTTCCATGCTATCCTAGAAGAAAAGGAACCCGAAAAGGTTTACTTTACCGTAACATTCAAGGATGTTGATTCTGTACTTGTAGAACAGGGAAAGACTGTATCGGCCCCTGCTACTGAACCCGAAAAAGAGGGTTATACCTTTAAGGGGTGGTCAAAGACAAACGGCGGTACTGTAATTAATGTTTCTTCCGTGACCGTTAACAGTGATATAACCTTCTACCCTGTATTTGAGAAGAACCCTGTATATTTTGAAGTTGTCTTTATTGTTGACGGTGAGGAATATGAGGTTCTTGACGTACTTGAAGGAGAATGCCCCGATGCACCTAAGGATCCTAAGCTTGACGGATATGTGTTCCTCGGTTGGTCTAAGAGTGAAAACGGCACAACGGTTTATCCCGAAAGTATACCTGTAAAGGCAGATACAACATATTATGCCGTATTTGAAGAAGAGGAAGAAGAAATCGTATACTATGACGTTATCTTCTGGTTTGACGGAGAGCCTACAAAGTTCGAAGTAGCAGCAGGCGACACCATAGATCCTCCCGAAATTCCCGAACTTGAAGAGGGAGTTTCCTTCCTCGGCTGGGCACTCAATGATAATAATGATCCCGATGATGTGATTGATGTATCCGAAATAGTAATTGATAAGGATATGGATTTCTACTCTGTTCTCATAAGTAATCCCAATAGCTCAGAGTTCATGGAAAAGCTTACTCGAGGCAGAAATCAATTGTATAATATGTCAAAGCGTGCTTCAAAAATCAGAAAACAGGCATTGAATACTGTTGTTGAATGCATAGATTTAGTTATCATTGATGCCAATAACGGCAAGGAAATCGATAAGAATTATATCAACAGAGAATACGGTGATTATGTTGATGCTGTTGATAAGATTATTTATAACGATATGGAAAGCAGCGAACGTTCGCAGTTCTTAAACCAAATTAAAGGCAGCGTTGATAAAGACGTTCAGGATTTCCTTCTTGAATACTTCGACATTGACGTAAACATATAATGTGACACCGCCCGAAAGGGCGGTGTTTTTTTGCCTTAAACTATTGCAATTTGAGTGTGATATGGTAGAATATAATTGTATATAAAAGCGTGAAAAGAGGTATGGAATATGTCAAGACTCTGGTATAATACGCCTGCTGATGATTGGAATGAAGCACTCCCCATTGGTAATGGCAGAATAGGGGCTATGGTTTTCGGCGATGCAATGACCGACAGGCTCCAGCTCAATGAAGAAACTATATGCTCGGGCAGACCGAATATGCATACAAGCTGCCACACAATGGATGAAATGCTGGCAATCCGTGAGCTTGTTAAAAAGGGCGAACTTGATAAGGCGGATGAGCTTGCGGCAAAAACCATGTTCGGTGTTGATACGGAACAGTATATCTCCTTTGGTAATATTTTCGGCGAAATACAGATAGATAACGGCAGAAGAAAGTTTGAAGAAAAAGGCGGTTTTTCCGGCTTTGTCAAGGATTATGTAAGAGAACTTGACATGAGCGAGGGCATAGTTAAAACTAAATTCCATACAAACGGCTTTGATATAACAAAGGAATACTTTGTGTCTTTGGCAGACGATGTACTTGTAATGCATATACACTCAGAAAGAGGTATGGGCTTCTGGTATCACCTTATGGCAGCACCTGAACTCGAATCAAGAGTGTACGGTGACGGCAGGGTGTTGACAATCGAAGGCAGGTGCCCGACCCACTCTGCAAACAGCCAGGAATATGATGAAAATGAAAGCGTACACTTCTGTGCAAGGGCAAAGTTTATCGGTAAAGGTGTTGCTCACGGCGGTGGCGGCGGACTTTGGTTCCATTCCGACGATTTCACTCTTGTAATGTCCATAAAAACAAGCTTTAACGGCTATGATAAAATGCCTGTTTCCGAGGGTAAGGAATATATCAAGGCAAGCCTTGATTCACTTGAAAACGCGGCAAAGTATACATACGAAGAACTCAGAGAACGCCATGTATCCGAGTATAAAGCTCTGTTCGATAGAGTTGAAATCGGCATTGAGGGCGATAGCTTCGACGGTGAGCCGACAGATGAAAGAATAATAAAGGCAGGACAGGGAAGAGTCGATAACGGTCTTGTGCGTGACCTTTTCGATTTTGGCAGATACCTTACAATCTGTGCAAATGCCAAGGGTACACAGCCCACAAACCTTCAGGGTATCTGGAATCATCATGTTCTTTCACCCTGGCGTTGTAACTATACAATGAATATCAATACCGAAATGAATTACTGGCCGACTGAGACAGTGAATCTTCCCGAATGTCATATGCCGCTTATGAATATGCTGAAAGACCTTTGCTCAAAGGGCAACAGAATAAGTCTTAGCGGCTGGTGTTCGTGGCATAACAGCGATATATGGAGATTCAATACCGAGGCATCAACGGGTCCTATGTGGGGATTCTGGCCTATGGGCGGTTTCTGGTGTACAAGACACATCTGGGAACACTATGCACATACACAGGATGTAGAGTTTCTTCGTGAAATGTATCCTGTCCTTACAGGTGCAGTAGATTTCCTCTGTGACTGGATGTATGAAAACGAAAACGGAAGACTTGTTACCTGTCCTTCAACATCCCCCGAAAATAACTTTCTCTTCAATGGCAGAGAATGTGCAATTTGCGAGGGCAGTGCCATGGATATGGCAATTATATATGACCTTCTTGAGAAGACGGCAAAGGCAAGTAAAATCCTTGGAGAAGATGCATCACGTTATGAAAACATGCTCTCAAAATTAGAGCCTGTTAAGATAGGAAATGACGGCAGAATTTTAGAGTGGGGAATACCCTTGGAAGAATCCGAACCCGGTCACAGACATGTGTCACATCTTTATTATCTCTACCCGTCTGATATTTATAATACGGATGAATATAAAGAGGCTGCGCGAAAAACTCTTGAATACAGACTTGAAAACGGCGGAGGCCATACGGGTTGGTCAAATGCATGGATTTCGGCACTTTACGCAAGACTCGGTGACGGTGAAAAGGCAAACTTTCATATTACAAATATGTTTAAAAACTCAATCTATCTCAATATGTTTGACTCTCATCCGCCCTTCCAGATTGATGGTAACTTCGGTATAACCGCAGCAATCTGTGAAATGCTTATGCAGAGCCATACCGGTAAAACTGAACTTCTTCCCGCAATTCCCGAAACCTGGAAGCGTGGCGGATATGTCCGCGGCTTTAAGACACGACAGGGCAAAACAGTTTCCTTTACATGGAAGAACGGCAAGGTGGAAAGCTTTACCGAAGAATAAAACTACGGATACATCGAGTTGGCAGTTACTTAATTTGACAGAAAGAGGTGATTGACAATGCAATATATTTTCTCACAAGACAGCAGAGTCATTCACACTTCTGTCAGAGAGCTTTGCGAGTTTATATACCGTTCGGGCGATGTTTATTCGGGAGGAACGGATATTACGGGCAATGCCATGCTCATGGGTGCTAAAATACATAGGGAACTTCAGAGCAGATATAAAAGAGAAAACGGTAACTATCAGTCTGAATTTCATATCAAATACTTCGAAGAATTTGAAGATTTCGAGTATGAAATTGTCGGCAGCATGGACGGAATTCTGGAAAACGGTGATGCAACCGTAATAGATGAATTTAAGACCACAAGCATTGAACTTGAAAAGCTGGAATGGGATACAATTAAGGCGCACTCAGCTCAGCTCATGTGCTACGGTTTTATGTACTGCGCAGAGAATGCTACAAATTTTATCACCCTGAGATTAACCTACTATAACTATGATGACGATGATGTAAAAACGATAGAGAAGGAATTTACTTTTACTCAGCTTCGCATATGGTTTGATGAGCTTCTCACAGCTCATGTTAAATGGGCAAAGCTCATATATGACCATAAGATGAAAAGAAACGCAAGCCTTCATGATATGAAGTTCCCGTTTAATGAATACAGATACGGTCAGAGAGAGCTTTCTGCAAAGATATACCGATGTATTAGAAGCGGTAAACGACTTTTTGCAGAAGCACCGACGGGCATCGGTAAAACAGTATCAACTCTTTTTCCGTCACTAAAAGCAATAGGTGAGGGTGAAGGTGATAAGATTTTCTATCTTTCGGCAAAGAATTCGGGTGCAATAGCCGCCGAGGATTGCCTTAATCTTTTCCATGAAAAGGGTGCAGTGATCAAGTACTGCTCACTTACCTCAAAAGAGAAAATATGTCCCCGTGACAGAAATTGTCTGCCCAGCGAGTGCGAATACTCCAAAGGACATTACGACAGGGTGAATGATGCAATATTTGACCTTGTCAGTAACCACTGTATCATTAACAGAGCACTCATTGATGAGTACGCCGAAAAATATAAGGTTTGTCCTTTTGAATTTCAGCTTGATGTGTCAATGTTCTGCGATGCCGTTATCGGTGACTATAACTATGCCTTTGATCCGAGAGCAAAACTGCAGAGGTACTTTTCAGACGGCGGTGACTATATTACGCTTGTGGATGAAGCACATAACCTTGTGGATAGGGCAAGGGAAATGTACTCTGCAAGCCTTTCAATGCTTTTCCTGCGTAGATTTTCAAAACACTTTAAGGGCATAAGAAAGCTTCAGGGAAGACTTACAAAATGCGTAAATGTACTTAAAAAATATAAGCAGGCTCTTGAAATATCGGATAAAATGCAGAAGAAGATTGTAATTGGCGAAAATGATATTGAGCCTTTTCGCTCATTCTGTGATGCCTATAGAAAATTTCTTACGGAAGACGGATATGAGGATGTCAAAAAGAATACCCTTGAACTGTTTTTTGAAGTAAGCTTCTTTGTTGAAATATTCGATATAGAAACTGTATTTCAGGATGATTATATTGACTTTTGCGAAAACACGGATGATGATACAGTCCTCAAGCTTTACTGTGCAGATCCGTCAAATCAGATAAAGCTTGCCTGTTCAAAAATGCGTTCCTGCACCTTCTTTTCTGCAACAATGACACCGTCTGAGTACTATATCAAAATGCTGGGTGCAGATACGGATGAGGACGAAATGATTTCCGTGCCGTCACCTTTCCCGAAAGAAAATCTTTTGCTTTGTGTGTATAAAAATGTTTCAACAAGGTTTAAGGACAGAAATGACAGCGTTGAAACCGTTATTGAAATTATCCATAAGGCATGCAGCGGAAAAATCGGCAATTACTTTGTTTTCTTTCCGTCATACAGTTATATGAAGCTTGTTTATGATGATTTTTGCGTGTCATATCCCGATGTAAAAACAATAGTACAGGAAAGCGGTATGACGTCAGAAATGCGTGACGAATATCTGTCCAATTTCAAGCAAAACCCGACAGAAACCCTTGTCGCATTTGCACTTTGCGGCGGTATTTTCTCAGAGGGAGTTGACCTTACGGGAGATAGACTTTCGGGTGCTGTCATTGTGGGCACGGGTCTTCCGGGAGTCTGCTTTGAGAGGGATATGCTTAAAGAACACTTCGATAAAACAATCGGAGAAGGGCTGGGTTATAATTATGCTTATACATATACGGGACTTAACCGTGTGTATCAGGCAGGCGGTAGAGTTATACGAACTAAAGATGATAAAGGCTTTGTGATTCTTGTCGATGACAGATACAGTAAAATTTCCCATAGACGTACCTTCCCAACGGCATGGAAAAATGATATCAAAATGCTTCTGTCTCATTCGGCACTTGAAAAGACAATAAAAGATTTCTGGAAAAATTAAGCGGATAGCCTTTTGGCTGTCCGCTTTATGATTATAAAACATTGATTATCAGAAGTGCAATAAAAGTAATTATAATACCGATTATTGCTTTTAAAGTCAGCTTTTCTTTGAAGAATATAGCCGACATTAATGATGATAGAACAAGCGATGCACCCTGCTCAAAGGGATACATTTTTGCACTGTCAAGGAAATATGCCGCCTTTGTATTAAAGAATGAGTTGCCGAAAAGACATACTGCCATAATAAGAATGTATATGAACATCCTTTTCGGAACAGAACAAAAGCTTATGCCTGAATCTTTGTTTTCTCCTGCTTTTGAAAAAATAAAGTATAAAATAATGAGTGTGACAGCAGAGAAAATGTATGTGTAAAGATTAAATACAGAAGCAGGTGTTTCACCACATAAGTTGACAAAAAGCTTTTGTGAAAAGCTGGTTATTCCGCACATGATTCCCGTGAGAGCTAAAAGAATAAACGCAGAAATCGAAAACTTTTCTTTAACCGAACTGCTGTAGGAACACATGATAATTACTGCAATAAGCAGCAGTAAAAATCCTACCCATTGATGAGGCTTTATACTTTCGTTAAAGAATGCATTTGAAAGAAGCATGGGAATAAGAGTACCTGCAAGGAGAAAAACATCCATCAGCATGTATGCACTTTTTCTTATGGCAAGCAGCCAGAAAGCAACGAAGAATGCTGTCGATACACCCGATAAAATATATATAAGCAGTCCGTTTGTGTCGGGAATGAGAAATGAAGCATGTCCTGAACATAATACTACAATAATTCCCGTAACGGTACAGAGAATCATTCTTATTATGTTTATAAAAAAAGCATCCCGTGTTTTTTCTACAAAACCGCTTGTTTTTTTACCGCAGTAACCTTTTGTCACTCCGGCGAAAAGAGCAAGTGTAAGAAATAAATAACCCATAATAAATTCCTTATCTTATGTGTTTGAGAATGCCGCCTAAAAGACGGGATTCTTCTGCTTTTATACCGATAAGATGACTCTCTACCGATTCTTCAAGAGATGTGTAATCGGTTTTTTCGCCCGAAACAATTGCGTAAAGATCGTTGATAAGTCCGGCATCACCGCCGCCGTGTACAAAGCCTGCATCCTTGCTTGTGATGTCGCTGATTTTGATAACTTCTTTGGGTTTGCCGAAGGGCTTGATTTCAAGTGTGTCATAAAGCTCGTCAAGAACAATTTCACCGTGAGTACCAAAAATGTTGACTCTTCTTCCGGGTTCTGCACAGAACTGCATTTTGAGTGTTGCATCTACACCGTTTTCAAAGTGCATCTGAACTTGCTGGTGATCTACGACACCGGGATTACTTTCAACACCGCTGTGGTATACGCAGACACCGAGTTCATTTGTTTCGAGTCCCTTGTAAAGCTTTTCTTCAGTAGTAGGGTAGTCGAGAGTAACCTTGTTGAAGGGCCATACAAATTCAGGCTCTCCAAGTTCGTGCCATCTGTCGATGTAGACCTTTTTTGCACTGAAAAGACAAGTTTCCTTGTGAGGACAGTCAAGACATCTCTTTGTGGCACCTTCGGGTGCATTTTTCGGTAAGAAGAAATCAAAACCGCCGAGTGAGCTTACACTCTTGCATTTTGAACCAGCATAATGCTGAATGTAGTCGAGGTCGTGACAGCATTTTGCAAGAATGGTTTCAAAGGTTTCGTCGTTGTGAACGCTCTGAAGTCTTACATATGCCTGAGCCTGATGCCAGTAAACAACTCTTTCCATGGCATCTATCGCAACAACTCTTCCGACAACACCTTCTCTTAAAAGCTGCGATACTTTTACAAATGCAGGTGCATATCGAAGCACATGGCAGACAGCAACCTTGCTTCCTGTTTCCTTCTGAACCTTGAGAAGCTCGTAAATTTCCTCGGTGTTGTTGCTTACGGGCTTTTCAAGTAGCACGTCGTAGCCAAGCTTCATGGCTTTAATGCACTGTTCGATGTGATATCTGTCAAATGTGGCAATAATGAGAATGTCAGCACGCTTTTCCTTGAAAAACTCGGTGTCGGTGAGAAACATGGCGTCATCAGGTAATCCGAACAGCATATTTTCCTTTTCAAGCTGTTTTGCTTCTCTGTCGCAAAGAGCAACAACTTCAAATTCGTCAGGTCTTTCTTTTATGAGAGAACCGTATGCATATCCGCGTCCGCCTGTGCCGAGTATGGCAACCGTATATTTTTTTTTCATAAATGCACTTCCTTTTATTTGATATAAATATTATAGTATGATTTTTACTTGCTTACAATGGAACAATTCAATTGAAAATTGGACTTTTTATTGCAAATCTTGACAAAAACGTCTTATTACAATACAATAAAAGCAGGGAAGTGATTTAAATGAAAATTAAGTATCAGGAACTGTCCCGACTTTTCTTTTCAATTTCCGAGCTTTTTCCCGTAAGACAAGCGGTTGTGGGAAAAACTTCATTTACAATGGAAAAGCCGAGACATACAGACGCATTTCTCTTGTTTACGGATTGTACAGGTATATGTTATCAGGAAGGTGAAACTCCTTTTTATATTCCGCAGGGGTCTCTTGTTTATATGCCAAAGGACAGCAGATATATGTGGGAAACATCTCCTCTTTCTGAAAGTGGAACGGGGGAAAGACTTCTCTTTGAATTTACACTTAATAATGTAGAAATAAAAAGAAGCAATAATGAAAAGAGGGCATTTTCGGTTTCAGAAACACAGGGAGAACGAATATATTTTTCTGATAAAGTGGAAATTGTATCAACTGACCATAAAGAACTGTACAGAAAACTGTTTAGTGATTTAATATCATCGTTTTCAAAGCCTGATACATCACCGCTTGATGTATATATAGCCGCTTATGAAATATTCAAAACCGTAGCCGATGATAAAAGTAAGAAAAGCCATGCTGATACACGTATTATTTCCAAGGGAATTAAATACATGGAAGAAAACCCGATACCCGATAAAAGTATAGCTGAAATATCGGCAATGTGCGGTGTAAGTGTCGGATGCTTTGAAAAGTTTTTCAAGGCACATTACGGAATAACCCCGGTGGAATTTTTAAATGCTCAGAAGATATTTTACATTAAAGAATTGCTCAGAGATAAAAATAATTCACTCGAAGAAATCGCAGAAAAAACAGGATACTGCGATAGCGGATACCTTTGCAGAATATTTAAAAAGAAAACCGGTATGACACCGGGAGAATACAGAAAACTGTATTTTTCAAATATGTTTTAAAAAATCCCCCATGCCTTTGCATGGGGGATTTCTATCAGAATAAACTCATCTGCTCATCGCTGTCATCTTCCTGCTTGACTTCTGCAGGCTTTGGTTTCTTTACTTCTTTTTTAGCTTCAACAGGTGCAGAAGAAACTGCCGTAGTGCCGAATAAATCAAGCTGATTTGTTTCGGAAACGTCGTCGAAAACGCCGTTCTTTCTCATAATTTCAATAACAGCCTTGGAAACCTGAGCTTTCATGCGTAAATCCTCAACCGAGAGAATTTCGTTTTCTTGACAAGCCTTGTAAATGTTTTCAGCCGCAGCTTCACCAAGACCGCCCATACTGCTGAAGGGACATCTTATCGCACCGTCTTCGGGTAAAAACCATGATGCATGGGACTTTGTAAGTGACGGTTTCAAGAACTTGATGCCTCTTGCATAGGCTTCGTTTACCATCTGTAAAATTGGTATCATGTCGGCGTCCTTTGGTGATGCCGTCTTTTCTTTTATCTTCTTTTCGGTGTCCGAGATAAAGTCTACAACGGCAGATTTACCTTTGCAGCAAATCTCTGCATCAAAACCACCTGGGGCAACCGAAAGGAATGCTGCATAGAATTCCAAGGGTCTGTGTACCTTGAACCAGCCGAGTCTGAGGGCGGACATAACGTATGCTGCAGCGTGGGCCTTGGGGAACATGTACTTGATTTTCTGACATGAATCAATGTACCAGTCGGGAACGCCGTGTTCCTTCATGGTCTCAATGTATTCGGGCTTTAAGCCTTTTCCCTTGCGGACGTCCTCCATGATTTTGAAGGCTGTGCCGTTCTCAAGTCCGTACTGAATGAGCCTTACCATGATGTTGTCACGGGTAGCAATTACGTTTGAAATGGTACAAGTGCCGTTAAGGATTAAATCCTGAGCATTGCCGAGCCAAACGTCTGTACCGTGGGAAAGTCCTGAAATCTGAAGAAGGTCAGAAAAGTTCTTTGGCTTTGAATCCTCAATCATCTGACGAACAAATTTTGTGCCGAATTCCGGAAGACCGAATGTGCCGACATTGCTTCCTATGTCCTCAGGGGTAACTCCGAGAGATTTTGTGGAAATAAAGAGTTCCATAACCTCAGGGTCGTACATGGGGAGCTCAAGCACATTGAGCCCCGTGAACTTTTCCATCATTTTGTACTTTGTGGGTACATCGTGTCCAAGCTCGTCAAGCTTGAGAATTGTATCATGCAGGAATTTAAACGCAAAGTGGGTGGAAATAATGTTGCTGTTGGGGTCGTCGGCAGGGTGCTGAACGGGAGTAAAGTCGTATACCTCGTATTCCTTTGGTACAACGATAATACCGCCGGGATGCTGACCTGTGGTCTTTTTAACACCTACACAGCCGTTGGTAAGCCTCTGTTCTTCGGCTTTGTTTACCACAATGCCGCGTTCTTCAAGATATTTCTTTACATAACCGTAGGCGTTCTTGTCGGCAACAGTACCGAGAGTACCTGCACGGAATACGTTTTCCGAACCGAAAAGTTCTTCTGTATACTTGTGTACTTTACCCTGAACGTCGCCCGAAAAGTTGAGGTCAATATCAGGAGATTTGTCGCCGTGGAAACCGAGGAAGGTTTCAAAGGGGATTTCGTGCCCGTCGCCCATCATTTCGGTTCCGCATTTAGGACAGGGTTTGGGAGGTAAGTCAAATCCCGAACCCACAGAGCCGTCAGTGATAAATTCGGAGTATTTGCAGTTTGCACATCTGTAGTGGGGGGATAGGGGATTAACCTCGGAAATACCGCCCATTGTAGCGGCAAAGGATGAACCTACCGAGCCTCGTGAGCCTACAAGATAGCCGTTTTCCTCACTGTATTTTACAAGTCTGCGGGCAATTACGTAAAGCACTGCAAAACCGTTGGAAATAATCGAGTCAAGCTCACGCTTAAGTCTTGTTTCAACGATTTCGGGAAGCGGGTCGCCGTATAATTCGTGGGCATACTTGTAACAGTTTGAGGTAAGTTCTTCTTCCGCACCGTCAAGATGAGGTGTAAATGAGCCGTCGGGTATGGGCAGAATGTCCTCAATCATGTCGGCTATTTTGTTTGTGTTGGTTACAACTATTTCGTATGCCTTTTCGGGTTCAAGATAGTCGAATTCTTTGAGCATTTCCTCGGTTGTGCGGTAGTATAGAGGAATGTGCTTGTCGGCATCCGAAAACTTTTGTCCTGCAAGGAGTATCTGACGGAAAATCTCGTCAGTCGGTTCGTTGAAGTGTACGTCACCCGTTGCAACTACCGGAATACCTAACTCGTCTCCAAGCTTAATAATTGTCTTGTTAATCTCAATAAGCGACTCACGGCTCTGAACAATGCCCTTGTCAATCATAAACTGGTTGTTTCCAAGGGGCTGTATTTCAAGATAGTCGTAGAACTTTGCCATGTCGCAAAGGTCTGTCCAGGGCTTGCCCTGAAGCACCGCCTGATAAAGCTCACCGGCTTCACATGCAGAGCCGATAATAAGACCGTCTCTGTGCTGTTCAAGAACTGTTTTGGGGATTCTGGGATGCCTGTGATAGTAGTCGAGATATGAGTAAGAAACAAGCTTGTACAGGTTCTTGAGGCCTGCAAGATTCTTTACTAATATAATCTGATGATAACTCTTTAATTTCTTCGGGTCACAGCTTCCGCTCATGGCTTCAACCATCTGGCTTATCTTTGTGATACCTTCGGTATCCAGCTTTTCAATAAGCTTTGCAAATATAAGTGCCAACATGTGAGCATCCTCGAATGCCCTGTGGTGGTTGAAATCGCCGAGATCAAAGTATTTGCCGACGGCATCAAGAGTGTGTTTTTTAAGATCGGGATTTGCGTAACGAGACACCGAAACGGTATCAATATATGTGGGCTTAAATTCTATTCCCAAATCCTCACAAGCCTTTGAAATAAAGGAAATATCAAAGGTAGCGTTGTGAGCAACAAATATGCAGTCCTTTGAAAATTCAAGGAACTTAGGAAGCACCTCGTCAATGTCGGGGGCATCGACGAGCATGTCGTCAGTAATGCCGGTAAGATTTGAAATCTGTTCTGTAAGAGCCTCATGGGGATTTACAAAGGAAGAGAATGTGTCAAGCACCTTGCCGTTCTGATAGAGTACCGCACCGATTTCGGTAATCTTGCAATCCTTTGCCGAAAGACCTGTTGTTTCTATGTCAAAAATGCAGAATCTGTCATTGTTAAAGTCGCCGTCACCGTCGCCGAAAACAGCCTTTGCCGTGTCGTCAACAAAATAGCTTTCAATGCCGTATAAAACCTTTATGTCAGCCTTTTGTTTTCTCTTTGCCGCAAGTATTTCAGGGAATGCCTGAACGTTGCCGTGGTCGGTTATGGCAACAGCCTTGTGACCGTATCTGACCGCCGTTTTTATAACATCACTGCAGGAAAAAACTGAGTCCATTGTAGAGAGCATGGTGTGCAGATGAAGCTCAACTCTCTTTTCTTCGGCAGTATCCGTTTTATTTTTCTTCTTGATAAAACCGATTGACGAAGGACTGAGGCAGGGTGTTCCGTCAAACTTGTCAACCTGACATCTTCCTTGCATAATAATGCACTTACCGTCGGATATTTTGCCGTATTCCTCGTCTTTGTCCTTTGAGTAGAACATTTTAACGACGTGTGCCGCTTCCTTGTCACCGATGAAGAAGGAAACAATACACTTGTCCTGCTTTTTGGTAAGTTTCTTTTCGTACCCGAAAACCTCGCCGCAAATTGTGAAATTTCCGCTGTCAAGATTTACTTTGCGAATGGGAATAATATTTATGTCTTTAACTGTATTGTATACATTTTCAATTTCGGAAATATCGAAAATCATACCGCCGCATTTTACAATTCCTTCGTCAATGTCAACCAACGCTTCCGAAGGCTCATTTGAAAGTGCAGACGAGAGGGTGGATGAGGCTGCTTTTTCCATTTCAGCCTGCTTTACTTCTTCGGGAACAGGAATGTGAATTTCGGGAAGAGAGTCTAGGCCTGCAAGATCTTCGTAGTTAAGCTCGGTAATACCGCAAAATTCAATTTTCTTTCTGTCGCCGAACATTTCTTCAATAATGTCAGCAATTTCCGTATCTGCACCACCTGAAACAAGCAGATTTTTGCCGCCGTTGCGAAGTGATATGTAGAGAGTATCATTGTCTTCTGAAACTTCAGAACCGTCAAGCTTTTCGAGGAATGCACCAGAGAAAAAACCGCTTGACGAGATTCTTCTTCTTGAAAGTTCAATAAATACATGTTCAATGTAGCATACGTCAAATGATACACCCTTAAAGCAGGGGTGTATTTCCATTCTTTGAAGCTCATATGCTTTTGCAATAGAGTTCTCAATAGAAAACAGCACACTGAAAGGGACATAGCCGTCGAAAACTACGTCAGTTGATATAATTCTTGCTTCTTTGTCCGCTTTTGCCGAGTACTCAATTATCTTGGAAATAATATTTTTTTCGCTGTCACTCGGTTCGTATTTTTTGAATAACTCTAAGAATGGTTTTGCCATTGATATGTACTTCCTTATTTTTGTGATTTTGCCATTTCTTCGGCTTCCCTTATAAGTACGTCGAAAAAGTCGTTCATTGGAACCTTGCCGACAATTTCGCCCTTCTTGAAAAGAAGCCCTTCTCCTGCACCGCCTGCAATGCCGATATCCGCTTCTCTAGCTTCACCCGGACCGTTTACCGCACAGCCCATAACAGCTATTTTCATGTCCCAGTTCTTGTCCTTGAGAGCCTCCTCAAGACGCTTTGCGGTATTGAATACGTCAATGTTGCATCTGGAACAGGTAGGGCAGGATACAATCTTGACACCGCGTCTTATGTCAAGAACACGAAGAAGATCCTTAGCCGCTTCAACTTCCTTGATAACATCATCCGAAAGTGAAACTCTTAAAGTGTCTCCGATGCCTTCGCAAAGAAGTGCACCTATGCCTGCACTGGACTTGATAAGTCCCGAACGTTCTGTTCCGGCTTCCGTAACACCAAGGTGCAAGGGGTAGTCGCACATTTCTGCGAATAATCTGTTTGCCTTGATTGTGTTTGCAACATCTGAAGATTTTATAGAAACGATTATATCGTTGAAATCAAACTTTTCAAGCAGCTTTACATGATAAAACGCACTTTCGCAAAGAGCCTCGGGTGTGGGTGCTCCGTACTTTGCAAGAATGTGCTTTTCGAGAGAACCGCCGTTGACCCCAATGCGTATGGGAATACTCTTTTGCTTGCATATATCAACAACAGCCTTGACCCTTGATTCGTCACCGATGTTGCCGGGATTGATTCTTATCTTGTCAATGCCTCTTTCGGCAGCCATCAAAGCCAGTTTGTAGTCAAAATGAATGTCGGCAACAAGTGGAATGTGGGTGTGCTCCTTGAGATAAGGAATGCTTTGGGCACAAGCTTCGTTCGGTACACTGAAGCGTACAATTTCACAGCCTGTGTTTTCAAGGGCAAGAATCTGTGAAAGGGTAGCTTCCTTGTCCTCTGTCTTTGTGTATGTCATGGATTGAATCAGAATGTCATGCTCCGAGCCGAGAAATTTGTTTCCGAGCTTTACGCTTCTTGTCTTTCTTCTTTCCATTTGACTTCTCCTTTATTTTATAAGTTTTGTAATATCGCTGAAGGTAACAAATATCATAAGTGCCATTAATAGGGCAAGACCTGCCGCGTTAACTATTGCCTCAACTTTTCTGTTGACGGGTCTTCTGATAATACCTTCAATTATCAGAAAAAGTAACCGTCCGCCGTCAAGTGCGGGAAATGGTAAAAGGTTCATTATACCCAGGTTCATCGAAATGACCATCATCATAAAGAACAGCGATGACATACCGCCCGTTTCTTTGACTTCTTTCATTTCGCCCACGACACCTACGGGCCCTGAAATTGCGTCGGTACCGTACCTGCCTTTAACGGTGTCAATAAGTGATGTCCAAATTGCACGTATAATTGAAATTGATTGACAGAAGGTCTGCTTTAAAACTTCTACGGGTGTTTTTTCAAGCTTTGTCGGAATGAAAAAAGCAGCAGTACCGAACTCTATGCCTCTTTCTTGAATAGTAGGGAAGTAAAAGTCCTTTATTACTACCTTTTCGCCACCACGCTTTACGGTAATGTCGACAGGATCTTCCACATGATTCATCGCCTCATAGACAAGATCATGTCTTACATTGATACGCCTGTTTCCGATTTTAACAATTTCATCACCAATCTTAAGACCCTGAAACTCGTCTTGATACGGAACTCCGTCTTTGTTAACCACGTTGAATTTTTCAATTTTGTTTGAATATAGGTCGCCGCCGAAAATAACAAGAAAGAATGCAATAATAAGACCTAACAGTATGTTCATTACAGCACCTGCCGAAATTACGGCAAATCTCTGTAATATAGACTTTTTGGCAAGACTTGTTTCACTGTTGTCGACGTTTTCGTCGTCGTCTTCGCCGTGCATGGATACAAAGCCGCCGATTGGCAGAAGACGAAGAGAATAGGTTATGCCGTCTTTTGCTTTGTGTGAGATGAGCTTGGGACCCATGCCTATGGCAAATTCGTAAATACCGACCCCGCATTTTTTTGCAACAAGAAAATGTCCAAGCTCGTGTATGAATATGAGAACACCGAACATTAAAATGCCGAAAATGATGTAAAATGCCATTTTGTGCCTCCGTAAATGCTGCGTATTTACAATAGTTTATGCAAAATAAGTAAATTTATATGCTTTCTACACCCGAAAGCAGAAGGTCAACAAACTGCTTTGCCGTTCTTGGATTTCTGCCGCCGTGACGAATGGCAAAAGCTTCTGCTCTTATAAACAGTTTGTCCTCTTCAAGTGTTATGCCGCCTCTTTTGGCAAGGTCGGAAACAATCTGGCAGTATAAATCCTTGTCGGGCTTTGAGTAGGTGATGGTAAGACCGAATCTTGCCGAAAGACTGACTATTTCCTGAAGCTTGTCGCCGATAGATATTTCGTCGCCCTGTCTGTCCGCATTGGTTTCCTTGACAAGATGACGGTGGTTGCTTGTAACATAAATAATTGTGTTGCTTCCCTTTGAAGAAACACCGCCTTCAAGGGTAGCTTTCAGAGCACAGAAATCCCTGTCGTCGCTTGCAAAGGTAAGGTCGTCTATAAATATGATAAACTTTAAAGGCTTTTCGGAAATGTTGTCAAGAAGCTCGGGGATGAGGTGGAGCTGTTCCTTTTTGAGTTCGATGATACGAAGCCCCATGTCACGAAATTCGTTGCCGATAGCTTTTACGGTACTGCTCTTACCTGTGCCTGCATCACCGTAGAGAAGAACATTGTTGGCAGGCTTGCCTTCGAGAAGTGCTTTTGTATTTGCAATGATGAGATTTCTTTCTCTTTCGTATCCCGAAAGCTCGGAAAGCTTCTGCGGGTCGGGATTTTTGATTGGGATAATCTGACCATCGTCGCCGAGAATGAACATGTGATACTTTGCATAAATACCAAAGCCCTTGCGGTGGATTTCAGAAAGTCTCTGACGGTAAACATCGGCAAAGTCTATTTCTTCTGTTTTCCACTTTGCAAGAGTCATGTCACCCGTAAAGGTTCTTATTTGCTCACCCTCGTACTGTGAAAGATATTCGAGAACCGAAAGCTCACGTTCAAGAAGCGGTTCAAGTAATTCACCGTCGCCTCTGCCGGTGATTTTGTATGTAGTATAAAGGTTTTCGTCTTCTAAAATCAACTTTAATATGTACTGCGAAAGATTGCCACCGTGACTGAGAAGACTCTCTGCAAAATCGCAGTATTTGTCCGTAAGCTCGTTTTTATTTGTTTCATCACAGTCAAAAAGAGCGATAAGCTTGCTTATTGTTTCGTCTTTGAGTATGTTTCGAAAGATAACAAGACTGTGTAATTTTCTCGAATTATGTGTGTTCATGCCATACAACTCCATATTATATTAATACATAGTATATTATATAATATATTGTCATATAAGGCAAGATGGTTTTTTTAATAAATGGTGAAAAAACTCCGCAGATTTCTCTGCGGAGTCTTGGTGTATATTAGAATAATTTGTTGCCGTTGATGTCAAAGAGGTAGGTGACACTGTGTGTGGAAGAGTTTATTGTGATAATTTCGTCACCCATTGAAACCTCCCATTTTAAATGATTGTCAGATGAATAATCTTTTATGTTTATTTCACTTATAAAATCACCACTGCTGTTGTAGACTCTTAGTGTTGGATCGCTTGTGTTTAATCGAGAGCCCATACCACTTTTTCCTATCACTGCATAGTTACTGTCATATGCATAGATTTTATAATACGCGTAATATTCTGCTCCGATTTCTATAGGATCAAAGACAAAAGAACCATCCTCATTTATATAATTAAAGTAACTTTTGTTTGCTTCTCGGTTAAAATAAATAATCGGTGCGATATTATTGATAAAATATTCGACAGAATATACGTTGTCACCAATATCATCATAATCTAAATATTTATTATCAAACAGATCTTCGTATGCAGAGCCTCCTTTAAGCCAGGTTTCCGAAGGCATGCTGCTTGGCGGAATGTTTGTTATTTCACTGGTATTTAAATCCCAAAATACATAATCGTCATTTCGGGTCGAGTCTGATTTTAAACAGAGTAATTTATCGTAATATATTGAATACTGTTGAATATGGTCATCTAAACCCCAATCTGTTGTGTACAAAACTTCAAAATCCGAGTTCATTATGCTATAGGAGATTTTTGTTGAATCATATGTAGCTTCAACCTTTTTTGCCAAAATATATCCATCCTCAAAAGCTACATCGTAGAAGTTCTCATACCCCAACTCTTTAGGAGAAGTGACATTACCGTTGGTGTCGCATAAACATCCACCGGGGAGGATAAACATTCCGCCCTCAAATCTGTCGTTGTATAAGTATCGTCTTGAAAAGTCGTATTTCTGATCCAACTTAAATAAAATTTCACCGTTTTTGTTTATCCCAATTGTGGTTGGATTTTCTGTAGTGTTTGCGAGAGCTACTCCGTCGGAAAAAGGAGTTGCGAATTCAAGCTCACCCGAAAACTTTTCCTTAGTAACTGCTTCTTCAATTTCGGGTTTGTTTTCATTTGAAGAATCAATGTTGTCTCCATTTGCCAAAACATCATTTTTGTCGTCAGCAATTTCGTTGTTTTCATCGCTTTCTTCAACATTTTCAGAGCCTTTGTCGGACTTGTCATCGTCATCTTTGCTTGAAACGTACCCCTCATCCGAAGTGCACGATGTCAGAAGAATATTACCCGAGATTAATAAGGATATTGCCAGTAAAATGCTTAAGATTTTTTTCATTTTATTTCCTCCTAAAATAAAAAATGCGCCAGCTTTCGCCGACGCACGAAAACGCATCAGCTCCAACTGTCGCCAAACAAAATCACACAATAACCAGTAAAAGTATATGCGGAAATAGAGCATCTGCATTTTTCCCTAAAAAAAGAAAAATGCACATACCACTACTGATTATCATATTCGACTTTGTTTGGCAATACATATTATACCTCAAATTTTAATTTTTGTCAATAAAAAAAGCCTCCCTTGTCTAAAGGGAGGGGGACCGTCGTAAGACGGTGGAGGGATAAAATTGTAATTACTTCGCAATAGACTTAAGCACTTTGACAACCGTATCCTTGTCATTCTTTTCAAGGAATGAAATAAGAGCATTCAATGCCTTTTTGACCTCGGGCTTTTCAGCTAACTTTTTGAGATCTGCAAGATCGTCAATTCCTACATCGTCAAGCTTGTCCTTTGCTTTGTTTACTAAATCCTTTAACATGTTAATGTCTCCTTTACGTTTGTATTTTTATGAGAAGAAGCTTTGTTCTCTGTGTGATGAAACTGATAAAACCATTCCGATTGCCAATAAACAGCTCAGTATTGATGAACCGCCGTAGCTGAGGAATGGGTATGTAATACCGATAACAGGCATAATACCTAAACACATGCCTACATTTTCAACTACCTGAATCATAAACATGGTGGCAACACCCACGCATATGTAGCGTCCCGCATTGTTTTCGCATCTTATTGCAATTTTCATTATTCTGAAAATGATGAAGCACGTGACGGCAAGCACTAAAAGTGCTCCGATTATGCCGAATTCTTCACATATTGTCGAATAAATCATGTCGGTGTGCTTAGCCGATGTAGGGTCGTCAAAATGCTGTGTTGTAATACCCTTTGTAAAGCCGGTGCCGGTAATACCGCCGTTGGATATTGCCTTTTGGCTCCACATCTGCTGATATCTTTCGTTCAAACCCTCAGGGTCAATGGACGGGTCAAAGCAGAGCATGATTCTGTCTTTCTGATATTGGTCGAGCTTTGCCCATAAAAACGGTGAAACGCAGATAACTGCGGCAATACCTGCAATGTAATACCAGATGCTGAGACCTGCCGAAAAACTCATTGAGGCAAATATTATAAAGAATATTGTGAGTATTCCTATGTCACCCTGCAGTAAAACAAGACCAAATATTAAAAGAGCATGGATTATCAAAAAAAACACGGTTGAAAACTTGTGCATTTTGTCACGTACTCTTGAAAGATGAACACCAAAGCTGAAGATAAATAATAACTTTGCAAATTCAGACGGTTGTATGTTTACGGGACCAAGCCTTATCCAGTTTTTGTTGGTTTCACCTGTGACACCTTCACCCAGAATGAGTGTTAAAATCAATATTAAAACATTGATGTAAATAATGTATTTGTAATGCGGGGCAATGCTTCTGTAATCAATAACCGAAAGGGCAAGCATCATTATAAGCCCTATACACATTGCCATACCCTGAACCAATACATATCTGTTTGAAGCATATGATATTGTAGCACTGTAAATGGCAAAAAGACCGAATACAGAAATTAGTAAAACGGGAATAATTAAAGGTACGTCAATAAGACCTATGTGAATTTTTGCCTGGGAAATAAGCCATTGCTTTCGTATTTCTTTCGGATCTTTTGGTGCTGTAGGTACAGGAGGAGCCGATTTGAATGTCAGGTCTTTGACGGCACGACGCCTTGTTTTTACGGCAGAACCGCTTTCAAGCCGTTTTCTGCTTTCTGCGGCTATAGGCGTTTCAAGACGGTCATAGTTTGATGCGTCAATGTTTGCAGCAGAAATAATATTTACTTGAAGACCGCTTGTCACGGCTTTTTTTGTAATACTTGTGCTTGTAGCATCTTTAATTTGCTTTTTGTTTCGCTTTGCAATGACCTTTATGGTGTTCTTTTTTATGGTAAACTTCTTTTGCACGGTGTTCCTCCTTTCCATAAATGATTTATAAATATTATACAACCGCTTTCAAAATAAGTAAATATAAAAAATATAAATTTTATATGTTATTTATTCTTGCAAACATAATATTTTGTTGTTATAATACAGGTGAGGTGAGGCCCTTGAGTGATTTTAATATAAATGAAAGTGCAGATATTTTTAATGAAAAAACGTCAAAACCCAATATCGTTGTATCAATAATTAAGTGGCTGGGTATTGGAATTATTCTTCTCATATGTCTTTTGCTTATGTACAGATGCATTACAGCTAAGAATCATCCCATAGTACATAAGGTGCTGATGAATGAGGAATTTTATGAAGCATATGAAAAGAATCCCGAATCGGTAAAGGTAAGAAAGTACGGTATGCAGTCGGCATGGGAAAGCGTCGATCAGGGAAGAATAGTGGAGTTCAATTCACTTTATCATATTCCTGCAACAGACCAGCTTCAGTTTTCAATAAAGTACAATCATGATATCGTAAAGGGTAAATTCAACGGCATACCTTTTAAACTGCGTCTTGTTGATGAAAAAGGGAATGTCTATGAAGAATACTGGTATGAAAAGGCAGATCGTGAACGCTTCAGATATATAAGAGTATGCTTTGAAGATATTGAACTTGAAAAGGCCGGGCTCGATAAAGACGGTAATAAGCAGTACCATTCATATACCCTTGAAATTGAAATGGTAAATGAAAAGGGCGACTACGAACCCCTTTGTAAATATCTGATATTTGACGGCAAAAGTGAAAGAGCCGGAGTTTTCAAGGATGTAAAGTTCGATGTGGAAAAGAAATAATGAATTAAAGAAGCACCTCCTGGTTGAGGTGCTTCTTCATTTATCATTCAAAAGAGCGGTAAATGCCTTGAGAAATCTCTCATCATCCAAAGCAGTTCTTTTTTTTGGACCTTTAAGATGATGCTTTGAATTTTTCCGTCTCTCAACACTTGCAATGTGCCTGATTTCCATGAGAGAATCAATGTTGTTTTCAGTATAATATAAGCCGTTCTGATTTATGCATCTTGCACCCTTTGCCAAAGCCATTGAAGCAACGCCGTAGTCCTGGGTGATTACAATATCACCTTTTTTGCTTGAGTTGACAACAGCAATATCAACGGAATCTCTACCCTTATCGACGGTCAAAACAGTCGCATAATCGTCGGAAAGTATGTGGGATGTGTCGCATATGCATATAACGGGAACACCTGCTTTTTTTGCTTGTTCCACCGCGATTCTTACAACGGGACAGGCATCTGCATCAATAATTACATTCATTTGAATCACCAAAAGAATTGTATCATAAACAAAGCTGTTTGTCAAAGTCAGATTACTCTGATTACACATACGGAGGTGTCGTCAGGACGGTCCTTGATGCTTTTTGCCTTGTCAATTATCCTTGCTGCCAGTTGAGCCGGCTGAATGTCGTTTGCGGGACCTATGATTTCCGATAACCATACTGCATCGGCATCCGATTGAACAACTCCGTCTGATACCATGATTACAGTATCTTCCTTTTCAAGATTAAAGCGTGTGCTTTCGGCACTGAAAGAGGAAATTATGCCAACAGGCGGTGTTTCGGAGGCTATTTTGTAAAGATGGTTTTTTCGTAGCACAAAAGAAGGAGCCGCACCTGCTTTTATGAAGTAAGCCGAACCCGATAATTTGTCAATTTCAAGCATGTCAACCGTCGAAAAAGTCTCATCGTTTTTTGATAAAAGAAGATTATTCAGCATTTCAAGACATACATTCTTTGATGCACCGATGCAAAGCATTTTTTCGAGAAAAACGCATGATAGTCTTGATGTGGCGGCAGCTGCTTTGCCGCTTCCCATGCCATCTGCTATAATTGAATAAAAGTATCCGTTGTCACTTTCAAACAGACTCACGGTATCGCCGCTAACATCGTTTTCTCTTTTTGATTTGCAGCACTGGGCATATTCAAGGGATATGATTTCACCGCGGTTGAATTTTATAATCATGTCAGCACTGTCTGATATGTCAAAACTCGGTTCCGACAGCTTTACCCGGCATTCTCTTGAAAGGTATTGGGATAACTCGGCAGAAGAACAGGGAATACTGTCAGGCTTAACCCCGTGAACAAGAATGATTTTTTCACGTGTGCCGTTTACCGATATTCTTGAAAACACAACACCTATGTTTTGTAATGCATTGCCCAATGTTTTTTCAAGATGTGAATCGCGTACCTTGTTTTCGTTTTCGGTTTTGGAAGTACTTTTTATAAGATTTGACATTGAATTGTATAAGGATGCAACCGTCTGCGTCCTGTTAGATTTAAGTGTCTGAAAATTGAGCTCAGAGTATTCGGCATTTATGTAGTCACAAAGCTCGCCCGCTTTTATACATTTGCCAAGCAGCATATCCGAAAGCTCGTCCTGCTTCAGAATACGTGAATGAAGAATTGAAACGGTTTGGCTTTTTACGCGAGGAAAGTTGCATTCTCTTTTGGCATAGCACATTGAATTCATGGAACATCCTTCACATACATGGTTGAAGGCTTTGTCAAAAACATCTCCTGTTTCCAGATTTCCCGGTGCTTTAAGATGTTCTGAAAATTTGTATATTATTGATGAAAGCCCCGATAGAGACTCCGACACCTTTTCAAATTCTGTTGTTTTGGCGACGACTTTTGATGGAACGGTGTTTTTCTTTGAACGGTTGTCAAATATGTCAGGGATGTATTTGTGAGTAAAAACAAATATTGTTGCAGCAAAGACAGTAAAAGGTAAAAAGTTGTAAACCGATTTTGTGCCGAAAAGATAAATACCCGAAAAGAGTGAAACAACGGGAAGCGAAAGAATTGCAAAAATTTTGCTTTTAGGAAAAAGATGACCGGATATCAGACCGCATATTCCTAAAGGGGCAGAGTACATTGGGTTTACACATGCAAATCCCGTAATAAACCCGCATACACACCCGTATATCGGCCCTTTTGCTTTGGATATCCATAATGTTGCAAGACATGAGAATAAAAGCGATAGGTCGATTTTTGCGAATGAAAGCCGTGTAAAAGCCGGAACAAGACACATGCACACGGCAAATATGCAAAGCGTGTAAAAGCTGTCCGATTGGTAAGCTTTTTTTGGTCTCATGGCACCGTAAAAAAGATAAGTGCTGATGATGGTTATGATTACGTAAGACATGAATCTGATAACCGTGTCGGTAGAGGCCTTGGATGTAATTTGCGTGCATGCTCCGATAAATGCCGAGGTACACAAAGATGTAAGCATCCGTGCTTTGAGTGATTCATCAAAATTTCCTTTTGATATGCTTTTGCGTATGAAGAACACGAGGAAAAAGCATATGAATTGTATAATACCCGTAAAGCCTTGAAATAAAGCAGCAAGAGCAGCACCGAAAAAACAAACAATACTCATATCCCCGATGCCGGCAATAATTATTGCCGGACCAAAGGGATATATACCCATGTCAAGCTTTGAAAATCCAAGAAGAAAGGACAGTGTAAAAAAGAAAAAGATGCTTTTTGTGTTTGTGTGTTTTCTTATTACTCTGCCTTCAAGCTCATAATCAAACGGCAAAATACATCTTGAAATAACGGCACATAAGCATCTGATTTTCATTCTGAGCTTTTTTGAGGTATTGTTAAAACTTGAAATAAATAGCTTGTTTTTGTTGTTCATCTTGTTCTTTTCATTTCCTTCCGTTCCACAATTAAGAGTTCTGCTTAATTCTAGCATATAACGATAAAAAAACTTGTCGAAGCAGAGAGGTATAAAAATTAATAAAGCAAGTTGCTTGTTCATAAAATATTTTCATTTAAAATGAAATAACTCTTGCAATGTGAATTTATATGTGTTATAATACCAAAGTACGAAATAGAGATTCTTATATAAGGAGTGAAAATAAATGAAGCAGGGAATTCATCCTGAATACGTTGAAGCAACAGTAAAGTGTGCTTGCGGCGAAACATTCACAACTCGTTCCACAAAGCCCGAACTCAGAGTTGATATTTGCTCTAAGTGCCATCCTTTCTTTACAGGTAAGCAGAAGTTCGTAGATGCAGGCGGACGTGTTGACAAGTTCAAGAAGAAGTTTAATCTTGACTAATTGAAAATGCAATTTTAAAGACGGTTTTTAACCGTCTTTTTTGCATTATATTGGATTTTGATTTCAAAATTCGACAAAATTCTTTATTTGTATGTGGTAAAATATATTCATCGTCTTGTTGTGACGAAATATACAGTCGGAGAATAGACATGCTTTATGATTTAGAAAAAACAAGGGCGAAAATAGAAGAAATACATAAATCCGATGAATATAAAAAACTTGTGTATGACCTTGAAAGCTTTATTATTGATTATTGCTATCCCATACAAGATGATTATGATTTTTCAGAAACTGAAAAATCTGATTTTATAGGTAAGATAAATCTCAGAAATAGAATTGCGGAAGACGGCGAAAGAGGATTTGTATTTACAAAGCTGAGGCCTGTGCTTATTTCACTTCAAATTCCGGAATCTGTAAAAGGCTTCAGACTTCTTGAAATGCTTGTTCTTGAATGTGTAAGAATCACATTGTCGCAAGGCAGCTATAAAATGAAGGATGTATATCCGGTTGTTGCAAAGAAATTCGGCATCAATGCCCATAACTGTGAAAGACTATGCAGATATGCCTGCACATTTGCAAAACCGACTGCAAACTTTGCCTTGAAGTATCCTTCTTTGGAGGAGCTTACGCACAGAACCGTCGAAGACGTTACGGTAAAAGAGCTTGTGGATATTCTTGTGTGGTATCTTATCTGTGAATGTAATTTCAAAAGAAAAACATATACTTCATAAAAAGACGGCCATGCCGCCTTTTTTGCCGATTGACTTTATATGTAAAAAGGATGTTTTGGTGAAGATAATGGCAACTATTTATTCTCAGGACAATGGCATTTTAATCGAATGCCCCAAAGTTGATACTTATCTAAACAGTATAAGTATACCAACCTGCAAAAAAATTGCGGTAACAGGAAAAGCAGGAAGCGGTAAAACACATCTTGCTTTGGAATATGTTTATAAGCACTTAAACTGTTATGACCGTGTGTTTTATGTTGTCTTTGATAAAGAAAAACATCTGTATTACGATAAATCATCAATCTTGTCTGTCGATTGTATTTTGAAAAGAGCTATTGTTCGTGCCATTGCCAATACTAGGGGATACCTTGACGGCAGTGAACTTGACTTTTTTGAAAAGTGCCTTGGTAAGAACACTCTTGTTGTGATAGATAATTATGATATAGGTGCAATAAGCCCTTATATGCGGCATGTTGCATCAAGTGACTGTCACATTATTCTTTGTTCAAGATGTGACATTGATTGCGGTGAATACGGATTTGAAAAGATATGCCTTGATGACGATTGTATTATTACCTTAGATAGATTTAACGATATATGTAACAATCTCAGTAATGACGAAAAGGTACTTCTCATGTCCTTGTCGGCAATGCAGTATTACCTTTGTGACAATACAGAAATCATAAGCAGTGATTCAGGTGTTTTTGACAGAGATTCGGTTAAGTTTTATCTTGGGAAACTTGCCACAGGACTTGATAAGCTTATAAGTTTTAAGCTTGTCAGAGAAAGAACCGACGGCAGAATATATGTTGACAGATATGTTTGTGAAATGGTGTTTTCACTTCTGAAGCCCGATGCCGATAATTGCAGAACACTTATGGGTTTCTTTGAAGAAGCAACGGATTTTGATCTTTCCCAAAATGTAAAGAATACATTTGCAAAAGCGTATTCCGAGTATGAAGAAATATTGGAAATCGTGTTCAGTGATGAGTTTTCCGAACTGTATACATATTTTGCATTTTGCGATAATGATGCTTGTAAGAAACTGTATAATATGCTGTTTGTAAAAGTACTTGACAGACTTGCAACGAACGGCGAAAATCTTTATTATCATCATCTTCTGTCCAATAATTTGCCGTATTACCTTGAACTTCTTTATGAAAAAATGTCAGAAGACTGTCTTTTTGAAATATATACATCCTATGACATTGAAACAAACGATACAGCTTTTGGATACAGATTGAGTTTTCTTCTTGACATGGTTAGGCTTTGTGTGTCATTGCTCAGAAATATGCCGACAGAGCTTTATGATGCCAATGCTTCAATAATGAAGCTTCTTCATAAAGTCATGTGTGAAATCTTGGATGTAACAAAAGAGTCTGACATAAGAATGAATGCCGTTGAAGCAGTTATCAAAATCGGACTTGAGACCTTTTCGGGCTTTTGTGTCATTGATTCTAAGGGCTCATATAATTCCTTCAGAGATTGCTTTGATACAAGTATAAAATATACATGTAACAGCTTTGCAGATTCAGAATCTGCAACGGGACTCTGTATGGGATATTCCGAAAACACGTTATCTCTGTATGTGATTTATTATAAGTATCTTGAAATATGGCTTTCACAAAAGAATACAGGCGATGCTGATGAAATAATGTCATTACAGTACTCGGAATTGTATGAAAGCATGAATGTCCATATGGGCAGAATTTTTACAGGCTTTGAAAATTTCTGTGATTTCTTTGAAGTCAAATGGAATATAGAAAAGCTCTTTAATGAAACTGATATCAAAAAACGCTTATCAGACAATAAAAGATTTGTACTTCGAGGATATGACGGCGGTACAAAATCGGGTGCAAAAAGATATGCCGAAATGATTGTAAGTACTGTAAGCCGTAGCAAAAATCCTTTGAGTCTTGTCAGAATAGTTCTGAATCAGGATTATAATGTGTCGGATGAGTGTTATGCGTACCTGCTAAAGATGGGTTTTGTGAAGCTTGTGGTTGACTGTGAAAAGATATCCAATCTATCAAAGCAGAATCTTGCTCTTTGGCTTATTGATTTTTATAACGAAAAAGTTATGACAGAAAACAGAAGAAAGCTTATGAGTGAACTTATAGCAATGCTTTTGCACAGAATAACACATACTGCGGCGTTTGAGGAAAAACTTTGCCATGTTGTAAGTTCGATGTATTTTGAGAATAAGACCTGCAATCCAAAAATCAATCACGGCTTTGCCGACAGCCTGTATGAAAGGATTTGCATAGGAAATAAATACGAAAACTTAAATGGTGATGATTATATTGCTTTTGCTGTTTATAATTATCTGAAATACGGTACAAGGCAATATGATTCGGATAAACTGTATTGTGCGTTTTCAAGTGCTGTTTTATCATACCTTACAAATGAAACGGATTTTCACATATACGGTTTTTTCAATCTTTGCAGTGATCTTTGCGGATATGATAAGGCATATGAGCTGTATCAAAATACAAATGAATATTTTTATGACGATTTTTCATTTGAATACATAAAATAAAAAAAGATAATCTTAAGAACAATATAGAGAATAAATTAAAGTCAGCGAGTATTTTGCTTGCTGGCTTTTTTGTGTTCCTAAAAGCATAAAAAAAGACGTACCGCAGCACGCCTTCTAATTTTATTTATTCCTAAGGAAACACCCATTATAGTATTTTTTTACATAACAAAATACATTACCAAAAGCAGAATTGCAAGGAAAGAAAAGTTGAACGCACAGAACATCTTGTTGTATCTCTTTAATCCCTCATAATCTCTTAACATGTATTCACGAAGTGTTATAAGACTTGCAAGAGATGCAATAAAGGTACCTGTTCCGCCAATGTTTACACCGACAAGAAGCTCCTTGTAGTTGTCTGTAAACTGAGAAAGCAGTATGGCTGAGGGAACATTGCTTATAAACTGACATGAGAGGGTGGAGAATATAAGAGTACTTTTACCCAAAAGACTTGACATGAGCTGCCTTACAGGTTCTATTCTTGCCATGTTGCTTGAAAAAACGAAAAATGCAGCAAATGTTCCGAGTAATGGATAATCAACCATCTTTAGAGCCTTTCTGTCAGCAAAAAGAAGAACTGCGGGAATGATGATAAGTCCTGTCCAGTAGGGAATGCCTCTGAAAACTATGGCGATTGAAAGGAAAAACAGTACAAGATAAAGAATGGTTTTTTGGGGTTCAAAGCCTTCTTTGTTGTCGGTGATTTCAAGCTTTTCGGGTTTTACAAAAACGATACAGCAAACCGTTATCATTGCTATGGAAATTACAAATGGCAGAAGCATTATCTGCATAAACTCAAGAGTCGGAATGTTGTATTTGGTATATAGATATAAATTCTGCGGATTGCCAAAGGGAGTCAGCATACCGCCGAGGTTTGCCGCAATATTCTGCATGATAAATGTAAATGCCATATACTCTTTTTTGCCCGTAGTATCAAGTACAAAATATCCGAGAGGAAGAAATGTGAGAAGTGCCATGTCGTTGGCAATAAGCATTGAACCTATGAAGGTTATGTATACAAGGGCGATAATGCACATTCTTAAGTTGCCGAATTTTCTTACTATTTTCTTTGCGAGTATATAGAAGAAGTTGACATTCTTCAGTGCACATACAACAGCAAGAACACAGAAAAGACAGGTTAGAGTCTTGAAATCAAAATATCCGAGATATTCCTTGTCAACAGGTACAAAAATCATGGTAATAAGCATTGCAAAAACAGCAATTGCAAACACCGTATTCCGTCTTATAAAACGAATGATATGCTTCAAAACTCCACTTCCTTTCATTTGAATTTTGCCAATAAATATAATACCATGTTTTGTCGAATTGTCAAGAGGGAAAAGCAGTGTTTCGGTTGACAAAGAAGCCCGGCGGATGTATAATATTTTATATTATTTAATAGGAATCGGAGAATGATTATGCACAACGAACTTACAGAAGTTGACATAAAGAAAATGAAGGAAGAAATCGAATACCGCACCTGCGTGCTCAGACCCGAACTTTTGAAGGAAGTAGTCAGAACAAGAGCCTTCGGCGACCTTTCGGAGAACGCAGAATACAAAATTGCAAAGCAGGAAAAGAACGCAAATGAACGCCGTATTCGTTTTCTCAACAACATGATAAATACAGCTGTTATTGTCAAGGTTGAGGGCGATGAAAATACAGTCGGACTTTTTGATAAAGTAACAGTGTATGTTGAGGAAGATGACTGCGAAGAAACATACATGATTGTTACTACAATGCGTGCTGAAATTTTCGACAACAGAATAAGTAATGAGTCGCCTGCGGGCAGAGCTTTGCTTGGAAGAAAAATCGGTGATAGGGTGACAATTGAAGTTAATCCTTCGTATAGCTATGATGTTGTTATCAAAAAAATAGAAAAAGGAAAAGATGACGAAAATATACAGTTAAGATAAATGTGTAGAATAGTTAACATATGTGTGTTATAATTGTTTGGATACAAAGGAGATGTTTATATGAAGAGAATAGTACTTTTGTTGCTTTGTTTAATTCTTGCCGTTTTAAGCCTTTCGTCATGCAGTGCAGAAACCAGAAAGACCGAAGAATCTGCTGTTGATGCCGCACAGACACAGCCACAGGAAAATAACGAAGAGACCTCGGAACAGGAAGAGAAGGAGCCTGAAAAACAGGAGATATCTTCAGACTTCAAAGAAGCATACGCTCAGAAGAACGAAGCCTATGCACAAATGAAGAGCTTTACTGCAAATGTAAAGGCTGTAGCTGATTTTAAATATGATGAAACAGAATCAACGGTTCTTGCCGATTCAGTTGCTGAGGTTTCGATTGAAGACCTTATTACTCATGTTATTGCAAGTGTCAAGTGTGAGCCGTACATTGAACCTCAGAACACAGAGCTTTACGCTCAGACCGGTGAACAGCCGACCGTGTATATGAACGTAGACGGAACATGGCAAAAATCAAGCATGTCAGAAAGCGACAGTGCACAAATCATGTTGTTTGCAGGTAAGGCGGATACCGAAAACTTTGATATTATGAAATACATGCTTAACACAAGTGTTTCCGAAGAAATCTATAATGAAACAGAGTGTTATAAAATCAGCTATGATATCAATGCTGAGCTTTACAATATCATTGTAGATCTCGGTTATAAAGATGTTTTTGATGATATGTTGAAAGCGTATGATGTTCCTGCCCTTGTAAAGCCTGTGCTTGTTTCAAAACTCAATAATCTTGGAACAATATCCGTTTCGGAATACATTGATGTTTCTACAATGTATCCTGTTACAACGGTTGTTGATGCAACAAATTTCAGCCAGTCAGTTCTTAAAGAAGTGGCTGCATATGCCCCCATGCTTATTGATGATGAAGTGGATTTTGAAAAACTCAGTATCGAATCGGTTGTTGTAACTGTAGAGTACAGCAACATTGACGAAACAGAAATTTCCGTTCCCGAAGAAGTGCTTGAAGCTGCAGAATCCGAATCTGACAGCACCAGTGTTGGTATTATAGGCGGTGCGGACGGACCGACAGAAATCCTTGTGTCGTAGTATATAAAAGGAGATTTTAATAATGAAAAAAACAGTTGCACTTTTACTTAGCTTTGTTTTGGTTGTTGCCATGCTTGCTTCCTGCGGTTCGGGTGTCTTTGTGAGCATCGATGATTCTGAAGATAAGGACATAAAGGATAAGAACAAAATAACGGAAAAAGAAGACAAAAAAGATAAAGACGATAATAATGAAGAAACGAAAACGAAGAAAGAAGAGACAGTAAACGAAGATGAGGAGCTTGAGGAAGAAACTCCTCTGTTTAAGACGATTCTCGAAAGAACCGTAAATGAAGCGGCAGGTGTCGAAAACTACGGTATGGATGCCACAATGTATTTTGATATTGCAATGCTTTCCGGATTTCTTGAAATAACGATGGATATTGTCTCTGAACGTGACACAGACCTTGCCTATAACGGCACAGCGACCATTATTGATTCTCTCAGGGTGGGTTCGGTATCTGAAACCTATACTGACTATGACGAAAGAGTAGAATATACCTGCACCGACGGTTATTGGTCGGAAGAAACAGTAGACGGTGAACCCGGTTCTCTTGCATTTGAAATTCCTCTGCTTGTCTACAGCATGGAAGAAGCTAATGTAGACGACGTTGTATATGGAGATAAGGACTGTTATGAAATAACAGGTGAAGTTGAAATCGACTTCTTAGAACTTATGAAAACCGAGGAAATGGATGGTGTTGCCGAATCGCTTGAGGAATACGGCATTGACGAAGATGCTTATGAAAGAGTATTTTCAGATAAGGTGCCCTTCAAGGTAGAGCTGGGCATAGATAAGGCAACATATCTTCCTGTATATTTTGAAGTAGACCTCACAAATATGTTGGATTCGTATATAGGTTCTGCAACCGAGTATGTATCTGAAGTGACCGAGGAAGATGATGTTGATTCAAGTGTTAAGGATTGCAGAATAAGTGCTGAATACAGAGATTACGGCGATGTTTCAATCGAAATTCCATATAACGAGATTTATAGCTCATACTATGAATACTAATGAATGATTTTCCACCTCGGCGGTAATAATACTGTCGAGGTGATTTTATGACATTAACACAAAAGGAAATGAGTCTCTTAAAAGACTTAAAGGATCAGGAACAGCTGTGTATTGATAAATACACAAAGCACGCCGCTTGTGCCAAGGACCCGCAGCTTAAAAATCTGTTTACCGACCTTGCACAGCACGAGAATAATCATTTAAACGGTCTTTGCCAGCTTGAAACAGGCACCGTTCCTCAGACACAGGGCGGCAGTCAGACACTTCCCACATTTACGGCATTCCATACAAGCGAAACTCCCGATAAAAAGGAAGACTGCTACCTTTGCACCGATGTTCTGTCGGGTGAAAAGGAAGTTTCAAAGCTCTATGATACATGCATCTTTGAGTTTACGGATGAGAACGCAAGAAACTATCTCAATTCCATCCAGAAACAGGAACAGACCCACGGAAAGATGATTTATGACTATATGTCAGCTAACGGAATGTATTAAAGAAAGCACCCATTCGGGTGCTTTCTTTGCGTTAATATTCAAGTGTAACAATCTGACTGCAGGAAAACTCGTTAATTTTAAATGAGACGGTGCCGTTCTTCTGTTTGAACTTTATTGCCTTGTTCTGAGGAACAAGCTTTACGTTCTTAATCTTCCTGTCAACCTTGATTTCAAATTCACTGTTGTGAAGCGGTACAAGGTCTTCGATAATCTGTGTGTTTTTGCCGCGAACTACGGGTGCAGCATAAAGTGCGTGAAGTACGTATCTGTTGTCTGCCTTTTGTTCGTTAAATGTAACAACCGCACCTGCGGGAAGATTGGTCCTCATGATCTTGTCTTCGCCGAGGATTTCGTCAATAACTCTTATAACCGTATCCTTAAGAATAATGCTGCCTACCTCTGCATATTCAGAGAAAATTTCCCATGCAATATATCCGCCGTCTTTGCCGAGAACAACACCGGGGAAAGCGTCTTCCATGGTGAAGGGGGTGTGCTTGTGAGAGCAGAAATGCTGTGGTTCTCTGTTGAAGAAGGAATTTCTGACATAGCCCATTACCTTGCCGTCTGTAAGCTCTACATCGTATTTGTTTGAGAACATAACGTAATTTGTGGAAGAAAGTCCCACCGCCTCGTAGTCTGGTCTGTAGTAGGAGGGATTGACATCGCTCTTGCCAATGAACTTAACACCAAGGTCAAAAGCAAATTCATCGTTTTCATCAGTACCTGCATTGCCTGTACAAAGCACCTTGCCGCCATTTTTTACAAAATCCTGAAGCTTTGTTTTAAGTTCTCCTTCAGCTTTTACGGAATCGGGGAGAATAATCAGCTTGTACTTTGAAAAATCACATTCTGTGTCGATGTTTTCATAAAGATACTTGCCTTCAAGCATCATTCTGTTTGCACCGGTATCGCATTGAGTTCCCTGAGAATTGGTTCTTACAAAGCCTTCCTTTTCAAGTATGCCTATCTGTGCAATAATATCAATGTCGTAGCAGTATTCTTCAACCTTTTCAGCCTCTGCGTATGCTGCACCGATGAGCTCGTATGTAGCATCATCAAGGAAGCCGTATGGATGCATCTGGTCACCTATGGAACACTTTGCACCGTTGGCGAGACTGAGTGCAACCTCATACTTCAATGCATTAGGATGCTTGAAACCGCCGAATTCGCCCCATGTGCTGTGGAACTTGCCTGTCATGCCGAGATAGTCCATACCGAGGTTTTTTACATACTTTGCACTCTTGGGGAAATGGTCGTATCCCCAGCCGCCGGTTGGCAGACTTTCAAGTTCAAGGTGAGTGTTTGCATGTGCTCTTTCTCTTTGTCCGCAGGCAATGTGGCCGCCGTTGTGGAAGATTCTGATGTCAGGCTTAATTGCACGGGCAGCTTCGTTTATTGTTGTGTAGTACTTTTTGTAAACTGCGTCTGCAACAGGCCAGTAGTTTTCGGGTACTTCGGGATCAAGTCCCATTGCAATGACATCTCTTCTGCAGTTTTTACAGAAGCAGAGTCTCGGACCTACAATATCAAGGAAAATTCCGATGGGATTGAATTTGCGAACAACCTCTTCAACCTGTCTTTTGAGTACCTCAAGATAGGGTGTGTTGAAGCAAATTACACGAAAGCCCGGTTTGTCTGCAATGTATTTGTGACCGTCTTCTTCAATGCCGATTTCAAGTGCCGGTGCATTCCAAGGCCATACTAAAAGATCTTCGGGATGCTCAACCAGATATTTCTGGTCAAAGCCTGCCGAGATGTAAATGGGTGCCTGAACACCGATTTCTTTACATGCTTCAAGCTGTGCGGAAAGTAAGTCAAAGCCATGAAGACCCGGGTGCATTTCGTTCTCCTCACTGGGGAAGTATGCCCAGCCGTGATGGCATTTTGCAAAAACCGTAATGGAATTTACATGTCCTTTTTTAAGACAGCTCTGAAATTGCTTTTTGTCAAATCTTGAGCC
Source organism: Oscillospiraceae bacterium (assembly GCA_015064895.1). Taxonomy (GTDB): domain Bacteria; phylum Bacillota; class Clostridia; order Oscillospirales; family CAG-382; genus UMGS1387. The sequence goes on along the minus strand of SVRI01000006.1, from coordinate 30,464 downwards.
GATGCCGTCGATAGATTCTGTTGTATGAAAGTCAAGATGCACTTGTCTCTGGGGAAGAATGTTCATTTTTTTGCCTCCTGAAACGCTTGTTTTTCTATATTCTACCATATGACGACCGAATAATCAAGGTAAAAAAATACATATTTTCAGTCAATTTTCACAAGGCTGTTAATCGTTACAAACCCTTGCGGATTGTCTCTCATCAAATCCCATATAAAGCCGCCTGCAAGATTGTATTCCTTAATTAAATCCATTTTTGCCCCAAAGCTTCTTGCATCTTCAAACCATACCTCGTGTGATTGACCAAAATCATCTGTATAAAAGAAAAACGGTGCCTTTGCCACATCGTCAAACTGTATTTCAGAGCCGTACTTTTTGGCAAGCTCTACCGCCTCAACCGTTGAGATGCTGGGTGCATCCGATACACCTCTAACATATGGCAGAGTCCAGTCGTAGCCGTAGTTTGAAATGCCGAGAAGTATCTTTTCATTCGGTATTACGGTAAGTGCATAATCAAGCACTCGAGTTACCTGATTAATCGGTGAAATTGCAAGAGGAGGTCCGAAACGATATCCGTATTCATAAGCCATAATCAGAATATAGTCGGCATTTTCTCCGAGGGATTCATAGTCAATCCCGTCAACAAGCACGCCTCTTTGTTCTTTGCTTGTCATGGGCGGAACAGCAATTACAAGTATTTTACCCAAGGCATGAAGGGCATCCGAAAGCTGTTTTGTAAACTCAATATATCCGTCTTTTTGAACCGAAGTCAGATACTCAAAATCAATGTCAACTCCGTCATAATCTTTGTTTAAAACTTTTTCGATTATGTTGTTTATCAGTCTGTTTTTAACTTCTTCATCTTCAAAAATAAAGGATGGCAGATTGCTGTCAAAGTAGCCTTCCTCTGTAAGTGTCGATATGTGCATAAGAGCTTTGACATTTGTTTTCTTTGCCGTAGAAAGAATAAAAGTGTCATCAGGTGATATAAGCTCTCCATCATTTGTAAACCCGTATGTAAACGGCATAATGTAGCTGAGATAATTTATAACCGATAATAATCTCTGAGTACCGATAAAATCATATGCGTATCCGCCGATAATCTTTTCTGTGTCAGATTGCTCCTTATAGTCAAGTACAATAAAAGTGCCTATGGGAATATCGTTTTTCCCGCCTAAAATATAGTTGTTTCTCAATAACTGCTTTTCATTGATTCCGTTTTCCGATGAAACATTATCTGCCGTATCATTTGTAAGCACTGTCAGACTTTCAGACGGAATGCCGATATATAATGACTGTCCCAAAGCAAGTGCATTATCTGTAATTCCGTTGTCAGCGATTATTTTTTTGACAGGTATGCCGTATTGTTCGGATAGAAGGGATAATGTGTCGCCTTGCTTTGTTGTAATAATCATTGTAATCACCCATTAAAAATAATGATTATTGCGGCTTTTTTATTCCGAATCAGGAAAAGTATACAAGCAGTAGAGCATAGAATGAGTTATAAAACATAAAAGGGTGGTAATATGCTTTCTACATTGTTCTGCGGTATGTTTTTTCTTTTTTTGAGGGTGTCGGGATCAACTCAGTCGTTTCCTCAGCCACTTTCTCCAAAGGAAGAAAAGGAACTGTTTGTTCGCCTCAGAAACGGAGAATATGAGGTAAGAGAAACACTTATTAAAAGAAATCTGAGGCTTGTGGCACATATTGCAAAAAAGTATTCTGTTTCTCCGTCAGAATCCGACGATATTATTTCGGTCGGTACAATCGGACTTATAAAGGCAATAGACTCGTATAATCCAGACTGTAAGAACCGGTTTGCTACATATGCCGTAAGATGCCTTCAGAATGAAATACTTATGTATTTCAGAGCACAGAAGAAGTATTCAACGGACACATCACTTAATGAAATTCTTGATGTTGATTCCGACGGAAATATGCTGACATATATGGATATACTGAGTGTTAATGATGATATAGCTGAAAGAATAGATGTAAAAATTAAAATAGAAAACCTCATGAAGGCAATCGAAAAAAGCCTTAATAAAAGAGAAAGACAAATAATATTCATGAGATATGCCCTTGGTTTTTCAAAACCTATGACTCAAAGGGAAATTGCAATAAAGCTCGGAATATCAAGGTCATATGTTTCAAGAATAGAGAATGCCGCAATTGATAAACTGAGGTGTGCTGTGAAATAAGTAAAATGATTATGTCAAAAGACGTCTTTACATAAATATAAAAATAAAGCCAGCGAGTTTTTTGCTTGCTGACTTTTTATATTTTCTACGTAATATACTATTCTGTACTTTTTAAATAATAGAAGGATAACCCTTGAGTGAACACCCAAAAACACATCACACCTTTAACCCACAAATTCCCTCAGTAAAGAATCATCGGGAATAAGAGATTTTTCTATAATATCATTCACATGCGAAATATAAAGACGTGCACTTTCAGCTTCTTTTATAAATATACTGTCCTGCTTGATTTCGTCAAGTAAGACCTCAGCATATGGTTTCAGCACCTCTGTTTCATATTCATGAAAGGTGTTTACCGTATAATCAGCCTTGTTGGCAAAGGGATAGATGTATTTTTCTTCACCGTGTAAGACCTTTTCCCATAGAGTAAATGTGAGAAAAGCATCGGCATTTCTGAAATTTCTGTCACGTACAAGCCTTCTTATGAGTCTTGCATTCTTGTGGGTATCTTTAATGTCATTGCAGTCAAGAAAAATGCTTTTGATTTTGCTTTTTTCAACAAAGTTCTCGTATATTTCAGGATTCAGTGCATGAAGTCCTTCAATAATTGCAATTTCGTTTTCCTTTAGGGTTATTGTGCTTCTGAAGCCATTTCTTCTCATAAGCTCAAAGTCAAAAAGCGGGATGCTTACTGTTTTGCCTAAGGCAAGGTCATGAAGACACTTGTGAAGAAGGTCAAGATCAATGCTGTCGAGTGCCTCAAAATCCTTGTCGGCAAATGTTTCACCCGGAAGAAAAACAACATCGTGATAAAAATCGTCGATTGAAATTGTGTGTGAAACTATGCCTGCCATTTCATAAACCATCTTTGACAGGGTAGAAGAAGTGGTTGTTTTGCCCGAACAGCTGGGACCTGCTATAAGCACAAGACGTATGTTTTTGTCGCTTGTAATTTCTGAAGCTATTCTTTCTATTTGATTTTTGTAGTTGTTTTCAGCAGTAATTATTCTTTTTTCTGTTGTCATAAAGTCACCTACTGTCATATATTACTTTTTGTCATGACGTTTGAAGTTTAAAAACTTCAGCTTTGTTTTCCTGATGTCATCGCATTGTTTTTTTGGGAAATTTTTGTAAAGCCTTATAAATCCTTTTTCGTTGAGCCGTATAATAGTCATTGTAATAATCGGAAATACTATTATGCCGGCAAATCCCATTGTTTTAAGTCCCACAAAGATGGAAATCAGTGACAATAGGGGAGAAAGACCGATGTTTGCCCCTACGATTCTCGGTTCTGCAATCTGCCTGAATAGTGTAATAACTGCATAAAGAATAATCAAGCCTATAGCAAACCTGTAATTCTTTAGCATAAAGCATATAGCCGACCACGGAATAAGAACTGTGCCCGTTCCAAGAATGGGCAATAAATCAACAATGCATATTATCCCTGCAAGCAAAAGTGCATAATCAATTCCGATTATTGCAAAACCGATAAATAACTGAAAAAAGGTTATAATCGTCAGTAAAAAATATGATTTAAACAGTTCTTTTGCCGTTTGAGTAAAAACACTTTTGGCTTCATCAAAGGTATCCTTGAAGCTGTCAGGTAATTGCATTATAAGAAAGTTTGATATTCTGTCATAATCACAGCCGATATAAAACATGGATATGAAAACAATACCGGTAAAAATAACTGCACCCGGAAAGAAGGATAAGAATTTCATGACCAGAGATAAGAGTTTTGGCAGAAATTCCGAAACTACAGAGGAAAAGGAATCTTTGCTGTTTTCAAATACCTTTGAAAGCAAAAACGAAATTCCCGAAAACAGCTTTCCGGAAGATAATCTCGAAAGGGATGATGTAAAAAATCCGGAAATGCCGTCATATAACTTTTGTACTTTTTCTGGACTCAATACCGATATCAGCCTGGAAAGTTCATTGAATATGCCGTAAAAAACCAAGAATATGATTAAAGATACTACAAAAATAAAAGATACCGTAAATATAATTGCAGTACACTTTTTTGAATGAACTCTGCCGTCAATTGCAGAGAAAATTTTTCCCGACATTGATACAATAAGAAAAGCCGTAATAAAAGGGAGCAGGGGACCCAGTAGGTATTTTATGCCGAAAAATACTATTAGGATAATAATTGCGTAATAGCCGAATGATATGATAAAATTAATTCTTTTTTGCCTTTTGTCCACACAATCTGCCTTTCCTGATAATAATATACATTATTTTTGTGATATAATCAATCGGATTTTTTGTATAAATGCTGAAAAATGCTTAAAACTGTAAAAAATATCCTTGATTTATTAGAATATATGTGTTAAAATACCAATATCTATACGAATATGAATATATGTCCTTTGACTTATTATATTCAAAATCAGGAATGTATACTCATAAAGGAGACTCAAAAATGATCAATATTGCAATTATGGGCTTCGGCGTAGTCGGCTCAGGTGTTGCCGAAACAATCAGACTCAATAATGAAGCCTTTGCAAAAAGAATGGAAGGCGTAACGCTTAACGTAAAATATATACTCGACCTTCGTGAATTTCCCGATCATCCCCTCGGCGACAGAGTGGTTCATGAAATCACTCCCATTCTTGAGGATAGGGACGTAACTATCGTTGTTGAAACAATGGGCGGTACGGTTCCTGCATATGACTTCTCAAAGAAGGCAATCTTAGCCGGTAAGAGCGTTGTAACAAGTAATAAGGAAGTTGTTGCAAAGCACGGTGCAGAGCTTCAGAGACTTGCCCGTGAGAATGGCGTAAGCTACCTCTTTGAAGCATCCGTAGGCGGCGGTATTCCGATTATCCGTCCCATGTGGCAGTGCCTTGCATCAAATCAGGTTGAGTCTGTAACCGGTATTCTCAACGGTACTTGTAACTATATTCTCACCAAGATGGAAAGAGATAAGGAAGACTTCTCAACAGCACTTAAGCAGGCACAGGAGCTCGGTTATGCCGAAAAGAATCCTGCGGCAGACGTTGAAGGTCACGATACTTGCAGAAAAATCAGTATTCTCGCATCTCTTGCATACGGTAAGACGGTATCCAACGAAGACGTACTCTGCGAAGGTATTACAGAGATTATGTATGAAGACCTTCTCTATGCAAGAAATAACGGCTATAGTGTAAAGCTTCTCGGCAGAGCAAAAAAAGATGCACATGACGGTAAGGTTTATGTTCTCACAGCACCCCACCTTGTTCCCGAAACAAATGCTCTTGCAGGTGTAAATGATGTTTACAACGGTATTTCGGTTGTTGGTAATGTGGTAGGCGACGTTCTTTTCTGCGGCAGAGGCGCAGGCAGTATGCCCACAGCAAGTGCTGTTATGGCAGACGTGCTTGACGTTGTCCGTGACTGTAAGAAGTTTATCGGCTGGGATGAAGAAAAGGCAGATTTCCTCGGTGATGTAAACAAGAATGTGACAGCTTCTTATATCAGAACCAAGGCGAGCAAACAAGCGGTGATTTCTGCATTCGGAAATGTTGCCGTTACTGAAATGGCAGGTTATTGCATGTTCATGACAGAGGAAATGAGCGATATGGATTTGGCTGTAAAGATCAAGAGCCTCGGCGAAGAAACTGTAAGAATTAGAATAATGAAGTAAAATAAAAGCTGCAACTTTTGTTGCAGCTTTTGAAATATGTTAATTGAAAGGTTAGTACATGATAAGACTTGCAAAAAAATCGGAAATTGAAAGATTGCTTGAAATATATGAATCGGCAAAGCATTTTATGCATACACACGGTAATCCAAATCAATGGAATATGGGATATCCCGACAGGGAAACATTAATGTCTGATATTGACTTGGGACATCTATATGTACAATATGATGATTCGGGTTACATTTATGCCTGCTTTGCACTTATCGGAGGAACCGATCCGACATATGAAAGAATCGACGGCAAGTGGAAATCGGATACCCCCTATGGAACAATACATAGAATAGCCGGTGACGGAACCAGACGCGGCGTATTTGCCGAGTGTACAGCCTTTGCAAGAAAGATGTTCAATCACCTTAGGGTAGATACCCATAAAGATAATAATCCCATGCAGAAGGCAGTTAAAAGAGACGGCTTTGAATATGCAGGTATAATCTATCTTGCCGACGGCTCACCGAGACTTGCTTTTGAATGGGTTGAATAGTAACCAATGCAGACAAAAAAGACGATGATTTAATCATCGTCTTTTCTTGTTAGATTAATTTTGCCATAGCAAAGCTAAAGTCTTACTTAAACTTTCTCTTACGAGCAGCTTCGGACTTCTTCTTACGCTTTACGCTGGGCTTTTCGTAATGTTCTCTCTTACGGAGCTCTGTGAGTACACCGCTTCTTGCGCACTGTCTCTTAAATCTTCTGAGCGCACTGTCAAGAGATTCATTATCCTTGATTTTAATTTCTGCCATTTATTTCCCCTCCCTCCGCTTTTGGCAAAAGGAATTTTTATTATACCTTTAATGATACCTTTACTATTATACAAAAAGAAAACAGTAATGTCAATAGTTATGCAAATTATTTTGTGAACTTTAGGTTAATTATTTTACAACAATGTTAATAAGTCTGCCGGGAACTACGATTTCTTTGACAATTGTCTTGCCTTCGATAAGCTTTGCAAATCTTTCGTCTGCCTTTACTGCCGAAAGCATTGTGTCCTTGTCGGCGTCAGCTGCAAAGTTCATTGTGCCCTTGAGTTTTCCGCAAATCTGAACAGCAACTTCGATTGTTGCATCAACAGTCTTGCTTTCGTCGTATTCGGGCCACTGTGCAAGTGAGCAGAAGCCGTCTTTGTGGAGTACTTCTGACCATACTTCTTCTGCAAGGTGAGGTGCAAACGGGCAGAGAAGACGTGTAAATGTTGCAAGTTCATCCATTGTAAGAGTGCCTGCATCATATACTTCGTTAATAAGTGCCATCATTGCAGCAATTGCAGTATTTGCCTTTAAGTTGTCAATATCTTCTGTAACCTTTTTGATTGTCTTGTGGAAGGAGCTTTCAAGACATTCCGTTACACCGTTACCCTTAGCTAAATCGCACATGGCGGCAAATCTGTCAAGGAATCTCTTACAGCCCTTGATACCCTGACTTGACCAGGGAGCAGCCTTTTCAAAGTCGCCGATAAACATTTCGTAAAGACGCATGGTGTCTGCACCGTATTCATTGATAATGTCATCGGGATTTACTACGTTACCTCTTGACTTTGACATCTTTTCGCCGTTTTCACCGAGGATCATGCCGTGGCTTGTTCTCTTTGCATAGGGTTCGGGATTTGAAAGAACACCGCAGTCGTAGAGGAACTTGGACCAGAATCTTGAATAGAGAAGGTGAAGTGTCGTATGTTCCATACCGCCATTGTACCAGTCAACGGGCATCCAGTAGTCGAGAGCTTCTTTGGAAGCAAGTGCATCGGGATTACCTGCATCGCAGTAACGAAGGAAGTACCAGGAAGAACCTGCCCACTGAGGCATGGTGTCTGTTTCTCTTTCGGCAGCACCGCCGCACTGGGGACAAGTACACTTAACCCAACTGTCAAGTGAAGCAAGAGGGCTTTCACCGTCGGCACCGGGTTCATATGAAGGAACTTCGGGAAGGGTAAGGGGAAGCTGGTCTTCGGGAACAGCAACCCAACCGCACTTTTCGCAGTTGATAAGGGGAATAGGCTCGCCCCAATATCTCTGACGGGAGAATACCCAGTCACGAAGCTTGAAGTTTACCTTCTTGTGACCCTTGTTGTTTTCTGTAAGGAATTCTGTAATCTTAACTTTGGCATCTGCTACTTCAAGTCCGTTGAGGAAATCGGAGTTTACCATAATGCCTGTTGCAACGTCTGTAAATGCTTCTTCCTGTACGTTGCCGCCGGCAACAACTTCAATGATGGGAAGATCAAACTTCTTTGCAAAATCCCAGTCACGTGTGTCATGTGCAGGAACTGCCATGATAGCACCTGTACCGTATGTGATGAGTACATAGTCGGAAATGAATATGGGAATATCCTTACCGTTTACGGGATTGATGGCACGAACACCCTTGAGTTCAACACCTGTCTTTTCCTTCTTGTCTGCAAGCTCTGTTCTTTCAAAGTCGCTCTTCTTGGATGCTTCAACCTGATATGCCTTGACAGCATCCATGTTCTCAATCTTGTCAGCCCATTTTTCGATAATGGGGTGCTCGGGAGAGATAACCATGTATGTTGCACCGAAGAGTGTGTCGGGACGAGTTGTGTAAACTGTGAGAATGTCGCCTGCCGTTGTGTCAAAATCAACCTCGGCACCTTCACTTCTGCCTATCCAGTTTGTCTGCTGAACCTTGACTCTGTCGATAAAGTCAACGAGCTGTAAATCGTCAATAAGTCTCTGAGCGTATGCTGTAATCTTGAGCATCCACTGGCTCTTTTCACGTCTTACTACTTCGCTTCCGCATCTTTCACACACGCCGTTTACTACTTCTTCGTTTGCAAGAACACACTTACAGCTTGTACACCAGTTAACAGCCATCTTGGACTTGTATGCAAGACCCTTCTTGAAGAGCTGGAGGAAAATCCACTGAGTCCACTTGTAGTATCCTTCGTCTGTTGTGTTGATTTCTCTCGACCAGTCGAAAGAAAGACCGAGGGACATAAGCTGGCTCTTAAATCTTGCAACATTGTTTTCTGTAACAATCTTGGGATGAATCTTGTTCTTGATTGCAAAGTTTTCGGTAGGAAGACCGAATGCGTCCCAACCCATGGGGTAGAGGACATTGTAGCCCTGCATTCTCTTCTTTCTTGAAACAACGTCAAGAGCAGTGTAAGAACGGGGATGTCCTACATGAAGACCCTGACCCGAGGGATAGGGGAATTCAACAAGTGCATAGAATTTGGGGAGTGTATAGTCATTTTTTGCATGGAAAGCACCCTTTTCTTCCCATGCTTTCTGCCATTTGCCTTCAATGGCTTTAAAATCGTACTTCATCTTAAACAGTCCTTTTATGATAAATTATTTAATAAACTTAGATTAGTCCTCTGTCATTTCAAAGGGGATTTCTTCGCCGTCAGCCCAGAGCTTTTCCAGGTTGTAAAATTCTCTTGACTGGGGATTGAATACGTGAACAAGCACGCTGTCATAGTCAAGAAGCACCCAAGTGCCTTGACCTCTGCCTTCAATCTTGGTCGGCTGTATGTCTTCAAGACCAAGTTTGTATTCCACTTCATCAGCAAGGGCATTAACCTGTGTCCGGCTTGTACCTGCTGCAATTACAAAGTAATCTGCAATGATTGTCTGCTTGTTTACGTATAATATTTTAATATCTTTTGCCTTTTTTTCGTCAAGAGCCTTGGCTGCCAAAAGGGCAATTTTTTTTGCCTTTTCTTCGTTGTTTAAACTACTCATTTTATCGTCCTTTCGTTGACTTGTCTGACTTTTTTGTCTAATCCCTATCTGCACGACCAAGCATGAGAATATTTGCTCCGGAAGATACCGGTTCATCAGAACCCGCTTGTTCGTTTTCCTCATCTATTACAGGAATTTCTATATCAGGTTCATGCTCTGTTTCAATCTCAGAATCAACTTCCGACTCATTTTCATCAGACTCTTTGCTATCTGCAGCTTCGTTTTCATTGTTGTCTGATTCTTCAATTGTGTCACCGTTTTCGGTTTCATCAGCTTCAGTTTCTTCATTATCATCAGTATTTTCGTTGCCTTCAGCATTGTCGTCAGAGGATTCAGAATTGTTGTCATTTTCCTCTGCTTCCTCATTGTCCATTGTTTCATCGCTGTCAGATTCTTCAGAGGAAGAATCATTATCATCCGAAGAAGAATCATTGCTGCTATCGGCCGAAGAGGATGTGTTTGACGGAGCAACATCATAATAATCAATCATTCTGAAGGAATCTGCACTGATGTCATTTGCAAATACGTTAAAGTCGTTGTTGACAAGCTCTACTGTTTCCTGCTTGTAAGGAAGAAAATAGGAAACACCGCCTACATATTCACCTACACCGGGAAGTGTGACAATCTTGACGCCATTGTCTGCGTCAAGTTTTATAACTGTTTTTGAGAATCTTAGCATGTCATTGACCGAGATGCTTGTATACACATTCTTTTTAACTTCAACAACAATGTCGTCAATTCTGGTTATTGTTGAAGGAGAAAGCAGCTTATCAAGGAATGCGTTTATAAAAGTCTTCTGGGCATTCAATCTGCCGATATCTCCTGTTTTATAACCTCTGTAACGTACAAATTGTTCTGCTTTGTCTCCGTCAAGATACTGCGGACCCGGATAAAGATCGATGTATAGATCCTGATAAGGGTCTTCGTAGTACATTCTTTCAGGTACATTTATATAAATACCTTCTTCACCGCCGACTGCATCAACAACACTTCTAAAGCCTGAAAGATCAGCCTTAGCCTGATAGTCAATTTCTATGCCGAAATAGTAGTAGATAAGTGTTGAAAGATAGGTTATACCGAAATCGGTGGTGATTTCTTCCAGATACACTTTCTTTTCAGCATCATCTTTCGAATCTACATAGCTCTTTATTTTTTCAGGCTCAGCGTTGAGAAATCTGTATTTGTTGCTTGAACAAAGAGCAGATATTTCATCTTTGCTTTTGCCGTTGGCCTCAGACAAAAGATTTTTGATATGTGATTCGCCGAGTTTTCTGCCGTGGTAGTATACGGCATTGATTTTTGTGGGGTAGGTGGTAGAGGCCTTCGGATTAAAGTTTTCATAAGTCAGATTACCTTTGGAATCTACATGAAGCTTTGATGACATTGTGACATAGGTGTCTCTGGGAATCTGAAGTATAGATACTTCAGGGTTAGTTTCCACATTGTGAAGTCTTGCAACCATGATAACGTCTGTAAGACTACCGCTGAAGTCTGTAGCCGTAGCCAAAAAAGTATTGTACTTATAGACAGTATCATTGCTGTCGGAAGAAAGTTCGGCACGAGGACCGAGTGTATCATCATCCGAAACCACGGCATGAGGCTTGTTACTGTCGGTTACATTGTCAAGTGAAAAATAATAGATGGCGATACCAACAAAAACTGCGGTAAAGAATGCGGCAATCGAAGCACAAACAAATCCGAAAATCTTTAAAACTTTTAGAAATGAAGTGTTTTTTCTGTTGTTGTTATTTGAATTAACATGGTTTTTGCGTCTTTGCTTGTTTTTTAAGAAATTTTCTTCAGTTGCGTTATCAAAGTTTGTATTATTCTCTTTCATTAGTTAAAACACCTCTGATATGGATGACAGCTCCGAAATTATTGAATTTCTAGCGCTGACAGTCTCTAAGTCTATGACACTTTCCTTTTCAAGAAGATAGTGCATTGTTGCGTCAATACTTATAAGAATAGTTTTGTTCAGAACGTATAGTTTGTTTTTTGATTCTATATTTTCATAAAAATAATTTCTTGCGGATATACAAGAGGAATGACTGCGTGTTTTTTCAATAAAGTCAGCAGTAAAAATTATTTTTTCAAAAATATTCATGTCACTTTTTCCGGTTGTGTGATTGAAAATCGCACCGAAAACAATTTCGTTTATTCCAAAATCCCGTTTTGCAATATAAGCGCCGGTTCTGGAATGAATGACGGCATCATTGCAAACATATGGCAGAGAATAGTCGGAACAAACAGTCTTGTGCTCCTGCATGGAATACTGCTTTGTAATGTCGTGAAGCAGTGCTGCAGCTCTTATGTCGGAAATGTATTTGTCATCAATTCCAAGATACGGAAACATGAAACCGGCAATGCTGACAGCTTCTTTCTCTACCGAAAAAGTATGCTCAAGACGCTTGCCTGAAATATAATTTCCTATTGAGCTTTTTATTTTATCCAAAAGCGGTTTGTCGGTCGGAATATGTGAATATTCAATGTTGGTCAAAATACAATCCACCCTTTATTATATACCCAAAAACTTCGTCAGTCAATAAATTTTGACAAGTTTCAATGCTTTTTGATGACAATGCGTTTCTTATATCGGTGCTTGAAACTATTATTTCTTGGTCATCAGATAAATACACCCTTGCACCGTATGTTTTTTCGTATTTTTCTTTAGCCAAAAGCATTGTGTATCTTTCATTATATTCGCGTGTTCTTGTGTAAATATGGCATTTTTCAAATATGTCTTTGAAATTCTTCCATCTTTCAAGACTTAAGAACATGTCGCTGCCGACAAACATGTAAAGCTCGTCATTTGGATACAGAGCTTTCAGCTCATTAACCGTGTCAATCGTATAACTTGTTGTGTCTTTTGATATTTCGATATCTGATACCTCAACACTGCAGTTGTCACAGTCAAGTGATAAAAAGCAAAGCCTTGCCATTTCCATTCTGTCTTTGTCACTTGCGGTTTGCTGAACATTTACTTTGAATGGAGAAACTTTTGCAGGTATGATGATAAGCCTGTCAAGGTTTAATTCTTCAATAAAGGCTTTTGCAGAATGTAAGTGCCCGATGTGAGGCGGACTGAAGGTGCCGCCCATAAATCCTATTCTCATTTCTTTGACTTTGGAAGAGTGATTTTTCTCTTGTCTTTGTCGGAGGCTGCTCTGTAAAGCACAAGCTTTCTGCCGATCATCTGAACAGACTGGGCACCTGTTGCCTTGCAGATTTCTTCTGCTGCTTCCTTGACTGTATACTCACATGTTTCAAGAAGACTTATCTTGATAAGCTCTCTTACTTCAAGTACATCGTCAATCTGCTTTATAAAGTTTTCGTTGATGCCGCCTTTTCCAAGCTGGAAAATTGCATCAAGTGTGTTTGCCTGACCTCTGAGGTATGCACGCTCTGAGGATGTAAGATTTTCTATAGACATATTTTTTGCCTTTCAGTTTTTTATGTATTCTTTTAATTTTACTGCAAGTAATCTGCAGGCATTGTATCTGTGGCTGACGGTGTTCTTTTCTTCATCTGTCGCTTCACCGAAGGTTTTACAAAGCTTTGTGCAGTAGAATACAGGGTCATATCCGAAACCGCCTTCACCTCTGATGTCGCTTGTTATGTGACCTTCGCAGATTCCGTCAACGGTAAGTGCTGTGCCGTCGGGAGCGCAGAAAGCCATTGAACAGACAAAACGTCCGCTTCTTTCTCCTGAGGGAATGGATTTCATGTTTTCAAGAAGAAGGTCGATGTTTGCTCTATCGTCGGAATTTCCGCCGTCTTTTGATGCATACCTTGCAGAATATATGCCGGGTTCACCGTTTAAAGCATCCACACAAAGCCCCGAATCGTCGGCGATTGCGGGAATACTGTACTTTTCGCAAATAAATCTTGCCTTTATCATGGCGTTTTCTGCAAAAGTCTTGCCATCTTCCACAATGTCGCCGTCAAATCCTAAATCTTTTAAACTTACAAATTCAATGCCGTCTATGTCAAGAAGCCTTGATAACTCCTTGACCTTGTGTGCATTACCTGTTGCAATTGCTATTTTCATTTTTTACCTCTTATTAGACGTCTGTATTTCAAAAAAGTTCCAAATTATTCCTCAAATAAAGCCTTTGTAAACTCTGCTTTGTCGAACTTCTGAAGGTCATCCATCTGTTCACCGACACCTATAAATTTAACGGGAATACCCAGTTCTTTCTTGACGGAAATGATGATACCGCCCTTTGCCGTACCGTCAAGCTTTGTAAGAACAATACCCGTAATGTCGGATGTTTTAACAAATTCTTTTGCCTGGCTTATGGCATTCTGACCGGTAACTGCGTCAAGAACAAGAAGTGTTTCCTTGTCAGCACCGGGAAGCTCACGGTCGATAACTCTTGATATTTTCGAAAGCTCGTCCATAAGATTCTTTTTATTGTGAAGTCTTCCTGCCGTGTCAATGATTAGAACATCACAGCCGTGATTTTTTGCATAGCTGCAGGCATCAAATACAACAGATGCAGGGTCAGAGCCTTCATCGTGCTTGACTATGGGTACGTCGGCTCTGCCTGCCCAGATTTCGAGCTGGTCAATGGCAGCGGCACGGAATGTGTCGGCTGCCGCAAGAACAACCTTCTTGCCTTCTTTCTTCAAACAGTTTGCAATCTTTGCAATTGATGTTGTCTTGCCTACACCGTTAACACCGATAACAAGAATAACGGCAGGACTTGTGTTGAGATTTAAGCCTTCGTTTTCGCCTATGGATTCTTCAATGATTTCCATAAGTGCAAGTCTTGCTTCTTCAGGCTCGGAGATTCTTCTTTCCTTGATGGTGTCGCGGAGCTTGTCGATGATTTCTTCCGTGATATTAACTCCCACATCCGATGCGATAAGTATTTCTTCAAGTTCTTCAAGCATTTCTTCGTCGACCTTGACAAAGGCCTTGAATATGCTGTTTACCTGGCCGAAAATTGATTCCTTGGTCTTTTTAAGACCTTGTTTTAATTTATCAAAAAATGACATTTAGTATCACTCCAATTAAGAAATTGAATTTTTAACTCCTAACTTACAACTTGATACCCGTTTTCTTTTCAACGTCGTCGATGTTAACCTTAAGGAAGCTGGAAACACCCTTTTCCTGCATTGTTACGCCGTACATTGTGTCGGCAACTTCCATGGTACCTCTGCGGTGTGTGATAACAATAAACTGAGTGTCATTGTTCTTCTTTAAGTAGGAAGCAAATCTGTTTACGTTGACATCGTCGAGCGCCGCTTCAATTTCATCAAATATGTAGAAGGGTGCAGGATTAACCTTGAGTATTGCAAAGTAGAGAGCAATTGCTGTAAATGCCTGTTCACCGCCCGAAAGCAGCGAGAGATTCTTAACCATTTTTCCGGGGGGCTGGATGTTGATTTCAATACCCGATTCAAGTACGTTTTCAGGGTCCTGAATTACAATGTCGGCATTGCCGCCGCCAAAGAGATCGGAGAATACTTCCTTGAATTGAACATTAATATCCTCAACCGTCTTTACAAACATGGTCTTCATGTCGCTTTCAAGACGCTTTATGATTTCAATAAGACTCTTCTTTGAGTCTTCAAGGTCGTCAATCTGCTTCTTCATGAAGTCGTAACGTTCTTTTGTTTCCTTGAATTCTTCAACCGCGTTTACGTTGATGTGTCCAAGTGCTTTTATCTTGCCCTTAATAGAGGATAACTCCTGGGCACTGCCTGCTTCGGGTGCCGGGTAGCCAAGTGCTACCGCATCCGAGAAGGTGAGGGTGTATTCTTCAAATAACTTTGCTGTAAGATTGTCGTACTCGTTTCTGCAGTTTTCAAGCTGTGAAGCAAGACGTGTCATTTCTTCGAAGAATACTTCCTTGTCCTTTTGCATATCCTTTTGATTTTCACGCTTTTTGTTCATTTCGGTCTCAATTACCTGAGAGTCGGAAATAAGTGCTTCAAGGGCTTCTTTCTTTTCTTTGAGAGTTTCTTCAGCCTTCTTTATTTCTTCATCGCTCTTTTCAATGTCAACCGAAATACCTGCAAGCATGTTTTCAATCTGTTGCAGTTCAAGACGAAGATTTTCTGTTCTTCTTACATTGTCTGCAAGGGAAGCACGAAGGGCACTAAGAGCAGTATTTGCACTTTGTACGTCCTTTTCGCATGAAAGAATGTCCATCTTCGACTGGCTGAGTGCCTCTGTTGCATTTCTTTCATCTTCATCTGCTTTGTCAAGTGCATCTGTAAGTTCTTTTTCCTCATTTATAAGAAGCTCCAAGTGTGCTTCTTCTGCCTGACGCTTTGAAACGATAAGACTGAGTCTTTCCTTAATCTTTTCGCTGTCAAATTCTTCAAGCTGTGCATGCATGTTCTTGAGTCTTTCACTGCAGGCTTCCACGTGTT
This sequence comes from Oscillospiraceae bacterium, assembly GCA_015064895.1. GTDB lineage: Bacteria > Bacillota > Clostridia > Oscillospirales > CAG-382 > UMGS1387. The sequence continues at coordinate 14,496 of SVRI01000006.1, read as the reverse complement.
CCGTGTGAAGCTTTATGTCGTTTTCACTTCTGTAAAGACCGCTGTCAGCATTTGAAAGGTCATTCTTTAAGCCTTCAATATACTCAATTGAATTCTGGCATTCTTCTTCTACCTCTGAAATCTCGGCTTTTATTTCCTTCATTCTCGCACCGAGTGCAGAAATAGATTCTTCAAGGGCAGCAATGTCGGCACTTCTTGACATAACACCTGTTCTGCTTGCCGCAGAACCGCCTGTAAATGAACCGCCGGAATTGATGATCTGACCGTCAAGAGTTACAATTCTGAATCTGTAAGAGTACTTCTTTGCAATGTCGGCAGCATCATCGATGTTGTCGGCAACAATGGTTCTGCCAAGAAGGTTTTCTGCTATTACTCTGTACTTTTCTTCAAATGAAACAAGGTCGCAGGCTATACCTACATAACCCTTTTCACGTGTAAGTCCCTTTTCATCGGTGACCTTTGTCGTCATCGAAGAAAGGGGAAGGAAGGTCGCACGACCCCCGTTTGTTCTCTTTAAGAAACGTATGGCTTCCTTTGCGGAATGCTCGTTTTCAACAACAATGTTGGAAACGGAAGCGCCGAGAGCTGTTTCAATGGCAGTTACGTATTCACCTGAAACAGTAAGGATTCTCGATACAGGACCGCAGATACCCGAAAGTGTGCTTTCGTTCATGACAGCCTTAACGGAACCGGGATAGCCCTCAAGCATCTTGTCCATTCTGTCAAGAACTTCACGTCTGTGTACGTCTGCAGCGTACTGTGCTTCGATTTCGTTCTTTTCCTTCAAAAGGTCTTCACGCTTGTTTGCAAGCTCGCGAAGTGAACCTTGTTCTTCTTCAATGTCCTTGGCAAGCTGAACCTTTTCGTCCTGAAAATCCTTTTTTCTCTGATTTGCATTTTCCAGAGCCTTGTAAGTTTCTTCAAGCTCAGCATCGGCTTTTGAAATTTCACCTGCAAGAAACTCTTTTCTTTCGGTTTCCGACTTTTCACTTGTGCTTTCTGCAGCTTCTTCAATCTTTAAAGTTGTAAGAACTTCATTTGAATGTCTTACTTCTTCTTTTTTTGACTCAAGTGCAGCTTCTGCACGGATAACGGCATCCTTCATGGCGATGAGATTTACTTCTGCATCGGCACTCTTTTTGTTTGCATCAACAACAGAGCCTTCGGCTGTTTTAACTGCTTCTTCGGCAGTAAGAAGCTCACCCTTGATTTTTTCCATTTCATCGCCCGAAAGAAGAGCAATCTCTGCACTAATCTGAGTCTTTCTTTCATTGTGGTGGGTAATGTCGTTGTTGGAAAGACTGCGCAGGTTTTCAAGTCTGTGCTTTTCTTCTTCGAGAAGTGAAATTTCTTCTCTCTGATTCTCGGCTTTCTGACTTATAAACTGCTTTTTGTTGAAAAGCCCTTCAATGGCAGAGTCGAGAAGCGTGATTTCGTTGTCGGTATCCTCATAGTTTTTCTTTGCTGTGCCGTGCTTGTTCTCAAGATTCTTTGCCTTGTCGGAGCTTGTTACAATTCTGTCAAGCCAGATTGCTACTTCAAGCTCTTTCTTTCTGTCAGCAAGGACTAAGAACTTCTTTGCATTTTCAGCATCTCTTTCCAAAGGACCGAGTCTTGATTCTATTTCACCTGCAATGTCGTTAAGACGAATGAGGTTGGTGTCTGTTTCATTGAGCTTTCTTTCTGTTTCAATCTTTCTGTAGCGGAACTTTGAAATACCTGCCGCTTCCTCAAAGATATGACGTCTTTCGTCACTCTTCTGCGACAGAACTTCCGAAATTTTACCCTGACCGACAACAGAATATCCCTCACGGCCGATACCCGTGTTAAGGAACAGCTCGTGAATGTCACGCAGTCTTGAGGGTTTGTCATTTATCTTGTATTCGGAATCTCCGCTTCTGTAGTATTTTCTTGTAATTTTGACTTCTTCGGCATCGTTGTCAAGAGCGTGGTCGGAGTTGTCAACAATAAGAGATACTTCACAAAAACCTGTCTGGGTACGCTTTGCAGTACCTGCAAAGATAACGTCTTCCATCTTTGAGCCTCGAAGGGACTTCGGAGACATTTCACCGAGAACCCATCTTACGGCATCGGATACGTTTGATTTGCCGCTTCCGTTAGGACCTACAACGGCAGTTACGCCTGTCTGGAAGTCAAGTCTTGTTTTGTCGGGGAAGGATTTGAAGCCTCTCATTTCAAGAGCTTTTAAGTACATTTAGTTTCCTCCGTTAATCTGATATTTCCGATTGTTGTCCAAAGTGAAAAAATAAACTGTTTCCTTTCACTTTGTCGTTTGTTTTTATGTTTATGTCCGAAAAGCCTGCCTCAATCGCCGCTTTTCTTATAATTTCCAAATTTGATTTTTTATGACCAATCACCTTTGATAAATCACAATTGTTGCACTCGACAATTAACGGCTTGCCGCGATAGTCAAATTTATGTTCTGATTTATACCATTCTATTGCAGAAAGCATTTCTTCAAGTTTTACTCTGCTTTCAACAAGCTCGCCCATGGCAGGATGATACGCACCTGCATAGACTTGGTTCATGTCCGACAGACTTTCGCTTGATTGAAGCCCGATTCTTAATATGTTGATTTTGTGCTTTTTCAGTTCATAATAAACCTTTGTGCTTCTTGTGACGGCTTCGTCTATTGAAATTGGTTCATATTCACCCGACTTTGCCATGTTGCAAAGCTCTGTCTTTTCAAATACAACACAAGGATAAATCCTTGCTTCCTTTGCACCCATCTCGCCGATTTTCTGAGCTGTATAGATTTCATCCTCCGCCGTCGAGCAGGGAAGACCTATCATCATCTGACCGCCCAAAACAAAGCCGTAGTCGTTAATGAGTCTGCAGGCTTTTTCTGTATCCTCAGTGGTGTGACCTCTTTTACATGCGTCAAGTACATGCTGACGCATTGACTGAATACCAAGCTCAATATGAGTAACGCCGCGTGACTTCAGAATGTCAAGAATCTGCTCATCAATGTAATCGGGTCTTGTTGACAGCCTTATGGATTGTACATTTCCTGATTTAACATATTCGTATGCCGTATCAAGAAGCCTTGTCATTCTGTCGATGCCGATACCTGTAAATGAACCGCCGAAAAAGGCAATTTCAACATCGTATCCGTCGGGAATTGTTGAAAGTGCATTTTCAATCTCTGGAACAATGTCCCTGTCAGAGCCTTGACAAGTACCCGTAATCGTACGCTGATTGCAGAAAACACATTCGTTTCTGCAGCCCTCGTGGGGTATGAAAATGGGAATGTTTGCGTGTTTTTTCATCACTTTTCACTTACCTTGCCAAAAAGAATAAGTGCTTCTCTTGCCGCAGCCTGCTCGGCATCTCTTTTTGATGAACCGGAGCCTTTTCCAATTACATTATTGTTAAGTAAAACGTTGTAAACAAAGGTTTTGTTGTGACTTGGACCGCTTTCATCAACCATTACATATTCGAGAATGTCGCCTCTGTTCTGCTGAACAAATTGCTGCAGAAGAGTTTTGTAGTCCTCGGCACCTCCGGATTTCATAAGCTTTTCGGCTGCTTCGGTCAAATAGGGAAGAATAAACTTTCTTGCCTGAGAAAATCCGCCGTCAAGATATATTGCCGCAAGAAGAGCTTCAACCGCGTCGGAAAGAACGCTCTTTCTGCTTCTGCCACCGGTTACTTCTTCGCCGTGACCTAAAAACAGATAGTCTCCGAGTCCTAAGTCAAGAGCATATTCGTAAAGGGCGTTTTCACATACAATACCTGCACGGATTTTAGTCAAATCACCTTCAAAAAGGTTTCTGTTTCCCTTGAAAAGATAAACGCTTGCCACAAGGGATAATACAGAGTCGCCCAAAAACTCAAGACGCTCGTTGTACATAATGCTCTCACCTTTTGCCTTGAATTCGTTGGCATAGGATGAATGGGTAAGTGCTGTTCTTAAAAGCGATTTGTCCTTGAACTCGTATTCTATTTTTTGCTCAAGTAAGGAAATGTCCTTTTGCATAAATTAAGCGTCCTTTTCTTCGGTGGATGATGTTTTGAGTGATGCGATGTACTCAATCATGCCGCTTTCGGCGTATCTTTTAGCCTGACCTACACAAGCGGCAATGCTGATGTGGTTTGATGAGCCGTGTCCCTTGATAACGGGCTTTGCAATACCGAGGAAGGGGGCACCGCCGTGGCTGTCATAGCTTGTGTCTTTTCTTAACTGATTTACACTGCCTTTAGCAAAAAGATAGGCAATTTTAGAGCTGAAATTGCGGTAGAAAACGTCAGAAAGACATTTCTTGACGAATTTGCCTGCTCCTTCACAGGTTTTAAGTACAATGTTTCCGGTAAAACCGTCAGCAATAAGTACATCGTATTCGCCGTCAAATATTTCACGGCCTTCAATGTTGCCTGCAAAGTTGATTTCGGGAATGTTTTTAAGTGCCTGATATGTTTCCTTCTGAAGATCAGTACCCTTGCATTCTTCGGCACCGTTGTTGATAAGTGCAACCTTAGGATTTTCAACACCCATAACCTTGTTCATGTACATGCTTCCCATGCGGGCAAACATAACAAGATCTTCGGGAGCACAAACAGCCTGTGCTCCTGCATCTGCAAGAAGAGTAGGAGTGCCGAAGGGGAGAACTGCACCGAGAGCAGGTCGTCTTACACCCTTGATTCTGCGGAGAATAAGTGTTGCACCCGTAAGAAGTGCACCAGTGTTACCAGCAGAAACCATGCCGTCTCCCTGACCATCTTTTAAAAGCTTTAAGGCAACCGCCATGGAGGATTCGTTCTTTTCCTTTACAACACTTGTTGCATCGTCTTCCATGGTGATATTTTCGCCTGTATTCTCAACGATTGTGCAGCCGTCGAGACTGAAGTTGTATTTTGAAGCAACTTCGCGTATTGCCGCTTCGTTACCTACAAGCAGTAACTCTACGTTTTCTTTTTGTTTGCCTTCAAGAGCACCTCTGACAATTTCTTCGGGAGCATTGTCACCGCTCATACAGTCTACAATAATTTTCATACTACTATGTCAACACAAAAAGTGTTTCCTTTCATTGATTTAATTAATTGTTTATTCTTCTTCACCCATGTCCTTTGCCTCACCTTTGTAGGAACAGTTTTTGTTTATACAAACGTTGAGGTTTTTGCCTCTTTTTCTCAGAAGCATGCTTCCGCACTCGGGGCATTTTTCATTTGTGGGTGTATCACAACTTGTGAACTTGCAGTTTGGATATGATGAACAGCTGTAGAAAACAGTTCTGTTTCTGCCGCGGCGGATAACGATTTTGCTTCCGCATTCGGGACAGGGAACATCAAGCTCGCGGTTAATGGGCTTTGTACCCTTGCATTCGGGATATTTTGCACATGCATAGAATGAACCGTATCTGCTTCTCTTAATAACCATTTCACCGCCGCAAATGTCACACTTTATGTCATCAGGAGCCTTCTGAACGGCAGGCTTTTCCGTTTCTTCTTTGGGAGCAGCGAGATTTCCGTCTTTGTCAAGAGGCTTTGTGTTGCGGCAGGCGGGATATTTGGGGCATGCCGCAAATTTTCCGAATCGGCTGCTCTTTATAACCATTGTACTTCCGCACTTTTCGCATATTATATCTGTTTCAACTACGGGAAGCTTGTAACTCTTGTCCTTGATAGATTCCTCGGCTTTTTCAATTTCATCCTTGAAATCCTTATAGAACTTGGAAAGAACATCGATAAGAGCACGTTCTCCGCTTTCAATTTCGTCAAGCTTCATTTCCATGCCGGCAGTAAAACCCGGATCGGCAATGTCGGAGAAGTTGTCGACCATAAGACTGTTGGTTGCTTCACCTAAAGGAGTGGGAGCAAGAGCCTTTGCCGCTCTTTCAACGTATCCTCTCTGGATAATTGTTGTAATGGTAGGAGTATAGGTACTGGGACGGCCTATGCCTTTTTCTTCAAGAGCCTTGATAAGAGTAGCTTCCGTATATCTTGAAGGAGGCTGGGTGAAATGCTGTTCGGCTTCAATACCTGTTTCTTTTAGAGAATCGCCTTCGTTTACTGCGGGAAGATACGATGTATTGTTATCTTTTTCATCGTCGTCGTTTGTTTCCTGGTAAACAGACATGAAGCCTGCAAATTTAATAACAGAGCCTGTTGAACGGAATGTGTTGTCGCCTGCAGCAGAGTCGACTGTTACGGTATCGATAACTGCGGAAGACATCTGGCTTGAAACAAATCTTTCCCATATAAGCTTGTAAAGCTTGTACTGATCGTTTGAAAGATAAGCTCTTATGGATTTAGGCGGATATTCCATGTAGGATGGACGGATGGCTTCATGTGCATCCTGAGCCCCGTTACGTGACTTGTATACTCTTCTTGTTTTGGGGTAGAAGCTTTCGCCGTATTCGGATGTGATATACTGCTTTGCACTTTCTGCAGCAATGTCGGAAATGCGAAGTGAGTCGGTTCTCATGTAAGTGATGATACCGTGTGTACCCTTGTCACCCAGACTGATACCTTCGTATAATTCCTGTGCCGTCTTCATTGTCTTGGCAGACGGAAATCCTAAACGCTTGTAAGCTTCCTGCTGAAGGGTAGAGGTAGTGAAAGGCGGTGCGGGATGCTTTAATCTTTCAGCCTTCTTTATGGACTTAACCGTGAAATCTTTGCCCTTAATGTCAGAAAGAACAGCATCTGCCTCTGCTTTGCTTTTAAGTTCAATTTTCTTGTCATTTTTACCGTAATAGTAAGCAGAGAAGCTTTTTCCGTCTTTGCTTTCGAGCATTGCTTCAATAGTCCAGTATTCATTGGGCTTGAAAGCTCTGATTTCATTTTCTCTGTCTACAATCATTCTTGTGGCAACCGACTGAACTCGTCCTGCCGAAAGACCGCTCTTGATATTTTTCCAGAGAACGGGGCTCAATTTGTAACCAACGATTCTGTCGAGAAGACGTCTTGCCTGCTGTGCATCAACAAGATTCATGTCAATCTTGCCCGAATTTTTGATGGCTTCCTTTACACATGGCTTTGTAATTTCATTGAACTTTACTCTTTTGATTTTTTTGTCATCAATACCGAGAACAAGTGCAAGATGCCATGCAATTGCTTCACCTTCACGGTCCGGGTCAGTTGCGAGGAATACTGTGTCGGCACTCTTGGCTTCAGCCTTGAGTTCCTTTATCAGGTCTCCTTTTCCTCTGATATTGATGTATTTGGGTTCAAAGTTGTTTTCTATATCAATTCCGAGACTGCTCTTGGGAAGGTCTCTTACGTGTCCTTTTGAAGCGGTAACCTTGTAGTTCTTACCGAGATAGCCTTTGATGGTTTTTGCTTTTGCGGGAGATTCAACAATAACTAAATTTGCCAAAATATTTCCTCATTTCCTAAATATAAGTGTTGTGTATTACAGTGTAATTATTATGCCTTGTACTTTCCGCCGGGTTCGGCAGCAACAAGTCCGTAGATTTCAAGAATGGTCAGAGCCGCCAGCACTTCATCTATTTTGAAACCGTGTGCGGTTATTTCATCAGGTGTCATGCTTCCGTTCTTTTTAACGGTTTCGTAAACAGCTATCTCAACCGTTGAAAAGAGTGATAAATCTACACTTTTTTCTTTTTGTGTATCTGAAACATCGACACGTTTTTCAATGAATGGCGTCTTGTCTTCTTTTTTTATAATAGGTTCTGCTTCAACGACTTTTGTTTCTGGTGACGTAGAGTTGTTTTGTTGATTGGCAGGACCGCTTTTGTAAGCATACCGCCTGTTTACAGGTGTGTCGGGATCAGTATCCTTCTTGAAATACCTTGAAACATATTTGTCAAGCTTTTCTGACGAAGGCTTCCTTGTATTTGCGAGGTTTATTCTGTGCGGAAAACTCATGGAGTATTCCGAAAGAACATCATCGGCTTCAGTAAATACGGTTGCACCGTCTTTGATAAGCTCAAGGGGACCGGCATAATTCTTATCATAAGGTTTACCCGGTACTGCAAAAATGCGGCGTCCCTGTTCAATGGCATGTCTTGCGGTTATAAGAGCACCGCTTCCTTCACCCGCTTCAAAAACAACTGTTGCAACCGAGAGGGCACTTAAGACTCTGTTTCTGATAGGGAAATTTGAGCCAATAGGCTTTGTAAACGGAGCAAACTCGGAAAGTATCAATCCGTGTTCGGATAATCTTTTGAAAAGGTCTCGGTTGCCCTCGGGATAAACTCTGTCTATTCCGCATCCGAGAAGTCCTATTGCGTATCCTTCTGCATCGAGAGCACCTGCAATACAGGCTCCGTCAATACCCAGCGCAAGACCGTTGACTACCACCGCACCTTTGCATGCGGCACTGAAGCCTTCATTGTATGCCATCCTGAAACCGCGTTCTGAACATGAACGGGTACCAACCATTGTTATGCAGAGGTTGTCATCAAAATGAATGAGCCTTCCTTTGTAGTAAAACATGGCCGGCGGATTGTCAATTATTTTCAAGCGTTCGGGGTAGTAAGGGTCTTCGTAACATAGGAAACCGACGTTTGAACGCATGCAATAATCATAGCATTTTTTTGCAATATCCAGATCCTTGTTTGTCAAAGCTGCAATTTCACCCTGACTTATTTCAAGAGATTTGTAATCGTCTTTTTCAGCGGCGTATATTTTATCAATACTGCCGAAATGCCTGAATAGTATTTTCGGTGTTTTGCTTCCGGGACGTAAGGAAGTCGAAAGCCAGATGTAGTATAAAACTTTGTTGTCCATAATAACTCCTTGAGTAAGATAATCTAAGGAATAAGCTTTGATTTGTTCATTTCCCAAATCAAAACGGATGAAGCGGTAGCGGCGTTGAGTGATTCTGCATCCTTTGTCATGGGAATAATTACCGAATGTGTGCAGACACCTGCAACATCACCTGAAACTCCGTGCCCTTCATTGCCGATGACAATGCTGTCACCGGGTTTGAATTCAAAGGTGCCGAGTAAAAGGGAATCTGAATGAAGGTGGGTACAGTATACATTGTTTCCGAACTTTTTCTGAGCCTCAATGAAATCAACTATGCTGTCGCATATATAAAAGCGTGCTTTAAAGGCACTACCCATCGAGCTTCTTAATGTCTTGGGTCCGTATATGTCTGCACAGGACTTTGAAAGAATAAGCTTTGTACCGCCGAGACTGTAGGCGCACCTTAGAATAGCACCTAAATTCAAGGGGTTCTGAATGTCTTCGAGAATAATAAATCCGCCGTCTTTCAGATTACTTTCGGAAAAAAATTCAAGTACAGGCTTTTTGATACATGCAAAAATTCCCTGAGGAGCTGTTTCGTCGGTAAGCTTTTCGTAAACCTCATCTGTAACAAGATAATTCTCTTCAGCCGTAGCATCACTTAATAGGCTTTCATACTGTTCAAGTGCTTTTTGTGTAAAAAACAGCTTGTTAATTTTGAGCTTTGCAAGTAAAGCCTCTTCAAGAAGCTTTGCACCCTCTGTAAAAAATACACCTTCTTTGTCACGGTTCTTTTTGTCCGTGAGTTTGGAAGCCCATATTATTTTGTCGTTTTTTCGTGAAGTGATTTCACTGTAAATCAAACTCAAAACTTAATCCTCCGGAAAGATGTGGTGTTTTTGAATAGAACTGGGCACAATACTACAGCATACAATTATTTTTCATTGTATACTCTTCGTAAAATGATTTCAATAACTATTTATGAATAGACGGTGAATTTGCTTAATATATTATTGAAGAAAAATTATGACAGTTAACAATCAATTTACAGTATTTTTTGACAAAAAGCCAATATATGTGATAAAATTGTTATAAAGAAATGAAAAGGAGGTATACTCCATGAAAAATAATGCGTGTATAGGCGTTATAATTCCTGCAGCAGGAAGCGGAAGCAGAATGGGCGGTGTTTATAAGCCCCTTGAGAAACTGTGCGGCAAACCCATGCTTTTTTACAGCCTTGATACGTTTCAAAATTGCAGTGAGGTTGAGTTTGTTGTTATTTCCGCAAGGGAAGACAAGGTAATTGAACTTACACATCTCTGTCAAGAATACGGATACAGTAAGGTGAAAAAAATAGTTGTGGGCGGAAGCAACAGACAGCAAAGCGTCAAAAATGCTTTTGAATGCGGACTTTTTGATAACGAGAATATAACGCACGTTGCCATCCATGATGCGGCAAGACCTCTGTTTTCTTCCGAAATGGCTAAGAATGTTTTTGCCATGGCTGTAGAAAAGACAAATGCCGTGTGTGCTTCAAGGGTAAGGGATACCGTAAAGAGAACCAATGATGAAAATGTTGTTTCAGGCGGAATTGACAGAGACAATCTCTGGCTTATTCAGACACCGCAGGTTTTTGAAAAAAACATGTATAAAAACGCACTTGATAAAGCAGAGAAAGAAGGCTTTGTTGCCACCGATGACAGCTCGCTTGTTGCTCAAAACGGTGTAAATGTGAATTTATGCGAAACTCCTTCACAAAATATCAAGATTACATATCCCGAAGATGTGTTACTTGCAGAGGCAATTATAGAAAAGAGAGGTTAAAACCATGAGAATAGGACACGGATATGATGTACATAGATTTGCACCCGAGAGAAAACTCATTCTCGGCGGTGTGGAAATCAAACACGAAATGGGACTTCTCGGGCATTCCGATGCCGATGTTCTTACCCATGCACTTATGGATGCAATGCTGGGAGCTGCTTCCTTAGGTGATATCGGCCTTCATTTTCCCGATAATGATGACACGTATAAGGGAATATCGAGTGTTATTCTTTTGGAAAAAGTCAAGGAAATAATCGGTGATAAGGGCTATGTGCTTTCAAATGCCGATATAACAGTTGTTGCTCAGTCACCTAAGCTTCGTCCTTATATAGACAATATGAGAGAATGTTTGGCAAAGGCTTTGGAATGTGATGTTGACTGCATAAATATCAAAGCTACAACCGAGGAAAAGCTTGGCTTTACCGGCAGAAAAGAAGGCATTGCAGCACATGCGGTTGTACTGCTTGATGGAATTAAGAGGTGACATCCTTGAAGAAAGAAAATGCAAAACGGAGAAAATTCTTTTTCAAAGATCCGTTGATTGAGCAGATTAAGAAGCATAAGGCAACCTTTGCCGTTTATCTGATTTTAAGACTTATTGTTGTTGTTGTTCTCATATTGTCCGTTATAGGTAAACGTTATGAAAATGTATTTGTATGTTCTCTGACGCTGGTACTTTTTCTTGTTCCTGCCTTTTTCCAAAAGAATTTCGGAATACAGCTTCCGACAACTCTTGAAATTATTATAATGCTGTTCATTTTTGCCGCAGAAATTCTTGGTGAAATCGGAGCATATTATGTAAAAGTGCCTTTGTGGGATACAATGCTTCATACAACAAACGGATTCTTATGCGCTGCGGTTGGTTTTTCTCTCGTTGATTTGTTAAACAGAAATAACCGTTTTAAATTCCATTTGTCGCCGTTGTACCTTTCAATTGTGGCATTTTGTTTTTCCATGACAATAGGCGTGCTGTGGGAAATGTTCGAGTTCGGAGCTGATGTTTTCCTTGGCACGGATATGCAAAAGGATTATATCATAACCAAAATATCGTCGGTAGCTTTGAATGCAGAACCCGTAAATAAAGCTGTTGTAATTGACGGAATAAGTGAAGTTACCGTAAACGGGCAATTGCTTAATGTGGAAGGATATCTTGATATAGGACTAATCGACACCATGAAGGATCTGATAGTCAACTTTGTCGGCGCGGTAGTGTTCAGCATAATAGGTTTCTTTTACGTTAAAAGCCGAGGAAAACTTGGCTTTGCAAGACGTTTTATTCCCACCCTTGCAGAAAAAGAGCCGGATATTGAAGATGATGATACCCAAACAAATGTAAAATAGTTTAAAACCCCTGATTGACATAAGAAATCAGGGGTTTTATTTTTTTGTATATGGTTTCGTGTTATTGGTAAAAGGCGACAAAAATAAAATATTCTTTTGTTTAAAAATACTATGGATTTTTATGCGATATTATGATAAATTTAAGGTAAACAAAAATGTTTATTTCTTTGAAAAAAGGAGATATGTTCTATGAAAAAAATAACATCATTTTTCGAAACTCCGTCTGCACTTTCTGCAGCAATTGTTGTTCCTACGGGAAAGGTAACTGTTTGCGGCGATATTGCAACGGTTGAGATGTGGAAGGATAAAAAAATTGTTGAAGTAAAGGTGAATACCGTTGGTACATATCCGGCGGTTGTTTGCAACGGTAAACTCGGTGCGGAATATGCCCTTAAAATGTGTGCTCTTGTTGAAAATGAAAACGGTGTGTATAACATTGTTTCACTCGGTTATGCACAAAACGGTGAAAACGGTGATTATATAGGTCTTAATAAGGATAAACCCGAACTTCTTGATGAAACAGAAATCACTCCAGAAAATCTTTTCTTCATTAAGAGCGAAGTAAAACCCATAAGCCCCTTCAGAAGAGTTGACAGATACTATCAGGCGGCAGCAAATAAACTCTTTGTTCCCACAAAGAGCTACTTCCTTGGTGATTTCTCCTTTGGTAAGTATCACTTTGATATCACAAACTGGGCAGGCACACGCGTTCATTTTGATGCCGGAAAGACAGCGTTTGCACAGGAATACTCCAAGGTACTTGTAAAGTATAACTTCGAAGATAAAGAGTCTGAGTGGGTGCTGTTTGACTCGGCGGCACTTCCTTTGATGTCTTATGATATAGATTTCAAAGAACTTTCGTATATCGTTTCTAATAATCCCACCAACGGACCGCAGGATGAAAGCTGTATGGCAGGTGAGGACCTTGTGTTCCTCTTTGGTGAAGTTGATGTTCCTAAAGGCAAGGACGTAGCACTCACTTTGGGTAAGGAAGCAGAAGTTAATGTCGATGCGGCACTTTATGAAACACTTCGTTTCAGAGTGAAACTTTCAGGCGATATGTCCGATGAAAACGCAGTTCTCACCTATGAAAGAGAAGACGGTGCCGTTGGTGAGCACATATTCAAGCTCGCTTCCTCCGGTATTGATGCTGAAGGCTATAATGTGTTTGAATTCAGACTTCGTGAAGTTCAGGTTTGGCAGAATACCGTTTCAAAGATTACAATTACACTTCCCGAAGGCAGCTATGAGCTTGACTATGTAAAGCTGTTCCCGACGGGTAATGCATCAAATGTAAAACTTTCAGAGCCGCTTCCCATGTTCTCTGACGGACATTATGAAAAGGGCTTTATTGTTCGCGGTATGGAGCATGGACTTGTTCCCTCAGATAATTATTTTGCAACAGCTCCCGGCGGAGATAAAGCAAAGGATGAGTATGAGGCGGCGGCAAAGGATGATGAATCAAATCCCGATAAGAATTACGCCGACTGGCAGTTCCAGCCCCTCTATGCTTATGACTATATCAATTCCCATCCTGTTGTTAAACAGGCAGGTATGACATATGATACAAAGCCCGCAGAAAGAATAGAAGCAATTAAGCAGAATAACCCCGAAATATATAAGCAGTGCTACCTTGACTATGAGCTTTGCGATGACGGCAAGCCTACGGCAGAGGGCTTTTACAGACTTGCCGATAAGGCGGGTGCAAAAGAGATTCTTTGTAAGCATAATCAGACTTATACAACAACCGACGGTGTAGAGAGACACGGTACGGTTCTTGAAATGTCACTCAACGGTAAAAAGATGTTCAAGGGACAGCCCTACAGTAAGTTTGATAAGAATAATAACCCCGACGGAACATGGCGTTTCTGGCCGCATCTTCTTATCGAGCAGAATGCAGGCACAAGACCCGTTGACTTCAATACCGAACCTCAGTACAGCACAGGTGCAGATAAGCTCTACTGCGAATTTGATATAAGACTTAAATATTACAGCGAAAACTATACAAAGAAAACACTTGCAGACGGACAGGTGGCTGATAACGGCCATATGTCGTTCCTTCTTTATTCATACCTCAGACCTAAGAAGCACCCCGGCACTCTTGTGTGGTTCGGTCTCAACCTTGCCGCTGACAGTATTCATTATAATCAGTACTACGGCGTTAACTGGTGCCGTGATTCGGGTGCAAATACTTATATGTACTGTCTGCCCCCTGAACTTGTATACAGCGGATTTGAAAATTCAATTCACAGCATAATCAAGAATACAAAGCTTTCGGAGGATTATACAAAGGGCAAGGAGATTTCAAGCGAATGGGTCCACATCAAGGTTGACCTTTCAAATCATATTGATATTATCCTTGACAGAATTAACTCGGAAGACGCATACGGTCTTGGTGTTACAAAGAGATCCGATTGGTTCTTCAACGGCGTAAATATCGGATTTGAAACATCCGATAATGTTGACTGTACCTTCGAAATGGCAAACTTTAACTTCTATTCTTACAATATAGAGGAATAATAAAACACGAGCCGCAGCAAAAAACTGCGGCTCGTTGATATGAATATATTTAATCCCAAAAGGAGAAAAATCATGATGAAAACTGAAAAAAGATTTAAAGAACAAGGAGTTTTTGAAAACCCTTTAAATCTTTCC
>SVRI01000030.1 GCA_015064895.1 Oscillospiraceae bacterium | reverse complement strand
TAGGAATTGTACGAGTTAATTCTTTGTACTATGTTTCTTCTAAAAAACATATCTCGTCTTTCGTTGTTCAATTTTCAAGGTCCAATTCACTACCCGCTCTCGCGGACAGCTTTGTTATTATATCACCCCTTTTCCCTTTTGTCAATACCTTTTTTGGGTTTTTTTGAAATTTTTTTCGATACTGTATTTTTAACCAAATTTGGCAGTTTTATTCTCTCACTTTTATATCTAAAATTCAAAAATCATCTATTGTTTCTTTGTTTCAATTATAATATACTAATACTATACAAGTAATTGAATTGGAAGTAATCATATGAAAACAATTAGAAACTCTGTTTTTGATACCGAGCGTGCTCTTTACGGCGAAAAAGAAATTAATGTCGTGGGCTGTACTTTTGACGGTCCCGCCGACGGCGAAAGTGCTTTAAAAGAATGCTCAAATGTTTTTATTGACAATTGCTGTTTCCGTTTGCGTTATCCTTTCTGGCATGATGACGGACTAACAATATCAAACAGCGAAATGACCGACACCTGCAGGGCGCCGATTTGGTATTCAAAGCACATTAATGTATGTAACTCGGAGATACACGGTGTAAAAGCTCTCAGGGAATGCAATGACGTCCGGTTGGAAAACTGTGACATTATCTCGGCTGAATTAGGTTGGTCTGTCAATACAATTTCTGTCAGCAACTGTTTTGCAGAAGGCGAATACATGTTTCTGCGTTCAAACAATCTAAACTTCGACAATTTCGAAATGAAAGGCAAGTATTCATTCCAATACATAGAAAATGCCGGCTTTAAAAACTGCACTTTCGATACAAAGGATGCCTTCTGGCATGCAAAAAATATACATGTAAAAAACTGCACCGTCAAGGGCGAATATCTGGCATGGTACTGCGAAAACGCCACATTTGAAAACTGTGTCATTATCGGCACACAGCCATTTTGCTATTGCAAGAACTTAAGCCTTATTGACTGTGAAATGCATGAAGCGGATTTTTCTTTTGAAAAAAGTGATGTTGAAGCATACGTTAATTCGCACATAATAAGCATCAAAAATCCCAGAAGCGGAAAAATATCGGTCCCCTCTGTCGGCGAAATCATAATGGACGATGAAAACGCAAAGGGCAAAATTATTGTTGGATAAGGAGTTTGTATATGAAAAGAATACTCTGTTTCGTATTAATTGCACTCATGTGCCTTGTTTCCTGTTCAAAAGAACCAAAAAAAGATGTTGCAGTTATGGTTTCCGACCAACAGCTTTCTCAGTTCACCACCGATATGACCCCCTGCCACGACAAAAAGTATTTTGTCATTATGGGTGCAAATGTCAAAGATGATAACTTGGTTTCGGTCATTAATATTTATTCTGACGTCGGCGATATGGTTTATTCGTTTGAGGCAGGAAACGTTGATAATTTCAGAGGTGTTTGCTGGGAAAAGGACAGCTACAATATATGGACACTGACCGGAGACAACACTCTCAGATGCTATAAATTCTCAGATAACAAATGGACACTCGACAAAGATGCACTTATCCCTGAGTATATGCTCAAAAAATAACGAAAATTCCCCGATGTCGGTGTTTGACATCGGGGAATTATTATTTGCGCGATTGATACTATCTGTTTTGCAGAAACACTGCCCGCGAAATTGCCCTCAGAACTAAAAACGACCGCCGTTGTTTGGCGGTCGTTTTCGATATCTTTTCTTTTTGCTTACTTTTTCTTTTCCGAAAAAGAAAAAGTAAGTTACTGCTGGAGGAGTTCGAACTTGTAGCCTACGCCCCATACAGTCTTGAGTGTCCACTTGTCGGAAACACCTTCAAGCTTTTCACGAAGTCTCTTTACGTGAACGTCAACGGTTCTGGAGTCGCCGAGATAGTCAAAACCCCATACCTTGTCGAGAAGCTGGTCACGGGTGAATACTCTGTTATAGTTGGATGTGAGGAAGTAGAGAAGCTCGAGTTCCTTGGGAGGAATATCTACCGCCTTACCTGCAAGCTTGAGTTCGTACTTCTGAAGGCTGATTTCAAGATTGTCAAACTTAATAACTTCGCTGTCATCGTTGTCATGACCGGAATATCTTCTGAGTACAGCCTTAACACGTGCGGAAACCTCCTTCATATCGAAAGGCTTTGTGATGAAGTCATCAGCACCGAGTTCAAGACCGAGAACCTTATCAAATACATCACCCTTAGCTGTTACCATGATGATGGGCTTTGAGGACATTTCGCGGATTTCGCGGCAAACCTGCCAGCCGTCCTTTCTGGGCATCATAATGTCGAGAAGAACGAGATCGGGTTCGTAAATCTTGAAAGCACTAAGTGCCTTGATACCGTCATTGGCTGTTACGATTTCATAACCTTCATTTTCAAGATAAAGCTTTAATAAGTCGCAGATATTTGTATCGTCATCTGCAATAAGAATCTTAAGTCCCATTTGTTAAACCTCCTGATGTTTTGTTGTTGAGTTAAAATATTATTCATCTTTTTATCTCTTTATGTTAATTATATTCCAAAACATCTTGAACGTGTTTAACAAACAGTAAACGAATATTATCTATTTTATTAACCAACACTGATTTAATCCTGAAAACTTCGTTCTCTATAGAAATCGGACACCAAATCCTCAAGCTCCATTGATGCGGCAGGCATCTTTTTTGATTTATTCCCCACTGCAAATGTCAAAGATTTCATAATTGATGAGATTTTTCCGAGTGTGGATGGCAAATCGGATGAAACGCAGAGAACAAGTGATGCCGAATACAATCCGGCAACGCCCCTCGACGGAAAGCAGGAATGCTTTTTTTGAGTTTCGACATCAGTATACTCATCCGAAGACAGGCTGCAGGAAAAATACGGCAGTTCACTGCTGCACATTGATAAAACAACATCGGGTACAATGTCGCATCCCCGAAAACCGTTGCATCCGACAGTTACGACAACATCATTACAAGCACACATATGCCCCAGACGTTCCCGAAACTGTCTTGCCTGTTTTGACGGTGAAATGCAAGAGTAACATCCGCCCGTCATATAACCGTTTTCATTAAAATATCTCATGAGTCTGCCCGCACAGCAAATCGCACCCGACAACTCAAGTGCACTTTCTCCCGAACACACAAAACCCACTCTTGGCAGTTCTTTCATCAAAATCTTCCTTTCCTTGAAGTGTTCTGATAAAATTATAACGCTGACAAGACTTTGTTTTCAACAGTAATCGGTCGGCAAAAAATCCGTCTTTACGTTTTACTTTGACATGCTGCGACGTAAAAACCACTCCACCGATTAAATGCGTCCGAAGTGTGCGAAAAATGGTGATAAAAAACCGCCTCATAATGAAGCGGTTTTCTTAGATTCTTTTTTTATTTTGACGTATCCGAGCCATCCCAACACGATGCCGGGAACAAACATCAGAACAAAGCCGAGCGACAACAGTGCTCCTACATTGCAGACGATATTTGAGATAAAGAAGAGCTTTTCATTGCCGAGACAATAAGCCACCCAGCACGCCGCAACACCGAGAAATACGATAACAAAACCAATAATCATGAAAACATTTCCCGCAAAGCTGACGCCGGTTCCTTTGAAAAAAGGGATGATTTTGGGAAGAATCATGGGTGCGGTCAAAAAAGACAGCAAAGATACCATGGCAAAAGATGAGCAAATATTAGACCACAGCCACAAAATGTTTTTTTTCATAAAAACCTCCGAAAACATCTATCCCAATACAGTCGGGACAATATCATCACAAAAAGTATATATCAAATATGTAAGAATGTCAAGGTAAGAAAACTTAACAAAATCTTACTGTTTACTTGTACCCGGAAAAACCTTTTCCCATTCGAGAACATTTCCTTTTGGGTCTATCACAAACGCTTCCTTTGAAATTTTAGCAAGGGGTGCGTCAGATACGGAATCGGAATAGAAGTTATCAATCACACCGTCGGGATAGCTTTGGTAAAAACGTCTGACCTTTTCTTCTCCGTGGCAGTTTTCACCGTTATACTTACCCGTTTTTTTGTCGACCTTACTTGCCATCATTTTTTCTACATTCAGTTTTTGGCAGATACCTTCGAGCAAAAACTCGGGGCTTGCGGAAATCACGACGTCGGTTTCCTTATGTATTTCCTTATACCAATCAAAAATGCCGTCGATGTTCTTTTCCCAGAATTTTTCAACAGCCGAGTCAACATCGGGAATGGCTGTCAGAAAGCGGTAGAATTTTTCTTTACACTGAGTCTTTGTGCCTTTTTTAAAAACATAGTATTTCGCAAAAGCACCTATCATAGACGGGATATGAAGCCAAGTCTTCGGATACTTCACAAGACAGTATTTATAGAATTTTGCGGTGCTGTCACCGTGGAAGATGGTTTTGTCGAAATCAAAGACGTTCATAGAGGATGAGCTCCTTTTTTCTTTTTTCGTTGATTTTATAGTGCTGACATTATATAAAAGGGATTTCGCACGTTGCGACGTGCGAGTCGTACTTTTGTCCCGAAACAAAAGTACCAAAAATTCTCCGCTCAAAAGGAGAGATGGCTCGGTTGAGGTTAAAGCATAGTACAAATCTATTCGCCTTGACCACTAATGGGGTCAAGGCTCAAATTCTGCCAAACCCACCGCATTTTTCTCAACCTCCGCTGACCTCTCTCCTTCGCCGCGGCGGCTTACCTCTCACATTTGATGTGGGTGCGTATTTGTGTTGAGTTTGACCGCTTGCGTTTATGGCGGTCAAACGGAATTGCACTCGTGCAAGAAGTATCAGTTTCTTATCCAAAAAGCGTCGATGCCAAATGCGAGTTCTTTTGCCTACTTTTCTGCGAAAGAAAAGTAGGTGCTTACTTTTTTCTTTTCAAAAAGAAAAAAGTAAGTTAAAACCTCATCGTAAGAGAAATTCTCTTCTTTGCCGCATCGACTTCAAGGACTTTAACCTTGACGATATCGCCGACGGAAAGAACTTCGCTGGGGTGTTTGATAAATTTATTACAAATCTGCGAGATGTGCACAAGACCGTCCTGATGCACGCCTATGTCAACAAATGCACCGAAGTCAATAACGTTTCTTACTGTACCCATAATTTCCATGCCGGGTGTAAGGTCTGATATTTCCATGGCGGCACTTCTCATTATAGGTGCAGGCAGGTCGTCTCTGATATCTCTGCCCGGCTTTGCAAGTTCCTTTGCGATGTCTATAAGTGTAGGAAGACCTACATTGCACTCCTCAGCCGCTTTAGCCTTGCCGTATTCTTCAAGTCGCTTTTCGATATCGGCAAATTCCTTTGCTTTTTTATCGTAGCCGAGAATTTCTATGAGCTTCTTTGCCGCATCGTAGCTTTCGGGGTGTACGCCTGTGTTGTCAAAAACATTGTCGCTTTCAGGTACGCGTAAAAAGCCTGCGCACTGTTCAAATGCCTTTTTGCCGAGCTTCGGCACTTTAAGAAGCTGTTTTCTGTCGGTATATGAGCCGTTTTCTTCTCTGTAAGCTACAACATTCTGAGCCGTGGCAGAGTTGAGACCTGCGGCATATGAAAGAAGTGAGGGCGATGCTGTATTTACGTCGATACCAACCGAGTTTACACAGTCCTCTACCACACCGTTAAGAGTTTCACCCAGCTTTTTCTGAGGCATATCATGCTGATACTGACCGACACCGATGGACTTCGGATCAATCTTAACAAGCTCTGCCATGGGGTCCTGAAGTCGTCTTGCAATAGATACGGCACTGCGCAGAGATACGTCAAAGTCAGGAAACTCCTTAGCCCCAAGTTCGGACGCCGAATAAACAGAAGCACCTGCTTCGTTAACAACAATGTACTTTACATTTCCGCCGATTTCCGAAAGAAGCTCTGCGACAAAGTTTTCGGATTCACGGGATGCAGTACCGTTACCTATGGAAATGTTTTCAATCTTATACTTTGCAATAAGGTTCTTTAAAACCTTCTTTGATTCTTCAATCTTATTATGGGGCGGTGTGGGATAAATTACTCCCGTATCAAGCACCTTGCCGTTACCGTCAACAACCGCAAGTTTACAGCCTGTTCTGTAAGCAGGGTCAAAGCCGAGTGTAACCTTACCCTTGACAGGCGGCTGCATGATAAGGGGTTTCAAATTAAGTGCAAAATTCTTGATTGCACCGTCGGATGCAAAATCAAAAAGGTCATTTCTGATTTCTCTTTCAACCGAGGGGAATATGAGTCTGTCATAAGCATCTTCTGCTGTTGCCGCAAGAAGTGAGAATGCCTTGGACTTGCCTGTTATAAGACGCGAGCAGATAATCTGGAGTGCATTTTCTCTGTTATATTCAATGCTGACTTTGAGGAACTCTTCATTTTCTCCCCTGTTCATGGCGAGAATCTGATGTCCCTGCACCTTCTTTATGGCAAAGGATGCTTCGTAATAGTTTCTGTAAACCGAATCTTCTTCCTTTGCACCTCTTGAAATAATAGAACCAAATTCGTTTATTGCCGCCTTCAGCATCTTTCGAATTTCGGCATCGTCAGAAATGATTTCGGCGATGATATCGCAGGCACCTGCAAGAGCATCCTCTGCCGTTTCAACGCCAAGGTCAGCATTTATATATTCTGCCGCAAGCTCCATGGGTTCCGGCATATCGGGGCTTTGTGCAAGTAAGATTTCAGCTAAAGGTTCAAGCCCTTTTTCTTTTGCGATTGTAGCTCTCGTTCTTCTCTTTTGCTTATAGGGTCTATATAAGTCTTCAACTTCAGATAAAGTCTTTGCATTATCTATGGCAAGAGCAAGCTCTTCTGTGAGTTTTCCCTGATTTTCAATGGAGTTTTTGACTTCTTCCATACGAGCAGAAAGATTCTGCAGATATGTCAGTCTTTCTTCAAGGGTACGAAGTGTTGTATCGTCCATTGTGCCGTGCATTTCTTTACGGTATCTTGCAATAAACGGGATTGTATTGCCGTCTGCAAGAAGGTCGATTACGTTCTGTATGTGATGCTCGGACTTGCCGAGTTCTTCCGATAAGATTTTTGCAAAACTTTCCATTTGTTTTCTCCTTTTGGCATTATGCTCTATACGATATTAATTATATAATTAGGTTACAGAAAAGATGCAAATCATTCCACCAGGAGTAAAAATGCTTGCTTGCAAGGGCATTTTTACGACGCCGTCAATTGGTATACGCAGGCTGAAAGACTGCAGAAAGCTGTCAGGCTTTTAAGAATTTTATAAAATAAAATTCTGTATATGCCAATTATATCACAAAGTACTGCATACGTCAACTTAAAGACACAAAAAAACACCCAAAAGAGGGTGTTTTCTGTTATTTAGTTTTTATCTTCAAGTGCCATAATCATATCGACACGTCTTTTGTGTCTTCCGCCTTCAAAGTCTGTTTCAACAAAGGCATCAACCATCATTTTTGCAGTTTCAATACCGATAACCCTTGCACCAAGGCAGAGAATATTCGCATCGTTATGCTGACGTGTAAGCTTTGCAGAGTAAACTTCACTGCATGCCGCCGCTCTGACACCTTTAACCTTGTTTGCCGCAAGGCTCATGCCTATACCTGTTCCGCAGATAAGAATACCAAGGCTTCCTTTATCGGAAACAACCTCTTTACCTACCTTTTCTGCATATTCGGGATAGTCAACGCTTTCGGGTGTGTAGGGGCCGAGGTCTTCTACGTCATAACCCTTGTCGTTAAGGTAGCCGATGATATCATTCTTCATGTGAAGTGCCGCATGGTCGCAGCCGATATAAATTTTCTTAGACATATCAATTCTCCTTGACGTTAATCATTCTTCTTCGGGGATGTCATGATGATGGTCATGAGCACTGCAGCTCTCGCAGCAGCCTGTGCAGATCTTTTCAAGCTCGGTTGTGTCCTTGCCTGTCTTCTTGTAGTAGTCAAGGATTGCCGCCTTAACAGCTTCTTCTGCAAGAACAGAGCAGTGTACCTTTGCAGGGGGAAGTCCGTCAAGAGCCTCTACAACCGCCTTGTTGGAAAGCTCAAGTGCTTCGTCAACACTCTTGCCCTTGATAAGCTCGGTTGCCATAGAGCTTGTTGCAATTGCAGACGCACAGCCGAATGTCTGGAACTTTACGTCAACAATCACGTCGTTCTCTATCTTCATGTAAATCTTCATTATATCGCCGCACTTGGCGTTACCTACTTCACCTACTGCGTCTGCGTTTTCAATTTCGCCAACGTTTCTCGGGTTTGTGAAGTGATCCATTACCTTTTCTGAATACATAATACATTTCCTCTTACTTTTCTTTCGCAGAAAAGTAAGCAAAAGAACTCGCATTTGTCAACTTTTCGGCGAAGTATTAAATTTGTTTGTTGTTTCTCGATTGGTGTTACGTCTGCCCACCATAAATCCAAGCGGTCAGACTTACTTTCTTAAGGAGAAAGTAACCAAAGACCTTTCAAACTCGGCACCTTTCCGCCAAAAGCAAAGGTCATTTGTTATATTCTCAATTGGAGTTTATTTTTGCATAGCACTTCGGGCAGTACCGTTAAATCTTATCTGAAATTCCCCGAAGTTCTTTTCTTCTTGCTTACTTCTTCTTTTTCGCAAAAGAAGAAGTAAGTTAATTTCTTCCTAAAGGTGAAATCTCACGGAGTCTGTTTACTACCTTTGTTACACATTCAACGATGTAATCAACATCAGCCTGCGTAGTCTCGTGGGAAAGTGTAAGTCTCAAAGAACCGTGTGCTATTTCATGGGGAAGTCCCATTGCAAGAAGCACGTGTGAGGGTTCAAGTGACTTTGATGAACAAGCCGAGCCTGTCGAAGCACAGATGCCCATCATATCAAGCATAAGAAGGAGTGATTCGCCTTCGATATACTCGAATGTAAAGCTTGCAGTGCCGGGAAGTCTCTTTGTGGGATGACCCGTAAGACGAGCGTTGGGAAGTGCAAGGAGCTTTGTTATAAGGTCGTCTCTGAGAACGCAGAGTCTTGCATTATCATCCTGCATTTCTTCGCTTGCAAGCTGAAGTGCCTTGCCCATGCCGACAATACCCGGCATGTTTTCGGTGCCGCCTCTTTTACCTCTTTCCTGTCCGCCGCCTTCAATAAGCGATTTGCAAACAACACCGCTCTTGATATAAAGACCGCCCACACCCTTGGGTGCACGGAACTTATGTCCCGAGAAGGCAAGCATATCAACGCCGAGATCGTGTGCGTTTACGGGAATATGACCTACAGCCTGTACCGCGTCTGTGAAAACCACAACCTTGGGATTCTTTTCCTTTACTCTCTTTGTGATTTCCTTAATAGGCTCAATTGTGCCGACTTCGTTATTTGCCATCATTATGGCAACAAGCGCCGTATCCTCTCTCATTGCCGCCACAACATCGTCGGGATTTATCATGGCATTTTCATCAACACCAACATAGGTTACATCTATACCCTTCTTTTCAAGAGCTTTGCATGTGTGCATAACCGCGTGATGCTCGATTTTGGATGTGATAATATGGCACTTATCCGTCTTGTTTCTTTCAAGATAGTTCTGAACTGCACCTTTGATTGCCCAGTTATCGGATTCTGAACCGCAACCCGTAAAATAGATTTCCTTGGCGTCGCATCCGAGAACCGATGCAATTCTTTCCCTTGCAGTATCAATGTATGTCTTTGCTTCCCTGCCCTTTTGATGAAGGCTTGAAGGATTGCCGCAAACCTCACCCATAAGAGGAAGCATTTCTGCAAGTACTCTGGGGTGAACACTTGTCGTCGCCGCATTGTCGGCGTATACAAATTTTTTATCGTGATTGTGAGACATTTTTATTCTCTCCTGTATTTTAAAACGAATAGCAAGTTTATATTTATCTATGTTAAGACAAGATGTGTTTCGGCTTGGGAAAGTGACGTTCCTAATACCGCATCCTGTTCTAATACGCAAAGTTATTATAAAAAAGTAAAACGGGAATACTATCCGAGTCTTTCTCGCATAACATTCCCGATGTTCTTTACTTCAAAGCTTAAATCTTCTTTTCGATGAAATCAGCAACGTCAGCAATTGTTCTAAGTGTTACTGCCTCTTCGTCCGAAACTGTAATACCGAAGTTTTCTTCGATTGCCATGAGCATTTCAACAATGTCAAGTGAATCAGCACCGAGATCTTCTACGATATTTGTTTCAGGGGAAAGGGTATTTACATCAATTCTAAGCTGTTTTGCGAGCAGGTCCATAATCTTTTCAAGCATTTGGGTCTTACCTCCATTCTCAAACTGTTTTAGTATTATTATAGTCAAAATGCCGCATATTTACAACATTTCATTCCGTTACAATTATATTCAAAAACACCTTTGTTGTCAATAGACAAATTACAACATTTACAAATGCTCCACTTTGTGCTTTTATTGGAAATCGCACAAAAAATCCGCACCGTGGCGGTGCGGATTTAAATTCAGTACATATTACTGCTGTTTATCAGCCTTGGAAAGCACTACATTTACGATGATGCCGAGAATGAGGGCACATGCGATGGATGTGATAGTAACTTTGCCGAAAGAAAGTGTAAGACCGCCGATACCTGCAATAAGAATTGTAGAAGCAACAAAGAGGTTTCTGTTCTGATTAAGGTCAACAGGCTGGAGCATCTTGAGACCGGAAACAGCGATGAATCCGTAAAGTGCCATACAAACGCCGCCCATTACACAGGAAGGAATTGTATTAACAAATGCTACGAAGGGAGCAAGGAAGGAAATGAGAATTGCAAGAACTGCTGCTGTCTGAATTGTGTAAACGGAAGCGTTACCGGAAATAGCAACACAGCCGACAGATTCGCCGTATGTTGTATTGGGGCATCCGCCGAAGATTGCACCTGCCATAGAGCCGACACCGTCGCCGAGAAGTGTTCTGGAGAGACCGGGCTCTTCAAGAAGGTCCTTTTCGATGATGGAAGAAATGTTCTTGTGGTCAGCTACGTGTTCAGCAAATACTACGAATGCAACGGGAACATATGCAACTGCTATAGAAGCAATATAGGAACCGGAAATTTCCTTGAAGCCGCCGAGAGCCGTGAGGAATGTGAATTCGGGAAGAGTAAAGAATGTGTTAAGATTTACGCCGTCTGCAACGAGACCCTTGAAAGCATCAAAGTTTATAATCTTCATAGCCTCAATACCTGCCGCACTGCCGATAAGTGTAAGTACAACGGAAAGAGCATAGCCTGCAAGAATACCGATGATGAAGGGAATCATCTTCACGGTCTTCTTACCGAAGGTTGCACAAAGAGCAACTACGATAAGAGTAACCACACCGACAAGTGTTGAGAAATAAGGGTTTGCCGCAGGTACACTGCCTGTACCCTTTGCAAGGTCGCCAACTGCGTTTCCTGCAAGTGAAAGACCGATTATGGCAACTGTCGGACCGATAACAACTGCAGGCATGAGCTTGTTGATCCAGTTTACGCCAACGAACTTAACAATAAGGGCAATAACAACATAAACAAGTCCTGCAAGGATTGCACCGATGATGAGACCGAGGTAGCCAAGCTGCACAGTTGCTGCGCCTGCAAAAGCTGCTGCCATTGAGCCGATGAACGCAAAAGAAGATCCTAAAAATACAGGACTCTTGAATTTTGTGAAAAGACCATAGATAATCGTACCTATGCCCGCGCCAAAAAGTGCTGCAGCCGAATCCATTCCCGCAAAAATCCCCATTGCGTTGAGATCCTTGTTGGTGTTGATTATAACCGGAACAACGAGAGTAGCTGTCATAATCGCAAGTAACTGCTGGATTGCAAACACAATGTTTGCACCAAACTTGGGTTTGTCATGAATGCCGTAAACTAATTTCATATGTAGTTTACCTCCTTTTTATTTATAACACGCCTGCATGACAGGCATTATTATATTCGCACAAAAAAGAAAAGGATACCTGTTAAAAGGCATCCTGCAAAACTTCACATTCTTTTTTGGTTTCGCCGTGAAATAAAGCTCTGCCTTCTCCGAATAGTGTTTTCATCCTCGAAGATTATAGCACAAATTGTTGTAGTTTGTCAATATGTAATTAACAATATATTGGGTTTTTGTTAAATTGTTGCAATATAAAAATCCCGACCGCTTGAGTTTGTGGCGGTCGGGATGTGTACTCGGATAATAACAATTGAAATTTAGCTTTGCATTGCACTTCGGGCAGTACCACTATACTTTTTCATAAGATTCCCCGAAGCTCTTTTCTTCTTGCTTACTTCTTCTTTTTCGCAAAAGAAGCAATTCCTTTTTTTATTGGAATTTAGCTTTGCATTGCACTTCGGGCGGTTCTGTTGCTAATTTTGCAAAGATTCCCCGAAACTCTTTTCTTCTTGCTTACTTCTTCTTTTTCGCAAAATAAGCAATTCCTTTTTTTGTTGGAATTTAGCTTTGCATTGCACTTCGGGCAGTTCTGTTGCTCATTTTGCAAAGCTTCCCCGAATTTCTTTTCTTTTTGCTTACTTTTTCTTTTCCGGAAAAGAAAAAGTAAGTTAAAACGGTATACTGTTGTTATATCTTGTAGGCAGTCCGCTTTCATAGATGTGAGAATCGTTTGAAAGGGTTAACATTTTCGGGAAAACAACGTTGTCTTTTTCCACGGCAAAGTCGATTACCGTCATGCTTGAGTGGCACATGGTAAAGTGGGTAGAATAGATTGGATAAGGAACATCGAGAAGTGCACTCAAAAATGCCGTTCCGAAGCCTTCGTGGGCAAATAGTGCAACCCTGTCATTGTTTGGATTTTCTGCAATATAGTAACCCTTTTCCCTGTCGTGTCTGTAGCCGAGAGAAAGCATAAATGCATCCGCTTCCCTCTCGATTCTGAGGGTTCCTTCCTTGATTCTTGTGTTTTTGAAAGCCTCATGGTCGTACCAGTTTCTGCCCATAGCTCTTAATTCTTGGGACATAAGAAGCTTTTTGATGTCAGTATGCTGATAGCACCATGTGTGGAAGTTTTCGTCATTGGGCATTGAGAAATCCTGCCATGCATACTGCTCGTTACACCAGTCAAGAACTTCAATTTCCTTCTTTAAAAGCTCTGCTGTGGGTTTTGCAGTAAGCATTGCACGGTTGGAGCTTGAAGCGTAAATTTTATCAAGTCCGTATCTTGCAAGTCTGTACTTTATTGCCTCTGCCTGCTCGAGCCCGAGGGGTGTTAAGCTGTCGGGGTTATATATGGGGTCGCCGTGTCTTATGTAGAAAAACAGCATTTTGTGCCTCCTGAACTGTATTCCGCTTCGGGCAATATACTTTCAAATTCGTCGAAGATTGCCCGAAATTCTTTTCTTTTTGGTTACTTTTTCTTTTCCGTAAAAGAAAAAGTAACATTATTAAAGATAAATTGAGAAATACTTAGGATCCATACTGTCAAAGTTGGCAGCGGATGCATAGTCGCACATGAGATATTCGTATTCCTTTTCGTTGGCAACAATCTTGACTCTCAAAACGCTGAGGTTTCCTGAATTGTTGACAACATAGAATGACGATGTGGAGGTTATGTTCTTTCCGTAAAGGGAATCTAAACCGAACATGTCCTCTTCCTTTGCACCGAACTTCTTTGTTCGAGCAAGGATTACGGGACCGCGTCTGAGGACAACCTTCGAGCACTTAAGCATGCTGTCCTTGTTACATACGCCGACCGGATTGTCCATCCAACGTACAAGGTGGTAGTCGCCTTCGGGAATGGGTTCCCACTTTCTTTCGATAACTTCGATACACATATCGAATCTTACCTTCATAATAGTGGTGTCTTCGTTAAGCTCAACTTCGTAATAGTCTCCGTAGGGAATTTCAATTTCCTCGCCCACGCCGACTCTGATCTTTGTGTTCTTACTCCATTCGGGGATTCTGAGATAAAGCTTCTTGCCCTTTTCGGGGTTACGTACCGAAATACCAACCCATCCCCAACCGAAGTAACCGTCGTGAACCTTGATTTCGGTGTCGCCGAAGTTTGTCTGGCTCTGGATGAACATATTAATATAGTAACCCTTGTCGTTCTTCATAACACAGCTTTCAGCCGCATTTGTGAAGCCTCTGCCGGCATTATCAAGACAACAATGCTGATACTTTGTTTCGCACTGAGGAACAGCAGTCCAATGTCTGCCGGCACCTCTTACAAAGAACGCACCGCTCTTGCCGTCGGCGTAAACACCTGCAAGATAAGCGTTAACAAATGCCTTTTCGAAAGAACTCATGTACTTCATTTCGCCTGTGAGTCTGTAAAGCTCGTGGCAGAGTCTCATCCAATGGAGAACGTCGCAGATTTCTGTGGCGGAGTCTGCGTAGTCCGCAGCCTTCTGATATCTTTCGCAATAACCTACCGAGCCGAGAATATTGCTTTCGTACTTGACAAGAATTTCGTAGAGTGCCTTTGAGGCTTCTAGGAGTTTTTCTTCTCCTGTAAGTCTGTACATTTCGAGAATACCGTCAAAGCAAGAAGTCATTTCGTATGCCTTGGGGTACCAGCCTTCGGAAAGCGCATACCAATCGTCAACGGATTTGCCCGAAAGTGCGTTATTAAGAAGGTTGGGAGCTTCGTTATCTTCTCTTGACCATTCTTTTACTATATCCTTGCCGAACTTGAAATACTTTTCATCGCCTGTGAGTCTATAAAGAACAAGCATAGGCTTTAAAATCGAGCTTGAAGGCATGCCGTCCATAACACCGCTGTCCTTGACTCTTTTTCCGTCAGAAACAAACTTTGCAACAATCCAATCAGCAAGCTTTACCGCACCCTGAAGAATAAAGGCATCTTCAAGATACTGTGCCGCTTCAATAAGTGCCCAGAGAGTATACTTCATACCCCAGATATTCCAGCAGTAGTTTGCGCCCCAGCCCATATAAAGTGTTGCTTTTTCCGTATCAACGGGATAGATGTTGTCGCTGTTACGGTATGTAGAAAGATAGCCGTCTTCTCTCTGAAGGGACAGCAATTTATAGCAAGAACGTCTTAAGTCCTCTGCAAGTCTTTCATCCTTCTTATATCTACAGCATCTTACGGCAGAAAGCATGAGCTTTCCCCAGAATTCACTTCTCCAGTAGC
The DNA here is from genome assembly GCA_015064895.1 of Oscillospiraceae bacterium. Lineage (GTDB taxonomy): Bacteria > Bacillota > Clostridia > Oscillospirales > CAG-382 > UMGS1387. Next base: position 6,049 of record SVRI01000030.1, on the reverse strand, counting down.
CGAATGTGAAGATATCGTCATACTGTGTCTTGAAAAAATCTTCTGCTTCTCTGAGTATTTCTTCAATAGCAAACTTTCCGCTAACTCTTTCATTTATAAAGCGGTCAAATCTTGCACCGATTTCGCCTTCGAGGTAGCAAGAACCGAGCTCAGGCATTTCCATGAGGTTATTTACCTTGTAATCAACTCTGTAGTTCATATTTTTCTCTCCAATCTGTGAAAATTACGATTTGTCATAATTTTACATCCGATATTCATTTACTTATTAAATTATATAATACACAACCGTGTTTGTCAACGTCAAAACACGTCATATTTTTCCAAAATCACCACGTTTTTGGGGGACTTTTCGATGAATATCATTGACTTCTATGCGCACAATACTTTTGGGAAGTAAAAAAAGCAAATATGCATTTTTCAAAAATTCCCACTCATAAAGCCTGAAAGCATGGCTACAATAAAAACAGAGCCGAAAGGAAAGCGAAAAGTTCGCCCGTCGGCTCTCGGTAAGAAGCTTTCTTCTTACATTAATATTAAAAGATAATCAAGGAGATTTATTATTATGAACAAGTCTAAGATTGTTGTTCCCGAAGCTAAGGAAGCTATGGAAAAGTTCAAGATGGAAGCTGCAAGTGAAGTAGGCGTTAACCTCAAGGCAGGTTATAACGGTGACCTCACCTCCAAGCAGGCAGGTTCTGTTGGCGGTCAGATGGTTAAAAAGATGATCGAAGCCTACGAAAACGGCATGAAGTAATCAAAAAGATAACATGAGGGATGCCTTACGGCATCCCTTTAACTTTAATTCAATTAACCGAGCGTTACATCCCAGCCCACACAATACTTGGACAGGAGATCAGCATCGTCATTATCAACATCACCGTCTCCGTCGGTATCAGCAGCACCTAAAAGAATGCTGTTTACGGCACCGGGCTTGCCTGCAAGATACTGCTTAAGCATAAGCACGTCAGCAAGACTGATTTTGCCGTCATCGTTTACATCGCCGACAAAGAAGTTATTTACAGAAACAACACCGTCTTCTGTTGCCGCATTATAAACAGTTCCGTCAACAAGCTCAATAGACGCACTTGTTATCAAAACATCATAATCGCCCTCGGATGTTTCAGCCTTTGTGTCAAGGCTTATTGTTGCAATCTTGCCGCCAAAGGTAAATCCGTCATTCTTTGAAAGAGTAATTGTGATTTTTCCGTTCTGTACATCCTTGACAGAAACAACGCCTTCAATTTCGGAAAGAACCACATCTGTATCACCTTCGAAAAGGTCGGCATTGTATTCAATTACAACTGTCGCGTTCTTTACATTTTTAAATTCAGCAATTTCAACATCAAGCTTTGCCACATCTCCGCTTCTTACGGAAACATCATCTACTCTAACTAACGAATCAACTACATTATAAGTGTATGTTACAACTCCGCTGTCAAAGAGATTTTCGCCGACAGCAATTGCACTGAGTGTAAGGCTCTTGCCGATTACGATGGGGTTCTTGTATATTCTGCCGTTTGTCTTGGAAGGGGCAGAACCGTCAAGAGTATAGTAAATAGTAGTACCTTCTGCTGCGGAAAGTGTTACCTGTGTGCCGGGAACAACAGAACCTGACTCAACATTTGCCACAGGTGCAGATGCTGTTTCCCAGTCGGGAAGCTCTACCTTGACATTCTTATACTGGCTCTTTTCACCGTACAGAGCACTTACTGTAACCTTTGTTGTACCTGCACTCTTGGGAATAACCGTTGCTTCGATTACTCTAAAGCCGTCATCATCAATGTATTCATTATACTTAAGGTCGAGAATTTCGGGGTTTGCCACGGTCCATGTAATAACATCCGTAGAGCCCTTTGTTCCGTCTTTAGCTTTGAGAATTACGGGGTCGCCGCCGTATGTGGCTACGGGAGTAGTTGCAGAGACATTTGAAGTAAGTGTAAGAGAAAGTGTTTTCTTGATTACCGTAACTTCAATTGAATCTGTAAGACCGGCTCTCGTAGTAACTGTAATTGTAGCCTTACCGCTGGCAATGCCCTTAACAGTTGCCTTGCCGCCGGTACCTGCGGTAACGGTTGCAACACCCACATCCGAGCTTGTCCATGTAAGAATATCTGTTGTGGTTCCGATTCTTGGGTCTGTAGTTGTTGTAAGTTCAAGGCTCTGACCTGTCGTGATTGCAGCATCAGATTCGTTGATTGCAACAGAAATCAGGTCTTTGCGTGTACCTGCCTTAAATGAGTTTTCATATGTGGTACGAGCCTTTGTAAGAGCAGTTACTTCATCTACATAATCACCGTCGCCGTAGCCGTCTCTGCCATACAGATCAAGAGCTATTCCTGCTTCATCCAACGCTCCGCAGAAGACATCATATGCCGCCTGTGTTGTCCATGTTTCATCGGCATAAACATCCTTACCGTCAACACTTATATTAACTATTTCGTCGGCAACTACTCTGCATTCGTTATAAAGCTCATAAAGTTCAAGTGCCGTGTCTTTATAGTCCGGCAATCTTATTGCAACCACCGTTACTGCAACTTCAAAAGAACTGTTTGTGCCGCTGATCACAAGCAACTTCATTCCGCTTTCGGGCATGAAAGTAGCACTTACAGGCTTTCCATCATAATTATATAAATATTTATCTTCAAAAACGTTTCCGAACTGATCGTATGTAACGGGATAAACGGTAATGGGAGAATATACCTCATTTATACCGTAAACAGAAATAGTTGAAACTCTTTCACTGTACTGTTCGTCGGTATAAACAGCCAAACTCTGAGGCATAGGTGCTTCTCTTTTTACTTCGACATAAACAGACTTTGTTGCATCACCGGCCTTGGCAATGACGGTAAATATTTGTTCGGGTGCAGTTTTGCTGATTGTAATAACGTTTCCTTCGACAGAAACTCCTTCTTTGTTGTTTATAATGCTGAGTGCTGCCTCTTGGTTTGTCATTGACGGGAATCCGAAGGTATCAAACACCTGCGTTTCAACCGGTATAACAATATCCGAACCATACAAGCCGTTCACCGTATAGCTTTTCTCAATTCCGGAAATGTCGATGCTTGCAGTGTTGGAAATATCCGAAGCAGAAAGGTAACCTGCAAGATAAGGTTCGTCAAGTGTTGTACCGCCCAGAATTATTGTTGAATCGAAATAACCGTTCGGCACAAAAGGACCGAAAGAAACAACACCGTTTTCATCCGAAACCTTCTGCTCAAAATAAAGAATATCGTTATCATCGGCGGCGGTAAATGCTTCTATGTAATTTGTCTGGTCATACTCGCCCTTAAGGACAAACATTATATATTCGCCCGCATTTTGCATTTCAAATTCAACAGTATATGTTCCGTCGTTGGCAGGCTCATATTCCGCTGCCGCAACAACTGCGGCAAGAACGCTTATTAAAACCGCCAAAACAAAGATTATTAACGAAATTCTTTTTTTCATAATTCAACCTCACTATGTAAAACGTTCAACGAGTACAGTATCCCTTTATATTTCTAGTCATTGAATATTATAGCACACAAAAAAACGTCTGTCAACCGCTTTTATTTAAACCTTTTATCATTTTACTATTGAAATCTTTCCGCATTTGTGATAAAATACCGGTGAAAGGAGAATTGCTATGCTTCAGAATTTAAAGAATTTTCTTATCGCTTATCTTATCGGACTCGGCATTTTCGGTATTTTCGCTTTCATTATAATCAAACTGTTTCTTTGATAATTGAACCACAATACATAAAAAAGCAAGGCACAGCACACCGTGTCTTGCTTTTATTTTTATAAATTATAAACTCGTGTAAAATCAGTCTTCGGAAATGATTGTTTCGATATCGGGATCGTCGAAACAATCTTCGGAATCTTCAAAACTGAGAGTAATATCATCATGGTCGCCTGCATCATCAAGAATGTCTTCGTCAAGTCCCTCTATACAAAGAGATACTCTGAGTTTTTTGAGCATAACAGCTATAATTGCGAATATCGCCGCTGCCGCAGCCACTGCACCCAAAATGTAATAGAACTTTTTCATCGGTAGTCCCCCTTGTTTATATGAAAAAATCAGTTTCTGATATTATTATAACATGTTTTCGGGAAAATGTGTTAATATTCTTGGTGTATTTTTGAGATTTTTATTAACATTTTTGATATTTTTTATATATAATACGTAAACCAAACGCCGTTTTTTAATATAATTAGTGTTTTACGGCAAATAAAAAAATATACCACGACAAAACAAAACCGCAGTCATAAGACTGCGGTTTATGTTTAAGCATTTTTTATTTTTTATAAAAACAAAATTACTTAAGTTCAACGCTTGCGCCTGCAGCAACGAGCTGTTCCTTGATCTTTTCAGCTTCGTCCTTGGAAACGCCTTCCTTAAGTGTCTTGGGAGCGCCTTCAACGAGGTCCTTAGCTTCCTTGAGGCCGAGACCTGTGATTTCTCTAACTACCTTGATAACGCCGAGCTTGCTGTCGCCTGCGGAAGCAAGAACTACGTCAAATTCTGTCTTTTCTTCAGCTGCAGCTGCACCAGCGTCTGCTGCTACTGCGCCTGCTACTGCTACGGGAGCAGCGGATACGCCGAATTCTTCTTCGAGAGCCTTTACGAGGTCTGCGAGTTCGAGGATTGTAAGACCCTTGATTTCTTCAAGAATCTGCATTGTCTTTTCTGTTGCCATTGTGAGTTACCTCCAATTATTCGTTAAATTTAATATTGTCACGGTCCTTCAAAGGCTGACCGCACGCCTTGAAAAAAGCAGATAATAATTATTCTGCTGCAGCTTCTTCTGCAGGTGCTTCTGCAGGAGCTTCGCCGCTCTTGTCGATAATAGCCTGGAGTGCGTAAGCGAGGCCGTAAAGAGGACTCTGGATGCTTCCGAGTACCTTTCCGATAAGAACTTCCTTAGAAGGAATCTTAGCGAGGGCTTCAACTTCAGATGCTTCAATAACAGCACCGTCCATCATACCGACTTTAACCTTGAATGTTTCATTTGCTTCAGCGAACTTGCAGAGAACCTTTGCGGGTGCAAGGGGATCTTCGTTGCTGAAAGCAAAAGCTGTCATACCTTCAAGATAAGGTTCGAAACCGCTGATACCTGCGATGTCTGCCGCCTTCTTGATGTATGTGTTCTTAATAACAGTGTAGTCAACGCCTGCCTTACGGAGTTCAGCTCTGAGGGCTGTATCCTTATCAACAGTGATGCCGCAATAGTCAACGATAACGCCGGACTTTGCATTCTTCATCTTTTCAGCAAGCTCTGCTACTAACTGCTGCTTCTGTTCAAGAATCTTTGCGCTTGGCATATGTTTCACCTCCCAAAAATAAAAAATGCCCTTTTCGACCATAGAAAAAGGACAATGTAGGGAGAATATAAATACAAAAATATCACTATTCTCATTATATTACATCTTCCTCGACAGGCGAACCGTAGCCGACGGTTCATTATAGTCTCTGGCGGCACTTCTGCACCGTCCGACCACCTGTTTTCTTCGGTCAACATGAGCATATTACCACAAACAATTACGTTTGTCAATACTTTTTTGAAATATTTTTTACATCCCGCCCGAAAGCAGCATATATTGTAACATAAAACACAATAAATTGCAAGGGAAATAGTTTTATCATAGTCTCTGTATTAGATAAGTATTGGTATGCATAAATGACCTTTTTATGAATACATAATAGAAAATGAGAGGGGGCAAGGTGTATTTCAACCATGCTCCTTTTAGAATATATGTGCTGTTTAGTTCAACAAATTGGAATTTGACGGTATTACAACAGCTTTATCTCATTGGCAATCATAGCCACGTTTTTTGCATTGGTATCAATTTTAATGGTACCCAATGCTTGATACATCGGTATTCTTGCTATGCTTCGCTCAATTACATCTTCAGAACGGATACCTCTTTCTACATCCATTGCCAATCTTTCACACAGAGTCTTTTCATCCGCTACAAGCGAGACGCATTTCACCTCACAGTTCTGTGTATCCAGTTTCTCAAGTATGGAATTGATAATACTCTGCTCGTGCATCACCCAACAAAAAAT